>CAKSNH010000044.1 GCA_934476075.1 uncultured Clostridia bacterium | reverse complement strand
CCAAAAGTGTAGGGATTTCGCCAACTGCGGTCGGCGACAAACTTTTAGAAAGTTTGACCAAACTTGGACGCTAGGGGATTTCGCTCGTTGCGACGAGCGACAAAAGACGCTGCCTTAGTACTGGAAAGATGTCCGGCGGCATAGCCGATTTTGACCTAGTCAAAATTACTTGACCAGAAACCGCAAGCCTTTAAAAAGGCTTGACCTAAACTTTGATGGAGCAGAGCCACTTTGCAAGTTTGTGCTTGCGTAAGCGACAACTCATAATTTACAATATAATTATTGTATTTTATCCCCGAAAGGGTTACAATATATAATGAATACAAAAACTGAAAAAGAAGGTGAAAGATATGTTTATAGATAAAGCAAAAATTTTAATTAAAGCGGGAAACGGCGGTAACGGTGCGATTGCATTCCACCGTGAAAAGTATGTTGCGGCAGGCGGTCCGGACGGCGGTGACGGCGGTAAGGGTGGTAATGTCGTATTTCGTGTGGATTTGGGTATGTCCACGCTTATGGATTTTAGATATAAACGCAAATATACAGCCGAAAACGGCGGTGACGGTACGGGCAAGAACTGCAAGGGCAAAAGCGGAAGTGATATTATAATCGATGTTCCGCAGGGTACAATAGTCCGTGACGCAAAAACAAATATGATTATTGCCGATATTTCAAATCCCGATAAGGACGTTGTTTTGGCAAAGGGCGGCAACGGCGGCTGGGGTAACGCTCATTTTGCAACTCCTACACGTCAAGCTCCGAATTTTGCGAAAAACGGTCAGCCCGGCGATGAACGTGAAGTAATTCTTGAACTTAAACTGCTTGCCGATGTCGGTCTTGTGGGGTTCCCTAATGTCGGAAAATCTACGCTTTTGTCACGCACAACAAAGGCTCAGCCTAAAATCGCCAACTATCACTTTACCACGCTCGAACCTAATTTGGGTGTGGTTGAGGCAGGTGCAGGCATGAGTTTTGTGCTTGCGGATATTCCGGGAATTATCGAAGGTGCGAGCGAGGGTGTCGGCTTGGGACACGAATTTTTACGCCATATTGAAAGAACTCGTCTGCTTATCCATGTGGTTGACGTTTCGGGTATCGAGGGCAGAAACCCTATCGAGGATTTTGATATTATCAATTCGGAATTGTCAAAGTATAACGTTGACCTTGAAAACCGTCCGCAGATTGTAGCGGCAAACAAAACGGATATTATTCAAGACCAAGATGCGTATGATGCGTTTAAAGCGGAAATGAAAAAGCGTGGCTATCAGCTATTTGAAATATCCGCCGCAACGGGCAATGGTGTGGACGAGCTTATGAAACACACTTACACAGAACTTCAAAAATTGCCTCCTATCGCAGTGTTTGAGCCGGAAATGGATATTAACGAGCCTATATTTGATGTCAACGACAAAGGCTTTGAAATCAATGTCGAGGACGGCGTATATGTTATCACAGGTTCGTGGATTGAGGCTGTCGGCGGCAGTGTCAACTTCTCTGACGAAGAATCGCTGCAATTCTTCCAAAACGCACTTCGCAGAAAAGGTGTTATTCAGGCACTTGAAGACGCCGGAATCAACGAGGGCGATTTGGTTCGTATCGGCGATTTGGAATTTGAATTTATTTTATAATGTGAAAGGATATAAAACATATGATAACAAGTAAACAGCGTGCATATCTGCGTTCGCTTGCAAACGGCTTGCAGCCTATTTTCCAGATTGGGAAAGGCGGGATAACCGATGTACTGATAGAACAGCTTGCAAATGCACTTGAAGCGAGAGAACTTATTAAAGTACACATTTTGGAAACAGCGTTCCTTGACGTAAAACCTGCCTGCAACGAGATTGCACAGCGGTTGGGAGCAGAGCCGATACAGGCTATCGGTTCAAAATTTGTGCTTTACAAGCAGGCAGAGGACAAGAAAAACCGTAAAATAGAGTTGCCGAGGAAATAATATGAATATCTGTATAATGGGCGGTACGTTCAGTCCGATTCACAATGCACATCTGCTTATTGCTCAGCTTGCAAAAGAGGAATTTGCGATAGACCGGCTTTTGTTTATGCCGAGCGGGAATCCTCCGCACAAGCGTGACAGGCACATAATCTCGTCCGAGCACAGAGCGGAGATGGTACGCATTGCGATAAGTGACAATCCGCAGTTTGAATTGTGCGATTATGAGATAGAAAAGAAAAGTTATTCATACACATCGGAAACATTGGAATATTTTAAGAACAAATACCCGAATGACAGACTGTATTTTATAATCGGCGGTGATTCGCTCGCCGCATTTGAAACATGGCACAGACCGGAGAAAATATTGTCGCTTGCGGATATTCTGGTGTTTGAGCGGAGCGGATATTGTGACGATACAGAAAAATCAACAGAGCATCTAAACAAAAAATACAATGCGAATATACATCTTATTCATGCACCGAAATTTGATATTTCCTCGTCAATGATTCGTGAGCGTTTGGCAGAGGGCAAGACCGTAAAATATATGCTGCCCGACGGTGTGATTGATTATATTTATAAAAATTCATTGTACGGAGTGTGACGTAATATGCAGGAAAAATTAAAAAGTATGTTGTCGGAGAAAAGATATATACACAGTATCGGTGTGAGTGAAACGGCGGTTAAAATGGCACAAAAATACGGTGCAGACGTTGAAAAAGCAAGGATTGCCGGACTTTTGCACGATTGTGCGAAGAATTTGTCATATGAGGATTCATTGAAAAAATGTGCCGAATTGGGTGTTGAATTGTCGGACGTTGAAAAGGCGAATTATGCACTTATCCATGCACCGCTTGGGGTTAAGGTAGCCGAAACGGAATTCGGGATAACCGACAAGGAAATTTTGCACGCAATACTTACGCATACGGTGGCAGGCGAAGAAATGTCTATGCTTGACAAAATAATCTATCTTGCAGACATGATAGAGCCGTCGAGGGATTTTGACGGTGTGGAAACGCACAGGAAATATGCGTTTGAGGATTTAGACAAGGCATTTTTGTATGCACTTGACGAGTCGATAATACATAATGTGCAAAAGGGTGTACTGCTTCACCCGAATACAGTTATTGCACGAAATAATATATTGCTTAATAAATAATACAGGGACACAAAAAACAGGGGCATTTTATGTCCCTGTTTTTTGTGTCCCTGTTGTAAATGGGGATTGATAGATTGCGTAAACGATAAATTATGATTTGTCGCTTACGCAAACACAAACTAAAAATTAGTGTTCTACCCTAACATAGCTAAAATCAAAGCGTAGTGCAGACTGACGTTGCCCCCATTTAGCGACGGGGACGTTTCACTTCCCCATAGGTATAGACATTATCAAGGTAACTCGAACCCTTTGGAGTTCGCTTTGTCCACGTCCACAAAGCAAACGGAAAAGTCCGCAAGGGACACCCTTGAC
>CAKSNH010000043.1 GCA_934476075.1 uncultured Clostridia bacterium | reverse complement strand
AGCTATTGCAATATAGTTGTTCCCACTTTGTCGGCAAAATTCATTTATTGCCTAGACGCATGAATTTTGTGCCGTCCAAATGTAGAACTTGCACTATATTTAGAAAATACATAAGTGCACAAACAAAGCATAGATACGGCATACCCTCTGTGCCCACTGAATATAGATATACGCTTTTTGCGTGTCCTGTGGGTGAGTTTAGTGGGAAAGTGCAAGCGTAGATATGAATGAAAGTGTAGTGCAATTTGTGGTGCAAAATAGTCACTCACTCGCATTTCTATCTAAACCCACCCTTACCCACTAAACTTTCGGCTAGGAGGCACGCAAGGAGCGAAACTATTTTGCGTGGGTTTGGAGGGTATGCTGTACCACAAGCAAGCAGATAAATATGCTAGGACGATTTTTAAATCTAGTTTGTTTGCTATACTTTGACAGCATAAAATTTGCGGGTCTAGGCAATGGAGCAAATTTTACCGACCTAATGGAAAACTATTGTCATCTTAGCTCTTTGCGTGCCAAAAAGCGGCACTTTCCGTTTGCTTTGCTGCTGCTGAGGCAAAGCGAACTCCAAAGGGTTCGAGTTATTTAGTCAATACCTATACCTATGGGAAAGTGAAACGTCCCCAACGCTAAATGGGGGCAACGTCAGTTTGCACTACATTTGGATTTTAGTTACATTTGAACAGAACGCTAAATACATCAATCCCCCCACAACTCATAATTTATATTTACACCCGCATTAATCTACGCCGATTCACAACTCCCAACTCACTCATGTATAAATTCTCACTCCCTCTTGAAAAGTATATCACATTTTGCTATAATGTACCTATACTATTGTGTGTATAAAAATTATAAAAACAGGGGGTTTGTTAAATGAATTTAACAAAAAAACTTTTAAGCGGAATTGCAAGCGTTGCTATTGCAGTTTCAGCATTGCCTATGATGGTCAGTGCAAGTGTTGATACAATTAAATTGGGCGACTATGTGCAAATGGGTAAATATTACGACCAGCCGGTTATGTGGAGATGCGTTGCTTTTGAAAAAGTGACAGGATATGACAGTAACAACAATCCTATCATTGATTCAACAGATACGTCAACAGAATTTAAAGAGGGTTATATTCCTCTTATGATGTCGGATAAGGATATTTGCCTGAAATCATTTGACGTGGGCGGCGGCATCACAACAAGTTCTCACGGCAGAGGACAGGGCAGCGGCATCAACCGTCAGAAAAATGGTTCTAATTACTGGGCAGACAGCAATATGCGTTCATGGCTTAACTCTGACGCTCCGTCGGGCGAAGTGGTATGGGCTTGCGGAAACTCATCGGATAAGTGCGGTCAAAGCTATTTCGGTGCGTCTGATACATTTGCAAAAGAGGCGGGATTTTTGACCAACTTTAACGAAATCGGTCACGATGCTATACTTGCCGTTACACAAAAATCTATCATTGACGCTTATGAATATTCAGCTGAAAAAGACGAAAACTGTTATAAATTCAAAACAGCCATTGCCGACTGCGTACAAAACTACGCAACCGCATCAAGCGAACAGACAACAGATAAAGTTTTCCTACTTGATGTACAGCAAATTAATAATGTATACAAAAATGCAGGCAAGCTTGGCAATGATTATCATGTAGGTACATTGACAAAACAGGCTGCTGAAAATGTTGAGGCTAAGACTACCACTTTGATTGCCGGCAAAAAGAATGCCACATGGCTTCGTACACCATACACCGAGAGCAACAGCTCAAATGTATGCACAGTCGGCGTTTCGGGCGATATATCATTCTCTGCCGCATATCAGCAATTAGGTATCCGTCCGGCATTCTTCCTTAATACTGCTATCACAAATATCGGTTCGGGCAAGGGCACTAATTCAGACCCATATATCCTTACATCAGACAATGTAATCAAGGTTACCGTAAATAATGAAAATGTAAACTTTGACCAAGTGCCTTTGACAATCAATGACAGAACTCTGGTTCCTGTAAGAGCAATCTTTGAGGCTATGGGTGCAACTGTACTTTGGGACGGCGAAACTCAAACAGTATCCGCATCGCTTGGCATAAACAAAATCCAGCTTACAATCGACAGCAACCAAATGAAGAAGAACAGCGAAACAATCGAAATTGATGTTCCGGCTCAAATTATCGGCGACAGAACATATGTGCCTGTAAGAGCAATCGCAGAGGCATTCGGTGCTGACGTACAATGGGAAGATTCAACAAAGACTGTTGTTATCAGTACTATTATTAAGAAATAATCGAATATTACCAAAATGCACTGCTTTTAAAGGCGGTGCATTTTCATATGTATAAATAAGGCAATATTGTTTGTTGACATTTGATATTAAAATGTTTATAATATACTATGTTATTTGATGATTAAGTCATATAATTATAAGGAGGAATTAAACATGGACGAAAAAGAAGTTGTGTTGACTCAGCAGGGTTTGAAAGAGTTGCAGGACGAATTGGAACAGCTTAAAACAGTAACAAGAAAAGAAGTATCGGAAAAAATCAAACAAGCATTGGCTTTCGGTGACTTGTCGGAAAACTCTGAATATGACGAAGCAAAAAATGAACAGGCACAAGTCGAAGCAAGAATAAACACTATTGAAAATATGTTAAAATACGCTCGTATCATTGATGACAGTGAAATCAAGAGCGATGTTGTAACACCGGGTTCAAAGGTAAAAATTCTTGACATCGAATTTGACGAAGAATTGGAATATACTATGGTAGGTCCGTCAGAGGCTGACCCTGAAAAGAAAAAACTTTCTTATGAATCACCTGTCGGTGCCGCAATTTTAAATCACAAATTGGGCGAAACGGTTGATGCCAATACTCCGGGCGGAATTGTACAATTTAAAATACTTGAAATCAGCAGATAGTTTCATTAATAAGTCCCTTTTGACATATACTCAAAGGGGACTTATTTTTTTGAAAGGCTGTGAATACTGTTGAAACGCTATATAAACATATTTCTCGTGACAGGTACATATATCGCTACATTAATCGGTGCCGGGTTTGCATCGGGTCAGGAAATCCTCAGTTTTTTTATCAAATACGGAAACATCAGCATTTTCGGCATAATCGGTGTGAGCATACTTTTCGGTCTGACCGCATATGCGATATTAAATAAATGTGCACAGCTTAAAACAAGCGGTTTTAGGGAATATTTATCGTGCATAGTTCCCAAACCGTTTGACGGACTTATCGAGATTATAATATTTCTGTTCATGATGACGGTATTCTGCACCATGGCAGCCGGGTGCGGTTCGGCACTAAATCAAATGTACGGCATACACACTATGACAGGCGTGCTGACAATCTGCATACTTTGCACGATATGCTTTATGTTCGATATTCGTGCACTGCTTGTCGTAAACGGAATTATCGCTCCGATAATTATTATAGGCATAATTGCCGTATGTTTTAATGTGCTTGTGTATCGTGAAACGGCGGTATTCGGCAGTATATCCGATATTCTCGCCGATAATTGGGCGGTGTCGGGGCTTAGCTATGCAAGCTACAATATACTGACCGCCGTGGTAATCCTATCCGATGCAAGCAATAAAATTACAAACAAAAAAGACGCAAAAATTGTCGGCATACTTTCGGGCGGATTCTTCCTGTGCATAATGGTGCTTGTATGGGCGGTAATCAGCATATACTGCGGTAAAATTCCGCTCGGCGAAATACCGATGCTCACTATCGTATCACGTCTGGGCAAGGCTTGGCAAGTGATGTACACTGTAATATTCATGCTCGCCATACTCTCCACCGCCCTTTCAAACGGTTTCGGCATAACCGAAAAAATTACCGTCTTAACGGGTGTCAACCGCAATATAATCGGTTTGGCTGTCGGGGCGGCAGGCTTTTTGGGTGCGGGGATAGGCTTTGAGAAATTAGTCGGTGACGGATACAATATGTGCGGATATATAGGTATGATTTTGCTGGCTATGATTTTGCGTGACAGTGCAAAGGATTTTTTGTCGTACATTAAAACAAAAAAATGATTTTCTTAGTAAATTCGAGAAAAACAGAGAAAACAAGAGATTTACTATATGTAAATTAATCAGAACATGTTATATTAAAGTTGAATTACACTCCCAAACGTGCTATTATATACAAGTCGTCAGGACGACAGATACTAAACAAGAGTATCGGGATGTAGCGCAGTTTGGTAGCGCATCTGGTTTGGGACCAGAGGGCCGCAGGTTCGAATCCTGTCATCCCGACCAAAATTTTATTTATGGGAGTATAGCTCAGCTGGGAGAGCGTCTGCCTTACAAGCAGGATGTCACAGGTTCGAGCCCTGTTACTCCCACCA
>CAKSNH010000042.1 GCA_934476075.1 uncultured Clostridia bacterium | reverse complement strand
AATACTTGTGGGACTCTCATTGGATTTTTGATGGGATGCTTGTTACTTCGCATAACCACAAGTAAAAAATAAATCCTAATTTCCCCCCAACAAAAAACAGAGCCATGTTCCCATAGCTCTGCATACACGAAAAGTTTATTTATCAAATTTAATTTTATTTTAACATCAGTCAAGCACATACACATTCGCCTGTCTTACACCGAATGAATATGCCTCACTTCTTGAATTATAGCATAAATCAATCTTGTTTCCTTTAATAGCACCGCCTGTATCACCGGCGATAGCATAACCGTATACCCATGATTTTCCGCCGTCTGCCGACTCGATATAAAGTCTCGAACCAAGCGGTATAACACTAGGGTCAACTGCCACAACACCATGTTTTATAGCCGTACCGGTTGCTGTTGTCGTGTGTCCGCCGTTAGCCGACGGAGATGGGTCATACGCAGTTGCACGCATCTTGTAAGACGCCTTGTATCTGATACTGCCTCTTGACGGCAGACTGTCAGTCGACTGCACCGCCGCAGCCTTCGCCTTTGTTCCTACTTTTACAATCTCTGCCTTTGGTTCATAAATAGTTTCTTCGCTGACAGAATCTCTTGAAATTTCAACTCCGTCCTTGTATGTCACTTCATACACAACGGACTTCAAACCATTCTCACCACGCTGCACTGTTTCCTTTTCACCTTTGTAAAGTGAATCCGTTTCCTGTTTACTCGTAGTGTAAGGAATATTTTCCTCAACGACTATTTTGTCCACTGTAACCTTCGCCACAGTAACAGTCATATCAGCCCAAACGGCTGTATCCACAGGCGGGTCTACCTCGTCAAGTTCTTCGACCGAAACTCCGGCCTCGATAAGAGCTTCACCCACAGTAGCTTTTGTTGTTGATGTTTGTGTTAAGCCATCAGCAGTCGCTACCATAAACGGTATACCACGTCTAATTATAATAGTGGAATCATCGCTTAACTCTTCGTCGCATAGGAAATTGATATTATCATATTCCCCAAGGACGATATTGTTTTCGCTTAGAAGTTGTCCAACGGTTGCTTGTCTTGTTTTTACAACAATAGAGTTATCAGCATTTTCATAAACGTTAACGTCACGCACGGTAATCTCTTTTACCGCCGCATCATTAACCGCACCCATAGATACTATACAAATAACACAAAGTAATAAAAATGCTGTTAAGCGACTACGAGTTTTCGGGAAGTTCTTCAATGTTTCTTTTAGTTTCAACATACTTACCTCCTTAGGTACTCAGTTTTAAATACACTGCGGCTTTAATTTTTTCACCGCATTTAAAACTTACTGCCATACTTTTCGTCGTATTGTTAATCAGTATAACGAAAAATTCGGCTGTTGTCAATGGTTTCGTAACAACCTTGTTACATTTTACTGAAAATCATGGTTATTTTTTTATTATTTTCACCCCTTTTTTGTCACTTTTCACTATAAAACATATAGCCTATTACTATTATATTCCACCAAAGTAAAAAATATACCTATTGTTTTTATATATCCGAAAATAAAAAATGGCTTATTTGCTCACTTTTTTTATTTAGCCCAATAAATCAGTAAAATTTTAATGATATATTTTACATATTTTAGGCAAATTTCAGCCAACTATTTACATCACAAAAAATCTGTAATGCGACATTTTTGTCACATGACTTTAAGTTTACATAACGCAAAATTTCAATGAAAATTAATTTGATTTCTTCCTATATAATATAGTATTTTTATTTTTGCGGACATCGCTCTGTTTTAGTCATAGCATGGTTTCCGCCATGATACATACCGCATGGTCAAAGATAAAAAAACGCAATAGGTTTGACAAATCTAACTCATACACATTTTACAATCAGCATAAAATCCGTACACATAAAAAAAAGACGTAAATTTCACAAAAAATTGTTCATGGATAAAAATGTATATTATATAATCTGCATTAGTTTCTACTATATAATATGTATCACAAAATTCCCTCGCTTGTTATTTTTTTATCACAGATTTCCGCCCATCAGCATGGTCTGCCCTATTGATTTTCAGCGTCGGCTATTATATAATTAACCTAAGACTAATAAAATTAAAACGAGGTAACAAACTTGGAAAGCAAAAAAATTCAATTCAAAAACGGTATTCTGGACGGACTTCCTATCGGACTGGGGTATCTGCCAATATCATTCTCATTCGGTATGCTCGGAATGCTCGGCAAAGTACCGCCGATAGTCGTGCTTATGATGTCAATGACGTGCTTTACATCGTCGGGACAGTTCGCCGTCCTTAATATTATGATGGCGGGCGGTACTTACGTTGAACTTGTGGCTGCCACACTGGTAATCAACATACGCTATATGCTTATGACGCTCGGTCTGTCGCAGAAGATAGAAAAAATGCCGTTTGTAAAAAGGCTTGCCGTATCCTTCGGCATAACTGACGAGGTTTTCGCCGTAGCGGCAATGAAACCGCATAAAGTCACATATACTTATATGACCGGACTTATCGCACTCCCGTACATCGGCTGGATTTTGGGCACAGTGCTCGGAATAATCATCTCCGACCTGCTTCCGCCCGTCATCGCCGCCGCCATGGGAATATCCCTGTACGCAATGTTTCTGGCAATTATACTTACACCGGCACGGCACGAAAAATCAATATTTACGGTTGTGCTTGTTTCGGCGGTATTTTCGTGCCTTTTGTACTATATTCCGCTGTTCGGCATAATTTCGGACAGCTGGAAAATGATTATATCCTCCGTCATTGCAGCCGCACTCGGAGCGACATTCTTTCCGCACAAGGAGGATAACACACAATGAACTACGCAATAGCAATTATACTTACCGCAGGGCTGACATATTTAATAAGAATGTTACCGCTCGCATTTTTTCAAAAACAAATACAAAATCAGTGGATAAAATCATTTTTATACTATATCCCCTATGCCGTACTGTCGGCTATGACCTTTCCGGCGATTTTCTATTCGACCGGCAGTTTTCCGTCCGCACTGGCAGGCTTTGTCACTGCGGCGATATTGGCGTACTTTGGCAGAGGACTTATGACAACCGCTCTTTCGGCGGTAGCGGCGGCGTGTATAGTAAGCCTGTTAATATAAAGGAGGACAAGTGATGAATCAATACAATTTAGACTACTTATCCCTGTTGGCGGAGCAATATCCGACCATGCAGTCGGCGTGCACCGAAATTATAAAATTATCGTCCGTACAGAAGCTCCCGAAACTGACGGAGCATTTTATGAGCGACATTCACGGCGAATACGAATCCTTTCTGCACATTTTAAAAAATGCGTCGGGTGTTATCAAATCGAAAATAAAATCCATCTACGGTCACACCCTGTCAAAGCATGACCGCATGGTGCTCGCCACGCTGATATATTATCCCGAACAGAAATTGGAGCTTATCAAAAACACAACCGAAAATATTGACGATTGGTACGCAATCACGCTGTACCGGCTTATTGAGGTGTGCCGGCTTATCGCCGCAAAATACACACGGGCGAATATCCGAAAGGCACTTCCCGACAGCCTTGGTGACGTCATAGACGAGCTTATCCACGCAAACGTAGATGTAGCCGAGGACAAGGACGAATACTACAACGAAACCATATCCGCCATAATCGAGCTTGGACAGGCGGACGAATTTATTATAGAAATATCGCATCTTATCCAGCGTCTTGCAATCGGCAGACTGCACATAATCGGCGACATTTTCGACCGAGGTCCGAGAGCCGATATTATCCTCGACCGACTGCTTAATTATCATTCTGTCGATATACAGTGGGGTAATCATGACGTATCATGGATGGGTGCGGCGGCAGGCAGTCTGGTATGTATAGCGAACGTGCTGTCCATATCTACAAAATACACCAACTTCGACTGTCTGGAAGAAGGCTACGGAATTAATCTTCGTCCGCTTACCGTTTTCGCACTGGAAACCTATGCAAATGACCCGTGCGAATGTTTCATGCCAAGAAATCCGAACCGTGTTACCATCACTCAGCACGATAAGGATTATTGGGCAAAGGTGCATAAAGCGATAGCGATTATCCAGTTCAAGCTTGAAGGGCAGACGATAAAACGTCACCCCGAATACGGTATGTCGAACCATTTAATGCTTGAACGTATAGACTATGAAAACTACACCATTAATATTGACGGAAAAATCTATCCGCTGAAAGACCGCAACTTCCCTACAATCGACCCGAAAAATCCGTATGAGCTGACCGAGGCGGAGCAGACCCTGATGAACAATCTTAAAATGTCGTTTAAAAACAGCGACAAACTGCAAAAGCACGTCAAATTCCTATACGCAAAGGGGAGTATGTACAAGTGTTACAATTCAAATCTATTGTACCACGGCTGTATACCTATGAATGATGACGGCAGCTTTGCAAAGGTTGACGTGGACGGCTGCAAGGTGAGCGGACGTGAATTGCTTGACGCCGCCGATACCATGGCGAGAAACGGCTATTTTGAGAAGGAAAAGGAGAAAAAGCAGAAAGGACAGGACTTTTTGTGGTTTTTGTGGTGCGGAATTTCTTCGCCTTTGTACGGCAAGAACAAAATGACTTCATTCGAGAGATACTTTATCGAGGACGAGAGCACCTGGCTGGAAATCAAAGACCCGTATTACAGCCTTATTTCCAATCCCGAAACGTGCAATAAAATCCTCGCCGAGTTCGGAATTTCGCCGTACAGCTATTCGCATATTATCAACGGTCATGTGCCCGTTAAAATCAAAAAGGGCGAAAATCCCGTCAAGGCTAACGGTAAACTGCTTGTCATAGACGGCGGACTGTCACGGGCATATCAGGCACAGACCGGTATTGCTGGATATACATTGCTGTTCAACTCGCACGGCTTGTTATTGTCGGCACATGATTCGTTTGAATCGGTGGAAATGGCGATAAAAAACGAGCTTGATATACACTCCACACTTGACATTATAGATACCGCTCCGAAACGCATTTTAGTTGAAAATACCGGTGACGGCATGGCTGCCGCAAAAAAAATCAACGCATTACAGGCACTTGTTACAGCCTACAAACAAGGTACTATAAAAGAGCAATAGATTAGGGGCTGTTTAAAAACCCCAGACCGCAAAAGACTATACTTATATAAATATTAAAAGGTTTTAATATTACAATATTTTATAGGTTGAAAAATCTTCTTTCATGATTTTTCTTTTATTATTTCTCTTTTGCTACGAACATACTTCACCTCTCGGAGTACCTTTGTACGCCTTCGGGTTCAGTCTGTCCGTTCTGAGCTTTTTT
>CAKSNH010000041.1 GCA_934476075.1 uncultured Clostridia bacterium | reverse complement strand
TATAATAACCTCACGAAACAGAACGAAATCAAAGATTTCTATGTTTCGGAGAACATTTTATCATAATACTTCGGCGATGGACACCGCCTTCGTTGTTATGGTATAATAACCTCATGAAATAACACCAAATCAGAAGATTTCTATGTTTCGGAGAACATTTTATCATAATACTTCGGCGACGAACACCGCCTCCGTTGTTATGGTATAATGTCCTCACAGGAACTTGCGTTCCAATGCCGTAGCCGCAGTCTACGTCATGCAAAATACGATTTTGCCTGTGATGACATTGACGGCTGCGTAAAAATGCCCTTGCGAGCAAGCATTTTTACTTATGGTATAATAACCTCACGAAACAGAACCAAATCAAAAGATTTCTATGTTTCGGAGAACATTTTATCATAATACTTCGGCGACGGACACCGCCTTCGTTGTTATAATATAATAACCTCACGAAACAGAACCAAATCAAAAGATTTCTATGTTTCGGAGAACATTTAGTAATATTTTATAAAGGAGAAGTAACATGAAAAATACAATAAAATTAACGTCTGTTCTGTTGGCTATGATATTGATATTTGCAAGCCTTACAGGTTGTAAAGAGGTTGAAAAGTCGGAAGCGGCGGTAAGCGGTATGTTTACCGAATTGAAAAACAAAAACCTTGACGGAGCAAAAACATACCTTAATACCGATGAAATCACCATTGATGATAATGTTTCGGACGAATATATTAAAACCGCAATGGATTTGTTGTTTGATAAATTGGACTATAACATAGTTTCAGCCGAAAAAATCGACAACAACACCGTTATCGTAAAAACGCAGGTTACCGCATTGGACATGAAACCTATTATAAGCGATGTTTTTATGGACTTGATGAAATTCAGATTTTCAAGTGAATACTCGGCAAATATGACCATGGAGGAT
The DNA here is from genome assembly GCA_934476075.1 of uncultured Clostridia bacterium. Classification (GTDB taxonomy): domain Bacteria; phylum Bacillota; class Clostridia; order UBA1381; family UBA1381; genus CAKSNH01. Next base: position 5,007 of record CAKSNH010000041.1, on the reverse strand, counting down.
ATTCAAAACAAGGTTATAGATATTCTCAAATCGAATATCGGCGAAAACTCCGAAACGGTGACAACCGAAGTGGATATAAAGGTGGTTAAAGAGGGTAAGTCATGGAAAGTGGCAGGAAATGATGAATTAGCCGATGCTGTAATGGGCAAAATAACAGAGGCTACCGACGGATTGGGCGACATATTAAATAATTTCGGTTCAGCCAAATAATGCTGTGTGAAACAAAAAACGTGCATTTTCTACATTCATATATTGAAAATAAAAAAATAGTATGTTATAATATTAACAGAGTTTTGTTTTATGAAAAATAGAACACAAATTATTAGGAGGAATTTATAATGTTAGTATCAGCAAAAGAAATGTTGGATAAAGCTGTTGCAGGTCACTATGCAGTAGGTCAGTTCAACATCAATAACCTTGAATGGACAAAAGCTATCCTTTTGACAGCACAAGAAAATAACTCACCTGTTATCTTGGGTGTATCTGAGGGTGCAGGTAAATACATGACAGGCTTTAAGACTGTTGCAGCTATGGTTAAAGCTATGATGGAAGAATTGAACATCACTGTTCCGGTTGCTTTGCACCTTGACCACGGTTCATACGAAGGCTGCTATAAATGCGTAAAAGCAGGTTTCTCGTCAATCATGTTTGACGGTTCACACTTCCCTATCGACGAAAACGTTGAAAAGACAACAGAACTTGTAAAAGTTGCTCATGCTATGGGTATGTCAATCGAGGCAGAAGTTGGTTCAATCGGCGGTGAAGAGGACGGTGTAATCGGTGCCGGCGAAATTGCTGACCCTAACGAATGTAAAAAAATCGCAGACCTTGGCGTAGATTTCCTTGCAGCCGGTATCGGTAATATCCACGGCAAATATCCTGCAAACTGGGCAGGTTTGGACTTTGACGCATTGGCTAAAACAAAAGAGCTAATCGGCGACCTTCCTTTGGTATTGCACGGCGGTACAGGTATTCCTGCCGACATGATTAAGAAAGCCATCTCTTTGGGCGTTGCTAAAATCAATGTAAACACTGAATGTCAGCTATCATTCCAAGAGGCTACAAGAAAGTACATTGAAGAAGGCAAAGACCAACAAGGCAAAGGTTTCGACCCTAGAAAACTTCTTGCTCCGGGCTTTGAGGCTATCAAGGCTACTGTTAAAGAAAAAATGGAACTTTTCGGTTCAATCAACAAAGCGTAATAACAACACTGTAAACAGTGCATATAAAAATACAGCTATTGCAAATGTCAATAGCTGTATTTTTTAATTTGCGGAATTTTCTCAAAACGCAATGCCAAAAAATCAAAATCTTTTTTCTTAATAAATCGGCATAACAAATTTATCCTGATTTTTTACATCTTTCAGCACCGGCAAAGGATAATACGGATTATCCGCATTTCTGTATGCCCATGCGTCCTGCGACCATTCAAGCGTTCCGCCCTCGCCTATCGGCTTAAAATACAAATCCTTGCTCCTTATGTCCTTCATCGGTAAAGCTGTTCCGTTTAATTCACTGTCGCCAAACTCACGCATACCGCATTTTATACCGTCATAAGCATAATTTAAGCTGATAAGTCCGTTCGCCGCCGCACCGCAAATTCTGCCGACCGTACCCATATCCGATATATCGGGATTTACCGCAACATTCTCGGTAACAAATCCCTCCTCATTCATACCGACTATTCCGCCCGCATAAATGCTCGCCGTGCCTTTCTGCTTTATCGAATTTATGGTGTAACAGCTCTGCACATATCCGTTAAGATTATATCCCGATATTCCGCCGACATACACATTTGTTCCCTCGGCATTTACGGGACTTGCCGAAAATGAGTGCATAACCAGTCCGTTTCCGCTAAGACCGGCTATTCCGCCGACATATGCGGTTGCGTCAAGAGTTGTGTTCGCCTTTACATCAATATTTGCATTGCTTGACGTTTTATATACTTCGCCGCCATTTGACATACCGCAGATACCGCCGACATATGCAATCTGCGACTTATCGGATATGCTCACCGCCGAATAACATTCATATATAAATCCGTCACTGTTAAATCCGACTATTCCGCCAATCGTCCCCGAAGATTCATTGTTCTTGCCGGCAGCTATAATCTTGCCTTTTGAGGAACAATTTATAACCGTTCCCTCGTTATTCGCACTTATTCCGCCAATAGCCATGCTGTTTCCCCGTGCATTAATCGTCACTTCACTGTCGCTGTCCTGAATTGTGCCATAATTTTCGCCCGCTATGCCTCCGCACAATATCATATCATCGGTCTGTGCGGTACGGATACTTCCCGTCACCTTACAGTTTGCGATAGTGCCGTAATTAATCGCCGCAATTATTCCGCTCGCCCCCGACGCCGAAATATTGGCATTTGATATGTTAAGATTTTTTATCAGACCGCCCGTAACTATTCCGAACATTCCGTACACATTATTTTTATCCGAATATTCCAAATCAAGATTATATAAAGTATGTCCGTTGCCGTCAAGCGAACCCGAAAAGCCTGTCTGCCGATTATCCGAAATCTCCGTTTCACTGCATATAACGTCCCAGTTTCCGCCGTCCTCATTTAAAGGCAGACTTATGTCATTCATAAGGATATAGTTGTTGTCGGGTGCGTCCGATATTTTTGCAAGTTCCTCTGCCGTATAAATCTGTTTCGGTGCATACAAGGTCACACCTTCTTCTATTTTCGGCAGTGATAGCTTTTTCAGTGACGGCAGACGGAAACTGTCGCCGTTTTCGGCAGTACGCCAATAATTCCCAAAGTTCCAGCCGACAACCGTAGTATAGAACACCGCATCGTTCAGCTGTTCCCATGATACGTCCAAGCCGTTCGGGCTGTCCTTATCCGGCAGCCAATTTCCAACATTTGCATTCATTTTATTATAGGCATAATTATTCTCCACAATGCCTTTTTCCTTGCTCGTGGCAATACGTCCGTTGTTGTCGGTCATATAGTCGGTGACATTAATATTCGCCGCCACGCAACCGGACACTTTTCCGACATTCATTCCGGCAATTCCGCTCGAATACATATTCGCCAAAACTGAATATGTGCACGACATACATTCGGTTATATCACCGCTGTTCCAGCCTGCCATACCGCCGGCATAGCTCTGTGCCTCAATCGCCAGCACCGCCGACTGACATCTTGTTATCTTTCCGTTATTTGTGCCTACTATTCCGCCGGCATAATTTGACGATGCACGCACCAAACCGTCCGTAAAACAATTCTCAACAGTTCCGCCGTCAACCGTTCCGGCAATTACGCCGACATTGTTTTTGCCTGTAATCCTTTGTGCGGATACATACAAATTGCGTACTTCGCCGGTGTAAATATATCCGAAAAGACCCGCATTTTCAGAAACATTGCTCACTTGCAGATTTGAAATCTTATAGCCGTTACCGTCAAGACTTCCGCTGAACATATTCTCCTGCCTATCGCCCGTACCAATCGGCGTCCATTTCCCCGAAATTATTATATCATTTTTCAATTTAAAATGCTTGTCCAGATAATACCGCATAGCGTCAAGCTGTTCTTCCGTGCTTACCATGTACGGATTTTCCCTGCTTCCGTCACCCTCTGTAAAATACAAAGTCTTTGCATTTCTGATATTGGCGATTTTGCTTTCATTGCCGTACTCGTCCACCGCCTTAAAATATATATTGCACTCCTCATCGGTATCGTATGATATGTACGCAGAAACATCAGTGTCGGGTTCATCTATCGTTATAAGCATTTTATCAATAAGATTTTTATTGGTAATACTCTGATTTATCGGTACTATCGTATAGTACACGGTACATTTTTTGTTTGTCCGAAGCGACACGTTAAATCCCTTTGCCAGACCGCCGTCACGAAGTTTAGGATAACCTTTTTCAAACTCGATTTTCTTAACCCTGTCCGGCTCATTCATAAGCAAATTCATTCTGTCGGCTATCACCAAAGCCTCCGCCCTTGTGATAATTCTTTCGGGGCGTATCATGCCGTCATCATAGCCTTTTAAAACATTGTTCTCACACATATATGCCATGTACGGCAGTGCATATTCCGCAATTTCCACACCGTCGGGATAATCGCTTATATTAAACACCGCACCGCCCTTTATCTTATACGCTCTGCCCAATATCGTCATTGCGTCCTGACGTGTAATATTGTCATTAGGGCGAAACTCGCTGTTTTCGCTGCCCGTAACAACACCCATATTCTCCGCAGCCGCTATCGTACTGTAATACCAATCGCTGATATAAATATCGGTAAATTTGGACGGCTGCACAGATACTTGTGCGTTAATGCTTTTCATCACAAGAGTTAGAAATTCCGCTCTGCTTATCGGCTCATCGGGCATAAAATTTCCGTTTCCGTCACCTGTGACCAAGCCTTTGTTAAACCATATTTTTATTGTGTTTTCTGCCCAATGTCCCGCATAGTCCTGTGCAAATACAATTTGCGAAAACTGCGAGAGTATCATTATTAAGATTAGTATGCGGTAAATAATCTTTTTCATATGTATGTCCTTTCAATAAAATTATGGTTTGTCGCTTACGCAAAATTGCAAAGTAGCTCTGCTCCATCAAAGTTTAGGTCAAGCCTTTTTAAAGGCTTGCGGTTTCAAAAGGCAGCGTCTTTTGTCGCTCGTCGCAACGAGCGAAATCCCCTAGCGTCCAAGTTTGGTCAAACTTTCTAAAAGTTTGTCGCTATCCGCAGATAGCGAAATCCTTATGCTTTCGGCTATATCTACATTTGTGTAGCGGAAGAATGACGCTACTGTGAACTAAATTTATCTTGCGGTGGACTACGCACAAACTATAAATTAGTGTTCTGTTCGAGCATAGATAACATCAAAATGTAGTGCGACTGACGTTGCCCCCATTTAGCGATGGGGACGTTTCACTTCCCCATAGCCATAGATATTAACTTAATAACTCGAACCCTTTGGAGTTCGCTTTGTCCACGTCCACAAAGCAAACGGAAAAGTCCGCAAGGGACACCCTTGA
>CAKSNH010000040.1 GCA_934476075.1 uncultured Clostridia bacterium | reverse complement strand
TGCCAAAAAGCGGCACTTTCCGTTTGCTTTGCTGCTGCTGAGGCAAAGCGAACTCCAAAGGGTTCGAGTTACTTTGATAATGTCTATGCCTATGGGGAAGTGAAACGTCCCCAACGCTAAATGAGGGCAACGTCAGTCGCACTATATTTGGATTTTAGCTATGTTAGGATAGAACACTAATTTATAGTTTGTGGTCAAGTCCACCGCAAGATAAATTTAGTTCACAGTAGCGTCATTCTTCCGCTACACAAATGTAGATATAACCAAAAGTGTAGGGATTTCGCTATCTGCGGATAGCGACAAACTTTTAGAAAGTTTGACCAAACTTGGACGCTAGGGGATTTCGCTCGTTGCGACGAGCGACAAAAGACGCTGCCTTTTGAAACCGCAAGCCTTTAAAAAGGCTTGACCTAAACTTTGATGGAGCAGAGCCACTTTGCAAGTTTGCGTAAGCGACAAATCATAATTTGTCATCCTTATTTTTAATTTGTAGGAAATTGCGTTTTACGCAATGACGAAAAAGCAAAAATGCCGCCTTATTCCCACACCCGCAGACGGAACTTTCAATCACAAGCTTTTTTTATTATCCCTACATATTGAATTTACACATTCAACTATGATATAATAACCTCACGAGATAAAACGAAATCGGAGATTTCTGTATTTCGGAGAACATTTTATCATAATACTTCGGCGACATTCAGCCGCCTGTGTTGTTATGGTATAATAAAGAAAAATTCTGCACAAGGAGGGAACTGTTATGCCAAGCTTTGAAAAGTCATGCGGAGGTGTAATATTCCGAAAGAATAACAATGGTATTGAGTATCTTTTGATATATAATAAAAAAGGCAATGTAGACGGACATTGGGGATTTCCGAAAGGACACGTTGAAAACAACGAAACCGAAAAGGAAACCGCATTCCGTGAAATAAGCGAGGAAACGGGTTTGACGGCTGAGTTTATCGGCGATTTCAGAGCACATACAAGATATTCGCCGAAAGAGGACGTAATAAAGGACGTTATATATTTCATTGCCGAAAACAACGGCGAAAAGGTAACTGTTCAGCAGTCGGAAGTGTCGGATTACGCTTGGCTTGACTATGACAATGCTTTTGAGAAAATTTCAAATGCGAGCGATAAGAAAATTCTTGAAAGTGCCGCAAAATATATAAAAGAAAATAATCTGTAATTATCGGTGAGGAGCAGAGAAATGCTGTTTTCAGAGTATGATTTAAAAGCGGTATTGTTACCGAGGGATAAATTTAAGCCGTTCCCCGTCTGCGGAGAGTTTTGCCCGAATGATGATATATGCAAGGCTGCGGTGAACAATGCGGAAAAATATATCGGGTTTGACTGGGGATTTTTGTCGGCAGCGTTATATATGCAGTTTTCAAGGGACGGAAACCGCACAAATTATGAGAATATAAATTTCGCACGCCGAAAAGCACTTGCCTGTCTGGTACTCGGTGAATATGCGGAGAATAAGGGCAGATTTACAGACGATATTATAAACGGTATATGGGCAATTTGCGAGGAAAGCACATGGGTAATTCCGGCACATAACGGTGGTATGCCGCTGCCGTCTGCGGACAAGCCTAATGTTGATTTGTTTTCGGCACAGACCTCCGCTTTGCTGGCATTTGCATATTATCTTCTATACGACAAGCTGAACAATGTAAGCACGGCAATAACCGAAAGAATAGAACGTGAGGTTACAGCTCGTGTGACTGACGCTGTTTTGAATTGTGATTATTGGTGGATGGGATTTGGCGAAAACAGACGAAAACAGCCGTCAAACTGGACGTCTTGGTGCAGTTCCACCTCTCTTGCATCGTGTCTTTTAATAGAAAAAGATGCGGAAAAGCGTATTAAAGTTATACAAAAATTGCTCGATATTATGGACTATTATATAAGTGCATATCCCGATGACGGCGGCTGTGACGAGGGTGCGGATTATTGGAGTATGTCGGCAGGGTGTATGTTCGATTTTTTGGAAATGCTGTATCGTGCGTCGGACGGGAAGATTGATATTTTTGACAATCCTAAAATAAAACGCATGGGTGAATATATTTACCGTGTACATATTACGGGTGATTATTTTGTGAATTTTGCCGATTGCAGTGCAAAGGCGGATATTGGCGGAGCGAGGACTTATCTTTTCGGAAAACGTGTGAAGTCGGATAATTTAGCTGTGTTCGGCATGACCGACTATATCGCAAAATCAGACAAAACCGTACCCGACACAATGAATATGCTGCACAAATTGTTTGCGGTTACGCTTTCAGAGGATAATAAAGCGGATAAGTTCCGAAATAAATCGTATAAGCATGAATACATTGAAAGTTTGCAGCTTTTGAATATACAGCGTGACGGTATGGCATTGTGCATAAAGGGCGGACACAATGCGGATAATCACAATCATAATGACGTGGGAAGTTATATGGTGTATGCTGACGGAAAACCGATTATTATTGATGTCGGAGTGGAAAGTTACACGAAAAAGACATTTAGCAGTGAGCGTTACACAATATGGACTATGCAGTCCGCATATCACAATTTGCCGACGATAAACGGTATTATGCAGCATGACGGCAGTGATTATCATGCAGATAATATCAATGTCGGGGAAAATTATTTTGAGTGTGACATAAAAAATGCTTATCCGAAAGAGGCTGAAATAGTATATTGGAAACGCCGTTCGTCGCTTGGCGATAATAGTATCACAATAACCGATGATTTTGAACTGGAAAATCCGTCGGACGATGTGAAAATATCGGTTATGACGTGGGATAAGCCTGTTGTCTGCGGCGGTGAGATAAGAGTAAATAATGTGAAAATTGAATATCCCGTTGCGGTGTGGGGAGCGGATATTGAAAGAATTAATATTGATTATGACGCAAAGCTGACACCTGTATGGGGTGAATGTGTATACAGAATAGTTTTTTATATAAAAGAGAGAGTTAAGAAAAATAAATTTGAAATGAGGATAAGGAGAATTTAGGTATGCTTGATTTTGCAAAGGAAATTGAGAAAAAAATCCTTGAAAAATTGTCTGTTACGGCGGACGAGATAGGTGCGTCATTTCCGCACGCATCGTTGGACGGCAAGTATGACGACAGCAATATAACATGGTGGACAAACGGGTTTTGGTGCGGTATACTTTGGCTTGCGTACCGTGCCGGCGGTGATGAAAAATTCAGAAAAATAGCCGAGCAATGCGAAGAAAAGCTTGACGAGGTACTGCACGGATATATCTATACCGACCATGATGCCGGATTTATGTGGAGCTTATCCGCCGTTGCGGACTATAAATTGACGCAAAACGAAAAATCAAAGGTCAGGGGACTGATAGCGGCGAATTATCTTGCCGGCAGATTTAATCCCCGTGCAAAATTTATTCGTGCGTGGAACAACAGAAAAGGCTGGGCGATTATAGATTGTCTTATGAATTTGCCTTTGCTTTATTGGGCAAGCGAAACTTTGGACGACCCACGCTACAAGTACACTGCACAGGAACACGCAGACACTGTACTGAAAGCGTTTTTCAGAGATGACGGTTCGGTAAATCATATTGTGGAGTTTGACGAGGATACGGGTGAGGTGCTGTCAATACCGCAGGGGCAGGGAGCAAGACCCGACAGTGCATGGGCAAGAGGCAGTGCGTGGGCGATATACGGTATGGCACTCAGCTATAAATATACCAAAGATGTGCGTTATCTTGATGCGGCAAAACGTATCGCACATTTCTTTATAGCAAATCTGCCGGAGGATAATGTGTGCTATTGGGATTTCAGAGTGGATATAACCGATAAGACTCCCCGTGATACATCGGCGGCGGCTTGTGCGGTGTGCGGTCTGCTTGAAATAGCCGAGCACTGCGAACAGCATCAAAAAGATATGTATTATAAAAATGCCGTTAAAATATTAAAATCACTTACCGATAACTATGCGGTTCTGGACACATCAAAACAGGAGATACTTGAAAAGGGAACGGGAAATGTACCGCAGAATGACAATATTGAAGTCGGGTTGATATACGGTGATTATTTCTATTTTGAGGCGGTTGAACGTCTTTGCGGCGAAAATAATTTGTTTTGGTAGGGAATATTGCTATGCGAGAAATAACTGTAAATTCAAATGATGCGGGACAGAGGTTGGATAAGTTTTTGACGAAACTGCTCCCGTCCATGCCGCAGAGTATGCTTTATAAAAGTTTGAGAAAAAAATGCGTCCGCATAAACGGTAAACACGTTACGGACGGTGCAAAAAAACTGTGCGGCGGAGATGTGTTGGCACTGTATCTCAAAGACGAATTTTTTGAAACGGTAAAAGAGGACGAGGCTTTTAAGAATATAGTCCCGAACATAAACATAATATACGAAGATGAAAATATTATGCTTGTGGATAAAAAGCCGGGTATGCTTGTACATACGGACGATACGGGTGATGTCAACACGCTTATTGCACATATTCAAAGCTATCTTTACCGAAAGGGCGAATATAATCCCGAAACGGAAAATACATTTGCACCGTCGCTGTGCAATCGTATAGACAGGAATACGGGCGGTATCGTGATAGCGGCGAAGAATGCCGAAACGCTCCGCATTATGAATCAGAAAATTAAGGACAGAGAGATAAAGAAAAAGTATCTTTGCATTGTATGCGGTGAACTTAAAGAGAGTTTTGGCGAACTTAAAGGATATTTGTTCAAGGACGAAAAGAAAAAGCAAGTGTATGTGAAAAACGTACAGGAAAAGGGTGCAAAGACGATTGTAACACGCTATCGTGTGCTTGACAGAAAGGACGGTATGTCCTTGGTTGAGGTTGATTTGATAACGGGACGTACACATCAGATAAGGGCACATTTTGCATCTATCGGACACCCGTTATTGGGTGACGGTAAGTATGGTGTGAATAAAGTGAACAAGGCACACGGAATGAAATATCAGGCACTGTATTCGTATTCGCTTGAATTTGCATTTACAACCGAAAGCGGAATTTTGGAATATTTAAACGGCAGAAAATTTACCGTTGATAAAGTGCCGTTTGACTGGCGGAAATGATTTTTTTAGATAAATAAAAGGAGGAAAATTAAATGGATAAGAGAAAATTTTTTGAGGACAAAGTAGTTGTAATCACAGGCGGAGCGGGTGTGCTTTGCTCATGTTTCGGACGTGCTTTGGCACAGCAAGGCTCAAAAATTGCGCTGCTTGGCAGAACGCTTGAAAAGGTTGAGGCAGTGGCTGATGAAATTAACAAAAACGGTGGCAGAGCAATAGGTGTACGCTGTGATGTTACCGACCGTGCAAGTGTTGAGGCGGCACGAGATGAGGTGAATGCAAAGTTTGGAAAATGTGATATATTGATTAACGGAGCGGGCGGAAATCATCCGAGAGGAAACACAACAAAGGAAAGCTTTGAAATGGCGGATTTGGAAAATCACGGCGAGGACAATATAACATTCTTTGACCTTGACCCGAAGAATTTTGAGTTTGTGTTCGGACTTAATATCATGGGTACGCTTATCCCTACACAGATATTTTTAAAGGATATGCTTGGCAGAGAGGGTGCGAATGTGATTAACATTTCGTCAATGAGTGCATATTCGCCTATGACAAAAGTGTCGGCATACAGTGCGGCAAAGGCGGCTGTAAGCAATTTCACGGAATGGCTTGCGGTACATTTTGCACAAGCGGGTATTCGTGTGAATGCGATAGCACCGGGATTTTTTGAAACTGCACAAAACAAGACATTGCTTAGAAATCCTGACGGTTCACTTACTGCACGTTCGCACAAGGTTATGGCACAGACACCGATGAAACGTTTTGGTGTGCCTGAGGATTTGAACGGCACGCTGTTGTGGCTTGCAAACAGTGAGGACGCTGCATTTGTAACAGGTGCGGTTGTGCCTGTTGACGGCGGATTTAACGCATACAGCGGTGTGTGATTTGTGATTGAGGGTACTTGCGTAGGCGATTGCTTACGCAAGTATAAATTATGAGTTGTAGGGGTGATTGATATATTTAGCGTTCTGTTCAAGTGTAGCTAAAATCCAAATGTAGTGCGACTGACGTTGTCGGAATTTAGCGTTGGGAACGTTTCATGTTCCCATAGGTGTAGACATTGTCAGAGTAACTCGAACCCTTTGGAGTTCGCTTTGCCTCAGCAGCAGCAAAGCAAACGGAAAGTGCCGCTTTTTGGCACGCAAAGAGCT
>CAKSNH010000039.1 GCA_934476075.1 uncultured Clostridia bacterium | reverse complement strand
CGGCATACCCTCTGTGCCCACTGAATATAGATATACGCTTTTTGCGTGTCCTATGGGTGAGTTTAGTGGGAAAGTGCTGGTATAGATATGAATGAAAGTATAGTGCTACTGACGGTATCCAAGTTTAGCGAGCAAGAGTGGGTTTAGATAGAAATGCAAGTGAGTGTTGGTTGTGTTCATCTCAACAACTCATAATTTATATCACAATTCCACCGTTCGGGCTGACAACCTGTCCTGTTATAAACTTACTTTCCGCCAAAAACAGTGCCGTTTCGGCAATATCTTTTCCTGTCCCTATCCGCCCCAGCGGGGTTTCTTCCTTTAACTCCTCCATCGCCTCATCGTCCAGATTGGAGTTCATTTCGGTGTCAATTACCCCCGGTGCTATGCAGTTTACCGCAATATTCGACATTCCCAATTCTTTCGCCAATGCTTTTGTAAATCCTATCACTGCCGCCTTCGATGCGGAATATGCCACCTCACACGAACCGCCGGTTATCCCCCACATTGACGACATATTAATTATGTGTCCCCGATGATTATGTATCATATCCCCGACAACCTCCTGTGTGACAATATATGTCCCCTTCATATTTACATCAAATATATTATCCCATTCATTATCCGAAATATCAGTAAACATATTCTGCTTTGCAATGCCTGCATTATTGATAAGCACATCAATTTTGCCATAATACACATGGATTGTCTTTATCATTTCTCGAACCTGTTCTCTGTCCGAAACATCAGCACGAACCGCTATCGCTCCTATTCTCTCTGCCAATTCTACCGCACGTTTCTCACTGTTTTTGTAATTAATCACAACATTATATCCATGCTCGGCAAACAATTCAGCCGTCGCCGCACCTATTCCACGAGATGCACCCGTAATCAAAACCGTTTTCTTTTTTTGCATTTTATATGTCCCCATTCAATTCATCTTTGACTATTTCCCCGTCAATAATCGTCATCAAATTTTTTGAATTAAATTCGACAGGATTATCGGTAAACATTGCTATATCCGCATCTTTCCCCACTTTTAGTGTCCCCACCCTGTCATCTATACGGCAATTTTTTGCCGCTGTCGAAGTTATAGCCCGCAGAGCCTGCATTTTGTCCATACCGTTTCTAACCGCCATAGCCGCACAAAGCGGTAAGTTCTCAATAGTGATTTCAGGGTGGTCGGTAATAATCGCAATATCCAATCCCTCGTCTGACAATTTTTTATATGTCCCGAAATTCATATTTTTAAGTTCCGGTTTGCTACGGTCTGTCAATGTCGGTCCGAGCATAATCGGCAGATTTTCCCGCTTTAAAATCGGCAGTATCAATTCGCCGTCGGTACAATGTTCAATCGTCACGTCAAGATTAAATTCTTTGCCCAATCTTATCGCCGTGCATATATCATCGGCTCTGTGTGCGTGGATTTTCACAGGAATTTCACGCTTTAAAACCGGTATTAATGCCTCCAATTTTATATCATAGTCGGGCTTATCATTCTCGTCGGGATTTTCTTCATATTCTTCGACAAGCTCCATATATTCCTGTGCTTTCAGCAGTGTTTCTCTGATTAATGCCATTGTTCCCATTCTGGTTATCGGTGCTTGATTTTTTCCGTGATACACCGATTTTGGGTTCTCGCCGAGTGCAAATTTCATCGCCGCAGGTTCTTTCAATATCATATCGTCAACGCAAATTCCATATGTCTTTAACGCCGTAAATGTACCGCCTATCGGATTTGCACTTCCCGGCCCGGTAACCGCCGTTGTTACTCCCGCATTTACCGCATCGGCAAAACATCTGTCGAACGGATTTATCGCATCTATCGCACGCAGCTGCGGCAAAATAGGGTCTGAATCTTCATTGCCGTCATCGCCCTCAAACCCAAGCGAATCCTCAAACATTCCTGCATGGCAATGTGCGTCTATAAGCCCGGGGGTCACAAAATTTCCTTTTGCATCTATGGTCTTTTCTACCTCACATTCGGGTATATTTTTTATGTCCCCGACATATCTTATCTTCTCGTCAAACAAAATACAGCCGTTCTCATGTTCATCACCGCACATCGTCAATATATGTGCATTTTTAATTAAAATCATAGCATTATCCTATCCTTTATATTAATACCTATATTTTATCACATATATACGTCCTTTTCAACTGATAAATCACATTATTACACATTATTTTCCATGTATATTTTGTGTCCCCGTCGCATATATTTTATCGAGGTGATTTATATGCAAATTCCGCCGTATGATTATGTCAAAATGTGTACAGATGCTGAAAAATTATGTGCCGAATACCCTTTTGCGGAACTGTTTTATATCGGCGAAAGTGTTATGGGCAAGCCTATATATTGTATCAAAATCGGAACGGGCAGAAAAAAACTCTTCATAAATGCCGCACATCACGGACTTGAATACCTCACATCTGCATTAATCATGAATTTTCTTTTTGAATATGCCTCCGCAATATCTTCAAATGCTATTATTTCCGGAATTTGTGCGCCACAATTATTTTCACGCACATCACTTTATGCCGTGCCTATGGTCAATCCCGACGGTGTGGATTTAGCTATTCATGGTATCAATTTTGAAAATTCCTATCATCGTGAACTGGTCAAAAATGTAGGTATACTGCCGTTTCAGGACGTCTGGCAAGCCAATATTCGAGGTGTGGACATAAACCACAACTACAACGCAATGTGGCAGAGTATTGCTCCGTCCCCCGCACCCACAAAATACTCTGGTGAATTTCCCGAAAGCGAGCCCGAAACAAAAGCCATGGTCAATCTGTCAAAAAGTCTTGATTTTGATATGGCGATTGCTTTTCACAGTCAGGGCGGTGAAATTTACTATGACTTTAACCGTCTTGTCGCTCCAAATTCATATGAAACAGGTCTGAAATTTGCCGAGTTGAGCGGTTATAAATTATGTGTCCCCAATGGCACGGCAAGTTTTGGCGGATACAAGGATTGGTTCATTGAATATTTCGGGAAAGCCGGTTTTACCATAGAAATAGGCTGCGGCAAAAATCCTCTGCCTATGAATATGCTCTCTGCTGTCTATCGTGAAAATCTGCCTATTCTGCTATATGCACTTGGGAATTGTTGATTTAAGGCATGATTAAGCACAACTCATAATTTATACTTGTGTACACCCCAAATATATTCAACTTGCACACATCTACCCCGTTAAAATAATATATATGTATTAATTATTTACAGATTATTCATAAACAATTAAAAAATTAGTTGTATAATAAGACTATAAATATGATATTTGGAGTTTGGGTTTATGAATGAATACAGATGGTATCCTAATGAACAGCGTCCGCTTGAAAATTCGGGCGTGAAAAACAAAACTAAAAAAAATAAAAATTCACATCCCGTGCTATATTCCGTGATTGCGTCATCAATGATTTGCATTTTGGGAATTTCCATAATCGGTGGTATTGTTATCTCCCGCACAAGCGGAAACAACCGCTTTTCGTCTAACATACAGATTGACGATGGCAGAGAAAAAACAGACATCGGAAGTGTAATAACTCCGACTGACGGAGAGCTTATGTCGGTGTCTGCCATAAATGACAGCGTAGGTCCAAGCGTGGTGGGTATTCTTTCACGCAGTACGCTCAACGGCTTTCTTAACAAGGAAACGGACATAGGCTCAGGTTCGGGTGTAATTATCAGCAAGGACGGATATATTATTACAAACAATCATGTGGTAGAAAATGCGTCAAATCTTACCGTTGTACTGCATGACGGAACGGAGTATCCCGCTTCATTGGTCGGCACGGATTCACGCACCGATTTGGCAGTCGTAAAAATTAATGCGGATAATCTCTCCGCCGCTGTTTTGGGCGACTCAAATGCTGTGAAAGTCGGGGAACTTGCGGTCGCAATCGGCAATCCGCTCGGTCAAAAGCTTGCAGGCTCGGTTACGGCAGGCGTTATCAGTGCGGTAAACCGAAATCTTGCCGTTGAAGGCAAAACTCTTAATCTTTTGCAGACCGATGCGGCAATAAATCCCGGCAATTCGGGCGGTGCGTTAGTCAACTGTTACGGCGAAGTAATCGGTATAAACACCGTTAAAGTTTCGTCAACCTCAATCGAGGGTATCGGGTTTGCAATACCTATCAGCGACGCAAAACCTATTATTGACGAACTTATTTCAAACGGCAGAGTTTCGGGCAGACCGCAGCTTGGTATTACCGGTTCGGACGCTCCTTACGGGGTTGTGGTTCAAAGTGTAGGTGAGGGTTCTGCGGCTGAAAAGGCAGGAATTGCCGTTGGGGACTTGATTATAAAATTTGACGGTACGGCAATTACATCGGTTGCGGAAATAAATGATTTGAAGAATAAATTCAGAGCCGGTGACTCCGTTGTATTAACAATATATCGTGACGGAGAACTTTCGGAAATAACCGTGGTTCTTGACGAAGAAAAATAGAGGGACACAAAAAAAGAAGGACTGTTTTGCCCTTCTTTTTTTGTGTCCCCGTATTAATATGTGTAGTACCCGTATTGACCCAATACAGAAAATACGCTTTCGTCCGTACTTGTGCGGATAAATATTCTTCCTCCGCCCTCGGTGTCCAAAACGGCTATTTTACTGTTTTTCCATATATATGGTTCTGCATGATAAACCGCATTTTTACTCCACCATACGACGTCATCGCCCTCAGATTTACTGTTCCTGTTTTCAACCGCTGACTGATAGTTTCCACGATATTTTACATCATAGATATTAACTCCCGTTATGCACATAGGGAAATTATCGGGCAAAACAGTTTTATTGTCTGCCCAAATAGCATAGTCGAGCAGATTATTCGATAAATACACATTCTCGATATTTGAAAAAGCACCGTTAATACTTACATCAAAATCCGTGCCCTTGACAAACGGAGATTTTACAACATATCTGAGTTTTATGTGCAAATCATCGCCGTCGGTTTCATACTCAAAGCCACGGTACGCATAATGCGGCATATTCGCCGTACCCCTGATTTTAACCGATGTATCGGTAACAATTATATCGTTCGGGGACACTAAAATATTATCACAGAATACCGTCCCCACAAAACAAATGCGGTACAGGTACACCGCCAATAATACACACACCACACCAACCAGTGCAAAATAAATTTTTTTCACAATAATTTCTCCTTCAAAATATGACCAAAGTTCCGCCTGCGGTCATTAAAATAGGGTAGCATTTTACGCAAATTCCCGCAAATTAATAAAGCAGACAATACACTGCCTGCTTTATTTGCAAAATTATAAAAGGTACATACTATAATGCAAAATTCTTCTCGTCATACTCACGTTTTTTAGCCATCCATGCAGAATAGGGCAACGCCTTGCGGACTTCCTTACCGTCCTTTGTATAGCTGTACAGGTACAGTGAATTCTGGTCGTCAACATATTTTGAAAATTCTCTGCCGCTCTCCCAATACACAAGACTGTATCCGAATGTTTTGTCAAGAAGATGCACAACAACCTGCGGTTTATATTCCGCATCGCTTAGCACCGGTGACTGTGGAGTTTTAGCAGATTTCGGTCTGTGCGGCGGTCTTTGAACCGCTGTATTGCTCGGCTTTTGCTTGGCATTACGTCTGCGTGTGATAATCACCATCAAAACCACTGCGGCAAGTATTATACACACCACAACGGTAATACCTTTTATTAAATCATTGTAGTTTACAAGTCCGCCCGAAAGAACCTTGCTGAAATGAATACTTTTTGCAATATTGTCTATCTGCTCAATCTCGTTATCTGTAAGCGGTTCATTTTCCGAACCCCAATTTATGGTGATTAACTGACCGTTTACTATCGTAAAATATGACACGCCGTATTGTGTCGAGGCCTCATCTTCGGTCTTGCGTTCACATCTGACAAGCCACACCTGACCGTTATTCTCCATAGTGTATGACTGTATATCCGTCATTGATGCAACAGATTGTGCAATAGTTTTTTGAAGTGAGCGTTTAGGGAAACGGTTGAAATCATATATTTTCTTGCTTTGTGCGGTTTCCGACATGGATATTGTCACAGAATCGGCTAGGTCTTCGGTCACCGCCATTAAATATACGTTTTGTTTTTTCATAGTGTTGATAATCAGCGACTTGCTTGTCTGCATTTTATCGACAATAGGACTGTTTTCGTCCATATTCATCTCCGCAACAAGCAGATTGTCAGGAATATCCACCGACATATTCAATTCTTCCAAATTGTGCGAAGCCGCAAATACACTTGAACAAGCACACACCAACGCAACAGATAACGCTGCAATTCCTTTTATCAATTTATTTTTCATCAAACAGTTTCCTCCTTATCGCTAAAATATTCTAACTCACTCTAATTCTATAATAAAATGCTACATTTTTCAAGTTATATGCGTAAAGTTCACAAATTGTTAAAATAATGTTTGAAATTTAAACAAAAAATACATTGTTTCACATGAAACACTAATGTTTTGCAAAAATTTATAAAATGTTTATTGGAAATTTGCACAAAATGGTATATAATAAAGAAAGACATTCAATCAAATACTTTGGGGGCATAACAAATGGCAAAACTTGCACCGTACAAAAAAGGTAAGCATGAAAAAGACACCACTGCAATGCTTGCGGTGGTAATCATACTTGCACTTGCTGCGATTGCCGGACTTATTGCCGTATCGGTGGAATCGGAGTTAAAAGCGGAGAATGAACCGGCGGAATATGTTCACGAGCAGATAGCATACAATGTGACGGCATTAAAACGTACAAAAAAAGATATAGTATATATAGTAATCCACGACACCGACAATACGGACAAGGGTGCAAATGCACAAAATCATTTTATCTATTTTAATACCGGCAACCGAAAGTCGAGTGCAGATATATTCGTTGACGAGAATGAAATTTTGCAGATAAACGATTTTTATAATTACTACACATGGCACTGCGGCGACGGCGGTGCGGAGTCAAAAATACGCAATATAAACAGTGTTGCGGTGGAAATCTGCGTAAACAAAGACGGCAACTATAAGAAAGCGGTTAATCATGCGGTGGATATTACAAAACAGCTTATGCAGGAGCTTGATGTGGATATTGACCATGTTGTCCGCCACAAGGACGCCAGCGGAAAGGACTGTCCGCATAGTATGTCGGAAAAGGACTGGGAGAATTTTAAAAAGAGATTGAAATAAATTTACATATATTGTCAACGCATTTTGTAATATTTTCGCCTCTTACGGGAAATAATTAATATAGACGGTAATTTGCTCCCCCTCATATTACCGTTTGCATAATTTGGGATACGGCTGTAACACAGCTGTATCGGTGTTATGGCAGTATCGCAGTAGAACGGCTTTTAATATTGTGATACTGAAAAAGGTACGAGTGCACAAAAAATGTGCACTCTTTTTTGTGGGAAATTGGAGTTATGTAAGGATAAATTGTGAGTTGTCGCTTACGCAAACTTGCAAAGTGGCTCTGCTCCATCAAAGTTTGGGTCAAGGCTTTAGTATCGGAAAGACGTCCGATGCTCGCAGAGCGGTTTTGCGTAGCAAAACTACTGACCATAAGGCTTGCGAATTTTTAAGGCAGAGCCTTAAATCGCCGTCCGCAGACGGCGAAACACCCCTAGCGTCCAAGTTTGG
>CAKSNH010000038.1 GCA_934476075.1 uncultured Clostridia bacterium | reverse complement strand
ATTCACTAGTATCGGAAAGATGTCCGACGCTCGCAAGAGCGGTTTTGCCGCAGCAAAACTACTGATTAGTTGCCTAGGGGCGTGAATTTTGTGCCGTCCGAGCATAGTGCTTGCGGTAAGTTTGGTTAAACATAGTTCACAAACAAAGCATAGATACGGCATACCCTCTGTGCCCACTAAATATAGATATACGCTTTTTGCGTGTCCGTTGTGGTGAGTTTTGTGGGAAAGTGCGGACGTAGGTATGAATGAAAGTGTAGTGCAATTTGTGGTGCAAAATAGTCACTCACTCGCATTTCTATCTAAACCCACCCTTACCCACTAAACTTTCGGCTAGGAGGCACGCAAGGAGCGAAACCATTCTTCGTGGGTTTGGAGGGTATGCTGTACCAAAAGCAAGCAGATAAGCTAGTTTAGAATAATACCTAAATATAGTTTATCGTCTTAATTTTGACAGCATAAAATTTGCGGGTCTAGGCAATGGAGCAAATTTTACCGACTGAAAGGAAAGCTACGGTTATCTTAGCTTATTGCGTGCCAAAAAGCGGCACTTTCCGTTTGCTTTGCTGCTGCTGAGGCAAAGCGAACTCCAAAGGGTTCGAGTTATTTAGTCAATGCCTATACCTATGGGGAAGTGAAACGTCCCCGTCGCTAAATTCCGACAACGTCAGTTGCACTATGCTTTGATTTTAGCTACACTTGAACAGAACGCTTAATATATCAATCCCCCCAACAACTCCAAATTTCGCCCCGCAATAAAAAATACCTCACGCAAGTATTTAAAAATAATATACAGTATGATATAATATAAAGATACTGAGATTATGGAGCGATAATATGGAAGAAACAATCAAAATTAATGGGATTGTGGAAGAAATTATATACAGTAATGATGATAACGGATATACCGTGTGTGCGATAGACAGCGAAAGCGAGGGAATGTTTACCGCTGTGGGATATATGCCGCTTTTGACGGAGGGCGAGAGCGTGTCGCTGAGCGGTGTGTGGACTACCCATGCGTCATACGGGGAACAGTTTAAAGTGATGTATTACGAAAAGGTTTTGCCGACAGACAAACAGACTATTCTGACGTATTTATCATCGGGGGTAATTCCCGGTATTCGTGAAACTATGGCGAAAAAATTGATTGAAAAGTTCGGCACCGATGTACTCAACATTATGCTTACAGAACCGAAACGGCTCGCCGAGATAAAGGGGATAAGCGAGAAAAA
Organism: uncultured Clostridia bacterium; assembly: GCA_934476075.1. Lineage (GTDB taxonomy): Bacteria > Bacillota > Clostridia > UBA1381 > UBA1381 > CAKSNH01. Next base: position 7,012 of record CAKSNH010000038.1, on the reverse strand, counting down.
AGCAGTCAAAATAGGTCATGATTTCGCAGAAATTCAATGTATGCAAAACTTGATTATGTTCTTGCAGAAATACAACGTTTCACCCAATATGGCGGCGAAGGTATACAAAATCTTCGGCAGCAAGGCTGTGGAGAAAATCGAGGAAAATCCTTATATCCTAGCCGAAAGCGTGGACGGTATCAGCTTTAAAACATCGGACAATATAGCGTTTGTGCGGGGTATGCCGAAAAACAGTCCGGAGCGTATCCGTGCCGGAATAAAATATCTTTTGACCAATGCCGCATATATGTCGGGACACACTTATATGCCGAGGTCGGTTTTAATCGAGCATTGTGCGTACAAATTGGGCGTGACCGAGGACGAGGTTGCAAACGGGTTAAGTGAATTGATACTATCAAAAGACCTTTTCTTTGACACGATAGAAAATGAGGAGGTCTGCTACTTATCGAGTTTCTATTTTGACGAATTATTATTGGCGAGAAAACTTGTCGATATGTCGCAGGCTGTGCCGATGTACACAATGTCGGTCGAGGAGGCTGACGGGATTATAAAGGACATTGCCGCCAAAAGCGGTATTTCGCTTGCACATGAACAGCGTGATGCGGTATTATCCGCTCTGGAATACGGGGTTATGGTGCTTACGGGCGGACCGGGTACGGGTAAAACAACTACAATCAACACGATTATAAAGGTTATGGAGGATTTAAATCTGGACATTGCCCTTGCCGCTCCGACAGGACGTGCCGCAAAGCGTATGAGCGAGGTTACGGGGTTGGAGGCGAAAACTATTCACCGTCTTTTGAAAATGACCGCAAGTGACGGTGAGAACAGACAGGATTTTGAACACAACGAAACAAATCCGCTCGATGCAGACGTGATTATCGTTGACGAGATGAGTATGGTTGACATAAATTTAATGTGTTCGCTGATAAAAGCCGTAAAGCCGAGTTCAAGGCTGATATTATCGGGTGACGCCGACCAGCTGCCGTCTGTCGGAGCCGGAAATGTATTGAGGGATATTATTTCAAGCGGAATAGTGCCCGTTATACGTCTGGGCAGAATTTTCAGACAGGCGGAAGAAAGTCTTATTGTCGTAAACGCACACAAGATTAACAACGGCGAATATCCTACGCTTACAAAGCGTGACAACAATTTCTTCTTCCTTGCAAGGCACAATGCGGTAAACATTGTACAGACCGTAATGGAACTGTGCAAAACAAGGCTTCCGAAAAGCTACGACATTGACCCGATTGCAGATTTACAGGTATTATCGCCGATGAAAAAAGGCGGTGCGGGTGTAATCAATCTCAACAAGGAATTACAGCAGTGTATCAATCCGCCGCTGCCATCAAAACAGGAATACCAATACGGTCAGATAATTTTCCGTGAGGGCGACAAGGTTATGCAGACCCGAAACGACTATGACCTGACTTGGGAAAAGAGCGGCAGCAATGAGGCGGGAGCAGGTGTGTTCAACGGCGACATGGGTATTATACGGGAGATTGATGTAAAGTCAAAGTATATGACGGTTTTATTTGATGATGACCGTATTGTCGATTATGAGTTTACTCGTCTTGACGAACTGGATTTATCGTATGCGATAACGGTGCACAAAAGTCAGGGCAGTGAGTTCCCGATTGTGATACTGCCTGTGTTCCACTGTGCTCCGATGCTGATGTGCCGAAATTTATTCTATACGGCGGTGACCCGTGCAAAGGATATGGTTATATTGGTCGGGGACGAATCGGCGGTGCGGCACATGGTGGACAACAACACCGAGCGTGAGAGATATTCGGGTTTGGCGGAACGGTTGGTGCGTGTGAAGGATATGCTGAGTGAAAATCCGTTTGAATAGGCGAAAAAGTGATGACAATGAAATTTATTTGTGCTAAAATTACAGTATAAAACTAAGTGAGGCGAAAAATCATGAACAAGAAAAAATTCCTAAGCGGTATGCTGATACTTGCAATGCTTATGACCTGTGCAGTGCCGAGTACATTTGTATCGGCGGAAAATACAGATACGCTATCTCTTGCAGATGAGGAAAATGGCGGAGAGGAACAAGCAAAAAAATATGCGTTTGAATATGAGAATATTTGGAGCGGTACGGCAAACGAAAATCCGACCGAAATAGCTCTTGACGATTATACGGACGGATACAATATGTTAAGCCCCGAAAAGGACGGCTATATATTTGAAGGCTGGTACACGGCAAATGATGATGAAACCAAAGACAAGGTAACGGTGATAAACAGCGAAACATACAATACATACCTAAAAGACGGATTATACACTTCGCTTAAATTAAAAGCCGAATGGACACGCAAACTCGACAGCGACACGATTAAACTTCGTCCTAATGAAGATGCGGACGTACAGCTTGCTTTGGCAGACAAGACGATAACCGACAGCGTGACGTTTTCGTCCGACAATATGCCCGACGGATTTGAATTATCGGCTGACGGAAAAATAACGGGCAAGTCTGAGCAGACTGGTGAAAATGAGGTTAATATTGCGGTTGCTCCGGATATGGTTGACGGTGTGAGCGTTAATTCGCCGAAGATTAAAATTATTGTAAAAGACAAACCGACTGTCACTGTGCCGACTATTGATGCGATAGAATACAATGCGGAAAAAACTCTTGCAGATGTGACATTGCCGAGCGGCTGGGCTTGGGCTGACAGCACGCAGATACCGACAGTGGAGAACGAGGGTTACAGTGCGGTATATACTCCGACAGCGGAGGAACTTGCACAAAATTGGTATGATGATGTTGAGTGCACAAAGACTGTTACATTGACGGTAAACAAGGCAAATCCTGTGTATACAGTGCCGACAGATTTAAGTGCGGTATACGGAGCGGCTTTAAAAGATGTAACTTTGCCTGACGGGTTCAGCTGGCAGGACAGTTTGGACACAAGCGTCGGTGAAGTCGGCGAAAACAAGTTCAAGGCGACATACACTCCGTCAGATACAAAAAATTACAACGTGATAACCGATATAGAAATTACCGTGAAGGTGGAAAGTCAAGCAGATAAAGTGGTATTCCCTACGGTTAGCGAAAGCTATGATTACGGAACTCCGTTGTCTAAAATAGAGTTGACAGGCGGTGTGGGTGACGGTACTTTCGCTTGGGAAAAGGACAGTACTGTTCCCGATGTGAGCAACAGCGGATATAATGTAGTATTTACGCCGACAGATACAACAAAGGAAAAACAGACGGCAAAAGTAAAGGTTAAAATTTTGCCTGTTGACGTAACTGTGCAGTCAAAACCCGGTGCGACAAGTATATATGTAAAGGAAGAAGTGAGTGCTTCGACTTTATCGGGCGGAGTATTTATCGGGGTTGATGATGAAAAGGTGACAGGAAGTCTTGAATGGAAAGATTCATCGGAAAAATTTACTTCATCGGGGAAATATCAATGCCATGCAATATTTACACCGGACAGCGATAATTATAACGAAAAAACAGTTGCGGTAACATTAACCGTAAAAGCCAAAAGCAGCAGTTCAAGCTCAGGAGGCGGCGGAGGCGGAAGTTCAAGCAGTATGATTGGTATAACTTCGGGACTTGTTGCAAAAACATACACCGTTACCGCAACGGCGAACGAGGGCGGAAGTATTTCTCCGAAAGGGGTTACGTCTGTCGGGAGCGGTAAGGATTTGACATACTTTATAACTCCTGACGGCGGATATTCTATTGAAAGTATTTTGGTGGACGGAAGCCCCGTATATATAAGCACAACTTACAAATTTACCAATGTTACGGCAAACCACACTCTTGACGTGACTTTTGCAAAACAGGGTGCGGACACCGAAAATACGGCAGTCAGTGCAAGTTTTGACAAGGATAATCACAATGCGTACATTTCGGGGTATGAGGACGGAACGTTCAAGCCGGACAGCAATATTACCCGTGGCGAGATTGCGGCGGTTATATGCAGACTGCTGAAAAATCCGATTGACGAAACAAAGGTCTATGACACGTCATTTACAGACGCTGCCGGCAGTTGGGCAAAGAATTATATCGGGTATATACAAAGTCTGAACATTGTAAACGGTTACAGTGACGGCACGTTCCGTCCGGACGAAACCGTTACAAGAGCGGAGCTTTTGGCGATTATATCACGAATTGAGAAAGTGACGGGTAAAAACGGTGTGGATTTTGCGGATATTGATGACGGACACTGGGCAAAAGGATATATCGGATATGCCTGCGAGCAAGGCTGGGTATCGGGATATGAGGACGGTTTGTTCAAACCCGACAATGCGGTGACCAGAGCCGAAACGGTGAAGATTTTAAATGCGGTTTTGGGCAGAAATCACACAGACGCAGATTCGTTTGCGGGTATGGCGGTTAAAACCTATACGGATACGGACAGTACGCACTGGGCGTATATGCAGATTATCGAGGCGTCAAATGCACACAAGTATAAGATTGATGCGGACAGGGAAGTCTGGACAGAATTGAAATAATCACAGGGAATTGACAGAAAGGACATTGCAGATGAACAAGATTGCAATTTATGATTCGACATTGCGTGACGGTGCTCAGGGTGAGGGAATATCATTTTCGGTCAACGATAAAATCCGCCTTGTAAAAAGGCTGGACGCTTTGGGTGTGGACTATATAGAGGCGGGCAATCCCGGTTCTAATCCGAAAGATTTGGAATTTTTTCTGCGTGCGTCACAGCTTGATTTAAAGCACGCAAAAATATGTGCGTTCGGCAGTACCCACCGTGTGGGCGTAAAGGTGCAGAACGACAAGAATGTAATATCGCTTTTGAGTGCGAATACTCCCGTTATAGCGGTGTTCGGCAAGTCATGGGATATGCACGTTCGTGAAATATTAAAAACTACGCTTGACGAGAACATAAAAATAATCAAAGATACAATTTCCTTTTTCAAAGAGCATGACAAAGAAGTGGTTTTTGATGCGGAACACTTTTTTGACGGATACAAAAACAATCCGCAGTATGCGCTAGAAACGATAAAAGCCGCAAGCGAGGCGGGAGCGGACTGGGTTGTGTTATGCGAAACAAACGGCGGTGCGTTCCCCGATGAAATCAGCGAGATTGTGAAAATCGTAAAGGGCGAAATTTCGGCAAAGGTGGGTATACACTGCCACAATGATACGGGTATGGCGGTAGCCAATTCGGTTATGGGCGTGCTTGCCGGAGCAGAGCAGATTCAGGGTACGATAAACGGAATAGGCGAGAGATGCGGAAACACAAATTTGTGTACGGTTATACCGAATTTGCAGTTAAAAAGAGGGTACATATGTATTCCGCCCGAAAATATGGAGAATTTGACGAAGATGGCACGTTTTTCGAGCGAACTTGCAAATATTGCACATGACGAACGTCAGCCGTATGTAGGTGCGTCGGCATTTGCCCACAAGGGCGGTATGCATATTGACGGAGTGAAGAAAAATCCGCACACGTTTGAACACATCAATCCCGAAAGCGTCGGGAATAAACGCAGATTTTTGATGAGCGAGATGTCGGGCAGGTCGAATATTATCGAGGTTATCAACGATATAGACCCGTCTATCGACAAACATTCGCCTATCACGCAGAACATTATGGATAAGCTGAAAACGCTTGAATTGGAGGGGTTTCAGTTTGAGAGTGCGGAAAGCTCGGTAGAACTTATGGTAAGAAAAGAATTGGGATTGTATCGTCCGTTTTTCAAGCTTATACAGTTTAAGGTGTTTATAGATGAGCCGACAACCGACAACAATTACAGTGCATCGGCAATGATTAAAGTTGAGGTGGACGGCAAAGAGGAAATAACCGCCGCACAGGGCGATGGCCCGGTCAATGCGATGGATAAGGCTCTTAGAAAGGCTTTGGAGCATTTTTATCCGCAGCTTATCGGGGTGCATCTGTCCGACTACAAGGTGCGTGTACTCGATTCGCAGGACGCAACGGCGGCAAAGGTTCGTGTACTTATCGAAACCACCGACGGCGAAAATACATGGACTACTGTCGGGGTATCGACAGATATTATCGACGCAAGCTGGCAGGCGCTTGTGGATTCGATAGAGTACAGATTGTATGCGGAAAAATAGGGTTACAGGTTGTTGGACGGCTGATTTGCACATTGAAAATCAAGAATAGTGATTGACATTTTTTTCTGTATCTGTTATATTGGAAGTAAATTAATTTCGGGAAGGAATGGTGAGTATGCGTAACAAATTAGGAAGTATTTTATGGGGATTGGCTTTTATTGCGGTAGGCGTAGGGCTTGCGGGAAATGTGTTCGGTATTTGGAATTTTGAATTATTCTTTGACGGCTGGTGGACTTTACTTATTATAATACCGTGCGTTATTTCTATGATACAGACAGGATTTAATACCGGAAATGTGATAGGCGGATTAATCGGTTTGGTTTTGCTTTTGTCATGCCAAGGCGTGGTGGACGGCGACAAGGTATGGAAGTTGATTGTGCCGGTACTGCTTATTGTAGTGGGTGTGAAGATAATTTTTAAAAGGCAGCAGCCTGTAAATATTCCGTGCGACGCAGCGAGAGTGATAAACGGGAAAAACAAACGCAGATATTCGGCGTTTTTCTCGGACGGCAAATATATTGTAGACAGTACGGAGGAATTTGACGGCTGTGCAATAAGTGCGGTGTTCGGCGGATATACGCTGGATTTAAGAGGGGCAAGGATAACGAGTGATGTTGTGATAGATATTAATGCGATATTCGGCGGTGTGAATTTATTTTTACCGCAGAATGTGAAGGCAGTTATCACAAGCAATCCGTTTTTGGGCGGTGTGCACAACAAGTTTATGAATAATGCAGATGTGAATTCACCGACAGTATATATAAGAGCAGAGGCAGTTTGCGGCGGAGCGGAGATAAGATAATATGTATAAGGCGGAGTTTATGTGTGGTTTTTGCACAATGAACTCTGCTTTTTTATTGCATTTGCTTATGCAAAAAGTACAAGTTGTGAAAATTTACGAAAAAAAGATAAAAAAGTGTTGACATATGGGGAGTGATG
>CAKSNH010000037.1 GCA_934476075.1 uncultured Clostridia bacterium | reverse complement strand
GGCATACCCTCTGTGCCCACTGAATATAGATATACGCTTTTTGCGTGTCCGTTAGGGTAAGTTTAGTGGGAAAGTGCGGACGTAGATATAAATGAAAGTATAGTGCGACTGACGTTGACCGAGTTTAGTGGGTAAGAGTGAGTTCAGTGGCAATGCGAGTATAGTGCAATTTGTTTTGTACATCATCTCAACAAATCATAATTTATCACTTAACATTCCGTGCAAGCCTCCCCTATTTTCCTTTACATTCCCATTCCCCTATGCTATAATTCATATATAAACTAACTTTGTTATTATGTAAACCTATTAAAAATGTATAAAACTTGTACACCTACCGTGAATAACTTTTATACTCGTTATACACCGTGAATATAATTACAATTCTTCACACTTATCCACGTTATCCCCACACTTATCCACGGTCAGCGTTTATAATTTTTTAATAAGTTGTCCACGTTTTTACTGCATTTGCCCAAGTTTACATATAATTTTTACAGAAACAGTTAAAAATTATATACTTATTCACGCTTATCTGTTGAATATTTGTGGACAAGACCGTTAAAATACAGTAAAATATATGTGTATATGTTGCATAAAAGTTATCCACGGAGGTGAATAACTGCGTGAATAACCTCACCGCAACTACTATACTACTTCACAAAACTAATTTTTATACATGATATTCATAAAAATTAAATTAAATCGTATACATTAATTTGACATTATCCGCAGAAAATTATTTTTGCTAAATATTAACATTATATTCTATGTAATTGTTACACCCTTGTCAGATGTCCAAAATTGCGTTCTGAGGAGTTTTATGCGATTTTAATAATCTTACATACCAAAAGGAGAATTTTTAATGCTTACACCAAGATTAGCCGCCACAATGGCATTTATAACAGGAAATACACTTGCCGATATTGGGACAGACCACGCTTACATTCCGATTGAAGCCATTAAACAAGGCTTTGTGAGCCGTGCAATAGCCTGTGACATAAAAAAAGGGCCTCTTGCGATTGCAAGGTCGAATGTAGAAAAAAACGGCTTACAGACAAAAATTGAGCTTCGTCTGGGCAGTGGTATCACTCCTGTTTCTGCCGGTGAAACCGAAACCGTTGTTATTGCCGGCATGGGGGGTATCCTTATAAGCGACATTTTGGACGCTGACAGCGAAAAATCACACTCATTTAAGGAAATCATACTGCAACCTATGAATGCACAGTCTGAGCTTAGAAAATACCTGTCTGAGCATGGTTTTAGAATTGTCAAAGAGGATTTGGCTGTTGAAGGCTTTAAAGTTTATAACATTATGCGTGTGATAAACGGCTGTGGGGATAAATACAGCGAATTTGAAAGCCATATACCGACTGTACTCCGCTCCCACAAATATTTTGATGTATTCCTGGCAAAAAAGAAACGTGAGTTTACAAAAATCCTGACCGGCTTGGAACGTGCAAGCGAACGTGATGAACAATTAATTGATTATTACAAGCAGTTGATGGATAACTTGACCAAAATCGAGAGCGTGGATAAATTATGAGTTGTGGGGGGGATGTGCACAACAAATTGCACTACACTTTCATTCATACCTACGTCCGCACTTTCCCACTAAACTCACCCACAGGACACGCAAAAAGCGTAATCTATATTCAGTGGGCACAGAGGGTATGCCGTATCTATGCTTTGTTTGTGCTCTATGTTTAATCAAACTCATCGCAAGCACTATACTTGGACGGCACAAAATTCACGCTTCTAGGCAACTAATCAGTAGTTTTGCTGCGGCAAAACCGCTCTTGCGAGCGTCGGACATCTTTCCGATACTAGTGAATTCTGCCGACAAAGATGGAATATCTATACTAGCAATAGCTTTGCAGCGTGTGGGTCAAGGGTGTCCCTTGCGGACTTTTCCGTTTGCTTTGTGGACGTGGACAAAGCGAACTCCAAAGGGTTCGAGTTACTTTGACAATGTCTATGGCTATGGGGAAGTGAAACGTCCCCGTCGCTAAATGGGGGCAACGTCAGTTTGCACTACACTTTGATATTAGCTATGTTAGGATAGAACACTAATTTATAGTTTGTGGTCAAGTTCACCGCAAGATAAATTTAGTTCACAGTAGCGTCATTCTTCCGCTACACAAATGTAGATATAGCCAAAAGTGTAGGGATTTCGCCAACTGCGGTCGGCGACAAACTTTTAGAAAGTTTGACCAAACTTGGACGCTAGGGGTGTTTCGCCGTCTGCGGACGGCGATTTAAGGCTCTGCCTTAGTACCGGAAAGACGTCCGGCGGCGTAGCCGATTTTGACCTAGTCAAAATTACTTGACCATAAATTCGCAAGCCTTTAAAAAGGCTTGACCCAAACTTTGATGGAGCAGAGCCACTTTGCAAGTTTGCGTAAGCGACAAATCAAAATTTACACAAAAAAACGCAGACAACTTTCCACGCTGCCGCCCACGGAAAGTTATCCACGCTCACATAATTTTATTTTTATTCACTCTTATTGCCGTTTAAAATCTCTATCACTTCATCTTTTCTTGCCAAAATCTCATCAAAACGGCGGATATATTCGTCGGGATTTTTAAAATTAAACACCCTCTCTATCCTGTCACCCATGACAATCTTTGTCGCTCCGCCGCCGCCAAGTGCCAGAATAGTCTGCACTTCCTCCATAATCTTGACATTATACACACTCATATACCCGTCCTTTGCATATCCCACATTTTCAAGATTACCCAGTATATTCTTTTGACGGTACATATAATACGGCTTTCTGCCTGTTTCACGCATACGTTTTTGTGTGTAGTCAAGCATATCGTTCACCTGTTCCGCATGGACAACGTCAGAACTGTCTATGTCAAGACGTGCCGCACGCTTAATGCACATAGTATGCACCGTAATATTTTCGGGGTCAAGCTTAATAAGTTCGTCCAGACTGTATTTGAACATTTCCACCGTTTCATCGGGCAGACCCGCTATCAAATCCATGTTTATATTCTTAAATCCCACTTTTCTGGCTGTTGCAAACACATTTCTTACCTCATCGGGACTATGTGTTCTCCCCACATTTTCAAGCGTGGACTTGTGCATCGTCTGCGGATTTATACTTATTCTGTTCACACCGCCTTCGATTGCCGCACGGAGTTTGTCCTCGGTTATCGTGTCCGGTCTGCCCGCCTCCAAAGTGAACTCACGAAGTCTTTGCAAGTTCCAGTTTTTATTTATGCAGGCAAGAATCTCACCAAGCTGTTGTGCCGATAAAGTGGTTGGAGTACCTCCGCCTATGTATATATTTTCAATATACGCACCCATTTTTGCAACCGTTTCTGCGGTTTTCTCAATCTCCTTTTGCAAAAGCCGTACATAGTCCGCCATATACCTTCCGCTCACCCTGATGTCGGTCGACACGAACGAGCAGTACAAGCATCTTGTCGGACAAAACGGTATGCCGATATATACGCTTACGGAATTTTTATCGTTGTCATCGAGCAATATATGTTCATTCCGTGCCACTTCAAATGCCAAATCCAATTTAGCGTCGGTCACCTCATACACATTTTTGACAAACTCTCTTGTCTGCTCCTCGGTCATACCGTCGTCCATAAGACAGCGTATATTTTTTGCCGGACGAATACCGCTCATAACCCCCCACGGCAGTTTGACATTCTTAATTTTCTCCGCCGCACGGCAAAAGCTTTTTGCACAGGTAGTGGTATAAATCTTTTTCTTATACGCACTGTCACGGTCACTCGGCACATCAAAGCTACATTCGCCGAAATAGTCTTTTCCCTCAAATTCAATCTTTGTATTAACCGCAACACTGTTTTCCCCGAACACAAAATCCGTGGTTATAGTCACATCATCGTCCTTTTTGAAGAACATTTTTATAAAAATATTAAGTTCAAAATCACAAGTGTATCCGTTTTGAATTAATTTCACTATATATTACCTCTGTTTCTATTTTTATGGTGTATAAATTATGATTTGTAGGGGTGATTATAAGTTTTTGTATTCTGTTCGAGCATAGACAGCATCAAAGTGTACTGCTACTGACGTTGCCCCCATTTAGCGTTGGGGACGTTTCACTTCCCCATGAGTATAGACGTTATCAAATTATAGCGAACCCTTTGGAGTTCGCTTTGTCCACGTCCACAAAGCAAACGGAAAAGTCCGCAAGGGACACCCTTGACCCACACGCTGTAAAGCTATTGCAATATAGTTGTTCCCACTTTGTCGGCAAAATTCATTTATTGCCTAGACGCATGAATTTTGTGCCGTCCGAGCATAGTGCTTGCGATGAGTTTGATTAAACATAGTTCACAAGCAAAACATAGATACGGCATACCCTCTGTGCCCACTGAATATAGATATACGCTTTTTGCGTGTCCGTTAGGGTAAGTTTATTGGGAAAGTGCAAGTGTAGATATGAATGAAAGTGTAGTGCAATTTGTGGTGCAAAATAATCACTCACTCGCATTTCTATCTAAACCCACCCTTACTCACTAAACTTTCGGCTAGGAGGCACGCAAGGAGCGAAACTATTCTTCGTGGGCACAGAGGGTATGCTGTACCAAAGTTTAGCGGATAATCTAACTTAGGGTGATTTTAAGATTTGACTTGTTTACTGTACTTTGACAGCATAAAATTTGCGGGTCTAGGCAATTTGGTCAGTAGTTTTGCAATGGCAAAACCGCTCTTGCGAGCGTCGGACATCTTTCCGATACTAGCAAATTTTACCGACCTAATGGAAAGCTACGGTTATCTTAGCTTATTGCGTGCCAAAAAGCGGCACTTTCCGTTTGCTTTGCTGCTGCTGAGGCAAAGCGAACTCCAAAGGGTTCACTATAATTTGACAATGTCTACACCTATGGGAACATGAAACGTTCCCAACGCTAAATTCCGACAACGTCAGTCTGCACTACATTTGGATTTTAGCTACACTTGAACAGAACGCTAAATATATCAATTATCTCAACAACCCCCAATTTACCCCTCATCATTCACCAAAAGATTAAACTTCTTCTCATATCCTACCGACGTTTTACCGCCATGCCCCGGATACACCGTTATATCATCATCAAGCTTATATATCACGTTCTTAATCGAATTTACCAATTCCCGCTCATCACCCGTTGGAAAATCTGTTCGCCCGACACTCCTGCAAAACAAAGTATCTCCGCTGAACAGTACCCTGTCATCGCCGTCACCTGCCAGATAACACGTTCCCCCGTCGGTATGACCCGGAGTTAATAATACTTGTATATTTATACCGCAAACCGTATATTCTTTTCTGCCCTCAACAACAACATCTGCCCTGTCAAGTACCATACTGTCACCAAACATCTCCGACAAATTCGTCACACTGTTGCAAATCATATCGTCTGTTTTCGCACTCGCCCACAATCTTGCTCCCGTTGCATTACGCAACTTTTGAACTCCGCATATATGGTCATAGTGTCCGTGCGTCAATAAAATATCTGTAATTTTAAATCCGTGCTCCGCCGCTCTTTTTACAATTTTGTCAGCATCTGTACCGGGGTCTACCGCAAAAGCGGCACTCCCCTCCCCGACTACATATGTGTTTTCACCCATGTGATAATCTTCAATATATATAATTTCCATTTTATTCACCTATAATCATACTCTCAGTCTGATAGGCTGAACAATATACGCATACTCGTCCTTATCATCAACCGCACGAATAAAGCACGATGCGTTCGGACTGCTCATCTCTAATTTTACAGTATCTTCCTCTGTCGCTTTAAGTGCTTCAAGCAAATACTTATAGTTAAAGCCGATTTCCATATCGTCGCCTTTAATGCTGACAGGAATTACATCGTGAATACTTCCCTTTGCGGTAAGACAATTTATTTCCATTTTTTCAAAACCTATTCTGATTTTTACAGGCTTTTTCGCTTTCTGCACCGCCTCGTCACTAAGCAGAAGTGCGGTTCTTTCAAGACTTTCGGCCAAAGTTCTTGTTTCAACAATAACTTCCACCGTATTTTGTGTGGACAACAGCGGTTTATAATTCAGATATTCGCCTTCCAGCAGACGTGTAATGACTTTGAAGTCACCAAAGTTGAACAAACAATGTTTATCGGACACTTTTATATCAACCTTACTTTCATCATCTTTAAGAATTTTCAAAAGTTCACGCAAAGTATTTCCCGGAACAACAAATTTATAACTTTTATCACTGCCCTCAATCGAACATTTTCTCAAAGCCAGTCTTGCTCCGTCCAAAGTTACAACCGTCAGATTATTTCCGTCAATTTCAAACAGCATACCTGTCAAAATCGGTTTAACCAAACTTGTGGCTGCCGCAAAAATAGTCTGTCTTATAATTTTTTTAAGTTCGATTTGATTGATTGCAAAATTATACTTGCCGTCAAACTCCGGAGCTGTCGGGAATTCGTTCGGTTCTAACCCCTCAATATTGATTTCACTGCGTTCGCACTGGATTTTTGTCACATTATTTTCTTCGTTTACTTCCACAGTTACGTCACCGTCGGGCAGTTTGCGGACAAAATCTCCGAACATTTTTGAGTTAAGAGCAATCGTTCCGCCCTCCGGTATGTTACAATCGGCGTGATATTCAATACAAAGGTCCATATTATTACCTGTAAACACCAGATTGCCGTGAGCATCAGCATCTATCTTGATACATTCCAATATTGGATTTGTAGATTTTGCCATTACGGCTTTCTGCACCGTATTAATAATATCTGTTAATTGAGTTTTGCTGCATATGAATTTCAAAATAAACCCTCCCATAATTTTTTTATGACAATACGATACATACAACGCTTTATATTGTATGTATGTACGTATAATACAATAATATATATTATATAAATAATAGTAGTATTAATAGTAGGAGCGTGGATAAGTCTGAAAAGTTGTCCAAAGCAAGCGGACAAGCGATTTTTTTATACACAAACTCCCGATAATACCAGGTTGACAGTCAAAAGTTATCAGTGAATAATTAAAAAATAAAAAGCTGTGAAAGTTATTCACAACTTATCCACGGTAACAAGGCTGATTAATGGGATAAATCATATCACAATTTATCCCATTAATAAAAAATTCAGTAAGTGGATATAAAATCCGAATTGTTTTAGTCTTTATTTTTATTTTATACATTAAATATACATATTATATAGTCTGCAAATCTTTGGTTATAAATTCAACCGCTGTTTTAATTTCTTCGTTTGTTTCAATTTCTTTTGCAATTTTCTTAACATTGTGAGTTACGGTAGTCCTGTCCTTGTTGCCGAACTCGATACCTATGCGGACGTGGTTCATCTCGGTAAGCTTTTTGCATAGGTACATAGCCACCTGTCTTGCAGTGGCGACATCTTTTGTACGGGAATTGCCCGTAAGCTCTTTCATACTTACATTATAATAGGTACAAACTTTTTCTTTAATTTCTTTGTGAGTTATTTTTATAATTTTATCTTCGGGTAAAATACGCTTTAAAGATTCCTCGGCAAATTTTATATCAATATCCTTGTCGCTCATTTTTGAATATGCAATAATTTTAGTAAGAGCACCTTCAAGCTCACGCACATTGGTTTTCACACGCTCGGCGATATAGTCAAATACCTCATCTTTAATAGATATATTCTCCAATTCGGCTTTCTTTTTCAAAATAGCCATACGAGTTTCATATTCCGGAACACCGATGTCGGTGGTTACGCCCCAGTCAAAACGTGTACGCAGACGGTCTTCCAAAGTAACAAGATTTTTCGGAGGACGGTCGCTGGTGATAACAATCTGTCGGTCGGAATTATACAAATCGTTAAAAGTGTGAAAAAATTCCTCCTGTATAGACTCTTTGCCCTCGATAAACTGAATATCGTCTATTAACAGGTAGTCGGTCTGACGATAGCGGTGACGAAATTCGTTCATTGTTTTGTCACGGAGAGCGTCAATCATTTCATTTGTAAAACGTTCGCTGGATACATAAGTTACCTTTAAATCCGGATGATTTTTCAGAACGTAATTACCTATTGCCAGCATAAGGTGAGTTTTTCCCAAGCCGGAATTACCGTAAAGAAAAAGCGGATTATAATCCTTTGCGGGAGTTTTGGCAACGGCAAGAGCCACATTGTAGGCATAACTGTTGGAACTACCCACGACAAAAGTGTCGAAAGTGTAGCGTGGATTAATATTTGAGAAATTATAATCTGATTGTGACGCAGAGCCTGAATTTTTTTCCATATCAAAAACAGCCTTTTCGTGTTTTAAGGCGTTCAGATTATCGGAAACCTCGATTTCAAGACGAACCGCACGCTGCACCACTCGTGACAGACAGCGTTCAATAAGTTCCTTGTGATGTTTTTCAATCATCATTTTACCCAGCATAATACCGACTGCAATGGTGAAAATATCATCAGCAAAGGAAATGGGAACGGCAGGTTTTATATATACATCATATGAAACAGTAGAATTAATTTCAGCCGAAACCAATTCGAGAGTCTTGCTCCAAATATCATTTACTTCCATTTTTAACTCCATTTCTTTTCCGTCGTGTACTTTGTATAAGAATTTATGTCAAAATTCCCCTAATTATAATTATTTATTGTATATTTTATAATAACAGATTTTTTTATATTAATCAATATAAATTTACTATTTGAAAAGAAATCGTATAAAAAGAAGGGGAAATTATGGGTTGTCGATGGGTTTAATAAATTTTGCGTTCTGTTCGAGCATAGACAGCATCAAAGTGTAGTGCGACTGATGTTATCAAAGTTTAACGTTCTATTTGAATATAGATAACATCAAAATTTAGTGCAACTGACGTTGTCGGAATTTAGCGGTGGGAACGTTTCATGTTCCCATAGGTGTAGACATTGTCAAAGTAACTCGAACCCTTTGGAGTCCTCTTTGTCCACGTCCACAAAGAGGACGGAAAAGACCGTTTTTTGGCACGCAAAAAGCTAAGATAACAATAGCTTTCCTTTCGGTCGGTAAAATTTGCTAGTATCGGAAAGATGTCCGACGCTCGCCAGAGCGGTTTTGCCACTGCAAAACTACTGACCAAAT
>CAKSNH010000036.1 GCA_934476075.1 uncultured Clostridia bacterium | reverse complement strand
CTCTTTGTCCACGTCCACAAAGAGGACGGAAAAGTCCGCAAGGGACACCCTTGACCCACACGCTGCAAAGCTAGTGCGAGCATAGATATTCCAAATGTGTCGGCAAAATTCACTTATTGCCTAGGGGCGTGAATTTTGTGCCGTCCGAGCATAGTGCTTGCGGTAAGTTGTGAGTATACATAATACACAAACAAAGAATAGATACGGCATACCCTCTGTGCCCACTGAATATAGATATACGCTTTTTGCGTGTCCGTTGTGGTGAGTTTAGTGGGAAAGTGCAAGCGTAGATATGAATGAAAGTGTAGTGCAACTGACGTTGACCAAGTTTAGCGAGCAAGGGTGGGTTTAGATAGAAATGCGAGTGAGTGGCTGTTGTGTACATCACTCAACAACTCATAATTTACACATTAATTTAAAAAACATGATAATTGGGAAAATTTTTGTTGACGTTATAGTCAATATGTTCTATAATATAAATATATTTATGTGTGATTTTATATAATATAAATAAAATTTTGGGAGGATGGTAAATGTGAAAAGGATAATAAGTTCAAGCCTTATTGCCGTTATGTTCATCTTTTTGATAAGCAGCTTTAATGTATTTGCGTCACCGGACAGCAGTATCGTTTTTGTTATAGACGATTCTGTGTCGATGAAAACAAATGATGCAACAAAAGGTGTTGAGGCGGCTGTATCGGAAACTTTGGGAACGGTTGACCCGAAAGCCAAAGTCGGAGTTGTTACATATGGTTCGGCACTTGTAAAATCATCACCGCTTTTGGAGATGAACGACAAGAACAAAACCTCGGTTTCAACATTCTTGAAAAATAGTTTGACACAGTCGGCTGACGGTGCGGACTTTGCGGTCGGTCTTAAAGAGGCGGACACAATGTTGGCATCGGAGCAAAACAAGGCGATAATTATAGTCACAAGCGGTGACAATGACTATAAGGGTGACAGAACGGCGGAAAAATCAGCCGCCGATATAAACGAGGTTACCGCAAAAAAATACCCTGTTTATGTGGTTGCACTAAATCCTAACAATGACACAAGAGGACAGCTTGAAAATATAGCAAAATCAACAGGTGCAACGGCTACATTCCCTCAAAATGCGGAGGAGATGAAAGCCGCTGTCAAGAGTGCGTCGGATAATATTGCGGCTATGGCTGCTCCCGCACCTGCCAATAATGAGGTTTTGCAGCAGCCTGTCACAAAGAGCGAAGACAGTGCGTCAGGCAATGCGGATACTGAAAATGTAAATGTAAATGTAATCGAAGTTCCGGTTACTGCAAATACCGAGAGCAAGGTGGATATTGAGATTTACAGTCAGGCAAAATCGGGTGTAATCAGAGTTCAGCACATGGGTGACGTTACTTTTGGTCTGACAGGGCCTACCGGTCTGCCGATTGAATTCGGTACGGGTACTGCCGAGTTGACAAAGGGTGACGGATATTCCGAAATCACATTGAAAGACCCGACACAGGGCAAATGGGTTTTGTCGGTTACAGACTCGATGAACGAAACCGTAAAGGTAATTCCGACATTTGAATATAGCTTGAAAATCAATTTTGTGAATGCGACAAACGTCATCTATACAGGTGTTGACACAATTTATGCAGTAACAATTACAGCGGACAGCAACTCTAAAATTGATACGTCAAACCTTACCGTCAGACTGTTCATCAAAGACGACAACAGCCGTGACTACAAGGATATGATTTACAGAAACGGTCAGTATGAATGTACATATACCTGTAAAACAGTAGGTAAAAAGCAGATTTCGGCAGTTGTAATGCTTGAATCGGGCAACATCGGCAGCAATCCGATAAACGTTATTGCGGTTGCAAATCCCGATGCGGATAATAATTTCGGTATGTGGGTAAAAATTGCAATCGGAATAGTTATCCTTATCGCAATCGGAAATATTCTGTTCAAGTACAGAAAAAATATAGCAAATGCGATTGAACAAAAGAAAATGCAGGGCTATATCAGTGTTGAAATTACGCAGAACACAAAACAGCCTATATTTATTCGTGATTTGTCCGAGTTCGGCAAGCGAAAATCGCTGTATGATATAATTCAGAACAGGGCATTGCTTGAAATTCAAGAGGTCTGGGTCTGCGGTGTCACAAAAGGTATTAAAGTGTATAATACGGGTTCG
Source organism: uncultured Clostridia bacterium (assembly GCA_934476075.1). Taxonomy (GTDB): domain Bacteria; phylum Bacillota; class Clostridia; order UBA1381; family UBA1381; genus CAKSNH01. The sequence continues at coordinate 7,405 of CAKSNH010000036.1, read as the reverse complement.
GCTCGTGTCAGATTTACTCATGTGAGCAGCAATCCGGAAGGAGTTATAGTTAAGTACGGACAGGGCTTTAAGGTACTTTTAAGCGATAACAAAACCGAAATCATGGTTAGATATTTCGACGGCGAGGAAGAAGCGGAGGGCTTGGAAAATAACAATGCACCGGCTCCGGCACAAACTCCTGTTCCAGCACCTGTATCAGCGGCGGAGGTTGCCTCTGAGGTAGGTTCAGAACCTGTTCCCGAACCGGTTGGTGCTCCCGAAACTGCCGAATCGGCTGAACAAGCGGAAAGCAAGAAAGAGCAAACTCCTGTTATCGAAGAAATTGAGCCTATGGCTGAAATGGAAGCTGCTGCGGAAAAATTGTCATATCCAAATCCGATTGAAAATGAGGAAACAGTGGATATGAATGTTGAAAATAAAGAACGCAAAGAACCTGTACCGCCTATCGGTTCAAAATTCTCTGAACTTCAAAAAGAGCTGAATGCACTTGTTGAGGACTACACAAACAGTCAGGATAAGAAAAAGGACGAGGCGGAGAGTAAGGAAAGCGGAAATAAGGAATATGTACCGCCGAAGTTTGAACCTGACCCGATAATGGAGAAAATCGAATTTAAGAGTAAATATAATTCGGACGGCGAAAAGATTGACGATAAAGCGGAAACAGCTCAAAGTGAAAAACAAGAGTATGTACCGCCGAAATTTGAGCCTGACCCGATAATGGATAAGATTGAGTTTAAGAGTTCGTATAATTCGGACGGTGCTGACAAGTCTGATGAAAACAAGGAAACAACTCAAAGTGAAAAACAAGAGTATGTACCGCCGAAATTCGAGCCTGACCCGATAATGGAGAAAATCGAGTTTAAGAGCAAGCACGTTTCGGAAGATGACGGCGATGATGACGGCTCAAACAATCAATATAACAGATTTTAATAACTGCAAAAACGTACCTATTAAATGGGTGCGTTTTTGTATTAATGGTGATAGTGCATAAAAAACAATATATGTTTCATTGTATTTTTGACGTTTTTTTGAACTTTTATATCGGTTTTTTATATGTTCAAATAATGATTATTGGTGTAAAATAATAAATAAGTAAAACGGCGAAAGTTTAGTATGCCGTTTAAAATTAATTTGCTTTAAAAAGCGGAATGAGGGGATTAGTATCATGAAGAAAAAATTAGTTTCATTAATTGCAGCCGGTATGCTTGCAGTTCAAGCTTTGGCACTTCCTGCATTGGTAAATGCCGAAGTTACAGCTTTGCCGTACATTCATACAACAAACTTTACCGATGTTGCGGCTGCTCCGGGCTTGCCAATCAGAACAGACGGTAACCCATGGTTGTTCAAGGGCAGTGCTACAACAAAAGAATTCATTTTGGACGAAGAGCCGGACGGCACAAAGTTTGCTCACTTGACATCAGACAGTGTTAAGGAAGGTAAAGTTGGTGAAGGTTCTTGGTATTTCTATTACAGAAACCAAAAGAATCCTATCACAGAAGACGGTTGGGCTAAGTTCGACATCAGAATGAACGAAGGTAAAATCCAATTCCAAACAGGTGCTTACACAGACCCTACAAAGGATAATGCGGCTACAATGGCTACAAACGTTACTATCGACGCTATCACAAACAAGATTACAGCTACACAATCTAACGGTAAGATTAACGAAGTTGTACCTAAAATGACAGCAAGCGAATGGTATACAGTTCTTGTTGAATTTGATAACACAAATCTTCAATACACAGTAACTGTTACTGACAAAGATAAAAAAGAATATAAAGTTGAAGAAATGCCATACATTCAAAAAGACGGTAAAGACCCTATGATTTTCGTATTCGCTTATGAAAGAAAATCAGGTGCTCACAGCTTTGACTTGACAAACCTTTCAATCGGTAAAGGTAAATATGACCCTGCTGCTGACAAATTGGTTACAGCTGAACCAACAGCTGCACCGACAACAGCTCCGACTGTTGCTCCTTCAACAGAGCCGACAACAGCTCCGTCAGCTGCACCAACAGCTGCTCCTGCTAAGGAAATGAAGTTCACAGACGTTGAAGGTCACTGGGCTAAGGATTACATTGCTAAAATGTACCAAGCAAACATCATCGACGGTATGACAGAAACAACATTTGAACCTGAATCACAAATCACACGTTCACAATTTACAAAATTGATTGTTGCTATGCTTGGTCTTGACATTTCAGACAAGACATACACAGGTACTTGCACAGACGTTGCAGGCGACTGGTACACACCATACATTCAAGCTGCTGAAAAAGCTAACTTGATTGACGCTAACATGATTGTTGACGGTAAATTCAATCCTGATGCGAACATTACTCGTGAAGAAATGGCTTCATTGGTAGTTGCTGCCGCTAAATCAAAATCAGTTGATTATGCAGGCGGTTCAATCGACAGCTTTACAGATAAAGATACTATCTCAGCATGGGCTGCTGACTATGTTGCAGGTGCATCTAAGCTAGGTATCGTAAAAGGTATGGAAGACGGTTCATTCGCTCCTAAGGCAGATGCAACTCGTGCAGAAGCTGCTACAATGATTAGCAGACTTACAGATACTCTTGCTAAATAATTTTAAGTAAATTTGAGCAATAATGCTCTTTATAGGAAAACCTACTGTTATGGTGTATCCATGGCAGTAGGTTTTTGTTTTAAATATGCTTTACACGCATTTATTTGTTTGGTATAATGATACTATAAAGGAGAGAGTGTATATGAAAAGAAAAATAATATCTGTAATATTGTCTGTGGCGGCGGTGTTTTCGGCGGTAATTACCGCAAATGCGAGCGAATTTACCGACTGCACAAGATTGGATTTTAACGAGTATCTTGCTTTGTCATGGGATAAGAATTCTGCCGTTACCGATTATACATACAATAAAACGTCAGTAAACCGTCAATGCGGTAATTTGATGATAGATGACAGAATATATCTGCCGCTGCGTCAGATATGCGAGGACTGCGGATTTACGGTGTCATGGGACGATGAACAGAAAAAAGCATATGTAACCGCCACGCTTTGGGATTATTATGACAGCACAACCACGGCAAATATCCCAATGACCACAATAACCGCCGACATGAGCGGTACTATCGTAAATGACCGCACATATGTGAAAATCCGTGACTTTGAAAAGCTGGGTTTTGCCATTGATTATTACGAACAGGACAATAAATGCTATGCGGATATTGTGCGTTATCCGTACCGGATGCTTAGGACGGAATTTATTGATATAGGTCAGGGTGACTGCGAATTTATTCAGCTGCCGAACGGGCAGAATATGCTGATTGATGCAGGTGATGTGGGCAAGTTCGACAAAATAAATGAGGTGCTTAAAACATACAATACTGACAAAATAGATTATCTTATCGCAACGCACCCCCATGCCGACCATATCGGTTCTATGAACTATGTTGTCGATAATTATGATATAGGCAAAATCTATATGCCGTCAGCAACCGCAAACACAAAAACATTTGAAATTGTATTAAATTCGATTAAAAACAAGGGATATATGATTGACACCGCAAAGGCGGGAATGGTGATATACGAGGACGATAGTTGCAGGGTGGAATTTGTCGCACCGAATTCGGACAGTTACAAGGATTTAAACAATTACTCGGTTGTGGTCAAGATTACATATAAGGATACAGCATATTTGTTTGAGGGAGATGCGGAACAGCTTTCCGAAAGCGAAATTTTATCGCACGGCTATAATGTAAAGGCAAATCTTATAAAGATAGGTCACCACGGCTCTTATACGTCATCATCGAAGGAGTATTTGTCCGCCGTTTCACCGCAGTATGCAATTATATCGTGCGGAAAGGATAACAGATACGGACATCCGCATGACGTAACATTGCAGACTCTTGCGGAATTGAATATACCTGTATACCGCACCGATGAAATGGGTACAATAGTTGCCACGTCAAACGGTACGGAGGTTGTGGTTAAGTAAAAAAAACAGGACTGTCAAACAGTCCTGTTTTTTTGAATTTGCAGGAAATTGCGTAAAATCAAAAATGCGGTTTTATTCTTTATGATTAATTCTTTTTGCGATAAATTTCCCTATCCCGAAAACCAGCAGACTGCTCCAAAGTGCACCGCATGAATCGATTATCACATCACGCACCTCCGCACTTCTGCCCGGTACGAACCATTGATGAAATTCGTCGCATGATGCGTAGATTATGCAGAAAATCATTGCACAAACCCAAGCGGGAACGCTCCATTTTCGGAATATCACAAGTCAGAACATCAGCATGGACAATATCCCCAGAACCGAATATATCGTAAAATGGGCATATTTGCGGACTATACCGTTAAATTTTATTGCAGATTTCATCAAGTCCGCACTTTCCGTACCGCTGATGTGATGATATATCTGCAAAAGCCGCATTGTAAAACCTTCGCTTATATTATCCGACTGTGCACTCTGCTGTGCCGAAAATTTAAATATAGTCACCGCAACGGCAAGCGCTGCCGCAACAATCAATATTTTTATAATTATTTTTTTCATAAAAATTATCTCAGCTAATTATATTACTCTTGCTTTTGCTCTTTTTAGCCTTAATTTTAGCCCATACGGTTTCCCAATCAATTTTATATATACCAACATACAAAATCGCCGACAAGCCTATACCGGCAAAAACATCAACGCATGAGTGCTGTTTCAATGTCATTGTGGATATGCAAATCAAGCACATTGCAATAAATGACGATATTTTTAACAGGCGTTTGTTTTTAAATCCTTCATAGTGCATAATTGCCGAATGGACAGCAATAGAGTCTATGACGTGTATGCTGGGGAAACAGTTTGTCGGAGTATCGCTGTTGTAGATAAGCTGTACCCAGCGTGTGAAAAAGTCGGTATCCGTAAGAACGGGACGCAAATCCTGTCCGTTCGGGTAAATCATATATGTTAAATAGCATATTCCCATGCCTATATACAAAAACGCACTCAGCTTTAAGAAATCGTCCCTTGACGCAAAAAACAGGTACGTCAGCGTAATGCCTATATAGAAGAACCAGAAAATATAAGGCACTATAAAGTATTTCACAAACGGAATGTAATCGTCAAGTTTAACGTGCATAATATGTTCCGCTCTCGACATAGGAATAAGCTTTTCCAATGTTTCAAACCAAATAAGCAGAAACAAGCCAATTATAAATGTATATACATGAGGATATGTTTTAAAAAACTTTTTTATATATTTCATATTCGCTCCTAGATTAATCGGTTATGTGTTCATGGGTTTTATCTCTTGTCATAAGTGATACAACGGCGTCCTTTGCATTTTTGCCCTCAAAGAGTACCTTGTAAGCCTCTGCGGTAATCGGCATGGACACGTTATATTTCTGTGCCAGTTTATATGCGGCTGTGGCGGTATTTACACCTTCGACAACCATATGTACTTCTTTTAATGTTTGGTCAAGCGAATAACCCTTGCCAAGCAGAATACCGGCACGTCTGTTTCGGCTGTGCATACTTGTACAGGTTACTATCAAATCGCCTATACCCGACAAACCCGAAAATGTTTCGGCTTTTGCACCCATAGCCACACCGAGTCTTGTTATTTCGGCGATACCACGAGTCATAAGTGCGGCTTTTGTGTTGTCGCCGAAACCAAGACCGTCACTTATACCGGCACAAAGTGCAATGACGTTTTTAAGTGCACCGCCAAGCTCCACGCCGATAATATCGGTGCTTGTGTAAACTCGGAATACATCGTTCATGAAAATATCCTGTATTTTCTGTGCGGTTTTAATATCGTCACAGGCAACAACATTTGTTGTAGGCAAGCCGCGGCTTACCTCCTCTGCGTGTGACGGTCCGCTCATAACCGCAATTTTCGCCTGCGGGATTTCCTCTGCGTAAACCTCTGAAAGACGCTTTAACGATTCTTCTTCCAAACCTTTGGATATGTTCATCACAATCTGACCGCCGGCAACCGCACCGCTTAATTGTTTGGCGGTAACACGAGTTGCGGGTGAAGGTGCGGCACATACGATAAGCTCCGCATCTTTTGTACAGTCACACATATTATGTGAACATGAGATGTTGTCGGGGAATTTCACACCCGGCAAGAACTCCTTATTTTCTCTGTCACGGCAAAGTCTGTCGGTTTCCGCCTGCTGCCATGACCAAAGCCATACATCATAACCCTTGTTTGCAAGCAGAATACTGACCGCACTGCCCCAGCTTCCCGAACCAATAACCGCAATTTTCATTGTATTATGCCTCCTTATCGCTCTTTTTCTGACCGAGTTTGCTCTCCTCGCCTGCGAGCAAACGTTTTATATTAGCTTTATGCTTGTATATGCAGATAAATGCCAAAACCACCGAAAAAATCATTTGTGCGACGGCAACGCTTGTATTGCTGACAAACTCGCCCGTACCAAGCAGATAGCCGCATGAAATAACAGGATATGCAGCTGCTGACAAAACCGAGCCGAGCGACACATATCTTGTCACCGCCATAATAATAAGAGCCAGAACCAAAATTACAAGTCCGACTTTCCAGTTAAGCATAAGCACCACCGCACCCGATGTTGCGATACCTTTTCCGCCCTTGAAACCGAAGAATATCGGGAATATATGTCCGAGCACAACGAAAAGTCCGGCTATGTATTTAAAGTTAGGTAAAATCCAGCCAAGCTGAAAATCCGTGATGTTTTTGCCGAACAGGGTCGGGGTAATCATTGATTCCATGGTATCAAGGTAATCGGGCGGATTTATGTTGTTTTTTACTATAAATCCGATTAAAAGTGCAACAAGCACGGCAATCACACCTTTTAGCATATCGCACAAAAGTGTGAGTATACCGGCTTTTTTGCCGTGTGTGCGGAGCATATTTGTCGCACCCGCATTTCCCGAACCGCTTTGGCGGATATCCTTACCGCTTATCAGTTTGGAAATTATTATACCCGAATTTATACTGCCCAAAAGATAGGCAATAACTGCCGTTATTAATGAAAAAATCCAAATCATATAAATTCTCCTTAATATTATAAATTGTGATTTGTAGGGGTTATGCACAAACTAAATTGCACTACACTTTCATTCATATCTACGCCTGCACTTTCCCACTAAACTTACCCTAACGAACACGCAAAAAGCGTATATCTACATTCAGTGGGCACTGAGGGTATGCCGTATCTATGCTTTGTTTGTGCTCTATGCACACTATAAACATAGTGCAAGTACTATACTTGGACGGCACAAAATTCACGCCCCTAGGCAATAAGTGAATTTTGCCGACACATTAGGAACAACTATATTGCAATAGCTTTGTAGCGTGTGGGTCAAGGGTGTCCCTTGCGGACTTTTCCGTCCTCTTTGTGGACGTGGACAAAGAGGACTCCAAAGGGTTCGCTATAATTTGA
>CAKSNH010000035.1 GCA_934476075.1 uncultured Clostridia bacterium | reverse complement strand
GAACTAAATATATCTTGCGGTGGACTACGCACAAAGCTACAATTTGTTGTTCTATCCTAACATAGCTAAAATCAAAGCGTAGTGCAGACTGACGTTGCCCACATTTAGCGACGGGGACGTTTCACTTCCCCATGAGTATAGACATTATCAAAGTAACTCGAACCCTTTGGAGTTCGCTTTGTCCACGTCCACAAAGCAAACGGAAAAGTCCGCAAGGGACACCCTTGACCCACACGCTGCAAAGCTATTGCGGATATAGGTATTCCCACTTTGTCGGCAAAATTCACTTATTGCCTAGAAGCGTGAATTTTGTGCCGTCCAAGTATAGTGCTTGCGATGAGTTTGATTAAACATAGAGCATAAACAAAGCATAGATACGGCATACCCTCTGTGCCCACTGAATATAGATTACGCTTTTTGCGTGTCCGTAGGGGTGAGTTTAGTGGGAAAGTGCAAGTGTAGATATGAATGAAAGTGTAGTGCGACTGACGTTGACCAAGTTTAGTTGGCAAGAGTGGGTTTAGATAGAAATGCAAGTAAGTAGTTGTTGTGTACATTATCTCCCCAACTCATAATTTATCTCCTCCCAACCTTGACACTCCCTTCAAAATACGATATACTAAATTGATAACAAAAATGAAGAATATGAAAGGAGTAACCCATGTTTGACAAATTGGAGGCACTCGAAGAACGATTTGAGAATTTAAGCGTAAAAATAAGTGACCCGGAAGTAATAGCGGACCAAAAGACATGGCGTCAGTATTGCAAAGACCATTCCGACCTGACCCCGATAGTGAATAAGTATCGTGAGTATAAAAAAGCGAAACAGACAATAGCTGACGATAAGCAAATGCTTGCCGAAGGGCAGGACAAAGACTTTGAGGAATTGATAAAAGCCGAGCTTGCCGAGGCGGAGGACTCTCTTGAAGAAATATCACAGGAGCTTAAAATCCTGCTTTTGCCGAAAGACCCTAATGACGATAAGAACGTTATCGTTGAAATCCGAGGCGGAACAGGCGGTGACGAGGCGGCATTGTTTGCGGCGGATTTGATGAGAATGTATTCCATGTACGCCGAATCAAAGAGATGGAAAACCGAAATAATGACGTCCAACCCTACCGACATCGGCGGTTATAAAGAAGTATGTTTTATGATTGAGGGACAGGGTGCATACAGCCGATTAAAATTTGAGAGCGGAGTTCACAGAGTACAGCGTGTACCCGCAACCGAATCGGGCGGACGTATCCACACATCAGCGGTAACCGTTGCGGTACTGCCGGAAGTGGAGGACGTTGAAGTTGAAATCAATCAGAACGACCTGCGTATAGACGTATTCCGTGCCGGCGGTCCGGGCGGACAATGTGTCAACACAACCGACTCTGCGGTAAGAATTACACACTTGCCGACAGGAATAGTTGTATCTTGTCAGGACGAAAAATCGCAGCATAAAAACAAAGATAAAGCCATGAAAATTCTGCGTTCGAGAATATACGAAGTCATGGAGGAACAGCGTCATAAAGAGATTGCGGACGAAAGAAAGTCGCAGGTAGGTTCGGGTGACCGCAGCGAGAGAATAAGAACATACAATTTCCCACAGGGCAGAGTAACCGACCACCGAATAAATCTTACATTGTACAAGCTTGAAGCCGTACTTGACGGAGCGGCTCTTGACGAAATAATCGACGCACTTATCACCGCCGACCAAAGCGCAAAGCTTGCCGGCAGTGACGAATAACATAACAAAAAAATCTGTGCCAATCGGCACAGATTTTTTGTTATCAATTTTTTCTTTTAAACACTAAAATCTTCATAGTAATGAACGTAATCGGCAAACCGATTATCGCCGCCAAAATGTATGCTATCGTGTTGTTCCAGTGCATACTCTTGAATACCGACACGCACACCACCTGAATAATAAAATTCGGTATGTAGCTGAGCGGAAATTTCAAAGCCTTTGTCAATGTAGGCTTTTCGCCGAAGGTCACATATGTGTTAAGCAAGAACGATATAACCATCGATAAAATGTATCCGACAATGAATGTTATGTTGTACTTTGCGATAATTCCCGTTTTAGTCTGCGGAATTAGGTCAAATATAGTTGCAAACACCGTTGTGCTGAGCGTATTAATCACACCAACCACAATAAAGAATACGAATTCCACGCTCAAAAAGTGCCTTGCATACTTCATAATTTTTTCGGGCATAAACTTACCGAGCCAATCAATAATCACGTCCAGAACGGATTTCAGCCACGCTCTGACTACCGATTTGTTTTCCAAAACATTCACCCCTATTGTCTTTCAAGCATTTTATTTTTAAGCCACTTAGCCGACTCGCTCAAATCCTCATCTGTCCAGTCCGCCGTCTTATTGCAGGACGGGTTAATAAACGCAGAGCTTTCGCCCTTGTTGCTCAAATTCCAACCCACATACGATACGTTGTAGCGGTTAATCAAATCAAACCATTCCTGTGCCGAGCCGTAGTCCAGTCCGCCGTTGCCCGATGCGTCGCATATACTGAATTCCGTAACAAATATCGGTAAATTTGAGTCCAGTGCATATTTCATTTTTGTTCTGATATTATCCTTGTGCGTTGCGGCATAAAAATGCAGCGAGTACATAATATTTTTCTGTCCCGTTATCGGATTTTTTGCCGCCGTTTCAACGTCCTGCGACCATGTCGGAGTGCCGACAATTATAATTGCGTCACCGTCATACTGACGAATAGCGTTAATCACATCAACGGCATATGGCTTAATATCGTTATCCCACGACACACCGCCGTTCGGCTCATTGCAGATTTCGTAAATAACATTGTCATATCCGCTGTACTTGCTCGCCATCTCCGAGAAAAACTCGATAGCATCCGACTTGTGCGTGTTCGGATTGCCGTCGCTTAGAATGTGCCAGTCGATAATCGCATACATACCAAGCTCATTTGCATAATTCACACCGTTGTTGATAAGCGTTTTCAGATTATTTCGGTCACCGCCGCTGCAATATCCGCCGTATTCCTGAGTATACATTGCAAGCCTTACCACGTTCGCACCCCAAGTATCACGCAATGTTCTGAAAGCGTCCCTGTTCACATACTGCGGAAACCAAGCCAGTCCGTGCGTGCTTGCACCTTTAAGCTGAACCGCATTTCCATTTGCGTCCACAATATTAGTACCCGAAACCGATAATGCACCGACCGGATTGCTCGTTGCCGGCACAGGAATCGGAGTAGGTATCGGAGTTGCCGCCACACCCACCATACTTCCGCCTTGAACCGACTGTCCGTTTTTCTCCGCCGACAGATTTCCCACCGTACAGCTAAACGCACCGCTGCCACGCACTATACAGCCAAAATCCACCGTCTGCCCGACTGCGATAGTCCCGTTGTAGCTTTCGGGCGTAACGGTAAATTCCGTTCCTGTGACATTGTAGATACCGTTCCAGCCCTGCTGTACTTGTGTACCGTCGGGAACATTCAAAACAACCTTCCAATTTTTCAGTTCCCCGTCCGACACATTGGTAATCTTGAAATTAACCTTGCTGCACGTTGCACCGTTGTCGTTCCACGATGTTTCGACATTGTAGTCAAAATTCATCACTTGTTCCTGCTGCGGCTCGCTCGGAGCGATTGTCTGTTCTATCACAGGCACATCAGTCGGAACGGGAGTCGGATTGTTTTTTGCATTGTAAAATCCGCACGCTCCCGCCGTAATTATCACACCCGCCAAAAAGCATGAACAGCAGCAAAGCTTTATATTTCTCTTTTTCATATTATCCCTCCTAAACTCACAATTTATCATCTCACCCCACCATTATATCACACATTCCAAAATATGTACATATTATTTTTACGCAAAGAAAAACACAGCGGTGACAGCCGCTGTGTTCCGGGATTTTTTGAGTACGTGCGTATCCAATAAAAAAATCATTTGTTATAAGAATATTATAACAAATAAAATACGATTTTGCAATGATTATTATAAATTTTTTTAATAAATTTATAAATTTTTTGAACGCTGTTTTTTTATACCGTCAAAAAACGCAATACATAAAAATACCACTCCGCTGATTATCAAAAAAGTTGTCTTATCCATGCTTACCCCTCATCTGTATTATGATACTTTTATTATACACTATCTTTTTTAATATTTCCACTCTTTTTTAAATATTTACCCAAATTTTAGCCGTAAATTTACATAAATCCACTCAAACTTTATCCCTCAACCAAATACAAAAAGGACTAACCTTTCGGTTAGCCCTTTCTGTTTATATAACTTGTATTAAAATCAGTCTTTTGGAATGATTACGAATACGTCTGTTACATCATCTTCAACCATCTTAACTAGTGCATAAGCGAAATCAGGTGTTTCGTCATTTGACCAGTCAATGATTGTAGCATCCTTTGTTGAATCATTTACTTTCAACTTTTCAGAAACTGTTGTCTTAGGAACTGAGCTTACAGTACCAACTGACAATCTGTTGTCTGAGCTGTTGTTGAAATCATATACATATACAGCAACGTCGCTAGCATAGTCAAGGTCTTCAATCTTAACACCTGCTACACTGTCATCTTCTGTGTATGTAAATGTACCCTTATATTCAGTATATTTATCTTCTTCACCAGTAGCACTTTCGTTCTTTTCATATCTTACATTTGAAAGTTTACCAAGAGTAATGCTTGAAGAACTTCTGTCGATGATAGGACCGAACTTAAGCTCAACTTCATTTTCTTTGTCTTCCCATGTTGAAGGCATATCAAACTTATCCATGAATGATGAATAGAACTCATTATTAAGTGTATTAATAAATGTGCTGTTTGTGAAGTTAGTCATACCGTTTAAGCTTGCACTGAATACAACTTCAACGTCTTCTGCATCTTCAATCAAACCGCTTGCATTTGTCTTATAGATGATTACATCACCTTTCTTCAACTTACCGTAGAACATATCTGTTCCGTCAGCATATACAGTTTGAAGGTCCTTGCTGCCTGCTGTGTAAAGTTGAATCTTATCGCAATCGTCGCCGTCTTCGTTAGAACCTTGGCTAACTTTATTAACAACTGCAAATCTTGTATCCTTTGTGAAGCTGCTTACACCATCAGTTACAACGATGAAACCGTAAACGCTGTTATCTCTGTCATAACCGTATGCTGTGTAATCATTGTCATCAATAAGGCTTGATGTCTTCAATACTGAGAAGTCTGTACCATCAACGCTAATCATTACAGTAGCATCGTCAAACTTCAATGAACCAAGCTTATTGCTCTTAGCTGTGTAGCTTGATGTACTCTTTGACTTGTTCAAGAATTCGATTGTCTTGATTTCGCCTGATGAATTTGTTGTATATTCTACAACTCTTTCTTGTACATTTGTATCATCAGCTTTATCATCTAGGCTACTAATAACTGAATTCAAATCAGCATTTTCCTTAGATGTTTCATATGATTTTTCTGTACCATCAATAGTAATCTTCATTGTGTCAGCAACATCATATGTCTTGCTTGTAGCTGTTGTATCATACATTGAGAACTTGTATTCAGCAGCGTCTGTGCTGTAATAGAATCTGTTGATGATACCATATTTAACTGATGAAGCAAGTTTTTCAAAATCTGCAACCTTACCGAATGCATCTAGGTAGATTGTGTATGATGTACCAAGATTGAAATCGCCAACCTTAGCAAGGTCTTCGTTAATCATCTTGTATGTTGTACCGTTGATACCGATTTCATCATCTTCATCATTAGTTTCTGTTACTTTACCTTCTGCTGTGTTTCTTGAAACAAGAACATCATAGAAGTTAGACTCGCCGAAACCATCAACAACGTTGTAAGAAACGCTGATTACATCACCCTTTTGAAGGTCTGAGAAACCAATGTCCTTACCGTCAAGGCTGATTGAATACTTCAAATCGTCATCATCATCATCAAATTCAACATATGTTGTTGTATTTGAACCTGTGTTAGCAACTTTATCGAAGTAAACTTTACCGTTTGAGTTTACAGATTCAACAATACCTGTTGCGAAGTATGAAACATAGATTGAATCGTACTTACCGTCTGTTGAATTTTCTGTTTCAGAAACTGTGTCAACCAATGTTACTGTACCTGTTTCGTTATCGAAAATGTAATCTTTAACGTTAGCTTGAGTAGCATCAACTTCAACACCGTTTACATATAGTCTGAAACCGTCTGAAAGATAGTATCTTGTTGACTTACCTGTCTTGTCACTGTTTGAGTAGTACCAAAGTTGACCTTTGTTTTCGCCTAGTGAAGTACCATCTTTATCCATACCGAATACTCTGTTTAGAGATTCGTCTTCTGTGCTGTAATATTCATCATCCCAAGCGTCAGCTTGAAGAGTTGTTGTTACGTTCTTACCTGATGCAACACAGCTCAAAACAACCGGATCTTCATCATCAGTAACTTTAACCAACAATTTTGAATATACATCTAGATAATCAGCAACATCTGTATCGCCGACTTTCATCAAATATGGACCATATGAAATACCATCGTTCTTCTTCAACATGCTGATTGATGAATCATCATAGTTGTTAGTAGCTTCGATTTGGTATCTGATTTCGTCAGCATCGATTGAGCTGTTACTTCTGTGAGTATCTTTTACACGACCTTCTACTTTGTAAATATCGTGGTAATATGTAAGAACTGTTTCGTAATCGTTGTCATCCTTACCGTTCATAATAACGTATTCAGGGTTTGTTGGGCTGTATGTCTTCAATGACAACAACGGAGTATCGATAGCATTGTTGATAAGTTGTGCAACAACTGCTCTTGAAACTTCGTCATCAGCGTTTACGCCTGAAACACCGTCAGTAATGTTAAGTTGCTTAGCTGTTGCGATATAACCTGTTGGGTAACCGCCTGCTGCAACACCCCAGTCGCCGTAGCCGATAGCTGCAACAACCATCTTTACGATTTGTGCATATGTAACGTTTGAATCAGGTTCAAATGTACCGTCGCCCATACCGTTGATGAAAGCGCTTGTGCCTCTTGAAGCTACATTGATGTAACCTGAAGCCCAGTTATCAGCACTTACGTCTGTGAAATTAGTTGTACCTTTTGAGCTGATAGCAGCGTCGTTTTGAGCCATAGCTCTAACAACCATTGCAGCAACCTCTGCTCTTGTGATTTTGTCATCCGGTCTGAATGTGCCGTTGCCGTCACCTTCAACAATACCGATAGCAGTAAGATTTGCAACCGCTTCAGCGTAGCTTGCGTCAGCAGGTACGTCAGTGTAAGTTGTAGCAGCCAAAGCGCCTGCTGAACTTGCACATAGTCCTAACGCAATAACAAATGAAATTACGCTCTTGAGATTTTTTTTCATACTCTCAAATCCTCCCTTGATTTTTTTACTTATGAAAGGGTACTCTTTAATTAAAACATCCGGTCAAATCCCTTTCTTATTCTGACCGAAATACTGATTAAAGACTCTGCCGTCCTTAACTTACGCACTGATTATACCATGTTCAAACGGCATAAGTCAATGCACTTTTGACAGATGTAATGAAACTGTAAAAATCCTGTTATACAAGAAATATCAATGAAATCCTTGTATGAAACCTGTAATACAAGTAACATTAACCCATCAGTTAAGACCTGTTCCCAATAACTACTCACTGTAACAGGCTACATATAATTCTAACCCCAAACTAACGATATGTCAATACTTTTTTTAAAATAACACGCAAAGTTCACATATATTTCACAAAAAAATCTAAAAAAACGGCATAAGATATAACAAAATATATATTTTCATATTATATATTCTCAAAATACCGTCTTTTTATGAAGTATGTCAATAATCATTTACAAAATCTTTATATTATAATAATTGATTTTTACACGCATATACTGTATAATGTGTATATTAAATTTATATGAAAGGGAATTACAATGACAGATACGCTTGTACAAAACATAGTAAACGCATTTTCGGGCAGTATGCCCAAGGAGCTTATAGTGTTCATTATATCCATGATACCCGTTTTGGAGCTTAGAGGGAGCATTTTGGCGGCGGGATTTTTGAAAATGAATTTTTTATCTACCTATATAATAGCGGTTATCGGCAACATGATTCCGATACCGTTCATATTATTGTTTATAGATAAAATATTTGATTTTCTTCGTAAAACGAGATTTAAACCTATGGTAGAAAAATTTGAGAAAAGGGCACTTTCAAAAAGCGACCAAATCAAAAAGTACGGCAAATTCGGATTGTTCCTGTTTGTAGCGATACCGCTGCCGGGCACGGGCGCATGGACGGGTTCGCTTATTGCATCGCTTATGCGGTTTAAGATTAAGGACGCATTGCCGTGGATATTCCTCGGTGTGCTTGTGGCGGGGCTTGTGATGTCACTGCTTGCATTCGGTATAATAAAACAGGTTATATAAAAAAGCTTCTGATAGAAACACCGCCTGCGGGCGTGAGAATAATGTAGCATTTTTGATTTTTCGCAAATTTCTGCCAAATAAAAATACGCTCTGCCGCCGCAGAGCGTATTTTTATTTGGTATTTTTGGAATATATAATCCATAAACCTTTAAGCAGTAAATCGTCGTCATATATAATATCATCATGCTTGCAGTACGGTATAATAAATTTGGATAAACCGCCCGTTGCAACAACGGTAGCCTTCATTCCGAGTTCCTCCTCGACACGGTCAATCATGCCGTCAATCATGGACGCATTGCCGTATACCAGACCGCTGCGCATACATTCTATCGTATTTTTCCCGATAACGTGAGCCGGCTTATCAAGACCTATTCTCGGCAGCTGTGATGTTTTTGACGAAAGCGACTCCTGTGACACAACCACACCCGGAACAATCACACCGCCCCGATAAGTACCGTCCTTGTCGATAGCGGCGATAGTGGTAGCCGTACCCATATCAATAATAATCAGCGGAGCCGGGTACTCATGCGTTGCCGCAACCGCTCCGACCACCAAATCGCATCCAAGCTGAGCCGGATTGTCTATTTTTATGTTAAGACCCGTTTTCACTCCCGGACCGACAATAAGCGGAGTAATGCCAATCATTTTTTCGACCGCCTCTTTGATAATATTCACAAGCGGCGGAACAACCGACGAAATAATCGCACCCGTAATCTCCTTGCGGTCAATGCTGTACATATTTAAAATAGAACTGAATATGACAGCATATTCGTCCTCTGTTTTTTTCCTGTCGGTCACCACACGGCTGACAAAATGTATTTTATTCTCGTCAATACCGCCCAAAACGATATTTGTGTTTCCCATATCCAAAGCTAAAATCATAATAATTCATTCCTTATATACCGGCACATGGTTATATATGTACCTTTTATTTTACAGCGTTATTTTATTATACCTTAAAAAGCCTTGTAAATCAAGCTAACTCTTGTCACAAATTCGCATGGTGTATTTGCATTATTATTGGTGATAAATTATGAGTTGTCGCTTACGCAAACTTGCAAAGTAGCTCTGCCCCATCAAAGTTTAGGTCAAGCCTTTTTAAAGGCTTGCGGTTTCAAAAGGCAGCGTCTTTTGTCGCCGTCCGCAGACGGCGAAACACCCCTAGCGTCCAAGTTTGGTCAAACTTTCTAAAAGTTTGTCGCCGACCGCAG
>CAKSNH010000034.1 GCA_934476075.1 uncultured Clostridia bacterium | reverse complement strand
CAAGGGTGTCCCTTGCGGACTTTTCCGTTTGCTTTGTGGACGTGGACAAAGCGAACTCCAAAGGGTTCGCTATAATTGATAATGTCTATAATTATGGGGAAGTGAAACGTCCCCGTCGCTAAATGTGGGCAACGTCAGTTGCACTAAATTTTGATTTTAGCTATGTTAGGACAGAACGCTAAATTCCGACAACGTCAGTATGCACTACATTTGGATTTTAGCTATACTTGAACAGAACGCTAAACATATCAATTATCTCAACAAATCATAATTTATATTTACATTCCCCTCACCAAATTCCAAAACAAAAAAAGCATTGTACCTCACGGCACAATGCTTTACAGTTGGAGCTGTTAACCGGAATCGAACCGGTGACCTCTACACTACCAATGTAGTGCTCTACCTACTGAGCTATAACAGCAAAATCAACTATTATAGTATAATCCATTTACATAGTTTTGTCAACTGTTATTTTTTATAAAAATGCGTTTCAGCGGAGAAATTATTGTATTTTTTTCATTTTTGTTAAGTCCGAGAAGATATACGGATATGCAATATATAACAGTATATATCACCGCCCATAAAAGTACATATATCATTTTCCCCATCGGTATAAATTTCATTATGACAGTTCCGCACAGTATCGGTATAATCAGCGATGGGATAAATTTACCGATTTCTCGCCAAAACCGAATTATATCCAGACCGATTTTCTTGTGGTAGTACACATTCATAATAAGTCCGTTGCCGATAATCATTGCGCCGCAAGTGCCCCACGCCGCTCCGATACCGCCGTAGAATTTTGCAAGCGGAATCGAGCAGGCAACGTTAATCGCCGCAATTATAATGTATACAACCGAGCGGAACTTGTGCATATTTTTTGCACGCTGAATTTCTATACCTAAATTCTGTATCAGCGAAACAGATGCCGGAATTACCAAAAGCAATGTTATATAGTAGGCATTTTCATAGTTGCTGCCCGCCCATGCGGTGATGAACTGTCTGCCGAAGAAAATAAGTCCCGTCACGATAAGTGCAACTATGACAAATTGTGCACGTCCGACCTTGATGAATAATTTTGTCAGTTCAGTGTTGTCGTCCGCCTCGGCGACAAGTCTGTTTACCCTCGGAACAAATACCGATGATATAGATACGGAAAACTGTATAAAATATGTGTTCAGCTGTCCGGCAACACCGTATACCGCCACCGCCGCTGCACCACGGAAAATGCCCAGCACAAATTTGTCCACTGTCCAGTTGGCTTGGTCTATTATCATATTCAGGAATATAAAAAACGAGAAAATCCAAATATCCTTTAAAAGATTAAAGTTAAAATCCTTAAAGCAGAATTTCATTCCCAATTTACGCCGGCAAAATACCATAGTCACGATAAACGTAGCCAAAGACAAAACAGTGCTCACGCTGACCATTGCGACCGACTTATACCCCATAATCAGGAGCGGAAGTGTCAGAAACGGTCCGCAAAGTGAGTTTAGTATACTTAAAACACGCTGAAATACATACTGCTCGTTTGCGGTGACATATGAATTAAACACACTGCACGGAAAAGATATTGCCATATTAAACACAAGTATAAGCATGAGCACTTTTGCGGTATGCAGTTCTGACGGCGACAGACTTCTTTTGAATATCAAGCCGACATTCTGAGCAAGCACAATTCCAGCCATAACCACCACAAGCCCCAAAACGCAGAACACAATCATAAACATACCGTTGAGCTTGGCGATTTTTTCGGAATCGTTGACAGCCTTGTACCTTGCATAATATCTGATATATGCACTGCCCATGCCGAAATTCAAAAGTCCGAGATATGCCACGACCGATGCGGACAGCTGATATAAGCCGTATTCATTCTGTCCGACAAGCCGGAGCATGACGGGTGTATATAAAAGTCCTATCAATACCGCAACAGCCTGTGACAGATAAGACAGTATAATGCCGGATTTTAATTGATTTATACGCATATTCGGTAAAATCCTTTCTGTATTATTATTAACATTATACTATAACATTATATACATAATCAATTAAAAAATCCGCTAAAATGTGCATATACACATTCTGCGGACTAAAAGGATAAAAGTAAAATATTTTTTAAAAGGTGAAAAGCACCGACTACGGGTCGATGCTTTTCGTGGTGGTGGTATATATGATAAAAGGGTATATGATAGCGAAGTGTTTCCACTCACGCTACAAGTATATTATACTACACTATTTGTGAAATTGCAAGCGTTTTTTAAAATTTTTTTAATAACTTTTTAATATTTTAGATTTTTTATTACATAATATTACATTTATGTATTATGTTTCACATTAAAATGATACATAAATAAACACGTCATGAATTAAATTACAATAATATCAAAATTCGTATTTATTTTGACGGAAAAGTTCTTTTAAATTAAAAAAATGTGTGATATTATATATGTAATTAAAAAAATATAAAGGAGCGAACTAATGAAAAGAGAAGAAATACAAATTCGTGACCCGTATATATTGACGGTGGAAAGCGAAAAGGCATACTATCTATACGGTACAACCGACAAAAATTGTTGGAGCGACACCGCAAAGGGATTTGAATGTTACCGCAGTACCGATTTGGAAAACTGGGAAGGTCCGTTTGACGCATTTATCCCCGACAAGGATTTTTGGGCGGACAGACATTTCTGGGCACCCGAAGTACATATATATAAGAACAAATATTATATGTTTGCGTCGTTTAAGTCGGCGGACAAGTGCAGAGGCACACAAATTTTAACGGCGGACAATCCGAAAGGGCCGTTCAAGCCTATCTCCGACAAGCCTGTCACACCCGAAAATTGGGAATGTCTTGACGGAACATTATATATGGATAATCAAGGTCAGCCGTGGATTATTTTCTGCCATGAGTGGACGCAGATTGTTGACGGCGAGATGGTCGCCATGCGTCTGAGCGATGATTTATCGAAAACCGTCGGCGAGCCGATAAAGCTGTTCAGTGCGTCACAGGCGGAGTGGACAAGAGGCTCGGTGCATAATGTAAACGGCAAAGACCAAGAAGTGTTTGTCACGGACGGGCCGTTTATGTACACAACAAAAAACGGAGAGCTGTTGATGATTTGGTCAAGCGGCAGCAAAACAGGCTATGCAATCGGCGTGGCACGCTCAAAGTCGGGCAGGGTTGACGGCGAATGGACGCATGACGCTGATTTGCTGTTCGGCGAAAACGGCGGTCACGGTATGATTTTCAACGGCTTTGACGGCAAGCTTTACGTCACACTGCACTCCCCTAACAAAACTCCGAATGAACGCCCTTGCTTTATAGAGATAGAGGAAATAGACAATAAATTGAGAATAAAGAAATAAGCGGATTGAGAGAAATTAATAAAAATATTAAATCATTTTCTGTTGCGTTTTTTACAAATTAAACATATGATTTATATACAATTTTACCAGTTTGAAAAAAAGTTAAAATAATTTTTTAAAAAAACTGTACAAATATTAAAAAATATATTATAATGTTTATTAAGATTGTGTATGTATATTGCACAAATGTATATACATTGGTTTTATAAGAAAGAGGGAGGATAAAAGAAATGAAAAGTTCACTTTTCAAGAAGGCTATTGCCGGTGCGGCGACATTGGCTATGGCTTCTCAATTTGCATTTGCAATTCCCGCAAGTGCAGAGGATTTGCTTACTGCTACTTACAGCAACGGTAAGCTGACTTTATCTCAGGCTGCGGCCGGCGATTATGTCGCAATAGTTGCTACATATGACGAGAACAACGCATTGGTAAAAGCTACACCTTATGATATTAAGCAAGGTGCGCAGGAAATTGAGATTACTGCAAATGATGATGACAAGATTATGGTTTGGGACGGTTTTGCACATTGTAAACCTGTTACATCGGCAGTTACGGTTGAACCGGAGGCAACGATTGAACCGACGGTAACTCCTACAATCGACCCGTCAAAGATTTTCAGCAAGAGCGATTTTGAAAGCGAAACTGCCGGAACTGTTTCAGTTGCTCAAAATGCTAAGCAAGACGGTGATTTCAAACTAACACTGAGTGACGGCAAAGCCTGGTACTCATACTATGCAAACGCAGCAGGCGATTTGCTTGTTAAATCAGACAATACAAAGTACATAAGCTTTAACAATTCAAGCGGCAGAGGTACAAGAACCGCATATGCTGCATTCAGTTCAGACGAACAGAAATTGAATGATGATAAAAAATCTGTTTTGGAATGTGATTTCTACATGGGCGGCGGAGCAGGCAGCCAATTCATAGTAATGGATTCTTCAATCGGTACACCTATCGGAAACGGTAACTATGCCGGCGGAGCAGAAATATTCGCACTTTATAAGACAGATGCCAATACTTTGGTTACAGGTATTGACGGTTCGGATACGTCAAATGCCACAACAGGCTACACAAGCGGATGGGCTCACTTGAAAGCTGTTATGGACTTTGCAGACCACACAGTTGTATTGAAGATTACTTCTGTTGACGGTGCTACAACATATTTGAACGAAACAAAGATAAGTATGAAGAACCAGAGTGCAACAGCTTTGGGCAAGATGTTCATAGCTCAGCCGAGAGCCGTAGGTGCAACATTCGGTGTTGACAACATTATGGTTCGTGACGTTTTGGACGGCGATGTTGCAGGTGTATATTATCTTGCTACATTTGTTACACCGGTAGACAAGACAAACAATAAAGAAACTACATCTATAAATACATCAGCTCTTAACGGAACAACAATTAAAGCAGACACTGTTCCTGATACAACAAACACAGGCTATATCTTCAAGGGCTGGCAGAAAGATGATGACACAGAAACAATTTATACAACAGAACAGGTACTAAGCACACCGCTTACTGCTGATGTTAAGTATACAGCTGTATATGAAAAAGATGCGGAATATATCGAGCCGCTGGCCTCTGTTGAATTTGCAACAGTTCCTACAAACGGCTTGCTGACAATGGGTGCAGACGCTGACACATATGCAGATAATACTATTAAGGTTAAACTTATCGGTGAAATCGGTTCAGACCTTGCTGAACTAAACGATGAAAGAGTAACAGACCTTAATGTTGAATGGGAATTTGACGGTTTCAGACACATTGTTTCAAAAGCACAAGCCGGTGAAAACGCTGCTACAACAGACGCAGTAGATTCAAATGAATACTGTGATTCATACGGTAAAGCAGAAAAGGTTGACGCTACAAGCGTAAACTTCAAGCTAAGAAGTATGCCGTTTAACTTCTACGGTCAGGTAAAAGCAAAAGTAACATACAACGGTAAAGAAATTACAATTTCAAATCCGTTGGCAGTAGTTCCTACTAAGACTGCAACAGCAGGTACATTGTTGCCTAAGGCAGGTTATGTATCGAATTACGACTGGTATTCTGACGATATGGTAGGATATAAGACAGTAACTTCACCTGATAACAAAACATCAACAGAATATGTAACAGGTGACTGGACAGCTTGCGGCGGTAACACAGGCAGAGGATTGTATATCGCAAGCGAAAACGGCAAGAAGTTCTTGCAGCTTAACTCAACAGGCACAAACTCATCAAGTTTTGCTGTAAATAAACTTGATACTGCTCCGACAGGTCAGGTAATTATTTCACAAGACGTGAGATTCTACAATAATAATTCATCAATCTTGTTCAAGCAGGAGAACCCTGTAACATGGAATGACAACGCTACTGCTGTAAGCTTGAACTTCACAGGAACAGGATTTAACCTAAACGGCGGTGAAAATATCGCAGACGCTACAACAGGCGTATGGTATAAGGTTGTTATTGCGGCTGATGTGACATCAAAACTATGCTATGCTTCAATCTATGATGAAGAAGGCACACTATTGGGTTCATCAGATGTAATGCCGTTCGTAAATGCCGGTGCGGCAGCCCCTGTATACTTGTGTTACAGAACTCCTGATAACTCAGCAGGTAAGCTTGACTTTAACAATACTAAGATGTATGTTCCGGAAATTGACGACAGCACATTTAAGACAACTATTGAAAACGAAACACTTTCAATCCCTGAAAACAGTACTGACGCTCCTGTTACAACAAACTTGACAGTAAGCGCTAAATCAACTGAGGGATATGAAATGGTTGGTGAAGCTACTTGGGCAGTGGCAGACGATGCAACAGGTGTAACAGTTACTCCTGACGCAGCAAACTCACACAGTGCGGTATTGTCTGTTGCAAACGGTGCACAAGCGGGCGAAGTTACTGTAAAGGTAACTCTTGGCGGTGTTACAAAGGAAATCAAAGTGACACTTTCAAGCTCACAAGACAGTGTAAACTTTACACAAAAGACTGCAAGTATCTCAATTCCGTTGGTTGAGGGTGAATCTAACGATTACACATATCAAGCTGCGGTAGTTGATAAAGACGGTGCTGCTATTGAAGGCAAAACTGTTACATACGCTATGTATGACAAGAACAACACAACAGAAATTACAGATGAAAATGCTTTGACAGGTATCAGCTTTAATAAGGAAACAGGTGTTCTTACAGTAACATCTGCCGCAAAAGCTACAACTGTATATATCAGAGCAACAGGAACAAACAGTGCAGATGAAACTATCACAAGAGCACAAAAAGTAACAATCCACGGTCTTGCATTTGACTTTGGTACAGCCGGATTAGATGCGGTTGTAGAAGGTTATACAGCAGTTGCTGCCGATACAACATATTCTGACACAACAGGTTATGGTATTTCAAGCGGCAGTCCGGTGGCAAACGGTACAGCAAGCACAGAAGACGCTGACGCTGACAGCTTGAAAGGCTCATTCACATTCAAAGCTAAGGTAGTTCCTCAAAAGGTTTATAACGTAACAATTAACTATTCGGGTAATGTTGCTGCCGAATATGTAAATGCAGATTTGACAGGTATTGCATATGTCAACAGTTCAAAGAACTCGGTAACATATACTATCTCTGTAATCGATGACGTACTTGACCTTGCATTTACAAATGCTGAGGTTTCTTCAATCGTAATCGAAAAGCAAAGCGATAAACTTGCAAGTGCTAAGCCGAACGTATATACAGTAGGTGACTCAACAATCGCCAACAACGGTTCTTGGGCATATGTATTGGCAAGAGATTATGCTGCAAACTATACAGACCTTGCAGATATCGCTACATTCTCTAACACAGGACGTGGCGGTAAGAACCTATCATCATATTACACAGGCGGCGAATTGAATGACAGAGTATTGACACAAATCAGACCGGGCGACTATGTAATGATTGGTGACATGGGTACTAACGGTATGGGTAGCAAGTATGAAGAAAGCTTCAACTACTATGTTGACGCTTGTGAAGCTATGGGTGCTAAGGTTATCCTTAACTCTTATTCACCTCATGGTGCGGTAGGCGGATATACAAGCGTTTATGATTCAACAACAAATACATTTACAAGTTATCGTCAAGATGAATATGATAATATTGTAAGAAAGATTTACGCAGAAAGAACAGATGCGGCAAATGAAAAATATGATGCAAATATCATCGGTTTCGTTGACATCGGTAAGATGGCAGACGCTGCATTTAACGCATATGTTCAGGATTATGCCGCAAACGGTTTTGAAAGTGCTAATGCTGCTGCACAGGATATTATCAAGTGTTTCAGTGACCACAACCATTACAGCAACGGTACTATTGCCGCTAAACTTATGATTGAAGGTTATGGTGACGGTGCTGACGCTAAGGGTATTGTTAAGTCACTTGTTGAAATTTTGAAAGCTGATTTGGCAAAAGACTCAGGTTCATCAGAAATACCAGGTATTGACGATTGAATACGGTGAAGGGCTGATTTGACAAAAGACTCTGGTTCGTCAGAAATAACAGAAGTCTAATGATATTACAATAAATCATTGCAGAAAGGCAGAGTTTATGCTCTGTCTTTTTGTGTATGCGGCGAATTAACTATTTTATAAAAAAGTTTATAAATATGTTAAAATAATATTGCCAATTTTCAGAATTGATATTATAATAGATATATAAATACTGTGAAAATAACGCATTTGATGCGTTTTCAGAAAGAGTGTAAAACGAAAGGACGGATAAGAAAAATGTCAAAAAAATATTCAATCGGCGTTGACTACGGTTCATTGTCGGGACGTGCGGTTTTGGTTGATGTACAAACAGGAGAGGAGCTTGCGGTATCGGTATTGCCATACCCTCATGCGGTAATGGACGAGTATTTGCCGGACGGCAAGACAAAACTTGCAACAGACTGGGCATTGCAGCATCCACAGGATTATCTTGATGTGCTTGCTACAACAATTCCCGATGTATTAAAGAAGGCAAATGTAAGTGCTGACGATGTAATCGGCGTAGGTATCGACTTTACGGCTTGTACCGTACTTCCTACATTGGCAGACGGTACTCCGCTTTGTTTCCTTGACGAATACAAGTCAAATCCGCACGCATATGTTAAGCTATGGAAACATCATGCTGCACAGGACGAGGCTAACAAACTGAACAAAATCGCCGAGGAACGTGGTGAAGATTTCCTTGCACGCTACGGCGGAAAGATTTCGTCTGAATGGCTTGTGCCGAAGATTTGGCAGATTGTCGATGAAGACCCTGACCTATACAACAAGATGGACAGATTTATCGAGGCGACAGACTGGATAGTATGGCAGCTGACAGGCAACGAAACAAGAAACAGCTGTACCGCCGGCTACAAGGCTCTATGGCACAAACAAAAGGGTTATCCGTCAAACGATTTCTACAAGGCGCTTGACCCAAGACTTGAAAATATGGTTGACGAGAAATTGTCGAGAGATATTACTCCGCTTGGCGACAAGGCGGGTGAAATTACAGAAAAAGCCGCAAAGCTTACAGGTCTTAAAGTGGGTACGGCTGTTGCAGTCGGTAACGTTGACGCTCACGTTGCTTTGCCGGCAGTGGGTATCACCGAGCCGGGCAAGATGCTTATGATTATCGGTACGTCTACCTGTGATATTTTGCTTGGCGAAAAGGAATGTATCGTTCCGGGTATGTGCGGCGTTGTTGAGGACGGCGTTATCGCCGGATTTATGGGATACGAGGCAGGTCAGTCATGCGTGGGCGACCATTTCGACTGGTTCGTTAAAAACTGCGTTCCGCAAGGGTATATGCAAGAGGCTGAAAACGAAGGCAAGAATATCCACAAGTATTTGAGAGAAAAAGCGTCTGCTCTTAAAGTAGGCGAAAGCGGTTTGGTGGCACTTGACTGGTGGAACGGTAACAGAAGTGTGCTTGTTGACGTGGATTTAACAGGTGTTATGGTTGGTATGACCTTGCTTACAAAGCCTGAGGAAATGTATCGTGCGTTGATTGAGGCTACTGCTTACGGTAAGAGAATGATTATCGAAACATTCAAGGAAAACGGTGTGCCGATTACAGAATTGTATGCGGCAGGCGGTATTGCTCAAAAAGATGAAATGATGATGCAGATTTATGCCGATGTAACTAATATGGAACTTAGAATTTCAGCGTCTGCTCAAACTCCGGCTCTTGGAAGTGCTATGTTTGGAGCGGTTGCGGCAGGCAAGGAAAACGGCGGTTACGATTCAATCGTTGACGCAGCAAAGGTTATGGGTAAGGTTATGGATAAGGTATACAAGCCAATACCTGAAAATGTTGCGGTTTATGATAAGCTGTATCAGGAATACAAGATTTTGCACGACTATTTCGGACGTGGTGAAAATGATGTATTAAAGAGATTGAAAAATATTAAGAAAAGCGTTAAGTAAGGTTCAAAAAGGAGAACATTATGTTAGAAGAATTAAAAAAAGAGGTTTGGGCAGCTAATCTTGATTTGCCTAAATATGGTTTGGTAACTTTCACATGGGGTAATGTGAGCGGTATCGACAGAGAAAAGGGTTTGTTTGTAATCAAACCGAGCGGTGTTGAGTATGATAAGCTGAAACCAGAAGATATGGTTGTTATGGATTTGGACGGCAACAAGGTTGAGGGTGAGCTAAATCCGTCGAGCGACACACCTACACATTTGGAATTATACAAGGCATTCCCTGAGTGCGGCGGTATTGTACATACTCATTCGGAATGGGCGACAAGCTTTGCACAAGCGGGCAAGCCGATACCGGCATTCGGTACTACTCATGCGGATTATTTCTACGGCGAGATTCCTGTGACACGTCTTATGACCAAAGAGGAAATTGAGGGCGAGTACGAAAAGAATACAGGTACTGTAATTATCGAAACATTTAAGGATTTAGACCCTGTGGCTGTTCCGGGTGTTTTGGTGAACAATCACGGTCCGTTTGCGTGGGGTACGGACGCACACAATGCGGTACACAATGCTGTTGTTATGGACGAAGTGGCAAAGATGGCTTTGCGTTCAATGCAGCTTACTCCGGGACTTCCGCAGATTTCACAATACATCCTTGACAAGCACTATTTGAGAAAACACGGTGCTAATGCGTATTACGGTCAGGGGAAATAATGGATTGAGGTTAAAAGAGGCTGTGTTTCAGCCTCTTTTTTAATTTGTAGGAAATTGCGTAAAAACGCAATGACGAAAAATCAAAAATGCTACCTTAGTCCTCCGCCCGCAGGCGGTGCTTCTATCAGAAGCTTTTTTATGTTAAATCGGGATTTAGCGGACTAGCGTAGGCTATTTGATTATACAAATTATGAGTTGTTGAGATGATGTACACAATAAATGCACTATACTCGCATTGCCACTGAACTCACCCTTACCCACTAAACTCGGACAACGTCAGTAACACTACACTTTCATTCATATCCACACTTGCACTTTCCCACTAAACTCACCCTAACGGACACGCAAAAAGCGTATATCTACATTCAGTGGGCACAGAGGGTATGCCGTATCTATGATTTGTTTGTGCATTATTGTTTACTTAAAACATAGTGCAAGCACTGCATTTGGACGGCACAAAATTCACGCTTCTAGGCAATAAGTGAATTTTGCCGACACATTAGGAACAACTATATTGCAATAGCTTTGCAGCGTGTGGGTCAAGGGTGTCCCTTGCGGACTTTTCCGTCCTCTTTGTGGACGTGGACAAAGAGGACTCCAAAGGGTTCGCTATAATTTGATAATGTCTATACTCATGGGGAAGTGAAACGTCCCCAACGCTAAACTTAGACAACGTCAGTCTGTACTACGCTTTGATTTTAGCTATGTTAGGATAGAACACTAATTTATAGTTTGTGGTCAAGTCCACCGCAAGATATATTTAGTTC
>CAKSNH010000033.1 GCA_934476075.1 uncultured Clostridia bacterium | reverse complement strand
GTAGATATAACCAAAAGTGTAGGGATTTCGCCAACTGCGGTCGGCGACAAACTTTTAGAAAGTTTGACCAAACTTGGGCGCTAGGGGTGTTTCGCCGTCTGCGGACGGCGATTTAAGGCTCTGCCTTAGTACCGGAAAGACATCCGGCGGCGTAGCCGATTTTGACCTAGACAAAATTACTTGACCATAAATTCGCAAGCCTTTAAAAAGTCTTGACCCAAACTTTGATGGAGCAGAGCTACTTTGCAAGTTTGCGTGAGCGACAAATCATAATTTACATTATCATTTTCTACCTATTATATATCACCATATTTATTTCTATTGCAAAAAACAAGAAAATGTAATATAATTAATATGTATTTTTTAATTTTAACATAAACCGGGAGAAACTTTATGTATACACAAATAAAAAAAGCAGGATTTAAGCAATTCTTAGCTGTACTTGCCGTGCTCGCAGGCGGTGAATTTATTCTTTCATATATCCGCTTTCTGCTTAGCGGCTACTATCTGCTTGTAGATATTGTTACGGTTGTACTTCTGCTTATCGTCGGTTATATCGTTTTTATCAAATATACTTCTGTTTTTGAATATGGTACGGACGGGGAAATTCTATATGCTCAGCGTAAAATCGGTCACAGGATAAAACGTATAGAAATTGAGGTTAAACGCATAAAGAAAATTACCCAAAACAAATATGAGGCTGATTTGCCGAAAAAATCGCCCAATATGTGCTGCTCTGTATTCTCAAAAAAGGACGTCTATTATCTTGCCTATCGTGAGGATAAAACAAAAAAGGGTCTTATCTTTGAACCGGACGAAAATCTGCTTAAAGCTTTAAAAAACGGAGGAAAACATGATTGATATTGTAGGTGTAAAATTTAAGATTGGCGGAAAAATGTACTACTTTAACCCCCGCAATCTTAAAATTAATATAGGCGACCACGTTATCGTGGAAACCGCAAGAGGACTTGAATTCGGTGAGGTGGTTGTCGGCAGACGCTCTATCTCAAAATCAAGCGTGAAATCACCGCTTAAAGACGTTATCCGCATCGCCAACAAAAACGATTACGCAACACAAGAGGCTAATCACAAAAAGGAAAAAGAGGCTTTCAAGATTTGTCTTGAAAAAATCCGCAAGCACAAGCTTGAAATGAAGCTTATCGAGGTGGAATACACTTTTGACGGCAACAAGATACTTTTCTACTTTACCGCAGACGGCAGAGTGGATTTCCGTGAACTTGTCAAAGACCTTGCAAATATCTTCCGCACCCGTATAGAGCTTAGACAAATCGGTGTGCGTGACGAGGCGAAAAGTCTTGGCAGTATAGGTATATGCGGGCGTGGACTTTGCTGTGCAAGCTTTTTGGGCGAATTTGCTCCCGTATCCATCAAAATGGCGAAAGAACAGGGTTTATCCCTTAACCCTACCAAAATATCGGGTGTGTGCGGACGATTGATGTGCTGTTTAAAATACGAACAGGACAATTATGAGGCTCTTTTGAAAATTACTCCCCGTCCCGGCTCTATCGTACAAACCCCGTCGGGCCGTGGTGTTGTTGAAGATGTCAGTCTGCTAAAAGGCATGGTGCGTGTAAAAGTGGATTCCGACAAGGAAAAAGTTCTGCACGATTTTGATGTAAAAGATATTAAAGTGATAAAGCGTGCGTCAGATAATTTTGAAAAAATTGACGGAGAAATTTTAAAAGGTCTTGAAGATAATTAAAAGCTATGGTATACTTTATATATGTAAAGGCATTTTACAAAATATATAAAGGAGGTGTATTCCGATGGCATACAAAATTAGCGATGATTGTATCAGCTGCGGCGCTTGCGAGGCTGAATGTCCTGTAAGCTGCATCAGTTCGGGCGATGCACATTATGTTATTGATGCGGATTCTTGCATCGAATGTGGTTCATGTGCAAATGTCTGTCCTGTTGGTGCTCCTAACAAAGACTGATTTTAATTAAAACATAGATAGTGTGTTGTTTTTACAGCACACTATTTTTTTGTGAATTTTTTCTTGTTTCCGATTACATTATCTGTGGTATGAATAATTTAAATCAAAAATTTTTAAATTTATACTTGACAAGTGTAAATTTTATGGTATAATAAAATCAATAACGATAATCATTATTGTTATTGACAGAGGAGTGATATAATGCAAAAACAGTTAAAGTACAGCCGACAGCGTGAAGCACTTATTAATCTGCTTCGTTCGGTTACCAATCACCCTTCCGCCGAATGGCTGTATGCTCAGCTGAAAAAGGATTTTCCGAATATCAGTCTTGCCACTGTTTACAGAAATCTCGCCTTGCTTTCCGAAACGGGAGATATTATGAAAATTGATGTCGGCAACGGCCGTGAACATTTTGACGGCAACACTCAAAATCATTACCATTTTTATTGCAATTCTTGCGGTAATATTTATGATGTTGAGATGACTTATGTATCCGACATCGACCGCAGTGCGGAAAAGATTTTAAACGCTGATATTGAAAATCACAATCTTGTATTCAACGGCACTTGTGCCAAATGTAAATCATTAAAAAATTAATTTATGTTTTAGGAGGATTTTAACTATGAAAAAATTTGTCTGTCCAGTATGCGGTTATGTACACGAAGGAGATTCTGCACCTGAAAAATGTCCGCAGTGCGGCGTTCCGGGTTCAAAATTCACTGTTATGGAAGAAGGAGCTTTGAATTTTGTATGCGAACACGTTATCGGTGTAGGCGCAAAGGATAAAATCGACGCAGAAGTTTATGAGGGTCTAAAAGCTAATTTTGAGGGTGAATGTACAGAAGTCGGTATGTACTTGGCTATGTCAAGACAAGCTATCAGAGAGGGTTACCCTGAAATCGGCGCTTTCTATCAGCAAGCCGCTTTGGAGGAGGCTGAACACGCTGCCAAATTCGCAGAGCTTTTGGGCGAAGTTGTAACACCGTCTACAAAGAAAAATCTACAACTTAGAAGTGAAGCCGAATGTGGTGCAACATCAGGCAAGCTTGAACTTGCCAAAAAAGCAAAAGAGCTTGGTTATGACGCTATTCATGATACTGTTCACGAAATGGCAAAAGACGAGGCTCGTCACGGCAAGGGCTTTGAAGGTATGTTAAAGAGATATTTTGGTTAATAATATCCCCTTATATTACAAAAGGCTAGTTCCTGTATGGGACTAGCCTTTTGTATTGGGAAATTAATTGTAATTTCAAAAAGAGAGCCGGACGCATATTTTTATCAAAATTAAATACTTGACAATATTCCGTTTTACTATTATAATTAATGTATGTGCTGGTGTAGCTCAGTTGGCAGAGCGACTGATTCGTAATCAGTAGGTCGGGGGTTCGACTCCCCCCATTAGCTCCATTATAACCCTAGCAAATAAGCCATTTGTTAGGGTATTTTTTTAATTTGTTATAATAAGATTTTACATTTTTACCTTTAAAAAGTTATTATCCAACTATTCCGCAAACAAAAATTTTTGACACCCACCTATACATCACAATTTTAACTGCCGATTTTTAAATATTCTTTAATTTATTTCACACCATTTTATACATTCATAATGCAATATAACCACTTCCATTTTCAGCATTTTATCCCCAATTCACACATATCGAATTCCTTATATTATGTCATTTTTTCTCCGCAATTTTTGCAATATTACTATGTTTATTTTCCAATTTTCCTGTCGGCTGTTTTATACTAAATAAGGGCATATTCCCATATACAGTATACTTTTTATTAAAAATTTCTAGTTTATGCTATTAATATGTTTTTCAAAGTCGCTTAACTGTTGGTGGTAAACAAGCCTAATTATACTCAGACCGGCTTAGCGGTAGGTTGTCCACATTTTTGATACAATTTTTAAATTTTGTCCGCTTTATGCTCTGATGTTTTTCACTGTATGTTAAAAATGTTACTTTGCACTGTATCATATTTTATATTCTGCATCTATCAATTATAAATAGATATACACTTTATCTTTCTTTATCACACATTAATAATACATCAATAACACAATTAATATTCTTTACAATTTTCTTACCCTGCCCTCTCTATTTCACCCATTCTTATTTCTAATTTTCAAAATCAATATTCTTCTCTACACACCGAAAAATCTTTTCACACAAATCCCCTTAACCCACACTTTCATTGCGTCACACACATATTTATCAATTTATTATATTTCCCTTGTCTTTCCCCTTTCTTTTCTCTGCCTTTTACATTACCACGCATAATTTTTTCACTTATATAAAATTTTCTACATTCACTATCCACAAAATCTCATTAAATATTTACTTTTTGTGTCCCTTTTGCACATATTTTATGTCCCCACGCCCAAAATTGCTCTATATCAATTAATTATACTTAGCTATATACTTTTCTTAACAATGTCTTTATTCGTCCTCACACGCTAATTTTGAGCCTGATTTTTTTAAAATTTTGCACAAAAAAAGTTTCTGATATAAGCTTTGCCGGCAGATATAGGAATAAGGCAGCATTTTTGATTTTTCGTTATTGCGTTTTACGCAATTTCCTACAAATAAAAAAAACATAGGGACATATAAAATATCCCTATGCTAACATATTTATATCTAATTATTTGCTAATCTTATCTGTGCCCATGTATGGTACAAGTGCTTCCGGAACTGTTACTGTACCGTCTGCATTTTGATAGTTTTCCAAAATAGCGGCTACTGTTCTTCCTACTGCCAAGGCTGAACCATTCAATGTGTGTACCAATTTCGCCTTATCTTTTGGATTGTCTTTATACTTAATATTTGCACGTCTTGCCTGATAATCTTCAAAGTTTGAGCATGATGAAATTTCAACATATCTTCCGTAACTCGGCATCCATACTTCCAAATCGTATGTCTTTGCCGACGAAAATCCCAAATCGCCTGTTGACAAGCATACTACTCTATACGGCAATCCCAAGCCTTTCAATAGGTTTTCTGCGTCATTAGTCAGTTTTTCAAGTTCTTCATAGCTTGTTTCCGGTTTTACAAACTTAACTAATTCAACTTTATTGAATTGGTGCTGACGAATAAGTCCACGAGTATCTCTGCCGGCTGAACCTGCCTCTGCTCTGAAACAAGCAGAATATGCTGTATAATAAATCGGCAATTTATTTCCGTCAAGAATTTCATCTCTGTGAAGATTTGTTACAGGAACTTCTGCTGTCGGAATCATGAAATATCCGTTATTTGCTACCTTAAATGCGTCCTCTTCAAACTTCGGCAGCTGACCTGTACCTGTCATTGAATCACGGTTTACCATATATGGCGGGAATATTTCTGTATATCCGCCTTTTTCTGTATTTGTGTTCAAGAAATATTGAATTACCGCTCTTTCAAGTCTTGCTCCAAGTCCCTTATACACTGTAAAACGTGTGCCGGTAATCTTCGCTCCTCTTTCAAAATCCAAAATGTCAAGGTCTGTACCTATATCCCAGTGTGCTTTTGCCTCAAAATCAAACTTTCTAGGCTCGCCTACCTTACGAATTTCCTTATTTTCCGTATCGTCCTTGCCGACAGGTACTTCACTGTTAGGAATGTTCGGTATTCTCAGCATAAATGACTTCAATTCTGCGTCGATTTCATTGATTTCGGTATCCGCTTCCTTGATTTCATCTGACAATTTACGCATTTCTTCAAAAATAGCGTCAGTATTTTCGCCCGCTTTCTTCATTGCCGGTATCTTCTTGCTTATTTCGTTTTGCTTTGCCTTTTCCTGCTCAACCGCTGTCAGCAATTCACGTCTTTTCTTGTCAAGCTCGATTGCCGGCTCGATATCAAGGTCATTATATCTCTTTTTCAACGCCTCCTTGATACGTTCAGGCTCTGTTCTTAAAATTTTAATGTCTAACATGGTATTTCCTCCCTATATACTACTCATTTTGAGCAATCATTTTACTTATATCTTCGTAAAGACGCATCATATCCTCCGACAAAACACCCGTATTTACTGTTTCCAGCTGAGTTTTTGCGTCCTGATACTTCTTGTCCTTACATAATGTATAACAATTCAAAACAATGTTACAATTATACATAACATCGTTCAAATTCTTACTTTCGTCACTTATCGAGATTATTGTCTGCTCTTTCGCATCCAAATCCTTTTTCAGTTCATCATTTTCCTTCAAAAGTCTTGCATTTTCTTCGCTTACCATTGCCGTCCTTTCGGTTATTCCCACATCTGTGGTAGATACGTCCTCCGGCAAATTATCTTTATCGGTCTTAACTTGTCCAAAACACGATATTAATATTATAATTAATGCAATCAGAAATATCAATCCCGCATACAGAAAAAATGAACGATTTACATTTTTATTTTCATCAGCCATATCAATTATCCCTCCGCATTAGTCATAGCCTTGCGAAGTGCCTCTTTTTCCTCGTCAAGCAAATATGTTTCCGATGCACCGTTTCGCACATTTCTTATATACACATTCGATGTTTCATGCCCGTAAAGCGATGTCAGAATATATCCGTTATTATGACGGTTTAAAAGTGCCACCGCAAAACTCATCTTGCCACTGATGTCCTCAAACGCATCAAAATGCACTATCCCGACATTCTGAAACGCATTCTGATTATCCGTTTCATATCGCTCATACTCCTGTTGTATTCTGCGTATGTCATCGGCGGTATTCTCCAATTTATTGTAGTAATCTGTCAGTGCCTGTTCCAGATTACCGTCTTTGCAATGGTTTAAAATCCTTTTCATTTTAATATTATTTGAAATTGTCATGCAAATAAATATAATAAGAAGTAATGCCACCGCACCGGCGGCAGACAACAATATAATATACAAATTCGACATTTATCTGCTCCTTTGATGTTTTCTTTCGTTTGATTATATCCTATTCACTGATAAGAATATCCATCAAACGTTCCAAATCTTCATTCCCGTAGTATTCAATCTCTATTTTTCCCTTTTTCGCACCCGGCATAATTTTCACCCTCGTACCAAGGCTTGCCGCCATTTTGGTCTGGATTTTTTCAAGCTCCGCATCAACGTTGCTCTTTTCCTTTACAGGCTTTGGTTTTTCCTCCTGCAAATCCTTAACCCATTTTTCCGCCTGACGCACATTCAGCCCCTCGGCGACAATCTTCTCCGCCAATTTATGACGCATATCGCCGTCACTCAGTGCAAGTATCGCTCTTGCGTGTCCGCTCGTGATTTCGCCCTCGGTCAGATACTCTTTTATCTCGTCATCAAGCGACAAAAGTCTAAGCGAATTTGCAATCGCACTTCGGCTTTTGCCTATTCTCTTGCTTATTTTCTCTTGTGTGAAATTATACTTTTTCATCAGCGTGTTATATCCTTGTGCCTCCTCGATAGGGTTTAGGTCCTCACGCTGCAAGTTTTCTATAAGTGCGATTTCCGAAACGGTTTCCATTGAATACTCTTTCACGATTGCTTTTATCGTGTCAAGTCCTGCAATTTTTGCCGCTCTCCATCTGCGTTCGCCCGCCACAATCTGATAGCGGTTATCCGATATTTTCGTTACCACTATCGGCTGTATAATTCCGTGCTCTTTGATTGACTCCGCCAAAATTTCAAGCTTTTCCATATCAAAATTTTTACGGGGCTGATTTTTATTCGGCTCGATTTTGCTCCATTCTATCTCCGAGATTTTCTCGGAATTATCTGCCGGACTCGGTGCAATATCATCAATCGAAACATCTCCGAACAGCGAACCTACGCCTTTTCCAAGTCCTTTTCTTCCCATACTTCGCTATTCCCCTTCCTTATGAATTTTTCGCAATTACCTCTTTTGCCAATCCAAAATACGCATCTGCACCCTTTGATGTGATGTCGTATTTGATTATCGGCTGACCAAAGCTCGGTGCTTCGGACAGACGCACATTCCTCGGAATAACGCTGGTAAATATATTATTCGGAAAGAATTTTTTCACTTCCTCCAAAACCTGTATCGACAGATTGGTTCTTGCCTGATACATGGTCGGCAATACGCCCTCTATCTCCAAGTTTGGATTTAGATTGTTCTTTCTGACCAATTTCACCGTTGACATCAGCTGACTAAGTCCTTCCAACGCATAAAATTCGCACTGAATTGGAATTATAATCGAGTCGGACGCTGTTAAAACGTTCAGCGTCAACATTCCAAGTGCCGGCGGTGAATCGATGATTATAAAATCAAACTCACTCTTGACCTTATCCAATGCTTTTTTCAGGAAAAACTCACGCTCATCTTCATAGGCAAGCTCTATTTCACTGCCCGCCAACGCCGAATTTGCAGGAATTATGTACAAATCTGTATATTTCAGCGGCATAATCGCATCTTCGGTATTATTACTGTCAACCAAGCAATCATAAATTGTAAGGTTTAAATTTTTCTTATCAATACCAAATCCGCTTGTCGCATTACCTTGCGGGTCTGCGTCCACAAGCAATGTGCGTTTACCCTTATAAGCAAGGCAAGCCGCCAAATTCACTGCGGTAGTGGTCTTTCCGACGCCACCTTTCTGATTGGTGACTGCAATAATTTTCCCCATATTATAGTCCTCTCTATTCTGTATTTTTTAGGCTGTACATATTCTGTACCGCCCGAAAATGCTGTTCACATTTCCCAATACTATTATATTATATCACAAATATATTATATGTAAATAATTTTTCGGCAAATAAATCACTAAAATGTTTCATGTGAAACATTTTAGTCCGCTTTTTTCCTTTGCATGAAATGCGTAAAATGCAATGACGGAAAATCAAAAATGCTGCATTATTCTTACGTCCGCAGACGGTGCTTTTATCAAAAGTCTTTTTTCTTATATTATATATTTATTCTTCAATATGTTTCACATGAAACACTGTTTTTATTTTAGGGACATATAAATATTTTATGTCCCTCGTGTGAATTTATGTGTCCCCATTGTATGTAGTTTTAAAATTGTTTCACATGAAACACTTATGTATAATATATCTTTTTACGGTTATCCTACATAATAAAGACTAAACAAAGCAGGTGCATCTATGGCATTAAAGCAATTTTTGAAAAAACTATTTCTATTTAATATACCCTCTGTCACGGAGGATTTCATTTTAAAAGACAACAAACAAAATATAGCCTATGACGTGCGTACAGATAATCTTTATCCGCCACCGCAGGAAAAAGTATCGGCAAATATTGACGAAAATCTTTCCTATATAAAAAAGCGATATTCGTATCCCGAAAATTCCGACATAGTAATTCGTGAGTTTAGAGTGGGCATAGAGGAACGTCGGACATTTATATTTTTTATTGACGGCATGGCAGAGGGCAATGTGATAAATTTGTCAGTAATTCAGCCTATGATTGAACTTTCGCATCTTGACAAAAACAGTAAAATTACAAGTATTGACGATATTGCCGACAAATTTATATGGCACGGTCAAACCGAAAAGACCAATCTGATGGATACGATTATTGACCAAGTGAATTTCGGTGGCTGCGGTGTTTTTATTGACGGATTTGATTATGCTTTTTCGCTTGACATCAAAGGCTGGGAACACAGGGGAATTAACAAGCCCGAAAATGAACAGTCAATCTATGGTCCGCAGGAGGCTTTCGGCGAGATGCTCCGCACGAATACCGCACTTGTGCGAAAATTTGTTAAGGACGAACGGCTGA
The DNA here is from genome assembly GCA_934476075.1 of uncultured Clostridia bacterium. Lineage (GTDB taxonomy): Bacteria > Bacillota > Clostridia > UBA1381 > UBA1381 > CAKSNH01. The sequence goes on along the minus strand of CAKSNH010000033.1, from coordinate 4,512 downwards.
TTTGCGAAATGCACAAGGTCGGCAGCAAAAGCAAGACCGCAACCGTTGTTATGTATATAAAAGAATTGGCGAACGAAAATCTGGTCGAGGAGGTCCGCAATCGTGTGGACGGAGTGGATATGGACTACATCATTTCTTCCGAGGAATTGTCACTCATGATAGAGGAAAAAACGTTTATGCTCACGAGCCAAATTCTCGCCACGGAACGTCCCGACCGAGTCGCACGGGCATTATCCGAAGGACGAGTCGCAATCATAATGAACGGCAGTCCGCGTGCGTTGATTTTGCCGACAAATTCGTTTGAACTTACGCACTCGCCCTCCGACGCATATATGCGGCTGCCGTACTCGAACATGACACGCATCGTCCGTTATATCGCAATGTTTATATCCATTCTTCTGCCGGCACTTTATCTGTCTGTGACGCTGTTTCATCGGGAACTTATTCCGACATATCTCCTGTATTCCATCAGTGCGTCACGAGAAAATGTGCCGTTTCCGAGCATATTTGAAATGTTTCTCATGGAGTTGTGCTTTGAAATTATACGAGAAGCGTCAATCCGCACGCCCGGACCAATCGGCTCTACACTGGGCATTGTCGGCGGTTTGATTTTGGGACAGGCGGCGGTCAGTGCAAGAATTGTAAGCCCGATTATGATTATAATTGTTGCGGTGACGGGCATCGGCTCTTTTGCCACAACCGATTATTCTCTCGGCTGGACTTATCGTATTCTGCGTATAATTTTTATGATACTTGCGTCTGTATGCGGTTTTTTCGGCATTGCACTCGGTATTTTTGTATACAGCGTGTTCCTTGCCGCACAGAAAAGTTTTGGCGTACCGTTTCTTTCACCGCTTGCCGAGGGTGACAAAAATGCGTTTCATGGTTCGCTTTTCCTAAGTCCGATATGGAAAAATGAGCAGCGACCGAAATTTTTAAGTCCGCAGGACGATATTCAAGAACCGAAAATCAGCCGAAAATGGAAAAAGAAAAGAAAATCTAAATAAGCGAGTGATTAAATTGGAGAAAATTAATATTACAAAAAACGGTCTGATGATGATGCTTATAAATGCGGTGTGCGTTAAATTGTTTCTGACATTTCCGAGAGGTATGGTCGTAAATGCGGGCAATTCCGCATGGATACAGAGTATTTATATCAGTCTTGCAGCAATGATTATATATTATATTACCTACAAATTATATCAAAAATGCGGTAAAAATGATATATTATCCCTTGCCGAAAATATCGGGGGACATATATTTAAGGTTGTAATCGGCGTGTTGGTATGTGTGATTTTGGTCGCAAATATATGTATGACCGTGCGTATTTTTCCAGAATCAATAAAGCTTTATCTGCTCCCCACCACTCCGACAGAATTTATTCTCTTGTTTTTGGGTGCTGCCGCAGTAATAGGGACATATAACGGAATTGAGGTGCTTGGACGTCTGCACACATTATTTATTCCGTTTGCCGGTATTATAATGGCACTGTTTTTTCTGTTTCTTTTGCCTTATTGCAAGACAGAAAATATAATGCCGTTTTGGGGAATGGGGACATATAATATTTTTGTGAAAGGCTTTAATTGGATTTCTATTTTTGCGGATATTCTCTTGTTAAATCTGCTCCTCCCCTACTGCAAATCCACACAAACCGCATTCAAATGCGGATTCTATGCTATCCTTTGGGGCGGAATCTGTACAACCGTAATATCGCTGATATACTGCATGATTTATCCGTATCCGATTTCGTCCGAATTTATCATGCCTGTTTATCAGCTGACACGTCTTGTGCGGGTCGGCGACTTTTTTCAGCGTGCGGAATCAATATTTGAGTTTGTGTGGTCAATAGCAACTATAATGTACATCAGCACATATATATGCGTGGTATGTCTTGTATGGCAGAAAACATTTAATCTGCGCTATCACCGCCCACTTATCATTCCCGCTGCGACAATATTGGTTGCAATGTCATTTTTGCCGCAGTCAATTATAGTCATGCTCGAAAGCGACCAAATGATAAAAAATATAATATACCCAATCGCATTTTTGCTGCCGATAATTTTGCCGGCAATCTATATCGGTAAATCAAAGAGGAAAAATATATGAAAAAATCAGTATTATTAATATGTATTATTTTGCTGACGGTATGTATCGGCGGCTGTTATGATTTGGCGGAAACCAATGATTTGGTGTATGTGTCGGCAATCGGAATTGACAAGGGGACACAAAATAATTATGATATAACTTTTCAGTATGCACGGGTTTTTGAAATAAATTCAGGGTCGGAAAATGGCAAAAGCGAAGCAAATATTTTAGACACGCTGACCATATCCGCACCCACAATTTACTCTGCCGTAAGCATGGCAAACCATCAAATAAGCAAGCGGTTTGTGCTTGCACACGCAAAACTTATGGTATTTTCGGACAGTGTTGCAAGCGGCGGACTTGCCGAGTTTGCCGAACCGATTATCCGCAGCAGTGATTTGCGTCCCCACGTTTTTATGGCGGTTGCACGAGGCAGTGCAAAGGAGTATTTGTCATCTGTAAAACCCAGCATTGAAATAAATCCGATAAAATATTATGAGCTAATCTACTCCAACAAATACTCCGCCTATGTGCCGAGTTTTGACACACAGCAGTTCTGCTCATACATCAACAGCGATGAAAAAGATATTGTAATGCCTGTTGCCTCAACCGTATTGCCTCCCGACAAGGATACTCAAAATGCTGATAACGCATTGCCGTCAGACGCTGATTTTGAATATAAAATGCAGAATTATATTGCGGGCGATACGGCAAGGGACACAAAAAATCCGAGTGAGGTTTTGGGTATGGCGATTTTCTCCGATGACAGACTTATCGGTCTGTGCGGAAGCACCGAAACCGAGATATACAATATGCTTACGGGGAATTTTAATATTAATTACACCACTTTTTATAATTCAATCAGCAATTCGCCCGTCACCGTAAAACTTGAACAAGCTCGAAAACCTAAAATTCATACCGATATAAGCGGTGAAAATCCAAAAATAGATATAAAATTGTATTTTGAGTCGGAGTTTTTGGGTCTGCCCGGAAACTACTATTATGAAAAGGATTTGGAAAACTTTGAAAATGAAGTGAAAGAGTATATCCGTCTTGCGGCAATGAAATTTTTAACCAAAACACAAACCGAATATAACAGTGATGTTCTTGGCTTGGGGACACAAATTAAGAGCAAATTTAAAACTCAAACAGATTATACAAATTATGATTTTAAAAGCAAATATAAAGATGTTGAATTCAATATAGGTGTAAATTACAAAGTTCGCCGTACAGGACTTATCATGCGTGAAAATTAGGAGGGACATATAATGGCTGAAAATATTATACTTGCCGCCGTAACCGTAATAAGTACAATCCGTTCCGTCAGTTACGGAGTATGGACAATACGAAACAGAAATACTGTCGGCGGAATTTCTGTAATTTTTATGTCCCTGATTGCATTGGCACTTGTCGCAGTATATTTTGTGTTTGAAATTATATAGCCGCAATATTAATTATTTTATGTCCCTTTCGGGTCGCATATGCTACCGTCTGACTTGTACCGCTCTTGTGTTTGGTCAGATACACAATCCCCATATCGGAATTGTCAACCATAGCATAGTTGCGTTTTCGCATACAGCCGGCGGTATAGGTGTTATTTGTGATATATTGATAGTCGCTTGCTTTGAATTTTATCATATTAAAATGGTACTTGTCCTCAGCACTCCAATTTTGTGTTTGGTCATAGCATGGCAGATACAGTGATAACCGCACTTTTTTTGCAAAGTCAACCGACTTTTCCTGCAACTCGATTATTGTATCTGCACACAATGTATCAAACCCCAGTGCCCCGCCGGCTATAAAATGTGTGACCCCATTGTTTGCAAGCTCGCAAATATACGCACGCAATTTTTGCTTAACACCCTCAATTCGTTTTTGGGGTATATGCCTATGCCCCGAAAAGAAACAGGTTTTATCCTCCGTCATATTAATCTCCCTTTCATCATTTATGAGGTAACTGCCATGATAACACAGAACAAGTTTATATGTCCCCATTGTGGGGCTGATTTTCACCCATACGGTGCATTTATGCTTGAAAAAATATATTGTCCCGTTTGCGGCAACGCATTTCACATTTTGAAATTTGCCCGAACAATCCGCATAATATATGCTGTTCTTTCATTTATTGCACTTGCGGCTTTTTATAATTATGTCAAACCGCACACCTCTGTTATGATAACAATTTTTTGGCTTATCTCATTGTTGGCATTAAAACTTGCTACATATGTAACACACTATGTACTTTTGCTGGTGTGGAATATTTGGTATAAGAATAAATTATAATTTGTCGCTTACGCAAACTTGCAAAGTGGCTCTGCTCCATCAAAGTTTAGGTCAAGGCTTTAGTATTGGAAAGACGTCCGACGCTCGCAGAGCGGTTTTGCGTAGCAAAACTACTGACCATAAGGCTTGCGGTTTCAAAAGGCA
>CAKSNH010000032.1 GCA_934476075.1 uncultured Clostridia bacterium | reverse complement strand
TAATACACAAACAAAGCATAGATACGGCATACCCTCTGTGCCCACTGAATATAGATATACGCTTTTTGCGTGTCCGTTAGGGTAAGTTTAGTGGGGAAGTGCGGACGTAGTATAAATGAAAGTGTAGTGTAATTTGTGGTGCAAAATGGTCACTCACTCGCATTTCTATCTAAACCCACCCTTGTTCACTAAATTTTCGGCTAGGAGGCACGCAAGGAGCGAAACTATTTTTCGTGGGTTTGGAGGGTATGCTGTACCAAAAGCAAGCGGATAAATATGCTAGGACGATTTTTAAATCTAGTTTGTTTGCTATACTTTGACAGCATAAAATTTGCGGGTCTAGGCAATAGAGCAAATTTTACCGACCGAAAGGAATTACTACTGTTATCTTAGCTTATTGCGTGCCAAAAAACGGTCTTTTCCGTCCTCTTTGTGGACGTGGACAAAGAGGACTCCAAAGGGTTCGAGTTACTCCGACAATGTCTACACCTATGGGAACATGAAACGTTCCCACCGCTAAATTCCGACAACGTCAGTCTGCACTACATTTGGATTTTAGCTACACTTGAACAGAACGCTAAACATATCAATCACCACAACAAACCACAATTTATTTCCCAATCCTCACATTACTAAAAAAATCTCAGGCAAGCTTGTACCTGAGATTTCATAGCTTTTCAATTTTAAAAGGCTAAATTATGCAGTATAAACGCTGCATTGTGTTTTTGTCTTGCCTTTTCTTTCAAATTTAACTTTACCGTCAACCAATGCGAACAATGTATCGTCACTACCGATACCAACATTAGTTCCCGGATGAATTTTAGTACCTCTTTGTCTTACCAAAATGTTACCGGCTAGAACGGCTTGACCGTCAGCTCTCTTAACACCAAGTCGTTTCGACTCACTGTCACGACCATTTTTGGTACTACCCATACCTTTCTTATGAGCCATTTAAAACACCTCAGCTTTCACCAAATCTAATATTACAACAAATTAAGCATTAATCTTTTCGATTGTCAATTTTGTATAAGGCTGTCTGTGACCTTTTTTTCTTCTGTAATTCTTTTTGCTCTTCATCTTGAACACATAAATCTTCTTAGACTTACCTGTCTTAACAACAGAAGCACTTACAGTAGCACCTTCAACTGTCGGAGCACCGAAAGTAACCTTGTCACCGTCAGCTACTGCCAAAACTTTATCAAAAGTATAGCTTGCACCGTCTTCAACTTCTAGCTTTTCTACAAAAATTGTATCGCCTTCCGAAACCTTGTATTGCTTACCGCCTGTTTCAATAATTGCGTACATTTAACACACCTCCTATTTTTTTGAAGTCACGCTATCGTAGGCACGAATACTCGTTTTAGAGCCTAGTCTATGCGGTTTACCAACGCATTATATCACAATGTACTACGCTTGTCAATGTTTTTTAACAATTTTTTAATCGGAAATTTTTTAATTTGTAGGAAATTGCGTAAAACGCAATGACGAAAAATCATAATATATTTTCCGCCTCTAATTTGTAATTTTTGGGCAGCTCCTTAAACAGCCTGTCCAGCACCGCACTTTTTGCGAGTGCGTCATGGCGTACCTCATCTTTGACATACTGTTCAAGCTCGCCGACATATACCTCTATCGTGGTCAGATTGTTGTGGTCCATAACCATTGAAAGTATCACACGCTTTTCCTTTATATACTCGTCAAGCTCCTGTGCAAATTCGCTTGCGGAGTGAAAATCCCTGTTTTTCAAAGCCTCGGTTATCCGCTCGTTTTTCGCAACCATATTATCGGTGATTTTCTCTATATATTTTATCGAAAAAACGCTCCCCGCCACAATCATCGCCAAAATAATCATTGATATTACAAAACTACGCATTATTTTTCGTCCCTTTCTCCTTTTAGCTGAATATAAAGCTGATTTTCCATATCAAGCGAGGCGATAAACACACTGTTTATCTTGTCTATGTTTTGCTTTTTGAGTTCACGTCGGAGCCAGTCTTCCGATTTGCCGCTCCGCTTTAACTCGTTTTTGTTAAGCTCGCCGTCGGAAATCAATATATACGCAAGCCCTTCTTTGTACGGATTTTTTATATCCAAATCACGAACCGTAACCGTCCTTGCATAGGGTTTGGGAATAATGCTGATTTGTCCGTTCGTTTCAAGCACTGCCGCCTCAATATCCGCAATGTCGGGATAATTGTTCATTCGCAGTTCCTCTATTAAATCATTCATATTAAAACGCAGTCTTTCCATCTCTTGTTCATTTATATGTCCCTTGTATATAATCACACTCGGTTCGCCCGTGATAAACTTGCGTGCTTTCTTGCTTTTAAGCGTCAAAAATGACATACTTATTTCCGCTATAATCAATGTAAACACAGGTATTATCCCCGTCAAAAGCGGTATATCTATTGTCTGCATGGGTACGGAGGCAAGGTCGGAAATCATAATCGCCACCACCAGCTCCGATGGCTGCAATTCGCCTATCTGCCTTTTCCCCATTATCCGCATTGCGATTATTACCATAACATATAAAATCAAAGTTCTTACAACTAAAACCAGCATATCCATATATCCTTTCAAATATTTTAATTTTAGTTTTTGTAATTTTGCGGTTATTATACAAAGGGACATATAATTTAATATTCAGGGACACAAAAAAAGAGCAGCCGAAACCGCTCGTTTTTTTGATTTTATTGTTTCAGAACCGATTTGTAATAGTTTCCGAACTCGGCAAGTGCGTCGATAATCGGCAGCATCTGTTTTCCAAGCTCCGTCAGTCCGTAATCCACTTTTGGGGGTACTTCGTGATAATCATGCCGATAAATAAGACCGTCGTCAATCATCTGACGCAGACTGTCGGTCAGCACTTTTTGTGAAATCCCCTCTAAATCACGTTGCAGTTCGTTAAATCTCCACGGACGTGCTTTAAGATTGCGGATAATAAGCAGCTTCCATTTACCGCCGATTAAGGCTACTGCTGTTGCCACGGGGCAAGGCGGCAATTCGGATTTTGTTTTCATTTTTTATCACCTACCTAAGTAAAAATATTTTCTTGTAAGAAGTATACCACATAATAAAAAAGTTGTACAGTTATAAAAAAGTGCGTACTTGTTTTTGTATGTGCCAAATGATAGACTGTATTCAAGCAAAAAGAGATTGCTAAGAAATTTAGGAGGTACAAAAAAATGAAAAATTATACTAAAACAAACGTTGGCAGTGAGGCAAGAGCGGAATTGCACGAAAAACTTGCTTTAACAGGTGCGGAAATCAGTATTAATCAACTGCCGGCAGGTGCAGGAGTTCCGTTTGTTCATTCTCACAAAAATAATGAGGAAATTTACGGAATACTTTCGGGCAAAGGCAAGGCAGTGGTTGACGGTGAAGAAATCGAGCTTACAGCAGGTGACTGGCTGAAAATTGCACCGGCTGCAAAAAGACAGTTCTTTGCGGCGGATAATTCGGGAATTGCTTATGTCTGTATTCAGGTAAAGGAAAATTCGCTTGGTGGTTTCACTGCTGACGATGCTGTGGTATACTAAGTCAATAGAACAAAAAAACGAACGGTGCAAACCGTTCGTTTTTTTTATTAAATCAAAATCAAACCTGTGTACTGCTTATGCTGTAATTAGGAGCTTCTTTTGTGATATAAATATCGTGAGGGTGACTCTCTTTAAGACCCGCACCTGTAATTCTCACAAACTTACCTCTTTCCTTCAAATCAGGAATAGTAGGAGTACCGCAGTAACCCATACCCGAACGGATACCGCCAAGTAATTGGAACACAACCTCTGACAACGGACCCTTGTAAGGAACACGTCCTTCAACGCCTTCCGGAACAAGTTTCTTTGAACCTGTCTGGAAGTATCTGTCCTTACTGCCCTTTTCCATAGCTGCAAGCGAACCCATACCACGGTATACTTTAAATCTTCTGCCCTGGTACAATTCAAATTCGCCCGGACTTTCTTCACAGCCTGCGAACAGGCTGCCAAGCATGATAACATCGGCACCGGCTGCAATAGCCTTTGTGATGTCGCCCGAATATTGGATACCGCCGTCGGCGATAACAGGGATACCGTATTCTTTTGCAACCTGATATACATCATTAACCGCTGTAATTTGAGGAGCACCGACACCGGCAACCACACGGGTTGTACAGATAGAACCCGGACCGATACCAACCTTAACGCAGTCCGCACCCGCCTCAATCAATGCACGGGCAGCCTCGCCTGTTGCGATATTTCCGGCGATAAGCTGTAAATCGGGATATGCTTCCTTAACTTGTTTTACCTTGCCGATGATATTTTTTGAATGACCGTGAGCCGAGTCAAGCACAACAACGTCAACGCCGGCTTTAACCAAAGCGTCAACTCTTTGCATAATATCATTTGTAACACCGATAGCCGCACCGGCTAAAAGTCTGCCGCTTTCATCTCTTGCAGAGTTAGGGTATTGAACGGCTTTTTCAATATCCTTAATTGTGATAAGACCTTTTAGCTTGCCGTCTTTGTCTACCAAAGGCAATTTTTCTATTTTGTACTTTCTCAAAATCAGCTGAGCCTCTTCAAGACTTGTACCCTCCGGAGCAGTGATAAGGTCTTCCTTTGTCATTGCGTCTTTGATTTTCTTTGAAAAATCAGTTTCAAATCTAAGGTCACGGTTTGTAATAATTCCGACCAATTTATTGTCCTCGTCAACAATCGGCACACCAGAGATTTTGTATTTACCCATTAACTCGTCAGCGTCTTTAATTGTGTTTTCGGCTGACAGGCTGAACGGATTTACAATAACTCCGTTTTCACTTCTCTTAACCTTGTCCACCTCGGTAGCCTGTTCTTCGATAGTCATGTTCTTGTGAATGATACCGATACCGCCCTCACGCGCGATTGCGATAGCCATAGCCGATTCTGTAACCGTGTCCATAGCCGAGCTCATAAGCGGAATGTTAAGTTTAATTTTTTTTGTCAAGTGAGTTGATAAATCTATCTCATTTGGTGTGACATCAGATGCTTGCGGAATCAGCAAAACATCGTCAAAGGTAAGTCCTTCTTTTGCAAATTTATCTTGCATATTTATGTCTGCTCCTTTCAGAATGTAAATTTGTTTTGATATTTTTAATTTGGTCAGAAATACCGAAAATATTTCATGCCGTTTTATATATTTGATTTATTTTATCAAAAAAATTGTCGTTTTGCAATAGTTTTTAGAGTTAAATTATCACGAAAAATGCTGACATTTATTATCGGCGATTTAGTAAAAATGACATACTCACTATATGAGATATATGGGAAGGGTTGAGGAATAAATTGGGAGTTGTAGAGATATTTAATATATTAAGTGTTCTGTCCCAATATAGCTAAATATAAAATCACCCCCCACAACCCCCAATTCCCTCTCGCTTTATATTTTTCACAAAATCATATTGCCAAAAAAGTTGAGGTATTATATAATATACAGTGGATATTATTCAGTAAAAACACATGAGAGGAAGTTTTATATAATGAAACTGGGAATTGTAGGATTGCCGAATGTCGGTAAATCAACACTTTTTAATGCAATAACACAAGCCGGAGCGGAATCGGCTAACTATCCGTTCTGTACTATCGAACCGAATGTCGGTATCGTGGCAGTGCCGGACGAACGTCTTGACAAACTTGCCGAAATGTATAATCCGCAGAAACTTACCCCTGCCGTAATCGAATTTGTTGATATTGCAGGCTTGGTAAAAGGTGCGAGTAAGGGCGAAGGTCTTGGAAACAAGTTCTTGTCACACATTCGTGAGGTGGACGCTATCGTGCACGTTGTAAGATGCTTTGAAGATACCAACATCACTCACGTTGACGGCAACATTAATCCGCTCAGAGATATAGAAACTATCAGTCTTGAATTGATATTCGCCGACATCGAAATGATTGACCGCCGTATCGACCGTACAAAAAAGGCTATGAAGGGCGACAAGTCATTGTCTGCCGAACTTGACCTTTTGGAAAGAGTTAAGGCTGTTTTGGAGGAGGGCAAGCCGGCAAGAAGTATCGAATATACTCCGGAAGAGGCGGAAATCATGAAGGAAGTTTCGCTGCTTTCGCTAAAACCGGTTTTGTATGCCGCAAACGTTGCCGAGGACGATTTTACAAAGGGTATCGAAAACAACAAGTTTGTAAACTCCGTAAAAGAACTTGCCGCAAGCGAGGGTTCGGAGGTTATCGCCGTTTCGGCTAAAATAGAAGAAGAAATTTCAGAACTTGACGCCGACGAAAAAGCTATGTTCCTATCTGACCTTAATATGTCGGAATCGGGTCTTGACAGACTTATCAAAGCCAGCTACAAACTGCTTGGACTTATCAGCTACCTTACAGCCGGCGAACCGGAGGTTCGTGCATGGACTATCAAGGACGGCACAAAAGCTCCGCAGGCGGCAGGCAAAATTCACTCGGATTTTGAACGTGGATTTATCCGCGCGGAAGTTGTCGCATATGATGACCTTATGGCGTGCGGGTCGATGAATGCCGCAAAAGAAAAGGGTCTTGTCCGCTCGGAGGGAAAAGAATATGTGATGAAAGACGGAGATATTGTTCTGTTCAGATTTAACGTATAATACCGCATAAGGGGGTTAAAAAATGTCGGCAAATAAAGTATTGATTGTTGATGATGATACCAATATAGTGGAACTTATAAGGCTTTACCTTGAAAAAGAAAATTTTGAGGTGGTTGTGGCTTACAACGGACAAGCGGCTGTGGAGGCGTTTAAGGAAGAAGCTCCGTCGCTTGTGATACTTGACCTTATGCTGCCTATTATGGACGGCTGGCAGGTGTGCAGAGAAATCCGCCGTATAAGCAATATTCCCATTATTATGCTTACCGCAAAAGGCGAAACCTTTGATAAGGTGCTCGGTCTTGAACTCGGTGCGGACGATTATATGGTAAAGCCGTTTGACACAAAAGAGCTGGTTGCCCGTGTAAAAGCGGTTTTACGCCGTTCGGAAACAAAGGACATGAAAGCCAAAAAGGAGATAGTTTATCCTAATCTTGCGATAAACCTTTCAAATTATGAATTAAAGCTTGCCGGAAATGTTATAGAAATTCCGCCGAAAGAATTGGAATTGTTATATTTTCTTGCGTCAAATCCAAACCATGTGTTTACCCGTGAACAGCTTTTGGAGGAGGTTTGGGGCTTTGATTATTTCGGCGATTCCCGTACGGTTGACGTACATATAAAGCGTCTTAGAGAAAAACTGGAAGGTGTCGAAGGTACATGGCAGCTTAAAACGGTATGGGGCGTAGGATATAAATTTGAGGTGAGATAATTTGTTTAAAAGTATTTTTGGACGATTATTCTGGACTAATGCCGCCGTACTGCTTGTGGTATTCGTGTCGGTGTCGATTTCCATGACCATATTTGTCATAAACTACACGTCGGAAAAGCAATATGCCGCTGTCATTGACGCAAGCAAAAGTATTGAGGCTATGACAGTTGAATTGCAGATAGAACGCAATGATATATCTTCACGAGCGATTTTTCTGAACACTTTGAGTGCGTGGTCGGAATTTCTGAAATCCGATATAACAATTATAAACAAGTCGGGCGAGGTATATGCGTCCACTAACGATATTAAGGAAGTGCCTGCCGATTATTCAAGCGAAGTCCTTGGCGAAAAGATTTTGAAAAAACGGGGAAAATTCGGCGGATTCTACGACAAACGAGTGCTGACGGTAGGTATACCGATACACTACCGCAATGAGGTGGTCGGAGCGATGTTTTTAAACACCGATATGCCAAATCTGCACAAAACCGTGCTTGAAATATTGTATATGTTTTTAACATCAGCATTGGTGTCGATTGCTATTGCGTTTGCGTTTATATATGTGCAGTCAAAGCGTATTTCGCAGCCGATTAAGGAGATTAATCAGGCGGCTATGGACATTGCGGCGGGCAGATTTGACCAGCGAATGATGGTTACCACAACAGATGAAATCGGACAGCTTGCGTCAAGTTTTAATTTTATGGCGGACTCGCTTGAACGTCTGGAAGAAATGCGTTCGAGTTTTGTAAGCGATGTGTCGCACGAACTGCGTACTCCCATGACATCTATTTCGGGATTTATACAGGGTATTTTAGACCATACTATCCCTGAGGAGAAAGAGGAGGACTATCTGAATATCGTGCTTGACGAAACCAAGCGTCTTACACGTCTGGTTAATAATATGCTTGAAACGTCGAAAATATCAAGCTTGCAGTACAATCTTGACATGACGGAGTTTGACATTACCGAGATGGTACGACGGGCGATAATTCAGCTTGAAAACAAGATAAGCCAAAAGGATTTGGAAGTTGACGTTGATTTTGAGGAAGAAACGATAAAAGTTATGGCGGACAGCGACTCAATCAGACGGGTTATTATCAATATTCTTGACAATGCGATAAAGTTCAGCTACAACAACACCAAAATCGGCATAAAGATATGGTCGGAGAACGGAAAAGTGTTCACGTCGATAGGCAACTACGGCATGGGCATTGAGGGAGCGGAGCTGAGAACAGTGTTCGACAGATTTTACAAGACCGATAAGTCGAGAAGCAACGACAAGCAGGGTGCGGGCTTGGGCTTGTATCTGGTAAAGAATATTTTGCTTTGTCATAAGCAGGATATTTGGGTAGAGAGCACATTAGTCCCGAATGCGAATATGAAATATACAAAATTTACGTTTACACTTGAAAAAGTATAACAGCAAAAAGCGGATAGATTTTAAACAATCGTATCCGCTTTTTGTATATACACATATTATTAAAAGAAAGAAAGCAATATTATAAATATTTTATTCTGCCGAGGCATACTCTGCCATTGCCTGTTCATATTTTTCCAAAATAGATTTTTCGATATAATCACGCATTTCCTTATTGATAGGGTGAGCAATATCCTTGTACTCATTTTCAGGGGTTCTTCGGCTAGGCATAGCTGTAAACAGTTTCTCCTGACCTTCGATAACCTTAATATCATGAACGACAAATGCGTCATCGAAAGTAACCGATACAACAGCCTTCATTTTTCCCTCGGCTGATAATTTTTTAATTCTGATGTCTGTAATTTCCATAATGTAAACCACCTTCCCCAAACTTTTTTATGTACGCTAATTCGTCAATTTTAACAATCAATCGACAGGTTTTAAATAAAAATATGGTACATATATCTACATTTTAAGAAAAAACAAAGTTTTTGTCAAGGGTATTGTATAAATTTCTCACATTTGCCCTAAAATATATATCTGCGTTTGTGCATTTTTACATATCTTTTTAGCTTTTTAGATTTTTAATACTAAATATTTTTAAATTATTGTTTTATTTTTTTGTTATAAGGTATATAATATATTAGTATAGATATTTTGATGTATGGTAATAAATTAGGAGTTGTAGGGGTGTTTATAAGTTTTTGTATTCTGTTCGAGCATATACAGCATCAAAGTGTAGTGCGACTGACGTTGCCCCCATTTAGCGTTGGGGACGTTTCACTTCCCCATAGGTATAGGTATTGACTAAATAACTCGAACCCTTTGGAGTTCGCTTTGTCCACGTCCACAAAGCAAACGGAAAAGTCCGCAAGGGACACCCTTGACCCACACGCTGCAAAGCTATTGCAATATAGTTGTTCCCACGGTGTCGGCAAAATTCACTTATTGCCTAGGGGCGTGAATTTTGTGCCGTCCAAGTATAGTGCTTGCGATGAGTTTGATTAAACATAGTTCACAAACAAAACATAGATACGGCATACCCTCTGTGCCCACTGAATATAGATATACGCTTTTTGCGTGTCCGTTAGGGTAAGTTTAGTGGGTAGGTGCAAGTGTAGATACGAATGAAAGTATAGTGCAATTTATTTTGTGTATCATCTCAACAACTCACAATTTATTATCATACATAAATCATCACGAAACGGAGCGTAAATAAAATGATAAACGAAAAAGATTTTGATATATTTTCACTGCCGGCAAGTGCAAAAATCCACTTTATCGGTATAGGCGGTATAAGCATGAGCGGACTTGCTCAAATCCTGTTAAAACGTGGTTATAACGTTACCGGCTCAGACCGAAACGAAAGCGAGATTGTGAAAAAGCTAAAACAGCTCGGAGCACAAATATATATCGGTCATGACGCAAAGAATGTTGACGGTGCAAGCCTTGTTGTACATACTGCCGCAGTACATGACGACAATCCCGAAATGAAAGCGGCAAAAGAACAAAATATTCCGCTTATCACCCGTGCGGTATGCCTTGGTTCTATCATGAAACATTATAAGTACGCTGTCGGCGTATCCGGAACTCACGGCAAAACCACAACCACGTCCATGCTTGCACACGCACTTATCCATGCTCAGAAAGACCCGACCATAAGCGTGGGCGGTGAGCTTGACATAATCGGCGGCAATATCAAAGTCGGTCAGTCGGATTATTTCGTGACAGAGGCGTGCGAATATACAAACAGTTTTCTGCACTTCTTCCCGACAGTTGCACTGATTACCAATATCGAAGAAGACCATCTCGACTTTTTCAGCGGTATTGACGAGATAATCGAAAGTTTCAGAAAATTTGCACTGCTTACAAAGGGCAAAGGCAAAGTGGTCGCTATGGGTGCGGATAAAAATGTTCAGAAAGCGATTGCAAATATTGATTGTGACACAGTAACATATGCGATAGACGGCGATTACGATTATACCGCCGCAAACATCGTATACAAGGGCGGTTTTGCCGAATTTGACGTTATGAAAAAGAATGTCGGCAAGCTGTGCACGGTTTCACTGCACGTTCCGGGTGACCACAATATCCTAAACGCACTTGCAACAATAGCCGTATGCGATTGCCTTGGCGTAGATGCGGAAACCGCCGCAAAGGGTATAGAAACATTCAAGGGTACTCACAGACGTTTTGAATACAAAGGCAAATTGGGCGGTGCGGTTGTGATTGACGATTATGCACATCACCCGACAGAAATAAAAGCCACCCTGACAGCCGCAAAAGCATTTGACCACAACAAGCTATGGTGCGTGTTCCAGCCGCACACATACACAAGAACAAAAACCCTATGGAACGAATTTGTAACAGCTTTTGACAATGCAGATGAACTTATTATCACAGATATATATGCCGCAAGAGAACAGCCCGACGGCGTGACCAAACCCGAAAATTTGGTTCGTGATATAAAGGCTCGTGGGGTAAATGCACGTTATATCAAGGAATTTGCCGATATTGAGAAGGTTTTGAAGGACGAAAGTGCGGACGGCGATATGATTTTCACAATGGGTGCGGGGAATGTTGTTGAGATAGGCGAACATCTGGTAAAATAATAAATTAACTATTGACTTTATCACTTTAATGTGGTAAAGTATATATGATAAATTAAGTAAATTACGTTTTAGAGGAAAGGAATTAATAAATGTCAGAATTAAAACTACACACACCAACGGGTGTAAGCGATATTTTGCCCGATGAATGCAGAGCAAAGAAAGAAATTGAAAATTCGCTTTGGTCGGTATTTGCATCAATGGGATATGAGGAGATTGAACTTCCGACTTATGAATACTATGACGTATTCGAGGGCAACGGCGGACAGATTTCACAGGAGAATATGTTCAAGTTCTTTGACGAGAACGGACGTATCCTGACGCTTCGTCCCGACATGACAACCGCTACCGCCAGAATTGTGGCAACAAAGAACATTAATGACCCTGTACCGCTTCGTTACTGCTATACGGGCAACGTGTTCAGAGTGGAAAAAACAGAGGGTGCAAGACAGCGTGAGTTTACTCAGTCGGGTATAGAATTAATCGGTATAAAGGGTGCAAAGGCGGACGCTGAGGTTATTGCCGCATCTATCGAGGCTATTTTGGCTGTCGGCATCGAGGAGTTCCAAGTGGAGGTCGGACAAGTTGCGTTCTTTAACGGACTTGTTGAACAGGCAGGACTTAATTCCGATGATATAGAAAAACTGCGTGAACGTATCGACTGTAAAGATACTGTCGGCATTAAATCTATCACAGACAAGCTTGACATTTCGGAAAATATCAAGAAACTTATGATTGATTTGCCGTATCTGTTCGGCGGCCTTGAAATTTTCGACAAGGCATATGTTGACGGTCTTAACGAAACATCAAAAAATGCTCTCGATAATTTGAAACAGATTTATAATCTGCTTGTTGCATACGGTTACGAAAAATATATTTCGCTTGATTTGGGTATGCTGCAAAGCATAGACTATTACACAGGCTCTATTTTCAAATGCTTTACTTACGGCGTAGCGTTCCCGATTTGTGCGGGCGGACGTTATGATAATCTTATCAGCAGATTTGGCAAGGATTTGTGTGCGGTAGGGGTTGCGTTTGGTATCAACCGCCTTATGTCGGCACTGAGAAAATCGGAGAACAAGCAGGATGTATATGTTCCGTCGGCTACGCTGGTATATGCCGAGGAGGGTGCGGAGGCTGACGCATACGATGTTGCGTATACATTGCGTTTGCAGTCGTGTCTTGTGGAAATGTACATTGATGACGGCGACCACAAGACTGCCGATAAATATGCACAGGAAACGGGCAAGAGTGCAATGATTAGAGTATTGCCGGACGGCAAGCTGCAAATGAAAGACTATCTTGAAGAAGAAATTATCGAAACAACAGTGAAGGATTTCCTTGATGTATATTCGGGGGATTTGGAGTCACACGACCATGACTGTGACTGCGGACACGAACATCACCATGACCACGATTGTGACTGCGGATGTGAACACTGATTATACATTGAAAGGAATGAAACAAATGAGATATTTAACCGTTGCATTGGCAAAGGGCAGACTTGCCGAACTTGCCATGGATATGTTTTCCTCAATCGGTCTTGACTGCGAGGAAATGAAAGAAAAAACAAGAAAACTGATTTTTACAGATGAAAAAAATAAAATGAAATTTATCCTTGTAAAAGCGTCTGACGTACCGACATATGTTGAGTATGGGGCGGCTGATATAGGTATCGTGGGCAAAGACACGCTTTTGGAGGAAAACAAGTCTTTGTACGAAATGATTAACCTTGGTTTCGGCAAATGCAAAATGGCTGTATGCGGACCTATCGAAATGAAGGATAAACTCCACAAGATTAACGAACTTAAAGTTGCGTCAAAATATCCGCACATTGCGGAAAAGTATTTCCACACATTGGGACAAACTATCGAACTTATCAAATTGAACGGCTCGGTTGAACTTGCTCCGCTTGTAGGATTGAGCGACGTTATCGTGGATATTGTGGAAAGCGGTAAAACACTTAAAGAGAACGGACTTGACGTTTTGGAGGACGTATGCCCGCTTAGTGCATGGTTTGTGGTGAATAAAGTCAGCATGAAAATGCACACGGAACGTATTATGGATATAGTAGAAAAGTTCAAGGAGAAAATTAACGATTAAGGGAGGGTTACATAATGAGAATTTATCCTGCGATTGACATTAAGGACGGTAACTGCGTTCGTCTGCTTCAAGGCAGATTTTCCGATTTGACCGTTTACGGCGATAATCCGACGGAAATGGCGAAAAAATGGGAAAGCCTTGGCGGCGAGTACATTCATGTGGTAGACCTTGACGGTGCGTTAAAAGGTCAGGGTATTAATGCAAAGGTGATAAAAAGCATTTGCAAACACGTTAATGTGCCTGTTCAGACGGGCGGAGGTATCCGTACAATGGAAGACATCGAAAACAAGCTTGCGTGCGGTATATCACGGGTTATCATCGGCACTAAGGCGGTGCGTGACGCTGATTTTGTAAAACGTGCGGTTGACAAGTACGGCGACAAAATCGTAATCGGAATTGACGCTAAAAATTCTATGGTTGCGATTGAGGGCTGGGAGGAAGTCAGCGAGTTTAAAGCGGTGGATTTTGCAAAGAAGATGGAGAATATCGGCGTTAAGACGATAGTTTACACCGATATTGCAACCGACGGAACTTTGCAGGGCCCAAATCTTGACGCTATGGCGGAGATGGCGAAAGAAACCAATCTTGACGTTATTGCGTCGGGCGGTGTCGGAAGTCTGGAACATATTAAGACACTTGTTCCGACCGGTGTCGAAGGTGTAATCGTGGGCAGAGCTTTATATACAGGCAATGTCGATTTGGCAGAGGCTATTAAAACGGTGAAATAAATTTATACATAATGATTATGACGGAACATATTCGATGAATATGTTCCGTTTTTTGTTGGTGAGGCGGGGAGTATAAGTTGGGGTTGTAGGGGTGATTGATATGTTTAGCGTTCTGTTCAAGTGTAGCTAAAATCCAAATGTAGTGCATACTGACGTTGTCTGAATTTAGCGTTGGGGACGTTTCACTTCCCCATAGGTGGTAGACATTATCAAATTATAGCGAACCCTTTGGAGTCCTCTTTGTCCACGTCCACAAAGAGGACGGAAAAGTCCGCAA
>CAKSNH010000031.1 GCA_934476075.1 uncultured Clostridia bacterium | reverse complement strand
CATGAGTTTGTCAACACTTTTTTGAAAAACTTTTAATTTCTTTTGAAACACACTTTCAATGTTTCTTATTAAAAGCCTCTCATTTTCGTGTCCCTCAATCGGCGACTTGTTTATAATACCACAACTTCCCCCATATGTCAACACTTTTTTATCTTTTTTTCGTAAATTTTTGCATATTGTATGTTTCGTACAAACAAAACCTCTCAAAATACCACTCACATATATATTTTTACCCGCTTTTTATCCGAATTAAACATTTATTGCACCATAATCAAACTATTTTATTGAAAAAATATATTATTATGATATAATTTAAATTATAAATTAATTTATAGGAGTTACAAAATGTTATTATTTAAAGAGCGTTTAAAACATCTGCGACAGAAACACAACATGACACAGCAGCAGCTTGCCGATTTGCTCGGTGTATCAAAATCTACCATATCGGGTTATGAAAACGGAGCGTGCCGCCCTACAATAGAACGACTGATTCGGCTGGGCAATATATTTAATGTTCCGCTGGACTACTTCTATATTAATTTTGAATCTCCACGCACCGAATATGTAAGCAGCGTACGAGTACCCGTTCTGAACCGTATTCCTTCCAATATTGATTTGAAATCCGAGTTGTCAAATCCCCGTGAGGATATGCCGGTCAGCATATTGTATTACCGTCCAATCTCACCGGAATATCAGCAGAATTACAGCGAATACTTTATATATGAAGAAAACCGGCTTCACCATACCGTACATATCACCTCCGATGTTCAAACAGGTGACGCAGTGCTTGCCTGTGTAAATAATCATGATGCAAAGGTATATTTCTGCATTGAGCAAAACCACACTATCGCCCTTGCAGACGCTAACGGTAATATTCAAAGCGGAAACATAGCGATTATCGGTGTCATTACCGAAAG
The DNA here is from genome assembly GCA_934476075.1 of uncultured Clostridia bacterium. Classification (GTDB taxonomy): domain Bacteria; phylum Bacillota; class Clostridia; order UBA1381; family UBA1381; genus CAKSNH01. The sequence continues at coordinate 14,996 of CAKSNH010000031.1, read as the reverse complement.
TCACAGTATGTAAATAACCCCTTAACCAAAAGAGTGAGGCATCCGCCTCACTCTTTTTATCTGTTCAGTTTCTTTTCCTTTGCAATCTTCCTGTATTTGAGCGGAGTCATGTCCGTGTACTTTCTGAATATATCATTGTACCTCTGCTGACTTGAAAAGCCGACCGACAACGAAACATCGCTTATCTTCATATCCGTATTCGCCAAAAGCTCCTTTGACGCATTCACCCTCACTTGCAATAGGTAACTTTTCGGACTTATTCCAAACTCATTTTTAAACGTGTGTGCAAAATAGCTCTCGCTCAAAAATACATACTTCGCCACGTCCGATAAAGTCAACTCTCTTGAATAATTGTTGTCAATGTACCCTTTGGCAATATGTAAAAGTTCTTTAATTTTCAGCGACCTGCTCTTTATATTCTGTTCCCACTCATTTTTCAGCGTGCGTGAAATCAGCACAAATAATTCCATAATAAGCAGATGCGACATCAAATCTCCCCACATCATATTCTTGTCACGCTCACGCAGAATATTTTCAAGCACATTGATAATATCGTTCTTTTTCGATAACCGCAAATGCAAAAACGCACCCGCCTGGTCCGTATTCACAAACTCGATAAAATCGTCAAGCGACGTATCCGATATATTTGCCCCTTTCGTGTCCTCAAATAAAAAGCTAAGCACAATAAATTCGCAGTTCCGCTCCGACTTAACGGTAAACTTGTGCTGCTGATGCGGCTTAATCATAATCATGTCGTTGGGTTCAAGCACAACATTGCTGTCCGCCACCTTAAACACTGACGACCCACGCTTCATATACACCACTTCAAAATGGTCGTGCTTGTTCGGCTGCATAGACCATGACGAATCGTGTACCCGTTCAATCGACTTAACAATCACAGGTAAAAACTCTTGCTGAGCCAAAAAAGCCTCCCATGCCTTGGGCAATTTAACATCTGATTCAGTAGTCACCTTTCCACCTCCTATACTTTTACTCTCTTATGAAAATTCTTTCAATACTGTTGCATCTGCCGTTTTCAGCGTCAATATCAAATACCGCTCCGCACAGCTGCCCTCTGCCCCCCGCCAGTTCAAACTTTTGCGGCATACCGTTTAAAAATCTGTCAATCACAATATGCTTGTTCATACCAAGCACCGAATTTGACGGGCCCGTCATACCCAAATCGGATATATATCCCGTTCCTTTCGGCAATACAATCTCGTCCGCCGTCTGCACATGGGTGTGCGTACCGAATACCGCCGTTGCCTTGCCGTCCAGATACCAGCCCATAGCGACCTTTTCGCTTGTCGCCTCCGCATGAAAATCTACTATAATAATAGGCGTAATCTTTCTGATTTTCTCAATCAAAGTTTTCGCCGTCTGAAACGGGCACGCACACGGCGTCATATACGTTCTTCCCAAAATATTAATGATACCGATTTTCACGCCGTTTTTCTCAATAATCATGCTCCCCCTGCCGGGACATTCACCGTCATAATTTGCCGGGCGAATAATATTGTTCCTGTGCTGCAAAAGAGCGATAATATCCTTGCAGCCCCATGTGTGATTACCCATTGTAAAAGCGTCAATACCGTAATCGGATAATTCCTCATACACATTTTTGGTGATACCTCTGCCGTGCGTAGCATTTTCGGCATTTGCGATAATAAAATCCGCATTGTACTTTTGCACAAGCTCGTCAAGCCGAAACTTAATAATTTCTCTGCCGACCACACCCATTATATCCCCGATACATAAAATCCTCATTCCAAAAACCTTTCCATATATACTTATATAAGATTTAACGCAATATCAATCCCCAATACAACGGCAATAATAAAAACCGCCGCATTGCAGAGAGTTAAAACCGCAATCCCCTTAAAATTCTCATTATCTCTCCAAATACGCATTTGTTTAATCAGCATTACCGCCGACCCGCAAATAATCGCCGGAGCAAATAAAAAGCCCAAGAAAGTTCCCGAAGATGCAATAGCCGTAAAATCCAGAATAAATCTCAGCACCACGACAAAATAAGCAGCCCCCGCCAAAAGTGCATGGATAAGTATTATATTATTCTGTGATAATTTTTTATAGAAGTTATCCATTCTTCATAAATCCTTTCAAAAAAATCGTTTCCATACAATAGAATAACATAAAACATGAATTTTTTCAACAAATATTTTTTTCACACTGACATTCTTGCAAATTTTAAAAGCCAATTTCATTAAAGTATAAGAAGTATATCTCCGCCCTTATATATCATCAAATATAGGTATCTCTCCGATATTTCCGCATTCGTACCAAATCTTTACTCCCACCGCTCTGCATTTTCTGCTCACCTTGTACGAGCCGAACTCATACTGCACACGCATAATATCCCCCAATTCATAATCCGCGCCGTAATGCAGACTGCTGCTTTTCACCTGACAATCCTTTTCCCACTTACGGCTTGCGAGGGAACTTACCGCCTCACTGTTCGACGTACCGCCCAAAACGCCCTCCCAGCGATAAATCCCCGTTTTGCCGTCATTTTTTGAAACACATTCCCATCTGCTTTCGGTCTGACCGTCATCATCTGAAACCGCCTCATACCAACCGCTCCCGCAGTAGTCCTGTAAATCCTCGTCATACGTCATGGAATATACATTCCTGTGCCCTACCGACACCACAAGCGGATTATCCTTACCCTTGTATATGCTGAAAACCCACCTTTTATTTTTCAAGTCGAAAACCACCTTGTGACCGGCTTTTGCATTGTCCAGACAGTCCGTCACCACTTCGGACGTTGGGTTGTAAACATTTCTCCAAAATTCCTTGTCATAGTCAATCCCGACCTTTTCGGCAAGTACAAAATTGTCCACATCACCGAAAGCCTCACTCACCGCCCAGCGTGCAATATCCTCGGCATTCGTGCCAACATCCGCTTTGTATGTGCTGAACTTCGGTGTCACCCTTTTCGATAAAATCCAATTCACCGTCCGCCCGTATAAAATAAGTTCATTCCCGACAATCTGCTTGCCTGTAATTATCGCCTGTCTGTCGCCCTGTATTGCCACCATGTACTCGTGCGACATAATTATTCTCACCCTGTCGCCGTCGGCTTTTAAATGAATTTCAAAATTACCGATACCGTTGAATTTGAGATACCATTCAAGTGAAATAATATCGTTTTCAATATGTAAAAGATTAAATTCAAAATCATAAAATCTAACGTCCTGCATCAAACCGCCTCCGCATATCTGTTTCTGTACCGGCAATTCACCGCAATTTCGCCGCCGCTCTCGTTCGTGACTGCGATTTCATTTTCCCCAATATCCATCATAAAATCGGATAAAAAGCTGTCGTCTGTCAACGCATACAGCACACTCCCGTTAATGCTTGACACAAGCGTGCGTTTTTCAATATCCGCCGTAATCTTCTCGCCCTTTTGCATAGTATACTCAATGCTTATTTTCTTTCCGCACGATAAATTCCGAATAGTAATCACTCCGCCTGCACTTTCCCCCACCGCAGTAATTTCTATTATCGGCTCGCAAATCGTGTCCCCATAGTTGTATATCACGGTTTTGCAGTCACGCTTGCTCATAATAAGCGGAAATCTGAACTTTGTTTTGATTAATTTGTTTACGGAAAGCACCGCCGCTTTTTTCTGTACACCGTCCTGAAAATACGGATAATCGGCAATAAACTGTAACACAAATTTCTTGTATCCTCCGCCCTTTTTGGTCACTTCAAACTCGGAGCAAACGACATTTATCGCCCGACTGCCTATGCTAAGCACCCCGTCCGCATGAAAAATTCTTATCGCTTTCTTCTCCCAAAAATTTCCCTCGTCAATAAAGTCCCCGCTTATGGTAATCACTCTCGCCCCCGTGTACTCGCCCAGACAATACTGCCCGTCCACACCGCTGAAATTGGTCATATTTCTTGTCCTTGCCACCAGTCCTAAACCGTCAATATCGGTTATGCGAAAGGTGTACTCCTGTCCAAACCTTATCGTTCCTCTTTCATTTTTGAAAACAATTCTCATATGCCGTAACCCCCTCTCATGCGTTCCACAACTGCGGCGGCTCTTGCCGATTGCAGCTGACTTGCCACCGACTCACCGGAGCCGTAAAAGTTGTAGCTTGCACTGTATGAATTTGTAACCGCTCCCGACGCACCGCCGAGCATAGGAGTTATCTCCGCCGTATTCTGTGCAATCATGTTTTTAATCTTTGCAAATACGCCTTCGAGTTCATTCACAAAAGCGTCGCCGAAACTTACCGCACTGTCCGCCCCGCATGACCAAAACTCCTCCGGAATATCCCCGTATACCTCCGATAACTTGCTTTTCATTTCAGCGATAGCCTTGTCGGTTTCCGTCTGTGTCAAATCTTTGGAAATAGTTTTTATCGTGTCCTGCTGAGCCTTGAACGCCTCTATATACTTGTCAAAATCCTCATCACTCGCACCAAGTAAAGTTTTTGCAAACCTCAACCCGTCCTCAACATCTAAGTCACGCAGTTCCGCAAATAATTCCTCAGGAATATCTCCTCTTTCCCTGACCGCCAAAATTGCGTCATGATATTCTTTTAAAACCTCGGTCTGCTTGTCCAAATCCGCAAGATAAGTTTTTGTTATCACAAAGTCGCTGCCAAACGGGCCTGCTTTTTTGTACTTTGCATTTACCGTGTCAAACAGGCTTGTGTACTTTTCCAAATTTGCACTTACCTTTTGCCTAGCCTCGCTGATTTTGTCGGAGGTATCGGATAATATTTCCGTTATCGCCTTTTTGATATTCTCGGCGGCAGACTTGTTGTACTCGGCAATCTGTACCGAATATTTCTGCCATTGTTCCGAGCCTTCCTCAAAATATATGTCCCTAAGCTGTGCTAAACGTGAATAATATTCCTGTTCCGAAATAACCCCCGCATCAAGATTGTATTTCAAATCCCGAAACTGCTTGTCACGCTCTGCCTTTTCCCTGTCAAGCTCCGCTTTAAGTTCCGATAAATACTTTTCGTCTGCATCCTTTTGCAGAGAAAAAATACGTTCCTGTTTCAGCTTTTCGGCCTGTACCGACGTTTTGGCTTTGGATAGCTGAATATTGTAATTTTTCGCTGCCAAATCATTCTCGGATTTTTCCTGACTCTGTTTAATCCTGTCCGACTCCCGGCGATATTTCTCCTCCACATCAAGCAAGCGTCTGCTTTGCTCCTTCGCCCTTTCCACTCTGTCATCGCTCATAACTTCACACTCCTAAAACAAACATTCCAAACACTGTTCAATATTGCAGTTTTGCTGTTCTTTCGGCAGCCTGTACAACCGTTTCATCTTCCTGTAAAAACTTTTCTGTTCATTGTTTTTGACGGTTGATAAGTCCATGTTTCTGTATTGCATAATCTTTGTAAACCGACAATCGTCAAGATTAAAAAATAACACTCTAAACTGCCACCAGTGTAGCTTTGCCTCCAATAAATCAATCCCGTAGCACTTCATAAACGCACTGTAAATATACTCGCTGTCATGCTCGAATGAATATACCTCTCTTTTTGAGCCAACCGCCTTTCGGCGGGCGGATTTTTTCCCCATCGCATAAAACTCCGCCATACCACGCACTGCCCCGTCAAGCGAATGGGGCAGTTTTTTGTAGCATAACGTAATAGCTTCTGATAAACTGATTAAATCGGGCTTTTTGGATAATAAAATTTCAATCTTAATCCAATTTCTGAAATCCGTGTATATAGGAAACTTCTCGCCGTCAATCTCGATATAGTCGGGTAATTTGTCAAAAAATAAATTCATATTGCTTATACACTTTCTGTGAATACACAAGTTTTCCAGCCGTCTGTACTTTCGGCAGTACCGAAAACCTTCTCGCCCTTAACCTTCAAACTTCCGCTGTAAGTGTAAGCGTCCATGCTTGCCCCCTCGCCGTCGGGAATTACGGAAAACTCACGTTTAATAGCGGCTTTCTTTTCGGCGTCCACATCTACAATAATAATGGTTCTCACCGCCGCACCGCCGACCGATTCATTGTCTGCGATAGCCGCCATATCCTTGTGTACGGGATTATCGTCGAATAAATCGAATTCATACGAAACCGACGGAGCATACCCTACCACATCGGTCACTTCCATTTCCTCGTCAACGTATTGACGTGAATACTCAATCGGATTTTTGCTTGTTGCGAACTCCGTAAAACCGCTCATTCTGTGATATACCACTCCGTCATCGGTGCTCACACCGTAAAATGCCACTTTGCTGCTTCTTTTTGCAATCGCCATATTAATCTCTCCTTTTTAAATATTTCACACTGCAAACCATGCTGTACTTTTTCACTCCCGCACTTGCGGAAATCTCATAATCCTCTAACTGTACCGATATACATTCCTTGCCGTCAATTTTGGGTAAATCCTCGTTGTATGATTTTTCGTCCAGCCAGCTTCCAAACTCCTCGATAAAATCGGAATTTTGAATTTCGCTGTCATTGCCCATACCGCAAGGGATAACATAGTCCACAAAAAACTCTCTTTTAACTAAATTATCCCCGTCCGCATACTCACGAATAATACTTACCCCGCTTCCCTCACGCACACAAACCTCATTAAAACCGCCGCTTGCATACCCAACCGAGATTTGCATATCCGAAAACCCCTCAAAACCGGCAATAAAATCATGTATAAACCTGATAAAACTCATCAAATCACTACCTTTTCGCAATAATTTTGGTGTGCGGCAAATTTCCTCTCCTGTTGTCAGAAATTTCGGCAGCGACATATGCGTCATTCGGCGGATTGTCCCCGATAAAATTTCCGACTACGATTTTATCCCCTATGTTCACGCATAAAGACCCATCTCCGAAAATCCTTATCACCGCCGTACCGCCCCTTATAATTCCGCTTTCGGAAAACTCCCCCGATAACTTCTCATATACTAACGCACCTTCGTATATAACCTTAACCGTTTTGTATTTCCCCTGTTCTGATAGTTTGGTAAATACCGTAACATTTTTCTTGACACCGACCATTATAACAGCCCCCTGTAAAATAACTCATCATCGGCATATAGCCTGATAGCATTGTATATTCTCATTTCCATGCTCTGTGCATTGCTGTCATAACTTATGCTGTACCCGTCATTCTCCTCACGCTGTATACCTGTTCTGCCCTCGTATTTTTTGAGTACATCGCATACCGCACATACCGCCATTTTAATCTGTTCGTTTATTTCAAAATCCTCTTTTGTAATAAACCTGTCAATCCAGCGGCTTGCCGATTCCGCATAACGGCTAAACTCATTTTCATTAACCTCCGACCCCAAATAAACGTCCGAATAATAGTTAAACTCCGCATATATGTCCATCGTCACTCACCCCCATAATTATATGTCCCTCCGCCCTCCCTATTATATGTCCCCGTTTAATTATTTGTTGTGTAGATATATGCCGGCAGCCTTGTTAGCGAACACATCGTTCAAGCCGTAAATTCGGTAACCGAACTTCCAAGCGTCCGCATCGGGATTAGCCTCCGGAGCAATAACTTTCGGAGCAGCGTGTTTTGTAAACTGCATCAAAGCGCCCTTGTGGATAATCATAAAATTGATGTCCTTTGCGGACGTATCCTTTGCATAGCCGCCGCCCGTCTGCCCGTCAGACACACCGTCATTTAAAGTAATTGCGGTATAAAATCTGTTCTGCGGCACTTTTGTGATGGATGCAAATTCCTCCAAAACGGCTTTTGACTTTGTTGTGTCAACATTCTGAGCCATGTAATATAGTGCCGGAGTGATGAATAGGTGTCTGTCCTCTGACGGAACCTCATCTTCGTCCATTTTCTGCATAGCGGCAATCAAAGCCGATAATACCTCCGCACCCGTTTCTAATTCTGTGCCTGTCGCAACCTTTGAAATACCTGTTGTTGACGCATATTTTGCGAAACGCACCGCATCGATTTCGGGTACAACCTTTGTTCTTATGAACTCGCCCGAAAGCTTGCCGAAAGCCACATCAGCGGTTTCTTCATTGTCCATTGCGTCAATGCTGAACATTCTGCCTCGTTCATAGTTAAAAGTTTTTGTCTCGTTTGTCAAAGTCACACTTCCGCTTGTATAACCGCTGTTTCTGTCATAGTCGGCCAAAGCGTCCATCTCCATTTTCGGAACGATAATCTCGTTTGCATTTGCGCCCTCACTTGCTAAACTCTCGTCACTTTCAAGCACCGCCGTCTTTGCCGCACCTTTGTAAATCTCATCTAAAAGCGGTACATATTTTTTAAATTTGCTGATTGAATTTGCCATAATAAACTCTCCTTTTTTAAATAACCTGTTTGTTGTTTTTTTATTTGTATACTTTTTATTCTGTATATTTTTTAATTAATATCTTCCATATCTCCCACCACCTCCTTTCATTGTTGTAACTTATAAATTGTGAGTTGTCGCTTACGCAAACTTACAAAGTGGCTCTGCCCCATCAAAGTTTAGGTCAAGGCTTTAGTATCGGAAAGACGTCCGACGCTCGCAGAGCGGTTTTGCGTAGCAAAACTACTGACCATAAGGCTTGCGGTTTCTGGTCAAGTAATTTTGACTAGGTCAAAATCGGCTATGCCGCCGGACATCTTTCCAGTACTAAGGCAGCGTCTTTTGTCGCTCGTCGCAACGAGCGAAACACCCCTAGCGTCCAAGTTTGGTCAAACTTTCTAAAAGTTTGTCGCCGACCGCAGTTGGCGAAATCCCTACACTTTTGGCTATATCTACATTTGTGTAGCGGAAGAATGACGCTACTGTGAACTAAATATATCTTGCGGTGGACTTGACCACAAACTAAAATTTGTTGTGTTCTATCTTAACATAGCTAACAACATAGTATAGTGCGACTGACATTGCCCCCATTTAGCTTTGGGAACGTTTCATGTTCCCATAGGTGTAGACATTATCAAATTATAGCGAACCCTTTGGAGTATCCTTTGCCCACGGCAGCAAAGGACACCGAAAGTGCCGCAAGGGACACCCTTGACCCACACGCTACAAAGCTATTGCAATATAGTTGTTTCCATGGTGTCGGCAGAATTCACTAGTATCGGAAAGATGTCCGACGCTCGCAGAGCGGTTTTGCCGCAGCAAAACTACTGATTAGTTGCCTAGAGGCGTGAATTTTGTGCCGTCCGAGCGTAGTGCTTGCAATGAGTTTGATTAAACATAGGGCACAAACAAAGCATAGATACGGCATACCCTCTGTGCCCACTGAATATAGATATACGCTTTTTGCGTGTCCGTAGGGGTGAGTTTAGTGGGAAAGTGCAAGCGTAGATATGAATGAAAGTGTATTATATTGTATTGAAGTACACAACCAACACTCACTCGCATTTCTATCTAAACTCACCCTTACCCACTAAACTTTCGGCTAGGAGGCACGCAAGGAGCGAAACTATTCTTCGTGGGTTTGGAGGGTATGCTGTACCAAAGTTTAGCGGATAATCTAACTCAGGATAATTTCAAGATTTGACTTGTTTGCTACTCTTTGACAGCATAAAATTTGCGGGTCTAGGCAATGGAGCAAATTTTACCGACCTAATGGAAAGCTATTGTCATCTTAGCTCTTTGCGTGCCAAAAAGCGGCACTTTCCGTTTGCTTTGCTGCTGCCGAGGCAAAGCGAACTCCAAATGGTTCGAGTTACTCCGACAATATCTACACTCATGGGAACATGAAACGTTCCCACCGCTAAACTTAGACAACGTCAGTTTGCACTAAATTTTGATGTTATCTATATTCAAATAGAACGTTAAACTTAGACAACGCCAGTCGCACTAGGTTTTAATTTTTGCTATGCTCGGACAGAACGCTAAATTCCGACAACGTCAGTCCGCACTACATTTTAATTTTCACTATATTCAGACCGAACGCTGAATTTTAAATCAACATCACCCCCACAACTCCTAATCTCTCCTATATCCCCATTGCATCTCTCACCAAACTCACTCTGTCCCCGTTTTCCCCGCTCGCCACGCTGATAACCCTCGGCACTTCACCGCCGGCGAACAAAATACCGCACTCATTTCTAACCCTTTCAATCTCTTTTTCCACACCGACCACAACGCCGCTTTCCACCTTGATGTTCTCGAAATTTATTAACGCTAACACCGCCTTTTCGGAGTATACCCCCGCTTTTTCCAATGCACTTTGCACCGCATATTCGATTTTGACCTTGTCAATCTCGCCTTTTAACTCTGCAATCTTGTCTGCGTATCCTTTTTTCATCTCGGCTATCTTTTCCCAGATAACTCCGGCTGACTCCGCATCTAACCCCAAATCCAATAAATCGTCAATCTTCATTTTTATGTCCCCCATTCTTCAATTTCTTTCCTTCAATTTCTTTCTGCACACTTTCTCGCTCTCGCCCAAATACCACGCACGAAACTCCTCCGCACTTATAATTCCCATGCCGAATAATTTCTCACGTTCGTCAAACTCTCTTGCCCTGTCCGCCACAATACTGTCGTCAAATTCAAACCCGACTTCACACTCGCCGAACTTCATCAGTCCGTATAAACTTCCCCAAACCGACATCGCATAAATCAAATCTCTAAGACTTACTTCCAAAGCCTTCTGAATATCCGCCACCGTTGCATACGAACGCTGACGCAAAATTCTAAGCTCCGTAGCGGTTTTCGCCTCCGACTCCACATTTGAGAATGTACCTCTCGCCAAACCGCAGACGTCCTCAATCTTCACCAAAATCGAATTTAACCCGTTTAAAATACTCTGTTCACGAAACTCCGGCGACCAATCCTCAAACAGCCCGTCCACGCCCGTATCCGCACTTCTGTATAAACGCTTGTCGGGCAATATCAGCCTGCCCTTTTCGTCACGTCTGTACGCCGCCGAATCAAGATATAACGCACGTTCACCGCTTTCAAATTCCCATAATAGCCTTGAATATTGCTTGTCCGCCTCACAAATCAGGTCTACCGCTCTTGCATAAACCGACACGCCCAGCGGTGAATTTACATCAATAGTGTTGGCTGACGGCATTTTGAAGTAGGCAAATAACGGCTTTTTCAGATTAGCAATTTCACATTTCTCGGATAAATCCTTCCAATTCTCAACCTCTGCCAATCCGACTCTTTTCCCAATCACACCGCCCGTTTTCGACTTGTACACCTCATTTTCGATTAAATATATGTCCCCAACAAACTTGTGTCTTTCAAGCCTTGTGTAAATGTATCCGCCCTGTTTAACCTGTTCAATAAATATCGCTCCGATTATATGTCCCCTTGCGTCATATTGAATAGGATAAAACTTGTCCGCCTGAACATAATCGACAAAAATTTCTCCGTCTTTTACATATGGCTTGAATACCAATCCGCCTTTTGCGCAGGCATATTCGGTATATCTTCTGATGTCCGCCATAACCTCATCAAAACTACTTTTCACACACTCCGCACCGCTGTCGAAACGCACTTTCATTTCCATAGTGACCAGCCTTGCCAGCTCACTTGCAATACCCGCCGCCAGATTAAGACTTTTTGTGTCCCCATATATCCAATCGGCATTGTTTTTGTAAAGCCTGTCCCATTGAGCGATAGCGTCTTTCATTTGTGACATACCCTGCACTTCCTCGCTCAAATAATTGTATATCCCGAAATTCATTTGTTTGTCCTCTCTCCCTCCGAATATTTTTTTAAGAAAATTCATTTTATGTCCCCCTATAACTCCCATTTAACCATTCGCCATAATACCGATTTGCAGAAATACCTAATATCGTCCATCGCATGGTCAAATTCTTTAATAACCTTGTCCTTGTCCGCATTTGTGTCCCAAGAATATAATCCAAATTCACGAATAGCGTCGGTGCACGACCTGTCAAAAAATATCTTACCGCCGTTTAAAAGTGATGCCACCACACGGATTCCGCCTAAGACATCATTGTCCGCCTTTCTCACAGAAAATTGTCCGTGTCTGCGAATTGTTTCGATAAATGAAGCCGCTGACGGGTCAACCACAACTGCCTGAATGACTCGCCCGTCAGCCAAACGCACCAACTCCGCATAATACTCCTCGTCAGTCTTTTGCGACATAACCTTTCTGCTGTCATAGTAGTATTCGCCAATTCTCACCGCTTTGCCGTCCGCTATCTGCCATAACCCCATAGAACAGGGATTAGCCGTTCCGTAGTCAATCGAAATATAGTATAATTTGTCACCACCGTATTTTTGTGTCCCCGACTTTATGTCTGTCACATGATAATTCTCGTCAAACATCGGATAAACAAGCCCCTCCGCCGCCACCCATTTTCCGAGAATAAACCTGTCATAAAACACTCCCGTGTACTCCTTTTTCAAACTTTCCACATACTCGCTGTCCAAAAAAATGTTGTCCTCAATCGTAAAATTTTCCACTAACATATCCAACTCACCGCACCTGTCAATGTACTTCTTTTTGAGCCAGTGTGACGGATTGTCGGGATTGGTTGTTGCAATCAGCTTTGCCCCCTTAACGGATAATCTCGATAACAGCATTGCAAAAAATTCTTCATTAAATAAGCTCACCTCGTCACAGTACGCTCCCGCAAGGGTCATACCACGGATTTTGCTCTCCGACCGATTGTCGCTCACACCCTCCAAATAAACCTGTCTGCCGAATAACACCGCCTCTTTTTTTGAAACGGAATAGTTAAAATTATATGTCCCCACCATTTCACAAATAACGTCAAGCACATTTCTTTTCAGTGACGAAAGCGTTTTTCCGCACATAATAAACCGTGCATCTTTCGGCATACTCGCCACCCAAAATACCCATAAAACAATGGAAATCCAAGTCTTTCCGCTTCGCACCGACCCTTGCAAAAGATTGATACGTTTAAGCTCGCCCCTCTGCCATTTTTTCATAATATCCAGCTGTCTGTCACTGTATACCCTCGTCATTTTCCTCCATCAGCCCCCTTATTAACTGCTCCACCTTGTTCTCGCCCAAGCTCTGATTATCATAAATTTCCTTTATGTCTTTAAGTGCCGTCACTAACTGTTTAAGTTCCATGCGGTCGATAATCCCTTTCGCCGACTCAATCTGTTCATTCTCGCAGATAACCTCTCTCCCCGTTTTCCCCGACTCAGCGTCATACTCCACGCTTTTTGTCTTAACCTTGTTTTTCATTGTATATACATCGAGTTCATCTGCCGCCTTTGCGACGCACTCCAATAATCTGTCGGCGACCGAAATAATCACATCACGCTTGCTTAATTTTTTCGACCTTTCCTTTTTACCGCTTTCACAACTTCTTTTCCAGCCGTACCTGTCGGCTCTGTATCTCACCGCACCCAATGACACACCGTATTTCTCGGCTAAACCTTTCATCGTGCAGTCCGAATTTTCAAACTCAAACCGAATTTTTTCCCAATCCATCAACTCACCTCTTATCTATGCACACACTATACACCAAAAAAAACTATCATGAGCTATCATCTTTTTAATTTGTAGGAAATTGCGTAAAAACGCAATGACGAAAAATCAAAAATGCTACCTTAGTCCTCCGCCCGCAGGCGGTGTTTCTATCAGAAGCTTTTTTTAAAAATTGAAATTTTTTATTTCTCCTCATGATATAGGCAAGACAAAAAACGTGTGTATTTTTAGTGAAAATTGTATAAAAAAATCATCTAAAAGATTAACATTTTATTAATTTTATATATAAACTGTGGTATAAACCAAAATAATATGTTATAATAACCTCACGAAACAGAACGAAATCAGAGATTTCTATGTTTCGGAGAACATTGAAACATAATACTCCGGTGACTAACACCGCCTTTGTTGTTATGTTATAATAGAATTAATGTCTAAACGAAAGGAATTGAGAATAGAACAAAATGGATACAACCGTAAGTGAATTAATTAACAATGAAGAATTTAGACGTACGATGTTTTTGTATTCGGCAGCACTGCGTGAGATGAACACCAAAATCCAAATAATAAATGATGAATTTACGTTAAAGCATACTACCAATCCGATTGAGCATATCAAATCCCGTTTAAAGACGCCGGAAAGTATTCTTGGCAAGCTTCGTCGCCGAGGCTATAAGCTTACATTGGATAATGCGCTTTCCTATATAGATGACATAGCCGGTATGCGAATAATCTGTTCATTCACGAAGGATATCTATACACTTTCGGATATAATCGCCTCGCAGTCGGACATAACAATTCTGAAAATCAAAGATTACATAGCCAATCCGAAGAAGAACGGCTACCGTAGTTATCATATGCTTGTTGACGTGCCCGTTTTCATGTCGGATAAGAAAATGTCCGCACGAGTGGAGATACAAATCCGAACAATAGCGATGGATTTCTGGGCGAGCCTTGAACATAAGATGCGATATAAATTCGAGTCAAAAGTTCCCGAGCATTTGAACTTTGACCTGCTTGAATGTGCGGAAATAGTATCATATCTTGATGAAAAGATGATGTCGCTGAATAATGAAATTGAGAAATGTAAGGTGTAATAATGGAGCAGTATAAGTATAAACTTCCGAATGACGATTTAACCGTTGACGTGTATGTAAAGGACAGCATTGTTGTGCTTACGCAAAAGGACATATCAAAACTGCTGTCTTTGGGAATAAAAGAGGTGGGTGATAGAATAGATAAAATGCTGACAGACGGCATAATATCGGGAAACGATATAGTCACGGAGCATACCGTCCAAGCAGTTTCGTGCCGCCGCCTTGCTGTCGATGTAAATTATTATACCCTGACCGTTGTGAATAACCTTGCCATTGATATAGATAAAAATATTTCTGATTTTGAAAATTGGTTAGTAACCAATAAATTATGATTTGTAGGGGTGATTGATATGTTTAGCATCCTATCCGAATATAGCTAACAACATAGCATAGTGCTCCTGACGTTGTCGGAATTTAGCGTTGGGGACGTTTCACTTCCCCATAAGTATAGACGTTATCAAATTATAGCGAACCCTTTGGAGTTCGCTTTGTCCACGTCCACAAAGCAAACGGAAAAGTCC
>CAKSNH010000030.1 GCA_934476075.1 uncultured Clostridia bacterium | reverse complement strand
ACCCTTGACCCACACGCTGCAAAGCTATTGCAATATAGTTGTTCCCACGGTGTCGGCAAAATTCACTTATTGCCTAGAAGCGTGAATTTTGTGCCGTCCAAATGTAGTGCTTGCACTATGCTTTGAGGGTGCAACGAGCACAAACAAGACATAGATACGGCATACCCTCTGTGCCCACTGAATATAGATATACGCTTTTTGCGTGTCCTGTGGGTGAGTTTAGTGGGAAAGTGCAAGCGTAGATATGAATGAAAGTGTAGTACGACTGACATTGACCGAGTTTAGCGAGCAAGGGTGGGTTTAGATAGAAATGCGAGTGAGTGTCTGTTGTGCACATCACCCCTACAAACCATAATTTATCTATTTACGGCTGTAATTCAAATACCCCTCCAAAATAATTGATGCCGCAACAGTGTCAAGCACCGCTTTTCGCTTTTTCCCACGGGTATTTGTTTCATTCAAATATCCTGCCGCAGATACGGTTGACAATCTTTCGTCCCAATATACAATCTCTCCGTCATACACTTTTTTCAGTGCGTCGGTAAATTTGTATGTTTCCTCACCACGAAAACCAATAGTTCCGTCCATATTTTTAGGCAGCCCCACTACAATCTTTTCGGGATTATACTTGTCAATCACTTCTTTTAAATCATTGATTAAATTGTCCATACCACGATTTTTTATCGTGCCTACTCCCTGTGCTGTCCAGCCCATCAAATCGCTCACCGCAACTCCCACTCTGCTGTCGCCGTAATCTATTCCTAAAATCCGCATAATTTACCTCTCTCTGCTCTGTACTGCCGGAGGACCTACAAACGGTTCGATTATCCCAAGTTCCTCACGGCGTTCTTTCAATTTCGCCATATTTTCGTCAAACTCATTCATCGCCTTACCGTAATTTTCCCAGTCATTCGCCGAATTGTATTGTTTTACTCCGTCATACATATCTATAATATCATTTATTAAACTTATCAATTCTTCCTCATCTTCATTGCCGTTATTTAACGAAGTAACCTCTTTTTTGCCGAATATAACCTGTAATCCGTCAAGCAATGTATTTTCCATCGCCACCTTATCATCATAAACAACGATAACCTTCTGCAATTCCGGATATGCCGCCGAATTATTTGTATTCTGCACATAAACGGGTGAAAAATATATGAATGAATTTTTAACCGTTATCACTTGTATGTTCCCCACCGTAACAGTTGCACCGTTCTGCGACAACGCTTGAATCTGTTCGGCAACAACCGAATTATTCTCCAACAGCTTTTCCGCATTCATCGTACTGCACACCGTTTCATCGGACTTCACTATCTTCGATAAAATCATCTGACCGTAATTATCCTTATTCGACCCCACCGAAAGCATCGCATTTATATTGTTGCTCTGATGTGACGTATACAGCGCATTAAGTGTAATGCCGTTATTGCTTATGTTATAGTAATTCGGCACATTCTGCGTATCACCTTTTTTGCTTTTTTCCTTTGCAAAATCCCACACATCATTTTTATCGTAAAATGTCGCTGCGTCTGTGATATGATATTTTTTATATGCCTCCGCCTTTATTTTAAATATATCCTGCGGATAACGCAGATGATTTGCAATTTTCTCAGGTATATCCCCCTGTTCAAACAACGTAGGATATATTTTTTGATATGTCTTTACAAACACATCGTCCGCATTGGTAACATAAAATTTCACCGTACCGTTGTATGCGTCCACAACCGCCTTTGCCGGACAGCGTATATAATTCACATTTCCGAAGCTGTTTGAATACGGATATTGATTAGACACCGTGTACACGTCCAAAACCCATTTCAATTCGCCGTTATCGGTAATTATAATATACGGGTCGGAATCGTATGCAAAAAACGGTGCAATCTTTTTCACTCTGTCAACCACGTTACGATTTATCAATGCTCTGCTTGCCGAAGTAATTTGGCTTGAAAAAAGCATATGATAGTCCCTTTCACCCAAAGCCAAAATCCATCTGTTAAACAAAGTCATCTGTATACCGCCGAATCCTTCATATGAATATGCACTCTGCTCGGCATTCATATAATCGACTTCGCTGTAATTTGTATTCACCACAACCGAATTATTCATTTTTTCGCCGTAATAAATTCTCGGCTGTTCTATTTTAGGGAATCCCACATTTGAAAGAGCGGGTATATCCTTAACTATAAACTCCTCAATCCCCGACCGCACATCGCTCACCGTAACTCCTGTACTGTGCGTATATTTAAACATCTTATTTACATATGTGTCGGTTGTCTGAGAAATTTTGTCCGAGTCCAATTCCCTCGCACTCACGGCAGCTATTGTATTCTTGCCGTCTATCTCATACGGCACCAAATCGCTGTCATTGAATTTATAGTAATTGCCCATACTCTGCTGCTTATTGACGCTTTCCAAATATTCGTCCATATCCACAACCGCAGTATTGGCTATTTTATCCTGATTATTTATAATATCCTTGTATGTCAAATCATTGCTTACATTTAAATCCTGTTCCTGTATTGAATTTAAATCAAAAGCATTCCGTGTCATATCAATATTGTATTGCAGATACTGCTGTTCCTTTGCAAGTTCATCAGGGTCTACAACTATACTCTGGCACACCATAGACGCCGCATACGTCAGCACCCATATTATCGGGAACATCAATATTGTTATAATTGCCCTGTTATACTTTGCCTTTTTTAGAAAATATACTGTAAGCGGTACTATAACAAGCAAAAACAGCGGTGCTATACGATAGTATAATCTCCATATGTTTACATCGGCAAATCCCGCTCCCGCCACACCGCAGAAACTGCCGTACAAAATATTTTCTCTTGCAAATCTGTACGACAATGCCACCGCTACCACATACAGCATAATATTTACAAGACAGTGAACCAGCACACCCCTGTCTTTAAACAACTGTTTAACCGCTCCTATTCCGTCACGCAGCTGCAACAGAAAATATATAAACAGTGTGTACACAAAATTTAGCATCAGTATCCCCTTGATACTGTCAATCACCGCAATATAAAACGGTCTTTCAAAAATGTAATAGCTTAAATCCAGATTAAAAATCGGGTCTGACTGATTAAACTTTGCATTGTTGGTAAACGTCAGAAAATTCTGATACACATTGCTGCTTATAACCCTGCTCGCAAAAAACGCTATCACAATCGTTATAATAAACAGCATTATCGGTTTTTTAACCACTGCCAGGTCACTGTTTTTCTTGTAAAGTATTTTTCGCATAATGAAATTGTTTATCAAAAAGAACAAAAATACTATCACAAAGCTTGTCACCTGTGCCATCAGCCTTGCGGACAAATTTGTCAGAAATACATATATATACTGCATACCGATTTCCGCATACTGCAAATACTGATAATACATATTTGCCGCCACCGCACCTATAACAAGCAATATTATCAGCACACCGGCTGTAATAGATGCTATTATGGATTTTTTATTTTTCTTTTCACTTATTTTCTCGGTTTCGTTTTTTACTTCGTTATCCATAACAAACACCTATTCCTTTCTGAATTATTCTTCTTCACTGTCAAATAATGCCTTTGCAAAATCAAGCGGATTAAATTCCTGTAAATCGTTAATGCCCTCGCCGACACCCACAAATTTAACCGGCACTTGCTGTCCCCTGCTTATCGAAATTACAATACCGCCCTTAGCCGTACCGTCAAGCTTGGTCAAAATAATACCCGTTATATTCGCCGCCTCGGCAAATAAATTTGCCTGACTTACCGCATTCTGTCCTGTCGACGCATCAAGCACAAGCAATGTTTCCTTTGATGCGTCCGGCAGTTCACGCTCGATAACTCTTGAAATCTTAGCCAATTCCGCCATAAGATTTTTCTTGTTGTGAAGTCTGCCTGCCGTATCGCAGATTAGAATATCCGCATTTCTCGCCTTTGCCGCTTTGCAGGCGTCAAACACAACCGCCGCCGGGTCACTGTTTTCCTGATGCTTTATTATCTCGCAGCCGCTTCTCTGTGCCCAAATATCCAGCTGGTCAATCGCCGCCGCACGGAACGTATCCGCCGCCGCAAGCAAAACCTTTTTCCCCTGCGACTTATAGTATGTCGCCAATTTACCTATACTCGTCGTCTTTCCCACACCGTTTACACCGATTACAAGAATAATCGACGGCGTTGTTTCAAGGTGCATTTTACAGTCCTGTTCGGTTAGAATATCGCTTATAATATGCTTTAATTCTTCCTTTACATCATTTCCGTCCGTAAGACGTTTTGTCTTTGTAACATCACGAAGTTTTTCAATAATATATGTTGACGTTTCAACACCCAAATCCGCCATAATCAAAGCCTCTTCAAGCTCCTCAAACAACTCCTCGTCAACCTTCACAAATACCTTAAATACGCTGTTCACACGCTCTGATATTGTTTCTCTTGTTTTAGTCAGTCCCTTTTTTAACTTATCAAAAAATCCCATATGCTTTCCTCCATTTATAATCAGTTTACCATATCCTCCGCAACATCATCAATATGCAGTGACAGCAATTTTGATACGCCTTTTTCCTGCATGGTGACACCATACAATACATTTGCCGCCTCCATCGTACCACGTCTGTGCGTAATAACAATAAATTGCGTTGCAGATATATAATTTTTTAAATATGTAGCAAATCTCGATACATTTACATCGTCAAGTGCTGCGTCAATCTCGTCCAAAATGCAGAACGGCGTCGGTTTAACGTCCAATATCGCAAAAAGCAGTGCAATGGCAATAAACGACTTTTCACCGCCCGAATACAAATTGATATTCTGCGGACTTTTTCCCGGCAGCTGAACCTCAATTTCAATACCGCTTTCCAATATATTGCTTTCATCAGACAAATGCAGTCTGCCGCTGCCGCCGCCGAAAAGTTCCGCAAATACTTTATTAAAGCTTTCGTTAATTGCTTTAAACTGCTTTGCAAAATCCTCCTCCATGCGTTTCTGCATAGATTGAATAACCTTGTTCAAATCCTCTTTTGATTCGTCCAAATCATTTTTCTGTTTAGATAAAAATTCATATCTTTCCTTAACATTGTTGTACTCGTCTATCGACTCAACATTTACATTTCCGAGCGACTTCATTTGCATTTTCAATTCGGCTGCCTTCTTTTCCGTTTCCTTTTCATTGCCGATTTTTTCCGCTCTTTCCGCCGCCTCATTGTACGCAAGTTCGTATTCGTCCCACAAATGGTTTACTATGCCGTTATATTCTGACAGCAACTTTTCTTTTTTATTCTCGATACGGGTGCGTTCCTCCTGCAAAACCAATAATTTTTCGGTCAAATCCTTGTTTGAATTTTGTATTTCCTGTAATCTGCGTACAATATTTTCTTTTTGTCTGCCCAAATCCTCTATTTCGGATTTGATTTTCTGCCCGTCATTCCCCAAATCAATATTATTTTTCTTTTTCAATTCTATATCCGCAATCAATTCATTATTCTGCTTTGCCAAAACTTCCTTGTCATTATTTTTTTCGGATATATCATTATTGTTGACTTGAATATCCCTTTGCAAACCTGCAATTTTGTCGTTCGCCACTTGAATATCTTTTTGAATTGTATTCAATTTCAAAGTTGTATCCATTGCAAGCTTTGAATATTCGTCCTTTTTAACCGCAGCATCTTCATATTCACGCTGCAATTCTTCTATCTGCGTGTTCAGCTTATTGATATTATTTTCCTTTTCCGCAATAGCATTAATGTATTTGCCCACTTCATCATTCGACTCTGCCAACTGCTCATTTATCTGTTCAAGCTCTTTGGTCAGATTTTCTTTCTGCTTGCTGCTGTTTTCGATGTTCTGCGTCAAATGCACCGCCGTATTTTCCAAACGCAGTAATTCGTCCTCATATTCACGCACCATCGGCATATACAATGCACTTTGGTTTCTCATACTGTTTAAATCATTTTGCAGCTGTTCACGTTCTGCTGTGTACTGTTTGATTTTCTCAGCCAAATCAGACAATTCACCTGTCAGCACCTTAATATCGTTGGCTCTTGACAGAAATCCGCCCGACTGATTGGTACTTCCGCCCGACATAGAACCGCCGCTGTTTAACACATCGCCTTCAAGCGTAACTATTCTGAATTTGTAGCCGTACTGTCTGCTTATCGCAATGGCATTGTCGATATTATCCACAACCGCCACTCTGCCGAGCAAGTTCATAATAATACCTTGGTATTTTCTGTCGCACTGCACCAATTCACTCGCCACACCGAGGTATCCTTTTGAATTTCTCAAATCGGGCACGGTAACTCTGCCGTTCACCGATGAAATCGGCAGAAACGTTGCTCTGCCGCCCCTTGCACGCTTTAAATATTCGATAGCGGTTTTAGCGTCCTGCTCCGTTTCGACAACGATATTCTGCATAGCACCGCCGAGTGCAATTTCTATCGCCGTCACAAACTTTTTATCCACATTTATAAGTCCCGACACCGTACCGTACATGGCTATGTTTTTTAATTCATCGGCTTTTAAAACCATCTTTACACTTCGTGCAAAACCCTCATATGAATTTTCCATATCCACAAGCATACGCTTTTTGGAGCTTTTTGAATTATACTCCACATTCAATCTGTTCAGTTCCTGTGTATATTTTTCAATTCTGCCCGATGTATTTGCAATATTGCCGTTCACACGCTCCGCACGTTCCTGCATCTGCGTAAGTTTCTGCTTTGTTTCGGCTATATCGCTGTTAGTCTTTTCTATATCGCTTTTTGTATTTGTCAATCCGTCATTATGTGACTGCAATTCGGTTTCAACCGCTGATTTTCTCTCCAAAAAACTTTGTCTGAGATTATCTATACCGTTTATGCTCGACTTGTCCGACGATACCTCATTCATAAGCTGCACCGTATCGGCTTTCATATCATCAATCTTCGCACGGTAATCGTCAAGCGTTTTGTCAATATTTCCGCCCGATTTTCTAAGTTCCTCAAATTCGGAATTAATGCCGTCAATCTCGTCATTGTGCTGTTTTATACTCTCGCTAAGCTCACCTATTTGTGTTTCGCAGATTTCATTTTTAGTCTTTAACTCAACAATTTCCCTGTCGAAACGCTCAATCATGGATTTGTTGTTTTCTATATTGTTTTCCGCAATGGTAATATCTTTTTGGCACTCGCTCTGTTTTAATTCATTCTCACGCAATTTCTCGTGCATCTGCTCTGTGGTGCTGTCCTTCTGCTTGCTCTCCTCATACAAACCGCTTAACGTCTGTTCAAATTCGCCCTCTTTTTCATGCAAATCGTCAAGTTCACCGCATACATTTTTATATTGAGTTTCGGTTTCCTTAACCGCTGTCTGATTTTTCTCAATATTATTTATACTCACGCTTATGTCCAGTTTCTTAAATTCTTCATACAAGGCAAGATATTTTCTCGCCTTTTCGGATTGGTCGCCCAAGGGTTTCAGCTGATTTTCAAGTTCCGAAATAATGTCGTTTATTCTGACCAAATTTTCGTTTACGGTTTCAAGCTTTCTCTCCGACTCCTCTTTGCGGTGCTTGTATTTCGATACACCCGCAGCCTCCTCGAAAATACTTCTTCTGTCCTCAGCCTTTGTTGACAATATCTGTGCAACATTGCCCTGACCGATTATAGAATACCCGTCACGTCCCAAGCCTGTGTCCATGAACAACTCATGTATATCCTTTAAGCGGCACGGTGCTTTATTGATAAAGTACGCACTTTCGCCCGAACGGAATACACGTCTTGTGACCGTCACTTCCTCAAATTCAATATCAAAAGTCTTGTCCGTATTGTCAAGCACCAAACTGACTTCGGCAAAATTAACCGCTTTTCTCGTCTGCGTGCCCGCAAAAATTATGTCCTGCATAGATGCACCACGCAAAGACTTTGCACTCATCTCGCCCATTACCCAACGTATGGCGTCTGAAATATTGCTTTTTCCGCTCCCGTTAGGACCTACAATGGCAGTTGCTCCCTGACCGAATTCAAGCACTGTCTTATCGGCAAACGACTTAAAACCCTGAGCCTCTATCTTTTTTAAGAACACCTACATTCCACCTCTTTACTCAAAAACTACTCTGCCCTTCTCAATAGAACGGTCTCCCGTTATCTTCAATCGAATGTTATACTCATCATACGCACGCAATACATTTTTCTTTCTGTTTCCCACAGCTTTTGATATTTCCCTGCTGTTCACTTTCATCTGCACACTGCAATCTTTCATATTATTTTTATCAAAGTATTCCTTGATTTTGTCAAAATAAATCTCGCCTTCAACCAATTCACGAAAAGCACTGTGGAACGGTCCGGCAACTACCGAGCCGTTCGGCGATATTTCATCGGTAGTCATAAGTGCGATACGAATAATCGGTATATCCGCACCGTTAAACAATTTCATCAATTTCTTGCACACATCAACCGCCTCATCGACAGTCTGCGGTCGGTATTCGCCTTTTTGATACATTTTCTCCAAATATGTATCCTTTACCACCAAAGTCGGATATATTCTCACAAAATCGGGTTTCAATGCTATAATTGATTTTGCCGTATATACGGACTTTTCTTTTGTGTCCCCCGGCAATCCTGTCATCATCTGCAACCCTAAATTGAAATCATATTTTCTGATACACTGCACTGCATTTTCGACATCTTCGGTTGTGTGTCCCCTATGTGCCGCATATAAAACGTCCCTGTCCAGCGACTGTACACCCAGTTCAATGGTTCTCACACCATACCTGTGTAGCCTGTCCAATATTTCCCCGTCAATATAATCGGGTCTTGTCGACACCCGAATACCGTCAATTCTGCCATTCTTAACATATTCATATGCCGCACCAAGCAATCTCTCCTGTAAATCGGCGTCTATCCCCGTAAAACTACCGCCGAAAAAAGCCGCCTCAATATAACAATCCTCTTTCGGCAATGTTGCAAGCTGCTGCTCTATAACCGTCTTTACGTCCTTTTCCGTAACAGGCTTTTGCAGACCTGTAATATGCTTTTGATTGCAGAATACACAGTCAAACGGACACCCTAAATGCGGTACAAAAATCGGAATATTAAATATACGCATATTATCTACCCTTAATCCCGTTCAACGCATTTTTCGCCGCCTCTTGCTCCGCCTCTTTCTTGCTGCTGCCCACACCGACATCTATTTTGTTTCCGTCAATAAGGACTTCCACCTCAAAATATTTGTTGTGGTCAGGACCTGTTTCCTTTATGGTTTTGTATGTCACTCTGCCCTTGTCACCATGCTGTACAGCCTCTTGCAGCATAGTCTTGTAGTCCTTGTATGTCTTGCCTTTCAAAGCCTCGTTGAGCTTGTCACCCATAACATTCATAAGCCAATCTGTTGCTGCGTCAATTCCGCCGTCAAGATAAATTGCTGCCAAAACCGCCTCGAATGCGTCGGATATAATTGATGCACGGGTGCGTCCGCCTGTCATTTCCTCGCCCTTGCCGAGCATGATATATTCGCCCAGACTAATATCCTTTGAAAACTCAGCCAAAGCCTGTTCACATACCAATGACGCTCTTATTTTCGTCAAATCGCCCTCATTGATTTTCGTAAGCCTGCGGAACAAAAAATTGCTCACAATAATGCTAAGCACCGAGTCGCCCAAGAATTCCAAACGTTCATTGCTCTCACAGCGTTTTTCATTAGCATATGAACTGTGTGTAAGTGCCGTTGCAATCAATGCTTTGTTTTTAAATGTATACCCTAATTTTTTTTCAAAATCCTTCATCTGTACAAACCCCTTTTCATAAAAAGATATATTTATTATTTGTACTTATTCGATTTTTAACAGAAAATGTCATACAACTGTTGAAAATCGGATAAATACAAAAATGCCACAAAAGGGCGGATAAAAATCCGCCCTTTTCCGGACATTATATAAAATTAATCTGCATATTTTTTAAACAGCAATGTTGCATTGTGTCCGCCAAATCCCAATGAATTTGACATTGCATAATTCACGTCTGCGTTTCTGCCTTCGTTCGGAACAATATCCAAATCACATTCAGGGTCAGGAGTAACATAATTGATTGTAGCCGGAATATATCCCTCCTGAATCGCCTTAGCACATATAACAGCCTCAACACCGCCTGCCGCACCAAGTAAATGTCCTGTCATAGACTTTGTCGAGCTTACGGCAACTTTCTTTGCAGCCTCCTCGCCAAGAGCCTTTTTAATAGCCATTGTTTCAAATTTATCGTTATAATTTGTCGATGTACCGTGTGCATTAATATAATCAATTTCCATCGGGTCAACACCGGCGTCTTGAATTGCAAATTCCATAGCCTTTGCACCGCCGTCACCGCCCGGCATCGGACTTGTAATATGATATGCGTCATCAGTAGCACCGTAGCCTACCATTTCGCAAATGATATTTGCACCACGAGCCTTAGCGTGCTCCAATTCTTCTAGCACAACAAAACCCGAACCTTCACTCATAACAAAACCATCTCTGTCCAAATCAAACGGTCTGCTTGCGGTCTTTGGCGAGTCATTATTTGTCGACATAGCTTTCATGCTGCAAAAACCTGCAAATGACAACGGAGTGATAGGAGCTTCCGCACCGCCCGCAATGATAACATCGCTTGAACCGTACTTGATATGTCTGTACGCTTCACCGATAGCGTGCGAACCCGACGCACAGGCTGACACTACATTGTGGTTTACGCCCTGTGCACCAATCTTCATAGCGATTTGTGCCGCACCCATATTTGAAATCATCATTGGAATAAAGAAAGGACTAACCTTGTTTACACCCTTTTCAAGCATAGCATTGTGCTGCTGTTCCAATGTAGCAATACCGCCTACGCCCGAACCAGAAATCACACCAACTCTCCAAGAATCTTCCTTTTCCATATCAAGTCCCGAATTGTCGAATGCCATCTTAGCACCTGCAAGTGCAAACTGAGTATATCTGTCCATCTTGCGTGCTTCTTTTTTCTCTGCATATTTTTCAATATCAAAATCTTTTACTTCGCCTGCAATCTGACATTTGAATTCAGACGGGTCAAATGCTGTCACTCTGTCAATACCGCATACGCCGTCTTTGATTGCCTGCCAAAAAGTATCAGTATCATTACCGATAGGAGTTACCGCTCCCAAACCTGTTACTACAACTCTTCTCATATTATCCTCCTTGCAGTATTTTTCCGAAATTAAAATATATATAAAATAAACAAACTGTCTATCAATAATTCAAAACTGAAACTCCGCACGCATTTTTTAAATGAATGCGGAGCAGTTATCTCTCATGGTTTAATCCATTCACACTTTCAATTAAGCGTGTTCTTTGATGTAAGCAACAGCATCACCTACTGTGCTAATCTTTTCAGCGTCTTCATCAGGAATTTCAATGTTAAATTCCTCTTCAAGTGCCATAATCAATTCAACAACGTCTAGTGAATCCGCACCCAAATCATCAACAAATGATGCTTCCATTGTAACGTCAGCTGCATCAGCTCCTAGTTGGTCAACAACTATTTCCTTTACCTTTTCAAAATCCATCCTTGTCACCTCCCTTCACGTCTGAGCCATCAAAACTCATAATACTTATATATTATATTACATAACAAGTCCACCGTCAACATTAATTACTTGACCTGTCACATATTTAGACATATCCGATGCCAGAAATGCCACAACATCGGCAATATCTTCCGTTTTACCGAACTTAGCAAGAGGAATAGCCGCAAAATAGCTTTGCTTAACCTCATCAGACAATTTTGCCGTCATATCAGAATCGATAAATCCCGGTGCAACCGCATTACATCTGATATTCTTCTTTGCAAATTCCTTTGCTACCGTCTTTGTAAGACCAATCAAACCTGCTTTTGATGCTGAATAGTTAGCCTGTCCCGCATTACCCATAACACCTACAACAGATGCAATATTTATGATAGCACCGTGTTTTTGTTTCATCATAGGTCTTGCGGCAGCTTTGATACAGTTAAATGCACCTTTCAGATTGATGTCAAGCACCATATCCCAGTCTTCCTCAGACATTCTAAGCATTAATCCGTCACGCGTGATACCGGCATTGTTTACCAAAATATCAATAGAACCGAAAGTATCCACTGTTGTCTTAATTAGGTTTTCCATATCGGCAGGATTTCTTACATCGCCTTTAACAACGATTGAACCCACACCCATAGCTTTGATTTCTTCGCTTGTAGCATCTGCATAATCAGATGACGGAATATCATTGATAACCACATTTGCACCGTAGCTTGCAAGCTTTAATGCGATAGCTTTACCTATACCACGTCCCGAACCTGTAACGATAGCTGTTCTTCCTTTTAACATTTCACAAACTCTCCTTTAACCTTATTTGCCTAAACCTTCCAAAGTTTTATTAAGCGATGCCATATCCTCAACGTTAAATATCTTTACTTCTTTGCTGATTTTCTTAATAAATCCGCTAAGTGCCTTACCCGGACCAACTTCAACAAAAGTATCAACGCCGTCCTCAATCATTTTGACGATAGTTTTTTCCCACATAACCGAATTGCTTACCTGTTTGATAAGCAAAGGTTTAATATCTTCCTTGTCTGCCACATAATCGGCTGTCACATTTGTGATAACAGGAATTTGCATATCCGAAACTTCCACATTTTCAAGCTCTTTTGCCAATTTCTCGCCGGCACCAATTAGCATTGCACAGTGGAACGGTGCTGATACAGGCAGTTTCAATGCACGTTTTGCACCCATTTCCTTTGCGATTTCACAGCATTTTTCAACCGCTGCAACCTCACCCGATACAACAATTTGTCCGGGGCAGTTGAAGTTTGCCGGCTGACAAATACCTACCTCTGACGCTTGCTTACAGCAATCGATAACCTGTTCTTCCGACAATGCAATAATAGCCGCCATCGCACCTTTTCCGATAGGCACTTCTTCCTGCATATATTTTCCTCTTTTTTTAACCAAACGTACCGCATCGGCAAATTTTAAAGAACCCGATGCAATATGTGCTGTATATTCGCCCAAGCTAAGACCTGCAACAACGTCAGGTTTGATGCCTTTTTCCTCCAACACTCTCAATGCGGCTGTACTCATTGTAACAATCGCCGGCTGAGTATTTTCGGTAATCATCAAAGTATCGCTGTCACCGTTCCAAATCATTTCTTTTGTATCAAACCCAAGCGCCTCTGTTGCCTCATCAAAAGTCTTATCCGCAACAGGAAAATTTTCCGCAAGTTCCTTGCCCATACCTACCGCCTGAGCACCTTGACCTGAAAATACAAATGCTAATTTTCCCATAGTTTCAAACCTATCCTTTCCCGACTGCACTGCCGCAGTCCAAATATCTTATTGCAATTTACTTGAAATACCGCCCATAACATCATCAACATGAGCGAACAAATCCTTAATAATATCAGCACAAGGCTCGATAGCCTTTACCATAGCCGCTGACTGACCTGCCATCAAAGAGCCCATTTCCACGTCACCCTCTAATGTAGCCTTTCTAAGGCCGCCCACACCAAGCTGTTCTATTTCTTCTGCCGATGCACCGGCTTTTTCAAGTTTTTCATATTCTTTTGTAAGTTTATTCTTCAACGCTCTTACAGGAGCACCTGTCGAACGGCCTGTCACAACCGCATCTCTGTCCTTTGCTTTTATAACCGCTTGTTTGTAGTTATCGTGTGCTATACATTCTGTTGAGCATAAAAATCTTGTACCGACCTGCACAGCCTCCGCACCAAACGCAAATGATGCAACAACACCTCGTGAATCAACAATACCGCCTGCCGCAACAACAGGGATAGATACCGCATCAACCACTTGCGGAACCAAAACCATAGTGGTCAATTCGCCGATGTGTCCGCCGGCTTCCGTACCCTCTGCAATGATAGCGTCCGCACCGCTCTTTTCCATCTTCTTAGCCAAAGCAACGCTTGCCACAACAGGCATCACTTTAATTCCGGCCTCTTTCAAAGCAGCCATATATTTACCCGGATTACCCGCACCTGTTGCAACCACCGCAACCTTTTCTTCGATAACAACTTTCATAACATCATCGGCAAATGGTGACATAAGCATTACATTTACACCAAACGGTTTATCTGTAAGAGTTCTTGCTTTGTGTATTTGTTCTCTTACCACGTCAGCCGGAGCACCGCCCGCCGCAATCAAACCAAGACCGCCGCCGTTTGATACAGCCGCTGCAAGTTCTGCTGTGGCAACCCAAGCCATACCTCCCTGAATTACAGGGTATTGAATATTTAACAAGTCACAAATTCTTGATTTCATAATTATTTACCGTCCTTTCAAAATATAATTCTTACCATTCAATAAGTGCCGCACCCCATGTAAGACCCGCACCAAATCCTACAATAACGACCTTGTCGCCACGTTTTACTCTGCCTTGCTCGATAGCCTCGCACAATGCAACAGGTATCGATGCGGCTGATGTATTGCCGTGATTATGAATATTCTTGTATACTTTGCTGTCATCAATTTTCAATCTCTTAACAGCACCGTCAATAATTCTGATATTCGCCTGATGAGGTACAAGCAAGTCTACATCTTCAACAGTCAATCCGGCGTCTGCAATAACCTTTTCGGCAGCCTCAGGCATAATTCTTACTGCGAACTTCATAACTTCCGCACCTGCCATCCAGATGGTATCTTTTCTGTCCGAAACACGCTTTTCAACTTCCGCATCGTCATTTCTGTATGCAAGGTTTGTGATTTTCTCGAAATCGTCACCTCTCGCACCTATATATGATGTCAAAATTCCTGCCTCGTCGCTTGCCGAAAGTACAGCAGCACCCGCACCGTCGCCGAACAATATACAAGTACCTCTGTCCTTGTAATCTGTCGCCTTGCTCAAAGCGTCAGCACCGATTACAAGCACATTCTTATATGTCCCCGTAACAACAAATTTCTCACCTGTCACCAATGCGGCAACAAAACCCGAACAAGCCGCATTCATATCAAAAGCCGCTGCATTTTTTGCACCGATATTCTTTTGAACAACACAGGCAACCGACGGTGTGAAATAGTCGGGAGTAACGGTAGCAACAATGATAAGGTCTATCATGTCGGCTGTAACGCCCGCATTTTCCAACGCTTTTTGAGCTGCCTTGGTAGCCAAATCACTTGTGTATTCGTCATCAGCTGCAATATGTCTTTGCTCGATACCCGTTCTTTGCACAATCCATTCATTGTTGGTTTCAACAATAGACTCCATATATGCGTTATCATAAATCTTTTCAGGAGTGTATGAACCCATTCCTTTAATTCTTGCCTTAATCATTTGCCTTTACCTCCGTAATTGAATTTTGAATATCATCTATAACATTTGTTTCAACAAATTTTTTCGCTTGTATCAATGCCGAATATACCGCACGGGTATTTGATGAGCCGTGACCTTTTATCACCGGCTTTTTAGTTCCCAAAAGCGGAGCACCGCCGTATTCGCTGTAATCCATCGCACGTTTGAAGTCTTTCAATCCGCCCATTACAAGCAGACTTGCAAACTTTGTCAAAGCATTTTTCATAAATACTTTTTTAACAAGAGAACTCATTGCAAGTCCCATACCTTCAACTGTTTTAAGAACAACATTTCCTACAAATCCGTCACATACCGCAACATCAACCTCGCCCGAATTAATATCTCTGCCCTCTACATTTCCTATAAAATTAAATCCGGCATTTTTCATAAGCGGATATGTTTCCTTTGTAAGCTCGTTGCCTTTGCTTTCCTCCTCACCGTTATTGATAAGACCAACCTTCGGCGATTTCAAACCCATAACATTTTTCATGTAAATATCGCCCATAACACCGAACTGAACCAAATTTTCAGCCTTGCATGAGGTATTCGCACCGGCGTCCATCAGTAATACCGGTGAATTTTCTTTTTTTGTCGGCAAAATTGTCGCCAAAGCCGGACGTGCAATTCCCTTTATTCTTCCAACTATCAAAAGTCCCGCAGCAAGCAATGCACCCGTACTTCCCATAGAAAGCATAGCGTCACCATCGCCGTTTTTCAATAAATTAGCAGCCACAACAACCGATGCGGTTTTTCTGCTCTTAACCGCCTTTGCCGGTTCATCATAATTGCTTATAACGTCATCTGAATGTACAATCGTAATTTTATCGGTCGGATATTCATACTTTGAAAGTTCGGCCTTTACCTTATTCTCGTCACCCACAAGGACAACATCAATCCCTAATTCTTTTACACCTTGAACACTTGCCTCAACAGGCACTGACGGTGCATAATCGCCGCCCATAGCATCTACAATTATCTTCAAGTCAAATTCCTCCACACGATATATTAAGATTGCTTTTTATCAATCTCAGGTACTGCCAGCATAAACTTACCTCTGAAAACCTCGGTCATATTGCATTTAATTTTAACCCAAACAATATATTCATCGTCCTTGATGCGTTTAACCTCCGACTTTGCCAAAAGCTTGTCGCCCGACTTTACTTCTTTTATATACTTGACATTCGCCACTTTTATAAGTGCCGCTTTTGCGTCAATTACTTTCAGTGCAAGATTTTCCGCAAACGAAAATATCGCCTGACCTTTGACAATATCCGTTCCGCCAAACACCATAGTATCATCGGTCTGCAACATGGATATACCGTCATGCATCGGGTTTAAATCGAGCATTTCGGGAAGTTTGCTTTTTATTCCGTTATATCCGTCCCTTGCAACTTTTTTAATTCGCTCACGATACTCGGATATTCCCAGTTCTGCTCTGTCAAATCGGATAGTTGCAACACTAACGTTAAATTCTCTTGCAAGTTCATCATCTTTCAAAAACGGATTTTGTTTCAGTTTTTCACGCAAAAGTTCATGCCGTTCTTTTTTCAAAAACGTTTTAGCCAAAATTACAACCTCCAATCTTTTAATCAATTTAGTACCTAGTCATAAAAATAACTATTAATATTATATATTAAAACCCTACCCATTGCAAGCACTTTTACAAAAATTCATATATAGTTCAAATTTATTTATACATTTTCAGCTATTTGCATAATTTTTATTGTTATTTTTTAAACATTTTAACGAATATATCTTACATTTTTCCTGCATATACTAATTAAATATACACTTTTTGAAATGTGGTGATGTATTTTTTGATGAATTGGGATTTGTGGGTGTAGCCGATTGCTTGTGTAAACATAAACTGCAATTTGTTGTTCTATCCTAAAATAGCTAAAATTAAAGCGTAGTGCAGACTGACGTTGTCCAAGTTTAGCGTTGGGGACGTTTCACTTCCCCATAATTATAGACATTATCAAATTATAGCGAACCCTTTGGAGTTCGCTTTGTCCACGTCCACTGGTCAAGTAATTTTGACTAGGTCAAAATCGGC
>CAKSNH010000029.1 GCA_934476075.1 uncultured Clostridia bacterium | reverse complement strand
TTTGCTACGAACATACTTCACCTCTCGGAGTACCTTTGTACGCCTTCGGGTTCAGTCTGTCCGTTCTGAGCTTTTTTTCCTACCCCCTAAGGGGCTGTTTAAAAACCCCAGACCGCAAAAGACTATACTTATATAAATATTAAAAGGTTTTAATATTACAATATTTTATAGGTTGAAAAATCTTCTTTCATGATTTTTCTTTTATTATTTCTCTTTTGCTACGAACATACTTCACCTCTCGGAGTACCTTTGTACGCCTTCGGGTTCAGTCTGTCCGTTCTGAGCTTTTTTCCTACCCCCTAAGGGGCTGTTTAAAAACTCAAAAATTTATGAACATACAAAAACACACCTTGACAATACCGGCAAGGTGTGTTTTCATTATATTTCATTCTCTTTTTCTCTTATCAATTCAAGGTATCTGTTCAGACAATCCTCCATATCTTTGAGATTGACTATCTTAAACACCTCGTTTTTAAATTCGGCATTTCCTCTAAGACCCTTTATATACCATGCAATATGCTTGCGTGCCTCTTTTATACCACGGTTCTCGCCCTTTTCCTCAACAAGCATTGTAATGTGTCTGAGAGCCGTTTCTATACGTTCCGCCGGTGTCGGGAAATATGTCACACTGCCGTTTTCCATGCGTTCCTTAATCTGTCTGAATATAAACGGATTCCCCTGTGCACCTCTGCCTATCATCACCGCATCACAGCCCGTATACTCAAACATACGCACTGCGTCCTCGGCGGTAAAAATATCTCCGTTGCCGATAACAGGTATCTTAACCGCCTGTTTAACCGCTTTTATAATATCCCAATCCGCCGTACCCCTATAAAACTGTTCCCTTGTACGTCCGTGCACGGTTATCGCCGCCGCTCCGTTAAATTCAAGTATTTTCGCCATCTCAACCGCATTGACATTTTCGTCATTCCAGCCTTTGCGTATCTTAACGGTAATCGGCAAATCCGATGCTTTCACCGCCGCATCTACAATCTTTCCGGCAAGCTTTGGATTTTTCATTAATGCACTGCCGTCACCGTTGTTGGTAATCTTCGGAGTCGGACAGCCCATATTAATGTCAATCACCGCCGCACCCGAATTTTGCAGTCTTTCCGCCGCCATCGCCATTATATCGGGGTCAGACCCGAAAATCTGCACTGCTGCCGGCAGCTCCGACGGGTCAAGCTTTAACAGGTCTGCGGTTTTGCGGTCATTGTAGTAAAGTCCCTTCGTGCTCACCATTTCGGAATACACAAACCCTGCTCCGTACTCCTTGCAAAGGCATCTGAACGGCAAATCGGTCACTCCTGCCATAGGTGCAAGAAAGATATTGTTTTTTAATTCTACATTACCTATTTTCATTAATTATCTCCCAAATCATTTTATTCCGAGTGCGTCTTTTGCCAAGCGGTCAACCATATCGTTGTACTTATCCCCCGAATGTCCCTTAACCTTGACAAATACCACCTTCAAAACATCTTTAATCGAGTTGTAATAATCGGCATATGCACGAGTGCCGTCCTTGTTTGCTTTCCAGTCGCCCAGACACCATCTTGCAATCCCCTCATAGTCGTGATAAATCGCCACGCTTTTTATCCCCTTTTCCACGCAGAACCGCATTACCGCCTCAGAACCTTTAATCTCGCCGGCAACATTTCGCATAGCTGCAAGCTCAGCGTCCGAAAATGCCTCCGACAGCGTATATTCCTCGTTCCCATGAAAAATTACCGCCCCGTACGAAAAACGCTTGTCACGGATATTATAGCTTCCGTCAACATATGCGGTTGCCTCCGTTTCGGGTATAGTTTCGGTTTCCCCCTGTGCGGACTTTTCCGTATTACCGCCCAAAAATGCAAGTGCGTCCGCTTTTGCGGTAAAACTTTTATATATCGCTCCCGAAAAGCCGTCCACCTGTTTTTTACATTCCGTCCACGTTTCAAAGATTCCTGTCTTGTGTCCACGCTTTACAGCATAGTATTTCTTCGGCATAATTTTTATCCTTTCCGATTATGTTATTTTGCGTCATACCAACTCTTTCCGCAAGCCATATCCGCAATCAGCGGTACTTTCAAATCCATTGCGTTTTCCATTTCCGTTTTCAATATTTCCTTAACCTTGTCCTGTTCGCTTTTCAAGGTTTCGACTATCAGTTCATCGTGCACCTGTAAAATCAATCGTGACTTCAATCCCTCGTCCTTCAACCGCTTGTGCACACGCACCATCGCAAGCTTTATAATATCCGCCGCCGTACCCTGTATAGGAGTATTAAGTGCGACACGCTCACCGAATGCTTTCAGATTGTGGTTTGACGATGCAAGTTCCGGAATGTAGCGTATACGATTCAAAAGTGTTTTAACGTACCCCTGTTTGTGAGCCTGTTCCTTGATGTGCTCCATATAGTGGTGCACACCGCTGTATTTGTCGAGATAGCTTTGTATATACCTTTTCGCCTCTCCGACCGATATTTTCAAATCCTGTGACAGACTAAACTCGCCTATCCCGTACACAATGCCGAAATTAACCGCCTTTGCACTTCTTCGCTGTTCGCCCGTCACCTCGGAGGCCGGCACGCCGAACACCTGTGCTGCGGTAACGGTGTGAATATCCTCGCCCGATAAAAATGCGTCAATCATGGTTTGGTCATCGGCAATGTGTGCCAATACACGCAGTTCAATCTGTGAATAGTCCGCATCGGTCAGAATATAGTCCTCGCCCTCGGCAACAAACATCTTTCTAAGTTCTCTGCCTATCTCGGTTCTTGTCGGGATATTCTGCATATTCGGCTCTGTCGAACTTATTCTGCCCGTAACGGTAACTGTCTGTGTAAATACCGAGTGAATACGTCCTGTTTTCGGGTTTATAACCGCTTTCAAGCCGTCGCAGTATGTGCTTTTCAGTTTTGCAAGCTGACGATACTCCATAATAAGGTCTATTATCGGGTGCTCGCCCTTTAATTTTTCCAAAACCTCCGCATTGGTCGAATATCCGGTTTTGGTCTTTTTGATAACCTTTAACCCCAATTTCTCAAACAGAATTACACCTAGCTGTTTAGGTGAATTTATGTTAAACTCCTCGTTTGCATAGTTGTAGATTTCCTTTGTCAGCACCGCAATCCTCTCGCCGAGCATATCGCCGAACTCGTCCAGCTGATTTTGGTCAATCTTAAATCCGTACACCTGCATATCCGCCAAAACCTCAACAAGCGGAAGTTCGACATTGTAGTATAGCTCGTTTTGTCCAAGTTCGTCCATCTTCTTTTTGGCAATTTCCATCAACGGCTCTATACATAGCACTTTTTTGCCCGAAAAGTCGGTATTTTCGCTTGACTGTTCATCAAAAAGCGACATCTGTTCGCCCTCGTTCTCCGCCTCGATAACCACGCCCAAATACTCGCCCGCAACGCTTATAATATCGTAATTCGTCCTTGACGGGTCAATCAGATATATCGCAATCGCACCGTCAAACGCAATCCCCTTTACGATATTTTCGCCGTACATCTCGTGAAGGCTGACAAGTGCGTCCTTTACGTCGTACATATATTTTTCTGTTTTTTCGCTTTCCAAAATCGGTCTTAACTCGTCAAATACCGCCTGCTGTGACAATCCGTTTCCGATTGTTATGCAGTATGCCGTTTTGCCGACTGCAATGTTTACGGCGGTAAAATTCTTGCTTGACAACTCAAAAAGTATCGCACAGGAACGGTTTTTCTCGACAGCGGACACAAGTTTTTTCACTCCGTCAATGTCCGTAACCGCATTAATCTCGGTATCCTCGAAAAAGTCCTTTGAAGTGACGGTTTTGTTCTGCGGTTCGCTAAGCTCCAATTTTTTAATCGTGCTGAAAAGTTCCAAACCCGATAATAGTTCATAAAGCGTGTCATTGTCGGCACTTTGCACCTTGTAATCGGCGATATTAATGTCCATAGGCACATTCTTGTCGATTGTGGCAAGCTGTTTGCTCATAAAAGCCATATCCTTGCCATCAACCATCTTTTTGTACATCGCACCTTTCAGACCTACATTGTCGATATTTTCATAAATGTATTCAATGCTGTGGTACTTGCTGATAAGCGATACCGCCGTTTTCTCGCCCACACCGGCAACACCGGGGATATTGTCCGACGGGTCGCCCATAAGTGCCTTTACATCGATAAACTCGGTCGGGGTGACGCTGTACTTGTCGTACACCGCCTGTTCGTCATAGATAACGGTTTCGTTCATACCGCTTCTTGTGACCGTCAGAATTACACGCACCTTATCGTCCACAAGCTGTAAATCGTCCTTGTCGCCCGTTGCGATAAAGCACTCCACGTCATTCTCGGAACAAATTCTCGACACCGTACCGATAATATCGTCCGCCTCGTATCCCGCCTTTTCCAAAACAGTGATGTTCATAGCCGATAAAATCTCTTTTGCAATCGGGATTTGTTTTGCCAAATCGTCGGGCATCGGCTTACGCTGTGCCTTGTAGTCCTTAAATTGCTCGTGACGGAAAGTAGGTGCTTTCACGTCAAATGCGGCACATATATAGTCGGGTTCAACCTGACGTATCAGTTTGATAAGTATGTTCAAAAATCCGTATATCGCATTTGTGGGAGTACCTGTCTTTGTGCTTAGGCTGCGTATGCCGTAAAACGCACGGTTTATAATACTGTTCGAGTCGATAATAAGAAGTTTCATAGAATAGTCCTTTCAATGCTATATATTTTCAATCTGCCAGTCGATAGGAGTCTTGCCCATACCGATAAGCATTTCGTTGGCGGTTTTGAAGTGTCCGCAGCCGAAAAAGCCTCTGCTCGCCGATAACGGGCTTGGGTGTACGCTCGATAATATCTTGTGGTTAGGATTTGTGATAAGTGCGGCTTTTTCCTTTGCATTAGAACCCCAAAGCATGAATATAACAGGGTCGGTGCGTTCATTCAAAAGCGAGGTTACTTTGTTTGTGAATTGTTCCCAGCCTTTATTGCGGTGTGAATTTGCCAATCCGTCACGCACCGTAAGTGCGGAATTTAGCAGTAACACACCCTGCCTTGCCCATTTTTCCAGATAACCGTTGTTTGGAATATATAGTCCCAATTCGTTTTGGAGTTCCTTGTAAATATTAAGCAGTGACGGAGGAATCTGCACACCCTTTTGTACCGAGAACGCCAGTCCGTGTGCCTGATTTTCGCCATGGTACGGGTCTTGTCCGAAAATTACGATTTTCGTGTCGGAATATGATGTCCATTTGAGTGCATTGAAAATATCGTACATATCGGGGTGTATCTTGTGAGTAAAATATTCCTGTTTCAGAAATTGGCGAAGCCGCAGATAATATTCTGACTTGAACTCGTCCTTCAATAGTTCGTCCCAATCATTGCCTATATTAACCATTTCAATCCTCCTGTTTATTATGCTTTTCCCCGAATATTATCCGCTTTATACTTAAAATATCGGTTCATAATGCACATAATGCAATGCCTTTTTGTATTATTCTCATTTTTGATATATTTATATCTGACCAAACGCATATGATTAATCGAAATATATTGTTCACCATACCAATGTATCGGCTGTATCAGATATATCAAATGTAGCATATATATACATATCCAATAAAATCCTTGCCGACATCGTCCGCACATATAAATAT
Organism: uncultured Clostridia bacterium; assembly: GCA_934476075.1. GTDB lineage: Bacteria > Bacillota > Clostridia > UBA1381 > UBA1381 > CAKSNH01. The sequence continues at coordinate 13,793 of CAKSNH010000029.1, read as the reverse complement.
ATCACTATAATTGCTCTCTACCTACCCATTTCAACCACTATCCGCAACTACTCTCTTTAATTACCCATTCCAACCACTATCCGCAATTACTTTCTTTGATTGCTCATTCCAACCACTATCCGCAATTACTTTCTTTGATTGCTAACTCCAACCACTATCCGCAATTACTCTCTTTGATTACCCATTCCAACACTATCCGCAATTACTTTCTTTGATTGCTCATTCCAACCACTATCCGCAATTACTTTCTTTGATTACCCATTCCAACCACTATCCGCAATTACTTTCTTTGATTACCCATTCCAACCACTGACCACTATTACTTACTTCAATTACTCATTTCAATACCGGACCACTGTTAGCTGCATAATTTATTGTCTTATAACCACAAAAAGCCGTATAATGAAGCCGAATTACCGACTTCACTATACAGCTAATTATAGTTAAATTAAATTATCCGACTTAAATATTTCAAATCAGCTATAAATTGTATGAATGATTATTTAAAATCAAACAGCCAAATTCATAGAAACTTTGAACATATTGTAGATAGCTACAGCAGCTTGAGCTCTTGTAGAAATACCTTGTGGGTCAAATCTGTTGTCGCCAACACCGTGGATAATATCTGCACGTTGCATTGCATAGATTGCAGACTTAGCATAATCAGAAATTGCAGCATCATCATTGAATGTTGATTCGCCTGTTGTTGCTGTAAGTTGTACTGACAATACATCAGCTGCACGATATAGCATTGCACACATTTCTTCTCTTGTGATAGAAGCGTCCGGTCTGAATGTGCCGTCTTCATAACCCAATGTGATGCCTAGCTTTTGAGCTGTTGCAACGTATGGAGCATACCAAGCGTCATTTGCAACATCAGTAAATGTGCCGACTGCTGAATAATCCAATACATCGAACATAGCTGTAATCATCTTAACGAATTGAGCTCTTGTTACGACATTTTCAGGGTCGAAGTTATCGTCACCAACACCGTTGATAACGTTACGAGCTGCCAAAGCTTTAATAGCTTCTACTGCCCAGTCTTGTGTTACATCGTTGAATGACTTATCAATAGCAGCGATTGTGAAGATACCGCCAACATTTGATGTTGCCATGTACATATAACCGTTCTTATAGAAACTTCTTGGAACTACATTATTGTTAGAATCAAGAACTACAAGTTTGTATGTATCAGCGATTGTTGCATTGTAAGGTATCTTAACCATGATTGGGTCATAACCATCGAATGAAACATATTCTGTACCATTAATAGCAGCCTTTACTGAGAATGTGTTATCAGATAGTTTTGTACCTGTAACTTTTACATTAGCAGCATCTGTACCGTATGAACCGTATTGGTTTGGATTTAGTACAGCTGTGATTGTGCCTGTTGTACCAAGATTACCTGTGTTAGGAATTATGATACCGCCGCCGCCACCTGAGCTACCGCCTGAACTTCCGCCATTACTCTTGCTTGATTCAATTTTAAATTTTGTTGTGGCATTGCTGTCGTCATTGCCTACATATACTGTATACTCACCAAGCACCCAGTTGTTACCTGCTGCTGATGGTAGAGTTACTTTTTCTGAATATGAACCTGATGAACTTGGTTCAACAGAATCCAATACTAAAATCACGCCGGCCGGACTTGTGATTTTAAACATTTGAGCTTCCTCTGCTTTACCTGAAATAGTAACAGTACTACCCCACTTATAAGAAGAGGCGTTTGTTTTAACAGTTGTTGATGTTGCAGCAAACGCAGGGCAAACAAATGAGAAAATCATTGCCATAACCAGCAAAAAGCTAATTGTCTTTTTGTTCTTCAAATGACAAACCTCCCTGTCTTATGTATATGGCGGGGATTTTATCCCCGCTATATACTTTATCTGTTTACTATTATTTTGAAACCTTTTGTGCAATTACATTACCTAGTGAATTGCTGCTATCATTAAGTTCGTCAACAAAGTTTACTGATGCTGTTGAATTCTTTGGAATATAGAATGTTACTGTATCAGTTGTTGTTACATCCTTGAAAATCATGTAACCGGCTGCAACTTTTGATGAATTGTAAACTTGAACAACTACATCAAACTTGTCATGCTTTGTGCCTGTGAATGAAGCATTATCTGTAAATGTTACTTCATACTTTGTACCAATCTTTGTGCCGGCTGTCTTATCAACATCAGCTGTGAATTCATATGAAGAATTCTTTGTTGTTGTTACTGACAATGAAGATACCTTATTAGGCATTGTAATTGTGTATGTACCATCTTCGTTAGCTGTCAAAGTTTCGTTATTGAACTTAACTGCTGATACTGTGTAGTTTGTATTAGGTTCTACTGTTACTGTAAGAACTGTACCAACTTTTACGCTTGCGCCTGATTTAACTATATTATTATCAGCATCTTTCAATGTTACTGTTGCATTTGAAGCACTAACTGTTAGCTTATAAGCATCTTCTGTGCTGCCGCCTGAAACCTTAAATGTAACTTTTACTGTTACATTCTTAGCAGGCATTGTGAATGTGTTGTCATCTGCTACTGTTACTGCTTTATTGTCTGCATCTGTAACTGTGATTGTGTCAATTTCATAACCTTCGCTAGGTGTTGCTGTGATTGTTACTTTATCATTTTCAGCAGCTGTTGCCTTGTCAACTGTTACTGTACCGTTTTCAGCATCTGCAACTGTTACTGTGTATGTTGTAGCAGGTGTTGCACTGACAACTACATCATCAGCAAAAATTGTATCACTAGTGTATGATGCATCATCACCTGCTGTAATCATTGAATCATCAGTTAAAACACTCATCTTAATGTCACTCGGCAATTCTGCTTTAACTGTTAGAACAACTGTTGCCAAAATATCATCTGCTGTAATTTCTACAGGAGTTGCATTACTCCATACTGCTATTGCTGTACCCTTTGCCGAGAAGTTTGTAGATGTTGATGAACCATCTGCATCCTTCAACTTACTAGCAATTGTAACGTCTGCTTTAGAACAATCAAAATATGTTGTATTTACAGGAAGTTTAATTTGAATACCTTTAATTGATGTAACACCGTCAGCCTTAAAGTTAACTGTTACTTTGTCACCAACTTTTACTGATGATGCTACAACCTCATTTGTAAATCCAACTGAAGCTTTAACTACACCAATTTCAACTGTATCATTTGTTAATTGTGTACCTGTATATGACGCATCATCACCTGCTGTAATCATTGAATCATCAGCCAAAATTTCAATCGCTGCCTTCGCTGCAAGTTTTGTTTCAGCTGTTACTTTAACTGACACAAGTACATCATCTTCTGTAATTTCTACAGGAGTTGCATTACTCCATACTGCTATTGCTGTACCCTTTGCCGAGAAGTTTGTAGATGTTGATGAACCATCTGCATTCTTCAACTTATCAGCAATTGTAATGTCTGCTTTTGCAGATGTCAAACCTGTGCTTGCCAAAGGCAATTTGATTTGCACACCCTTAATTTGACTAACACCTGTTATACTGAAATTAACAGTTGCCTGACCACCATCTGTCGTAGAAGTAGTGTCGTCTACAACAGTTACTTTAAATCCTACTACTGAATCGGCTTTTGCAATTGTAAATGCACTGAACATTGAGAAAATCATTGCCAAGGCACAAATTACAGAAAGCACTTTCTTTGTCTTTCTCATTTATTTTTCTCCCTTCAAAAATGAATAAATTTTATTATTAAAAAATTGCTTTTTTATAATCAAAATATTCTTATTTCTTCATCCATGACGTATCAAAGCTCACATCTTCTTCAGCTATGTACTTCAAGATTTCAACAGCATCATTAACCATGATTTTGCTATCTTTTGTTACATCTGCACAAAGTTTTTCAGCATCTGTCAACTCAATATTTTCTGCTATATAATCCAAAACTTTAACAGCGTCATTAACCATAATCTTATCGTCGCCTGTTACATCACCATACTTAATCACAGTTGTATTACCAGGAATTACAACTTCGCCTGTGTCAGCTGCTGTTGCTGATGTACTGCCGCTTAGCAACGCATACTTTTCATTTGCTGTTGTTGTACCGATAGGCATTGTAAATGTAACTTTACCGTCTGCATCGGCAGCCTTTTGGTCAATGTAAGCGATTTCATCTTCTGAAATACCGTCTGTTGTGTTAGCAGTCGGTTTCAAAACCAACATTGTTACTTGTTCGTTTGCAGCTTTACCTGTTACGTTAGCAGTAATTGTTGTCTTACCGTCTGTTGTGCTTTGGTCTGTTACAACCGCAGCTGATGCTGTAACTGCCATTGCAGCTGTCAATGCTGTTACCGCAGCAAGAGTTACGATTACTTTGTTTAATGATTTTTTCATTGTTTTTTACCCCTTTTCTAAAAAAATATTTTTCTTTGCATACTTTGTATACTTTTATTTGTGCGTTATACAAAATATAAACGCCCATATGACATACATTCATATATCACACATTATAAACCCTTTTTAATAAAAATTCAATTTATTTTATAAATAAACTCAATTTTTTGTCAATTAAATATAACATACACTATACCCTTTTGTGCAAATTGCATAAATAATTGATTGTTTTTTCAATCTACAATATGTAAATATATAAAATTAACGTCTATGTATTCATTATAACATACAACCGCAAAAATTCCAATAGTTTTTTTAAATTTTTATTTTACATTTTTATTTCATATCTTCATTTTCAGCAGTTCGCACTTTTTTACAATATCATGATTATTGCATCTTACCTCAATTTTACTGCTTTTCTCAATCTGATATACAATCTGTGCAAGCTCGTCCTCATCAAAGCCCGTTACCGGCATAAAGCACGATTCACCGCTTTTGGTTTCAATATAGAAATAATCCATACGCTTAATGCGTGACTTATTGACAACTCCCATTTTTTCAAAATCGGTAATCTTATCAATAAAATTCTTGTTATCACCGCAATGCCTTTTCAAAAACGATGACGACCCCATCATACATTCTTTCACGTCCGCCATCTTTATCTCCACGGTTGTGGTCTTTGCCGGTATAAATTCACGCACAAAGCCCAATTTATGTTTTAAATTGAACGGAACAAAGCCGTTTACCCAATTTTTCATATAAATATGTTTCTTATCGGTTGCCAAAAATGTGGCAAAAATCGAATTAATCTCAATAACAACATAGCACAGCCCCAAAACCGATGCTATCAGATAACCTATGCAAAACAAATATTTCCCCACAAATATATTGCACACCGTCAAAAATACCCCCAGTGCGACAAATAATGAAATCACCGCAATAATCACTATCGCCTTTGTTCTGCTCTTTTTCCCCAATTTCGCCTTTGCGGTATAATCCGCCTTTCCTTCCATAACATTCCTCTCTTTCCCTTTTGAAAATCAATTCCCTCTCCCTATACACCACAGGCAAAATGCTCGCCCGCAAGGACATTATAACATAACAACGCAGGCAGCTGAATGTTGCCGGAGTATTATGTTTCAATGTTCTCCGAGATACAGAAATCTCCGATTTCGTTTTATCTCGTGAGGTTATTATAACACAACCGCACCCCAAACATCAACCACCTAAATAAGAAAAGTGCATATAATCCTGCAAAGAATTCCATTCTCCGCCCCATGTCCAGCCATAAGCCTTAAACGTCTGTATAACCACACCGTCCTCCGGCATAGAATACGGATTTTGTCCCGGTTTCCAGAACGAGCCTATCTTCTTGCCCGTACGGTAGATACAATAGTTCTCGTTCGGATTTATGTCGATACACGTTCCGTAGCTGTGCTGCGACTGACTGCCCGTGGCGGTATTCCTCCAATTATATCCGCCGACCGACTTTATCGGGAACTGCTCCGGCGAATTATATATCTTCGTGAATATCTCCAAAACCTCGTCCGCAATCGCCGCATTTACCGTAAGGCTTGCCGTTGCCGATACTTTACTTCCGTCACCCGCCAAATGCCATACGGGGATTGTGATTGTACGCATATTTCTGTCCGCCTCCGCTTTTGACGAGTACACCGCCACTTTTCCGCCGAATACATTTGAATAATTGCTCGACTTAAATGACGCTCCCGTCCTCTTTGAAGAACTTCCCGACGTTCTTTTTCCCGTTGCACCGCCCGTTACAACTGTGGTTGTCGGCTCTTTGGTTATCTCAAAGGCAGTTTCCGCATATGTTTTGACTATATTGCTGTCACGCCGCATCGCCGACACCCTCAGCATATACTTGCCGGCTTCAAGTCCCGTAACCTCGGTTTCGCTCTTATCTATAACTCTTGACGATGCAACAGGCTGATTTTTCGCATTATACAAGTCTATCTGAAAATCGGTATACACGTCCGACCGCCATATAATATTGATGTTCGGATTTATATCGGTCAAATCATGCTCGGCGGTAGGCGACAAAATCTCAATCGGTTTCGGCTCGCCGTACGAAAACTCCGCAAAATAATTCACCGTTTCCGCTCCGCCGTATTCGCCCGTCACCGTCATAGCATAGTCCACACCCTCGGTAAACCTGTCCGCACTTATATCATACTCGGTCAAATCGCCCGTAATATCCGCATTTACAACAAAATCACGAGTTTCGCAGTTTTGTATCTCCACATGATACTTTTGTGCTCCCACTCCCGAAAATACAACCTTCACATTCTCGCCCGCCGTGATACAATCGCCGCTTACGGGCGAATATACCGCCGCCGTTCCGCTCTCTATCGGCTGATATTCCGTTTTTGCCGGCGACACCTTCTGCGGCTGCGGAATATTTACCGCATTCCCCTCCTGCACTCCGACGGTTATATGCACCTTTTCACCGCCGTACACACCTATACCGCCGTATGCCAACGCTTTCGGCGAAAATTCCCACAAGTCCGCAAATCTCAGCGACAGCATATTCTCATAACCGCTGAAAATATCCTTTGCCTCAAAGCTCGCTATCTGTCCGCTTACTCCTCGTTCCGCACCCGTATTCATAATCTGTTTGCTGTTTTCGTATGTATCGGTCATAAGTTCATCACTTGCGATAAACATAACCTGTTTTTTCTTCACCCTTGCCGCATTGATAAAATCAAACAATTCTTCACTTCGGCAATGCTGTACATCTTCATCGATATCCGTTTTTGCCGTATACGGATTATAATACACCGCATCAACCTTGTTGGTCTGCTCGTCCTCTATAAAGCTTAGCCCGTCCGTCTGATTTTTTACCGTCTTATAGTCCGCTCCGCTTTTCACGTCGCCGTACTTAAACTTGTCCGAATTGGAGAAAAACGCACAAACTCTGTTCTTCTCCACGCCGACCATCATAAATTTATCATAATCGCCGTTATACACATACCATTCAAACCCGAACTCGGTTTTATCTATCCTGTTCGGATTGCCGAATTTCTCAATCAGTTTATCTCCGCTTTCGCCTATCAAAACAGGCTTATCGTCTACATAAAAAATCATATTTGCATCAAATGTATTTTTGAAATTGTCAATAATACTCTGTGCATTATCCTTTGTGAGCGACATAAGCGGATTTTCATTGAAATTTTTTACTATAATATCGTATTTAACCAAAAAAGCATATGCCGAACGTCCGTCCTCGTCAAGTACGGAATTATTATACTCTCCGTTCAGAATATGTGCCGACTCGTCCTGCGACAGGGTATATCCGCTGTCGGCTATTTCCATAAGCTTATAACAAAGCTCGCCCGTATCCTGTGCGGATACTCCCTCGGTGTCGGAGTAGAACGCTTTGTCATTCTCGGAGATTAGTCCTATTTCATATGCTTTGTTGATATTCTCGTTTTCACTTGTAAACAAGCTTTTTTTCTTGGCAAGCTTGATTTCTCCGCCTGTGATATTTTCGTACACATCTACAAGCTCGGATATAAAACCCGCTCTTGTAGATACATCATATACCTTCGGCAGTGCTTGGTACTCCTCTATATTATTATATACTTCCTTTTCTTCTTTCTTTCCCGTAGGTGCTTTAAACCATGCTATTACCGCACCCAGACTCACAACCGCAACTATTATCAATGCAATTCGTATTTTCCATTCCGTACGCATCAAAAATCCTCCCATTTTACCATCTATACTTGATTTTACACCACTTTGCAATATTATTCAAGGCTATATTGCGGTTTTGAAACAGATTATCTCTGCATAAATTCGATTATCTCGTCCATATTGTCATATATAAACTGCTGTGCATTCGGGTCATATCGGTTTACGTCATATTCTCCGTCCGTTCCGGTCACATGATAGGATTTTATTCCCAGTGCTTTTCCGTTTTCGGTCGGAACTTTTTTATTCTGTCCGTTTTGCACCTCAACAGTAAAAAATCCTTTTTCCAAAAGCCAGTCGGCTATCCTTTTGGCTGATATTTTCTGCATATTCTCGGTGTCAATCTGATTATTTATCTCCCCCGCAATTTCGCTTGCCGTACATTCATAATCTACCGTTTGTAAACTTGCCGTCTGTTCATCGGTAAGCGTGAACGGCTGACGTTTCGGCTTTTTGCTCCTTTGTGCAAACTCGATTATCTCGTCCATATTATCATATATAAACTGCTGTGCATTGATGTCATATCGGTTTACATCATATTCGCCGTACTGTCCGTTTACATGATAGGATTTTATTCCCAGTACCGCTCCGTCCTCGGTCGGAACTTTAATATTTTTTCCGTTTCGCTCCTCGATAGTCAAAAATCCCTTTTCCACAAGCCAATCGGCTATTTTTGTGGCGGATATTCGCCGCATATTCTCGGTGTCAATCTGATTGTTTATTTCAGTCGCAATCTCGCTTATAATGCGTTCATGCCTCACAGCGGCAAGACCGTCTTTCTGTTCATCGGTAAGTGCAAACTTCTGACGTTTCGGCTTTTTGCCCTTTGTCACCTCTCCGCCGTTTTCTATCACCTTATCCAATATCCCCGACACATAAAACAAACATCTTACTATCCTTGCGTCATTTAATACGCTGTCATTGTCTATGATACTTCCGTCAAGCGGATTTACTCCGTTTGCAAGACTGTCAATATAATTTTTTGCACGCTTTGTAATCTCTATCTGTTCCATATATCACACGTCCAATCTGTACAATGCAACTCCGTGCGGAGGTACTTCCGATATTATCACTCCGTCCTCACACTCGCCCAGTTCCTGCTGCTGCCAAATATCATACACCATGACCGGCTTTTCTATGCCCAAAAATGATACGGGTGTGCTTACGGTTTCGGTTTCTTCGCCCACGTTAAACTGTGCCATATAATACGCTCTGCCGTTATCGTCATTTGCCGCCCACACAATATGCTTGTCCTTGCGGTATACCTGTCTGCCCGCATGACTGTGCTTTAATATATGCAGTAATTCAATATTTGTCATAAGCGACAAAGTCCAGTCATCGTTATATGTCATATCTCCGCCGAACATAAGCGGTGAACGGAAAATACACCACAATGACATCATTGTCATCTGCTCGTCCTTGGTGAAATTGGTGCTTCTGCCGCCGCCAAGACTGCGTATACCGATTTTGCCGAGAGGCAGCATATCCGCATCGGGGAAATGATTCGGCTTAACATACGGATACCATTGTTCACAAAAACCGAACATTTCGTAAAGCTGTCCCCATGTATCCCAGAAATCGTCTGACATTCGCCACATATTGGCGTGCTCGGCAAGGTGTTTTGCCTCCGAAACAGGTGCAGCCCCCGGCGACAGACTAAGCACCATATCTCCGCCCACGCTGTCTATCGCATTGCGGATAAGCTCCACTTCACCCTTATGATACGGTCTTGAAATATCGTCAACCTTGATAAAATCAACACCCCAATCAGCATACATACCTATTATTGAATTATAATATTCCTGTGCTCCGTCTTTTTCGGGATTTACTCCGTACATATCGCCGTTCCATGAACAGGTGCTTTCCGTATCCGCAATGTCACGGGCGGTGTACGGTGTGTTGAGAATTTTTGTATTGTCACGGACAGCCTGTTTCGGAATACCTCTTAAAATATGTATACCGAATTTCAGTCCAAGACTGTGGATATAATCACCGAGAGGTTTAAATCCCTTGCCGCCCGCACTGCTCGGAAAACGGTTCTCCGCCGGCATAAGACGTGAATATTCGTCCATGATAAGCTCCGCATCTTTATTGTATTCATTGCTTTTTGCGTTCGGCTCGAACCATTGTATATCCACCACAACATATTCCCAGCCGCACGAACGCAGGTTTTCCGCCATATATTTGGCATTTGCTCTAACCTCGTCCTCGCACACGCTCGCTCCGTAACAATCCCAGCTGTTCCACCCCATCGGCGGAGTATTTGCTAATATTTTCATTTTAAACAACCCTTTCTTTTTTAATAATCTACATATATATCATAGCATATTTTGATATTATATTGCAGATTTTTTTGGTTAAAAAAACGACTTATTGTTATAGAAAATATAATTTATCAAAAAAAATTTTTATACACCCCAAAAAAGCTTATTTACCCTGCGAATATTATATTAACCAAAAAATAGGGAACGGGTATTCTCTATAAATGAAAGGCAGGTAATTTATTATGAAAAATTCTTTTCATAACGGGATATTCGCCGGCAGAAAGCGTTCGATATTAAAAAAACGTCTGCTGTCAATCGGTGTGATTTCCTGTTTGGCACTTAATATTGCGTCTGTGTCTGCATTTGCCGACACGTCCGACGCTATTTCATTTAACAAATTCAATATCACCGACAATAGCGTCGAAAGCGTTGACGTGACCGTAAACAATGCCGTTGAAAAGGCGGGTAAAGCCGTTATTGCGGTTTATGACAGCGAAAGTATTATGACGGGTATCCGCTTTGCGGATATTGACGCCGATTTTGATTTGGGCGAACATACTCTCACTCTTGAAAACAAGCTGGATATTCCCGACAATTATTCGGTCAGATGTTTTCTGATGCAATATGATGATAACGGTATGATTTCCATACCTTACGGAAAATCCGCCGATTACACCGCTCCTACAACCGAACCTCAGGGAGATGGTATCATTCATCTGCAAAATACGTCTATCAATGCTGACGGCGTTGAAAATGTTACGGTTGACGGTACGGTGCTTACAATAAGTGCTGCCGGCAATTATACTATCGAGGGTACTCTTGATAACGGTCAGATTGTGGTAAATACAGCCGACAAGTCGGAAAAAGTAAACATTACATTGAATAATGCAAATGTTACCTGCACCACTTCCGCTCCTATCTGCGGACTAAACGGCAAAATCACTTTGACCCTGACCGACGGTACAACCAATACTTTCACCGACGGTACAGCATATACCGATGACACCGTCAATGCCTGCATATATTCAAAGCGTGATTTGACTATCGAGGGCAGCGGTACGCTTACGGTAAACGGCAATTACAAAAACGGTATCGGCTGTAAGGCTGATTTGAAGATTAAAACAGGTACAATTAATGTAACCGCCGTAAACCACGGATTAAAGGGTAATGATTCCGTAACTGTACAGGGCAACTCAAATGTTACCATAACAAGCGGCGGTGACGGTATACAATCCGATAACACAGCTTATGAAACATCTGCCGAGGATTTGGGTACTATAACGATTACATCATCTAAAAAAGGTGCTCCTACCCTTAAAATCAATTCAACGGGTGACGGTATTCAAGCCTTTGGATTTGTAAATATCGAGGACGGAACAATAGATATAACAAGCGGTGAAGATTCTGTCAAGACAAACGGTACATTGGCGGAAGTTACTCTTGACGATGATGCGGTTGATGCTGACGGCAATGCTCTGACCGCAGTTCCGACCGATTTGGTTTTGAGCGTTATCACAATTTCGGGCGGCGATACTACAATCAACAGCAGTCAGGATGGTATTCAAGCAGATACGCTTATCACAATTTCGGGCGGAAGTGTAACGGTACAATCATGTGCACAAGACGCAATTACCTGTGCCGGCAAGATTAATGTTACAGACGGTACGCTTACTCTTGCACCTACATATGACGGTATTCAGGCTGATGATATTGCAGTTTTGTCGGGCGGTACGTTTAATATCACCACTGACGGCGGATATACAAGCTTTACAAATACCGCCGGCGGTGACAGCAACGCTGACAGCATAACTTACAGCTGTAAAGGTATAAAGGGTACAAACGGTGTACAGATTACAGGCGGTACATATACGCTTAACACCCGTGACGACTCACTTCATTCCGACGGTTCTATCGAAATCACAGGCGGAGAATTCACTATCCAAGCCGGCGACGACGGTATCCATGCGGATTTGGAACTTACTATCGACAAAAACGATACTCTGAATACAACTCCGACAATCAATATCAAAAATTGTTACGAAGGTTTAGAGGCTTATAAAATTTATGTAAATGACGGCTATATTGATATAGTTGCAAAAGATGACGGTGTAAACGCTGCCGGCGGCGACACTACAACAACCGCATCATTGTCCGGCTGGGGCGGCGGATTTAATCCGGGCGGCAGCGGCTCGGGCGGCGGCGGTATGGGGCCCGGTATGGACGAAAGTTCAAGTGTCGGTTACCTATACATTAACGGCGGTACACTTCTTATAAATGCCGAAGGTGACGGACTTGATTCAAACGGCGATATTGAAATTACAGGCGGTACTATTGTGGTAAACGGTCCTGCAAGCGGCGGAAACGGTGCATTGGACAAAGGTGACGGCAATTATCATATTGCTATGTCGGGCGGTACTCTGATTGCCGTAGGTTACAGTAAGATGGCTGAATCTCCCAATGCGTCATTAAACGACAGTTATCAGCCTGCCGCCGCAATAACATACAGTTCATACCAATCAAGCGGTACTATCGTTGACATAAAGGATTCATCGGGCAACGACATAATAACATTCAAACCATCAAAGCAATATAATTCCGTTATAGTATGCACACCTGACTTTACCTCCAACTCCTCATACACACTATACAGCGGAGGTTCATGCACGGGAACATCACTCGGCGGATTATATACAGACGGCACATACACAAGCGGTACTCAAAAAACAACCTTTACAATAGGTTCGAGTATCACCACTTCTGTATCGTGCAACTAACCCTCTCTTACTATATTAAAAACGTATCGGTAATTTTGCCGATACGTTTTTTGGTGGGGTGTAAATTAGGATTTGTTGGGATGATGTGCACAACCAACACTAACTTGCATTTCTATCTAAACTCACCCTTGCCAACTAAACTTGGTCAACGTCAGTCGCACTACACTTTCATTCATATCTACACTTGCACTTTCCCACTAAACTTACCCCTACGGACACGCAAAAAGCGTATATCTATATTCAGTGGGCACAGAGGGTATGCCGTATCTATGTTTTGTTTGTGCCCGATGTTTAATCAAACTCATCGCAAGCACTATACTCGGACGGCACAAAATTCACGCCCCTAGGCAATAAGTGAATTTTGCCGACACATCAGGAATATCTACACTTGCAATAGCTTTGCAGCGTGTGGGTCAAGGGTGTCCCTTGCGGACTTTTCCGTTTGCTTTGTGGACGTGGACAAAGCGAACTCCAAAGGGTTCGCTATAATTTGATAATGTCTATAATTATGGGGAAGTGAAACGTCCCCGTCGCTAAATGGGGGCAACGTCAGTCTGCACTACGCTTTGATTTTAGCTATGTTAGGATAGGACGCTAATTTTTAGTTTGTGCATAATCCACCGCAAGATAAATTTAGTTCACAGTAGCGTCATTCTTCCGCTACACAAATGTAGATATAACCAAAAGTGTAGG
>CAKSNH010000028.1 GCA_934476075.1 uncultured Clostridia bacterium | reverse complement strand
TTGATTACATTAAGGCTTTCCTGCAAGACGGCGAAATTTTTTGACCGATTGTGTAACACATCATTGACAAACCTACACATATTTTTAAAAAGTTTCTGACAGACGCACTGCCTGTGGGCGGAGGAATAAGGCAGCATTTTTGATTTTTCGTCATTGCGTTTTTCGCAATTTTCTACAAATTAAAAAAATACCGTATCAATCTATCGAAAAATCGGCGGCGGTAAATCCCAAAGAGGATATGTCCGGCAAGCGGTGTACATCTTTTTTGAATATGTCGTATTTAAAATTAATGCACGAATGTCCGAGTGTAAAAAATCCTCTGTATACGTCACACCGCATATAATTTTCCACACCTACCGCAGGCTTTGCCCACTGACAATATTTGCATATCTTTTGTACCGTACTCGAATACATTTAAAACACCCCTTTTCATATCAATATTTTACCATAATATTCTAATTTTATAAACGAAAATTGTCTGTCATACTTTGAATTAAAGTGATTAAAATAACTATATACTGACATAAAAAATAGTGTAAAATCCGTAAAAAATACAGTTTGATTTGCATTTTGTCAAAACAGAAAGGACGATTTTTATGAATACAGCCGATAACAGAACTATAAACCTTTTAAACGAAGTTTACAAAAGCACCAAAATTGCCGCAGACGCCATAAATGTGCTTTTATCCAAAACCCAATCCGCCGAATTTAAAAATGTGCTCAAACAGCAGTATAATAAGTATCAAAACATAGCCAATGCCGCCGCAAACGAATTATACGGCTACCGCTTATTGCCTCCCGAAAATGATTTTATCACAAAAGCGGGAATGTGGTCGGCGGTCAGCCTTGCCACCATAACAAACCAAACGTCGGGTCACATGGCGGAAATTCTGATTAACGGCAGTACACTGGGTATTATCGAGATAACAAGACTTGTAAACAGCAATGTCAACGTAAGTCCGTCCGCACGGAATATTGCCGAGCAATTAATCGAAACCGACCGAAACAACATTAACATCATGCAAAATTATCTTGCATAATATATTCTTCACTGATTGTTAATCAAAAGTTCACACAAAAGACATATCTTTTATTTATACTTTAATTGTAGCCGATAAAGCGGCTAAGCGAGGTCAATCAATAGACCGATTTTTTTAGTAAATTGATTTTCCTCCCCATAAACACACACTTTTTCAATTAACCCCTAAAATCCAATTTTATATTGGTACAGTCCGAAAATATCCCCCAATATGAATAGGACTAAGCGGACAAGTCTTAAACGGCTTGTCTGTTTTTTTGTTTTTGAATATTTTATCTCAAAAATTCACAATTTATAATTGACAAATAAATCAAAATATGTTACCATAATTGTGAAGTGAAGGGGAGTAGCTTGCACAGTATAACTGCTGTGTATATGAAATCGTCATTACGACCGATACGGTCCGGTTCATATTTATAAAGCAAGACTTTTACTGCAATTATTTTGCAGTGGAAGTCTTGCTTTTTTTATTATTATTATCCCCAAAATAAATGTTTATGGAGGCTGTTATGGAATTTTATCAAAAGAAAAAGGAAGATGTTCTATCCGAGCTCGGCACGGGCGAAAACGGTTTATCGCAGTCGCAGGCTGAGGAAAACCTAAAAAAATTCGGCAAAAATGTACTTGCCGACACAAAAAAAGAAAGTCCGATTATGATATTTTTGAGCCAATACAAGGATTTTCTTGTAATCATACTTATAATAGCGGCGATTATTTCGGGCATATTGGGCGATGCTGAAAGTGCGGTTGTTATATTGGCGGTTATCACCATAAACGCCGTACTCGGTACTGTTCAGCACCTGAAAGCGGAGCAGTCGCTGAACAGTTTAAAGGAAATGTCCGCTCCGACGGCAAAGGTTATCCGAAACGGCGAAGTAAAAATCGTTGCCGGAGCTGACGTTGCTGTCGGCGATATTGTGGTTTTGGAGGCAGGCGACTATGTCTGTTCCGACGGACGTATTATAGAAAATGCGTCTGCGAAAATTGATGAAAGTGCCATGACGGGTGAGAGTGAGCCTGTCGAAAAGCAAGACACTGTCCTTGACGGCGAAAAAGCTCTCGGTGACAGAGTTAATATGGTATATTCGGGCAGTTTTGTGACCTACGGCAGAGCGAAAATGGTTGTCACCGCAACAGGCATGAACACGGAAATAGGCAAAATCGCAAGCCTTTTAAAGAATACGCAGGAAAAGAAAACGCCATTACAGGAAAGTCTTGACGATTTCGGCAGAAAACTTTCATTTATTATTATCGGCATATGCGTTGTTGTTATGGCACTTACTCTGTTCAGAAGCGGAAATATCTCATTAACCGGTTTTTCCGACGCATTTATATTTGCGGTGGCGCTTGCGGTAGCCGCAATCCCCGAAGCACTGAGTTCCATCGTCACTATCGTACTTTCGGTGGGAACGCAAAAGCTTGCAAAAGAAAATGCAATCATACGCAAACTTCAAGCGGTGGAGGGACTTGGCAGTGTGTCGGTAATCTGCTCCGACAAAACCGGTACTCTGACGCAGAACAGAATGACCGTACAAAAATTTTATTTTGACGGAAAAATAATCGACAAAGACGATAAAATAAACGAACGTCAAGCCCAGCTTATAATAGACGGTGCACTGTGCAACGATTCAATCCGCAAGGACGGACAGGAAATAGGCGACCCGACAGAAATCGCACTTATAGATTTTTCAAAAAAACACGGTCTGCCTTATGAGGATATGCGTGAGAAATATCCACGTTTGGGCGAGATACCGTTTGACTCCGACCGAAAACTTATGAGCACTGTCCACAAAATCGGCGAAAACTATAAAATGCTTACCAAAGGTGCGGTTGACGTGCTTGCACCGCTCATTCTCGAAGTGAAAACCGCAGACGGCAAGCGTAAATTCACAGACGCTGATTTAGCGGACCTGAAAAGCGTAAATATGCAGTTTTCAAAAATGGGTCTGCGTGTACTTGCGGTGTGCGAAAAAGACGTAAATTCTCCCGATGTAACCGTTGCGGACGAAAACGGATATATCCTTTTGGGACTTATCGCAATGCAGGACCCTCCACGAGAGGAAAGTGCCGATGCCGTTGCAAAATGTAAAAGTGCGGGTATTCTGCCGATAATGATAACCGGCGACCACCTTATCACCGCCTCCGCAATAGCCGAAAAAATAGGCATATTGGACGATAACCGCCGAGCTGTCGAGGGCAGTGAAATAGAAAATCTGTCCGATGACGAATTGGACAGTTTCGTCACCGACGTCGCCGTTTATGCGAGAGTATCTCCCGAACACAAAATACGAATAGTTCGTGCTTGGCAGAGAAAAGGATATATCGTATCCATGACGGGCGACGGTGTGAATGACGCTCCCGCACTGAAACAGGCGGATATAGGTGTTGCCATGGGTATAACAGGCAGTGAAGTGGCAAAAGATGCGGCATCAATGGTACTTACCGATGATAATTTTGCAACAATAGTAAAAGCCGTGGAAAACGGACGTAACCTTTATAAAAACATTCAGCGTGCAATCCAATTCCTGCTTTCGGGCAACGCTGCCGGAATACTTTCCGTCCTATATGCGTCAATCATGGCATTACCTGTACCTTTTAAAGCGGTGCATCTGTTATTCATAAATCTGCTCACCGACAGTCTGCCGGCGATTGCATTGGGTGTAGAACCGCACAACAGTGATGTAATGACCGAAAAACCACGTCCGAAAAATCAGTCAATCCTAACCAAACGTGTCATAACAAATATCGGTATAGAGGGACTTGTGATAGGCATTATGACCATGGCGGCATTTTATATAGGCTATATGCGAAATGCTGACGTTGCAAGCACAATGGCATTTGCAACGCTATGCTTGTCAAGACTTGTGCACGGATTTAACTGTAAATCGGACAGAGCAATATGGTTTACAAGGAAAATGTGGAACAACAAGAGCATGATTGGTGCGTTTTTGATAGGTTTTGTGTTCCTTAACTCGGTGCTTTTAATACCGGCTTTGCAAGGCATATTCTCGGTTGCACCGCTTACCATGACCGAACTTTTATCGGTATACGGATTATCACTGGGTACATTTATTGTTGTTCAGATTTTGAAAATGCTGAGAAATAGATAAAAATTTGTGTTTTTCGCAATTTACTGCGAACTAATAAACGGGGCTGTCAAACAGCCCCGTTTATTTTACCAATCATCTTCTCTTTCGTCCATCGCATCATCTACACCGTCGGCATAGTCCTTATCGTATTTATAACGTTCATCATCATAATCATCATCGTCATACACCGCCTCATATCCCTCATCATAGGATTTGTATGACGATGATTTTGACGAATTCTTCCCCTTTGAAGATGAATTGCTTTTATATGACGAACCGCTTGACGGCTTTGCGGTATATCTTGGTGCAGATGTATATGACGGTCTTGCGGTATATCTTGGTGCTGCTGTCGGTCTTGGCGTAACTTGCGGCGCAATCGTCGGTTCTGCGGTCGGTACCGGTTTAAAAGTCGGCTTTGGTGTCGGTTGGTGCTCCGCACAATATGTACTTCCGCTTTCAGCTTTATTCATGCAGAATGTTTCCTCACACTTAACCGCCGCAAACTCTTTTACATTCGCATATAGTACGTTTAAAAGTGAAATTGCTATTAATATCCCGAAAAATATTGCTAATTCTTTCATAAATATCCCCTCCCCAATTTTATGTTCTGTATATATTGTACCATATTTCATGCGACAAAAACTACACATTGTTAAAAAAAATTATTTTAGCCTGTGAATTTTTACATTTCAATGATATAATACTGTATCGAGGAGTGATTAATATGGTTAAAATCGAAATGCCGGCAGCTGCCAAACTGATTATATCAGAACTTGAAAAAAACGGATTTGAGGCATATATAGTCGGCGGCTGCGTGCGGGATTATATCCTCGGCAGAACCCCAAACGATTGGGACATATGCACATCGGCAAAACCCAATGACGTTATAAATATATTTTCACAAGACTATCATGTTATCGAAACAGGTCTGAAACACGGCACTGTCACCGTTGCAATAAACAAAATTCCATACGAAGTAACCACCTGCCGAATTGACGGCGAATACACCGACAGCCGTCACCCCGACAGCATAGAGTTTACCGGCGATATAACAAAAGATTTGGCAAGACGTGATTTTACTGTAAATGCTATGGCATACAATGATAAAATCGGTATTGTTGACGTATTCGGCGGTATGGCTGACTGCGAAAACAAGATAATACGCTGTGTCGGAAATGCAAAAAAACGCTTTGAGGAGGACGCACTTCGTATTCTGCGTGCGGTGCGGTTTGCGTCACAGCTTGGGTTTAGCATTGAACAGGACACGCAAAAAGAAATCCACGCATTGAAACAAAGCCTTGTGCACATATCGGCAGAACGCATAAACGCTGAATTTTGCAAAATAATCACAGGCAAATGTGCGTGCACCATACTAAACGAATATAAATCCGTATTTGCGGAAATTATCCCCGATATACAACCTATGTTTGGGTTTGAACAGCATAATTTTCATCATATATATGACGTGTGGGGTCACACTCTAAAAGCCCTCGAACAAGCTCCGCCCGACCTGACAATCCGCCTTGCGGTATTTTTTCACGATATAGCAAAACCGCTGTGCTTTTCAAAAAGCGATGACGGCATAGGACATTTTTACGGTCACGCAAAAATAAGTGCGGATATGACACGAAAAATTCTTGCCGATTTAAAATTTGACAATGACACAATAAAAAATGTCACCGAACTGATATATTATCACGATTCCGAAATAATGCCCGAAAACAAATATGTAAAGCGTTGGCTCGGCAAAATCGGCGAAGTGCAGTTTAAGCGTCTGCTTAACGTGAAAAGATGCGACACACGGGGACTTGCTCCGCAGTTTATCGAAGAACGGCTTGAAAAATTTGATTATATCGAAAAATTGGCAGAAGAAGTTTTGTCAAAACAAGAGTGTTTCAGCATGAAAAGCCTTAATATAAACGGCAGAGATTTAATAAAACTCGGCATGGCCCCCGGCAAAAGAATGGGCGAAATTCTAAACACCCTGCTAAACCGTGTCGTTGACGGCGAAATCCCCAATGACCGCAACACACTTATCCGTGAGGCTAAAAAGCTTATTTAATCTTAAATTTTTATAAATAATTTAGTAAATGGGTTTTTTTTATTCACATTTTATTGTATAATGTACTAAGGATTTTCCTAAATAATTTTATCGGAGGAATTTTGTTTTGCAGATTATTGAATTTTTAAAAGTATTTATTTTGGGCATAGTGCAGGGTATTACCGAATGGCTGCCTGTCAGCAGTACAGGTCATATGATTTTGGTAAATCAGTTCTTGCCGCTTGCGGGCGAGAAAAGCTTTGTTGACGTATTCATGGTAGTGATACAGTTCGGCTCAATTCTGGCGGTTGTGACATTATACTTCCACAAGCTGAACCCGTTCTCGCCGAAGAAAACAAAAAAAGAAAAAGCAGATACTGTCAGCCTATGGCTTAAAGTATTGACGGCAGTAGTTCCGGCGGCAATTATCGGTGTTTTGTTTGAAGATAAAATCGACGCATTATTTTTTAACGCACCTACCGTTGCGGCAACGCTTATTATCTATGGTATATTGTTCATAATCATAGAAAGCCGCCACAAAAAGCCGACTATAACCACATTTGAAGGTCTGTCATACAAAACGGCACTGCTTATAGGCGTATTTCAGATACTGGCATTGATACCGGGTACATCTCGTTCAGGCTCAACAATTTTGGGTGCGGTTTTGCTCGGCACATCAAGATATGTTGCGGCGGAATTTTCATTCTTCCTTGCAATTCCCGTAATGCTCGGAGCAAGCCTTTTAAAGATTGTTAAATACGGCTTGGCATTCAGCGGTATGCAATGGGCATTGCTGATATTCGGTATGGTTGTTGCATATGTAGTATCGGTTATCGCTATTAAGTTCCTGATGAAATATATCAAAAAGCATGATTTCAAGGCTTTCGGCTATTACAGAATTGTGCTTGGTATTATCGTTATCGCATACTTTATGATAAGCGGTGCGACACCTATTGCGTAAAAAGGAGTTAAAATGAATAATATAACTATGAAGAAAACAAGTCTTTTAGGCTTGTTTTCTGTTTATAAAAGATACTTAAAAGATTTTCCCAAATGCGAGCGTAAACCGCTCGGACTGCTCATATCGTATATACTGAAAAAGCAGGCGGATATACTTCTGCTCTATGATGGGGACAAACCCGTGGCATATTCCATTGTCTTGACCGACAGCAAGTATAATACAGTGCTTGTCGACTATCTTGCCACGTTTTCCGAATACAGGGATAAAGGATACGGCAGTGCATTTATAAATGCGTTCAAACGCTTTTATGCGGACAAGAGCGGTATCATAATCGAGATTGAGGAGCTTGGTAAAGCCGACAGCGAAAAAGAGAATATACTCCGCAGCCGCCGAAAGGATTTCTATCTGCGAAACGGCTTTGAAGTGCAGCCTGTTAAATTGGAGCTGTTCGGCGTTGATATGCATATGCTTTATCTGAAAATAAACGACAGCAACGCAGACTTTGTCGATATGGCAAACGATATTTATACACGCAGTTTAGGTGCGGAGCTTGCAAAAAAAGTTGCAAAAATAACACGGCTTGTATAGTCTTAATTTGCAAAAAAATATATAAAAATGCTTAATAATTCTCTAAAATACTTAATATTTTTGTTGCAAAATATGAAAATTGTATAAATAATTTAAGATTTATGAAAAATATATGTCTATTTTTTAGTGAAAAATGCTACTATTTCTATTGAAAAAAAGGTGAATTTGTGTTATAAATTAATATGAGAGAATTATGTGTTCCGAAAGAATTAATTTGGAGGAGAAAAAATGAGCGAATCAACACCTATTTATGGCAAATTAAGCATTATCAGTATGCGTGGATGTGAGCCAATCACACAAAAGATTGACAACTATCTGAAACAGTTCCGTAAGGACGAAGACTATGACACATATGTAACTCATGTTACCTGCCCTCGTTTCGGTACAGGCGAAGGTAAATGTGTTATTAACGAATCTGTCAGAGGTCATGACGTGTACATTATCTGTGACGTGTTCAATTACGGCGTTACCTACAAAATGTACGGTCACGAAACATACATGAGTCCCGATGACCATTTTCAGGATTTGAAACGTATTATTGCGGCTATGGGCGGTAAAGCAAGAAGAATTACCGTTGTTATGCCAATGCTTTACGAAGGCAGACAGCACCGCCGTTCGGGTCGTGAATCTTTGGACTGTGCCATCGCATTGCAGGAATTAATCAGTCTTGGTGCATCTAACATTATCACATTTGACGCACATGACCCTCGTATACAAAACGCTATTCCGCTAAACGGTTTTGATGATGTTCAGCCGACATACCAAATGATTAAAGCATTGGTTCGTGCTATTCCTGACATTACTTTGGACAAGGAACATTCAATCGTTATTTCACCTGATGAAGGCGGTATGTCAAGATGTATGTACTATTCATCAGTGCTTGAACTTGACCTTGGTATGTTCTATAAGAGAAGAAATTATTCTGTAATTATCGACGGTAAAAATCCTATCGAGGCTCACGAATATTTGGGACGTGACGTAAACGGCAAGGACGTTATTATCGTTGACGATATGATTTCAAGCGGTGAATCTGTAATAGATATTGCCGAAAAGCTAAAAGAACAAGGTGCAAAGAGAATTTTCGTGTTTACATCATTCGGTTTGTTCTGTGCCGGTTTGGAATGTTTCGATAAAGCATATGCAGAAGGCAAAATCAACAAGGTATTCACAACAAACCTTGTATACAGAAATCCTGGTCTTGCATCTCGTGAATGGTACTGTGAAGTTGATATGTCAAAATATATCTCACTATTGATTGACACATTAAATCATGACGAAACAATCAGCGGTCTGTTGAACCCTGTTAATAAGATTAAGAAATTGGTTGAAGGCTTGAAGTAAGTCTTGTACAAAAAACTGCCAAATAACATTTGGCAGTTTTTTTGTACAATTTTTTAATTTGTAGGGAATTGCGTAAAATGCAATGACGAAAAATCAAAAATGCTACCTTATTCCCACGCCCGCAGGCGGTACTTCTATTAGAAGCTTTTTTAATTACAGATTTTCAGCCCAATCCGCAAGTAACTTTTCCGACATACCGTTTATCACTTTTCCGCTCTTCCAATTTGCGTTCGGACAGCTTGGTTTAAGTTCATCAACAGTCTTGCCCATGCCGCTGCCGCCCGATGTGGCAAACGGAATAATTGTCTTGCCCGACAAATCACAGCTTTCAACAAATGTGTTTATTATTGTCGGTGCAACATACCACCAAATCGGAAATCCCAAAAAGATTGTATCATACTTATCCGCATCTGCCAACTTTTCCGCAATTTCCGGACGAGAACGTTTATCCTGCATTTCAACAGAACTTCTGCTCTGCTTGTTTGTCCAGTCAAGGTCTGCTTTTGTGTACGGAACTGACGGCTTAATTTCAAACAAATCCGAGTTTGTCACTTTTGCCAGCATTTCCGCTGCCTTTTTTGTCACTCCGCTTGCTGAAAAATATGCTACTAAACTTTTACTCATTTAAAATTCCTCCTAACGGTTATTCATATTTACAACTGCATTATATCACTTTGAGTAAACTCCAAGTCAAGTACTTTTTGCATTTTATTAAATTTTTTATGCAAAAACAGACAAGCGGTTAATACTTGTCTGTTTCATAAATATCTTATCTTAAATTGTCGGGCAGGATTGCTCTTAATTTGTCCATAACTTCGTTCTCAGGCGGTTCTACGCCTTTTAGAGGATAGTCTATACCTAAGTCCTCCCACTTTGATACGCCAAGTGTATGGTACGGCAAAAGGTCGATGTGCTCAACCTTCGCACCTTCAAGCATTTTCAATAAATCTCTGATTTGGTCCTCACTGTCGGTGTAACCCGGCACAATTACCTGTCTTATCCACATCGGTTTTTGAATTTCCTTTAAATAGTTTAAGAAATTGACCGTATGTGAAAACGGCACCGATGTAATCTTTGTAAACATTTCCGCATTGGTATGCTTAATATCCAAAAGCACCAAATCAACATATTTCAATGCTTCCTTAACCTTATCCGTCAGGAAATAACCACAGGTATCGGTTGCGGTGTGAATACCGTTTTCCTTTAATTTTTTCAATAATTCCGTTACAAAATCAATCTGTCTGAACGGCTCGCCACCGCTTATTGTGACACCGCCGCCATTTTTAAAATACGGCTTGTAACGCAAAATCTTTTTCACCAAATCGTCAACCTCGGTAGGCTCGCCGCCCTCATTTGACCATGTATCGGGGTTGTGGCAATATATACAACGCTGCGGACATCCCTGCATAAAAACAGCTGTACGAACGCCCGGTCCGTCCACTGCCGCCAAAGTTTCAATCGAATGTACATATCCAATCATAACTCACTTTCTCCTTTCAAATATTCCTGTTCCGTCAAAATAAATATTATTAGCAAAAAAGGGACAGACAAAACCGCCTGTCCCTCAAATGTATGTAATAATAAATTATCTCTTTGTGTGGAATGTTCTTGAAATAACTTCAAGTTGCTTATCCTTTGTAAGACGTGTAAAGTGAACAGCATAACCTGATACTCTGATTGTTAGGTTAGGGTATTTTTCAGGGTGTTCATAAGCATCTTGCAATGTTTCACGGTTCAATACGTTTACATTCAAGTGGTGAGCATCTTGTGAGAAGTAACCGTCAAGAATATCTACCAAGTTACTAATTTCTGAATCTGTATCTGTACCAAGAGCGGCAGGAGTAATACTGAATGTATTAGAAATACCGTCACGGCAACAGTCATATGGAAGTTTAGCTACTGAGTTAAGTGAAGCCAAAGCACCTGAAGAATCACGTCCGTGCATTGGGTTAGCACCAGGAGCGAATGGTTCGCCGGCTTTACGTCCGTCAGGAGTAGCACCTGTATTCTTACCATACATAACGTTTGATGTGATTGTCAATACTGATAGAGTATGCTTTGAACCTCTGTAAGAAGGTGTCAATTCAAGTTCTCTTTCAAAATCTTCACAGAATTGTCTAGCAATCAAGTCAACTCTGTCATCATCGTTACCATATTTAGGGAAGTCGCCTTCAATCTTAAAGTCAACAGCGATACCACGTTCATCTCTGATAGGAGTAACCTTAGCGTACTTGATAGCGCTTAGTGAGTCAGCAGCAACTGACAAACCAGCCATACCACAAGCCAAGATTCTCTTTACGTTTGTATCATGTAGAGCCATTTGAACTTTTTCGTAAGCATATTTATCGTGCATATAGTGGATTAGGTTCAATGTGTTTACATATAGTTTAGCCAACCATGCTGTGTAAACGTGGAATCTTTCCATAACCTTATCATAATCCAAAACGCCGTCCAAAACTTCGCCCTTAGGACCGATTTGTTCGCCGTGGATTTCGTCACGACCGCCGTTGATAGCCATCAACAACATCTTAGGCACGTTTGCACGAGCACCGAAGAATTGCATTTGCTTACCGATTTCAGTTGCAGATACGCAGCAAGCGATACCATAGTCATCGCCGAACATATCACGCATCATATCGTCATTTTCATATTGAATTGAGTCTGTATCGATAGAAATCTTAGCACAGAACTTCTTGAAGTTTTCAGGCAATCTGCTTGACCAAAGAACTGTCAAGTTTGGTTCCGGAGCAGGGTTCAATGTGTACAAAGTGTTAAGCATACGATATGAGTTCTTTGTAACCATTGTTCTGCCGTCTGATGCCATACCGCCGATTGATTCTGTTACCCAGTTAGGGTCGCCGGCGAATAGTTCGTTGTATTCAGGAGTTCTTAATTGACGTGACATTCTTAGTTTAAGAACGAAATCGTCCATGATTTCCTGAGCACCTTCTTCTGTCAATGTGCCTTCTGCGAAATCTCTTTCAAAGTAAATATCAAAGAATGTGCTTGTTCTGCCTAGTGACATAGCAGCACCGTTTTGTTCTTTAATAGCAGCAAGGTATGCAAAATATGTCCATTGTACAGCTTCCTTAGCGTTGTTAGCCGGAGCTGAAATGTCATAACCGTAATCAGCAGCCATCTTCTTCAAATCGTTAAGAGCATTGATTTGGTCTTGAACTTCTTCGATTTTACGAACAACTTGTTCAGACATATCAAGAGTTTGAAGATTTGTCTTGTCAAGTTTCTTTCTTTCGATGATAGCGTCTACACCGTAAAGTGCAACTCTTCTGTAATCACCGATAAGTCTGCCACGACCATATGCATCAGGAAGACCTGTTAGGATATGAGCGTGTCTTGCTTTTCTCATTTCTGCTGAATAACATGAGAAAACACCGTCATTATGTGTTTTGTGATACTTAAATGCATCATAAATGCTTTGGTCAACTTCATAGCCGTATTCTTTGCAGGCTTGTGTAGCCATTCTGATACCGCCGAATGGGTTGATAGCTCTCTTCAAAGGAGCATCTGTTTGAAGACCAACGATGATTTCGTTATCTTTATCTAAATAACCCGGTTTGAAACCTGCGATTGTTGAAACAGTCTTAGTATCAACGTCAAGTACGCCGCCTTTTTTCAATTCTTCTGCACGAAGAGCATCATACTTAGCGTTCAAATCCTTTGTTCTTTGTGTAGCACCTGCCAAAAAGCTAGCGTCACCTTCATATGGTGTGTAGTTTTGGTGGATGAATAGTTTTACATCCAATCTGTCTTGCCAATCAGTACCTTTAAAATTTCTCCATTGATTCATATTAAATACCTCACTATCTTATAGATTTTAGGTTTACCATATATTGTGGATTGAGTTTTGCCCATACACCATATGTGGTTTACGGCTTATATTATATATCCTTGTTAAAAAAAAATCAATAGTAATGTAATATAAAAACTGTACATATTATTTTAAAGAATAACTGTGCTATTTGTGCATAATGTATATATACCATTTTAAATTTGTGCATTATACATAATTTCTTTATCGCTTTTTATATAATATCATCAAAAATGTATAAATAATACCTTTTTAGTATATTAATAATTTTCTTAACTAACTGCCAATATAATGCTTATTTCATGTAAAAACAAGAAAAAACTTGCAATAAAACATATAGATTTTACGCAAGTTTTTCATATTATTTTATTCTGATTAATATTTTTGTTATTTAAACCTAACAAATATTATTCTGCGTAACTTTGAGCAAGCTGCAATCTGTATTCGCTCAAACAGTCATACAGTTCACGTTCCAATTCAATGCTTTTTTCGATGATAATCGGATTACACAAATTATCCGTTCCGAATTGTTTCACCAATTTTTCAAATTCCTTTTTCATCTTTCTGATTTTTCTTCTGTCTGCCATAAAAAATGCTCCTTTCACATGACGTCAATATTACTTATTTTTCGACAATCCCCAAAAATCACAATAGTGCTGACCTGACCAAGACGTCAAATCAGCACTACCCAAGCATTACATATTTTTTTGTTTGCCTCTCACCTTCCACAGACCAATCGCCGCAGCCACAATCACCACAGCCGACACCACCTGTGAAATGCCGATAACATTAGGAACAAGATACAATATATATTCCGGCTGACGCATACCTTCGAGCCAAATCCGTCCCAACGCATACCATAATATATACATCAGAAAAATTTCGCCGTCAGCCTTCTTTTTGTTCCTGTAAATGATAAGAAAAATAAAGCCAATCAAATTCCAAAGACTTTCATACAGGAAAAGCGGATGCACACCCGCCGCACCGTTTATCGACATTTGCCAAGGCAGTGAAGTCGCCCTGCCGTACACTTCCGCATTCATGAAATTGCCGAATCTGCCGATAATCTGTCCGATAAGCAGTCCCGGTGCACACACGTCAAACACGTTAAGCACATTAAGCTTTTTTCGTCTGCAATAAACAAACGTGGAAACCGCTGCTCCGATAATACCTCCGTATATTGCAAGTCCGCCGTTCCATACTGCGAAAAAGTTTAAAAAACTTCCCCTCACCGACTCAAAATCGAATATGACATAGTAAATCCGTGCCCCCAACAAGCCGAATACCAAGCCATAAATTGCAATATCGTAAATATTTTCACGTTTTAAACCACGTTTCTGACAGTCGCTGCAAACAAACAAGACCGCCAATATAAATCCCAGACCTATGATAATCCCGTACCAGTAAATATCCTTCGGACCTATCGAAAAAGCCACACGATTTATATTAAAGTCCAAACCCAACTTTGGAAAAGCTATATTATTGACCATATATTTCCCGTCCTTACCACAGATACCTAACCAATAATATCAGTACCTGTTAATATTATACATCATTCTTTTACATTATACAAGCATTTTTTATAATTTAATTATTATTTATATAATTTATTCAAATAAATTCCAAATATTTTCATTTTATAGTAAATATTTTCTAATTATTTGTAAATTAATTGAATTTCATTATTTGTCAACTCACGAACCGTTCCACGTTCCAATGAGCCGCCCAATTCAAGTCCGCCCATTTTAACACGTTCAAGATACACCACATTCTTCCCGACCTTTTGGCACATACGTTTGACCTGATGAAATTTTCCCTCACAAATACTGATGTACACCTTTTTTCTGTCCTCGGTTATAACCAATTCGGCAGGCAAAGTCGTGAAATCCTCGTCAAGTTTTATGCCGTTTTTAAAAATTTCTATGTCAGCGTCTTCCATGTCCGCATCAAGTTCAGCATAGTATGTCTTGTAAACGTGCTTTTTCGGCGATGTAAGCTCGTGTGCAAGTTTACCGTCATTCGTCAAAATCAGCAAGCCTTCGGTATCAATGTCAAGTCTGCCGACAGGGAACGGTTCAAAATGCAGATATTCCTCGGGAACTAAATCTATAACAGTCGGCAGCTTTGCGTCATAAGTAGCACTTACATATCCCGACGGTTTGTTAAGCATCAGATAGATAAATTCACGATAATTAAGCTGTTCCCCGTCAAGACATACCACGCTTGTGTTCTCGTCAATCTTTTCATCGCTCTTAACCGCAGTAATTCCGTCAACGGTAACTCTGCCCTGCTTAACCAGCTTTTTCACTTCCGAGCGTGTCGCCATACCGCAGCTTACAATAAACTTGTCCAGTCGCATAAATTCTCCTTAATATCAAATAAAATATATTCCAAATACAGATATAGGGAATTGCACTCTGCAACCCCCTATAAAATATCAGCTTAAACTGTGTCAATTATTGAGCCGGAGCCTCAACCTCCGAATTGTACTTTTGAGCAAGCTGGTCAATTTCGCCGCTGTCCTTCATTTCTTTAAGAACCTTGTTTACTTCCTGAACCAAACCGCTGTTGCCCTTCTTAACGGCAATAGCATATTCTTCTGCTTCAAATACAGCCTCATCTTTAACAATCTTCAAATCATTCTTGCTTGCCAAAGCCTGTGCGGTAGCAGAGTCGATTACAACTGCGTCAAGTTTGCCGTTTTTAAGTTCCTGAACCGCATCTATACCACGGCTTACACGAAGGATATTGTTTTCTGCAACTTGCAATGTTTCTGTTACGATAGAATCGCCTGTGTAACCCAATACAACGCCGACTTTCTTGTTGTTCTTCAAATCGTCAGCCTTAGTAATATCTGTGTTGTCCTTTGCAACTACGATACTTTGTTCAGCAGTGAAGTATGTGTCTGAAAAATCTACTTTTTCCTGTCTTTCCGGCTTAACTGTCATACCCGCAATTACAAGGTCAACCTTACCTGTTTGAACAGATGCGATAAGACCTTCAAATTCCATATCTTCAATAACAAGCTCAACATTCATATCTTCCGCAATTTTCTTTGCGATAGCTACGTCGATACCGTCATATTCGCCTACAAGACCCTTTGAAGTAACATATTCAAACGGAGGGAATGCAGCGTTTGTACCCATGATTAGCTTGCCTGCCTGTGCAGTTTGAATATCTGATTGTGTTGCCGTATTCTTTGTATTGTTGTCTGTTGTATTGTCAGACTTCGGTGCAGAACCGCAGCCCGCAATCATACCCATACTCATTACGGCAGCCAATGCCATACCAATAATTTTTAAATAAGATTTCTTCATTTTAAAAATCCTCCCTTAAATTTATCTAACCGTTTATACGGTTTTTATCTGTTGTTTTAAGTGTTTGACGCAGCGGCAGCCTCTGCCGCATTAACGCAGTCTATCGCCAGAATAACCGCCAGTGCCATTATTTCGTCGGCATAATCGGCAATGTCAAGCATATAGCAATCTCCCCAGCTCAGCCACTCTTTATGAATATCCGCAATATGATGATTATTATTCTCCAATATTGAATATTCATGCTGAAAAAAATCACCGCTGATTTGCCAATTTAATCTTTCAATTCTGTATTGAGGTGTGAAAAAGCTGAATTCTTTTACTATTTCAGCGACTATTCCCGCCCCTCGGTAAACAAAAAATCTCGGAAAAAATGCAAATGCTTTCTGACGGATAAATGCAACCTCGTTATGATTTATATCATAAACATGAAGTTTTTTCCCAATCGTAAACAATTCGCTTTCAACATAGTATTTGTCCTCGCCGTATTCATCTTTTACGGTAAACTTATCCCCAAGCGAAAATACTTTTTGTTTAATATATAATTTCATATTACAGTACCTTGCTTAAAAATGACTGTGTACGTTCATTCTGCGGATTTGAGAATAAATCCTCCGGCTTACCCTGTTCCATAACAACGCCTTGGTCCATGAACAATACTCTCGACGCTACCTCACGGGCAAATCCCATTTCATGCGTAACAACCACCATAGTCATGCCCGCATCAGCCAAATCCTTCATAACGCTCAAAACCTCGCCTACCATTTCGGGGTCAAGAGCCGATGTCGGTTCGTCAAAAAGCATAATCTCAGGCGACATAGCCAACGCTCGTGCGATTGCAATTCTCTGCTGCTGACCGCCCGAAAGCTGTGCCGGATATGCGTTCGCCTTATCAACAAGACCAACTTTGCCAAGGAGTTCAAACGCAAGTTCCTCCGCCTCTTTTTTCGGCATCTTCTTGATTTTTATAGGAGCAAGCGTGATATTCTGCATAATAGTCAAATGCGGAAACAAATTAAACTGCTGAAATACCATTCCCATTTTCTGACGAA
The DNA here is from genome assembly GCA_934476075.1 of uncultured Clostridia bacterium. Lineage (GTDB taxonomy): Bacteria > Bacillota > Clostridia > UBA1381 > UBA1381 > CAKSNH01. The sequence continues at coordinate 3,448 of CAKSNH010000028.1, read as the reverse complement.
TTCTGTTTACATCAACATTTTTTGATGTGATAAGTTCGTCATCAATGTATATTTCACCGTCAGTCGGTGTTTCCAGCAAATTCAGACAACGCAAAAACGTACTTTTACCCGACCCCGACGGGCCGATAATAACCACTTTCTCGCCCTGAACTATATGCTCGTCAATACCTTTTAATATTTCCAAATCTCCAAAGGACTTATGCAAACCTTTAACTTTAATCATACCAAGTCCCTCCTATCTTGCGTCAGACTTACGAAGCTGTTTTTCAACGGCGTTAAGTCCCCATGCCAATATCTTCAATACAACATAATATCCGACCGCAATAGCCAAAAGCGGTGTAATATAACTGTACGTTCTGCTCTGTACCTTCATTGCCATAGCGGTAAAGTCAATCTTTGCGATATAGCCGATTACGGCAGTTTCCTTAACCAAAACGATAATTTCGTTGCTGAGTGCCGGCATAATGTTTTTGATAGCCTGCGGCATAACAATATGCACCATAGTCTGCATCGAATTAAGACCCAATGAGCGTCCCGCCTCGGTTTGTCCCTTGTTTACGGACATGATACCGCCTCTTATAATCTCGGCAACATACGCACCGCTGTTTATGCCGAATGCAATAATCGCAACAATAGACCTGTCGATATTAACCGATGCAAATATGATAAAATTGATAATAAGTATCTGCACCATAGTCGGCGTACCACGAATCACATCAATATACACATTCGCAATCCATCTTAGCGGAGCTATTTTCGACATTTTCGCCCCTGCCATAAGTGTACCCAAAATCAAACCCAAAAGTATGGCAAAGAATGAAATCATCAATGTAACGCCAAGACCGTTTACAAAGAATTTCCATCTATCCTCCACTATAAATGTGGTATATAATTCATTTTGTATCACTTGCAAAAAATTATTCAATATATCTCAACTCCTATTTTAACTAAATATAATCCTATCATATCAAAAAACACAACCGATTGCAATAGATTTTCAAAATTGCTTAAAATGCCATGACCTATTTATATTTATCGTCAAAATCGGTGTATAGATATTATCTCAATGAATTTGATTTTAACGAATTCAAATAAATTTTCGTTTCAGCCACAACCACACCGTTTAATGCAAGCAATGCAATCAAGTTCGGAATAGCCATCAAACCGTTAAATATATCCGCAATAGTCCACACTGCCGAAACTGTCATATAAGGGCCGATAAATACGCATATGATATACAGCCATCTGTAACCTTTTACAATACCCTTGCGACCGTTTGTCAAGTATTCAAGGCAGCGTTCGCTGTAATAATCCCAACCGAGAATTGTTGTAAATGCAAAGAATACCAAGCAGACCATCAATACAAACGACGCAATCTGTTCAGGGAAAGGCAGACCCATCTGGAAAGCCTTCGTTGTAACCGCAACACCTTTAAGTCCCATATCCCAAGCACCTGTAACAACTATCGAAAGACCAGTCATAGTACAGATAATGATAGTATCAATAAATGTACCAAGCATAGATACAAGACCTTGCTGCGCCGGACATTCTGTCTGAGCGGTAGCCGCTGCAATCGGAGCACTTCCAAGCCCCGCTTCATTTGAGAAAATACCTCTTGCAATACCATTTTGCATAGCTTTTTGCATAGCCACAATCATAGCACCCATTGCACCGCCTGCCATAGCTTTAATTCCAAATGCACCCTTTACAATTTCAACCAACGCACCCGGAATTGCCTTAACATTGAATATCAAAACCAACAATGCCGCCACAACATAAGTAATAGCCATAAACGGAACTACTACCTGTGCTACTGTTGAAATTCTCTTTAATCCGCCGATAATAACAAGAGCAACGCACACTGTAAGAATAATGCCCGCAATAACAACCGTCCATGAATAGTCCATGCCGAACAGATTAACCGTCCATGTATTGTCAGCATCAAAGAAATTATTTACCGCACTTGTGATACCGTTAATTTGAGTAAATGTACCGATACCAAACAAGCCAACTCCCACTCCGAAGAATGCGAATATCTTTGCAAGCCATTTCCAGTTTTTGCCCATACCTTTTTCAATATAATAGAAAGGTCCGCCGATAATGTGTCCGTCCTCAGCCGTAACACGATATTTAACCGCAAGCAGACATTCCGCATACTTTGTTGCCATACCTACCAAAGCGGCGACCCACATCCAGAACAATGCACCCGGACCGCCGGCCACCAAAGCTGTGGCAACGCCTACAATATTACCCGTACCGATAGTAGCGGATAAAGCGGTACATAAAGCCGCAAAGCTCGAAATTTCTCCGCCGTCCTTATTTTCGGATTTTGCAAACATATTTTTAAATGCCTGCGGAAGTTTTGAAATCTGAACACCCTTCAATCGAACGGTAAGGAAAATACCCGTCGCCAAAATCAAGACGATAAGCGGAATATTCCAAACCAAATCATCAACCTTTTCCAACACCTTACTGATTGTTTCTAACATATTTTTCTCCCCTTAAACTGATATTTGGAGAAGACAGCACACAACAGCTCTGTCCTTTTGCCTGAGAGATTGGTCTTTAAGCCGTACACCTTCGGCGCTTTGCATTTGCAAAGACTCTCCAGAGTAAATAAATTTATGTCATTAAATAATTTAAGACAAACAAAGATTATAATATCACATATCCAACATTTTATCAAGTAATAAAACAATAAAATTTGTGTTTTTCTTTAAAAATCTCTGTTTTTCACTGTTTTTTTATTCTATGCTAACTTTTATGTTCTGCTTGACACTTTATGAAAATATGATATAATAAAAATAGAAAAAGGCAAGACCTCATACGGTTATGCCCAGTTATCGTTCATAATGACCGCAACTTTGGCGAGGGGCGGTCATTTTGCTTTTACGGCGAAAATTATCATCAATACGATAACTTCCATAATTACTTTGAGTATAACTCGAAGTGATTTTTTTGCCATATGTCGCTATGTACTTACTTTTCATAAGCACTCCCTCCTTTCATAGACTCAGCATTTCTGCCTGTGTTTATAAAAGTTCGGGCATAACCGCCGGTGCTGACACCGTTAAGAAATCTTACCTTTTACATCGGATTGCTCCGACTTTTCTATTTTACCATATTCATTTCGACTTTTCAATACATTTTACACCTATTTTCTGCAATTATAATTCAAATCATTACACTTGACACTTATCAAAAATATGTTATAATAAAAATAGAAAAAGGCAAGACCTCATACGGTTATGCCAAAATTATGCTTTTAGAATGACCGCAACTTTGGCAGAAGGGCGGTCATTTTGCTTTTACGGCGAAAATTATCATCAATACGATAACTTCCACAATTACTTTGAGTATCACTCGAAGTAATTTTTTTGCCATATGTCGCTATGTACTTACTTTTCATAAGCACTCCCTCCTTTCATAGACTCAGCATTTCTGCCTG
>CAKSNH010000027.1 GCA_934476075.1 uncultured Clostridia bacterium | reverse complement strand
CACAAACAAAGCATAGATACGGCATACCCTCTGTGCCCACTGAATATAGATATACGCTTTTTGCGTGTCCTGTGGGTAAGTTTAGTGGGAAAGTACAAGTGTAGGTATGAATGAAAGTGTAGTGCAATTTGTGGTACGCATAACCCCTACAACTCCTAATTTACACAAAACCAGAAAATTAACAGTTGCAAAATTATCAGATTATATGTATAATAAATAAGATACAATGGGTAGAATTTACCTATATAATGAAATTCAGGAGTTGAATGATTTGGATAAATTGAAAACAAATATGTCCATGCCGCTTATTGCTCTTAGGGGTATGGTAGTATTTCCGCATATGATTATAAATTTTGACGTGGGCAGAGAAAAATCCGTAAAAGCACTTGAAAATGCTATGACGGAAAATCAGCTTGTTTTTCTGACGGCTCAGTATGATGCGGCTCTTGACGAGCCTACCGCCGATGATGTATATTCCGTCGGCACTATCGCCAAGGTTAAGCAGATTATGAAAATGCCCGGCAAGATTGTCCGTGTGCTTATTGAGGGTATGAACAGAGGTAAAATTATAAATATTACCGACAGCGAACCGTATTTCCGTGCAGATGTCGAACCTTTGATTGATGAAAAAATCGAGTCCAAAACGGAAAACCACGCTTTTATACGTCAGCTGCAAGGTGTGTTTGAAGAATATTTCTCTTTTGATACAAGAATGAACGGTGAAAGCTTTACATCAATAATGTCAATAAACAATGCAGGCGAATTTGCCGACATTATAACCGCCAATGTAGACTTTGACTATCCCGTAAAACAGAGTGTTCTTGAAAAAATCTCTATAAAAGAACGTATAGAACACCTTATCCTTCAATTAAAAAATGAAATTGAAGTGTTAAAGGTTGAAAAACAGCTCGGTGATAAGGTTCGTGCAAAACTCGACAAAAATCAGCGTGAATATTATCTGCGTGAACAGGCTAAGGTGATAGCGGAAGAATTGGGCGAATCGGAAGGACTTATGGCGGAAGTTGATGAGTACAAGTCAAAGACCGACAAAATAAAAGCACCGAAGGAAACCAAAGAAAAAATATACAAGGAAATAGAACGTTTGTCGAGAATGTCGTCAAGCTCTGCCGAAAGCAGTGTTATCCGCAACTATCTCGATTATGTGCTTGACCTGCCGTGGAACACAAAAACAAAGGAACGCTTTGACATAAAGAAAGCGGAAGATATACTAAACGAGGACCACTACGGTTTGGACAAGGTTAAGGAACGTATACTTGAATATCTTGCCGTACGCAAGTTTACAAAATCGCTCAACGGCCCTATCCTATGCTTTGTAGGGCCGCCGGGAGTGGGTAAAACTTCAATAGCAAAATCCATCGCCCGTGCACTGGGACGAAAATATGTCAGAATTTCACTCGGCGGTATCCACGATGAGGCGGATATACGCGGACACAGAAAGACTTATATCGGTGCTATGCCGGGCAGAATTATGTCGGCTGTCAAACAGGCAGGCAGTAAAAATCCGCTTATGCTTTTGGACGAAATAGATAAGATGGGTTCGGATTACAAGGGTGACCCGTCAGCGGCTTTATTGGAAGTGCTTGACGCAGAGCAAAACTCCGCTTTTCGTGACCACTATCTTGAAGTGGACTTCGATTTGTCGGACGTACTTTTCATCACTACCGCAAATACTCTCGATACCGTTCCCGCACCGCTGCTTGACCGTATGGAAGTCATAGAGCTGACAAGCTACACAGGCGAGGAAAAGTTCAATATTGCGAAAAAATATCTGATACCGAAACAGATTAAAAAATGCGGTATGGAAAACAAGAAAATCACTATCGAGGACGATGCCGTCCGTGATATTATAAATTACTACACCCGTGAATCGGGCGTGCGTAATCTTGAACGTGAGATAGGCAATCTTGCAAGAAAAATTGCAAAAACATTTTTATACGAAAAACGACGCAGCGTTACAGTCACTCCGAAAACATTGCCCGACTATCTGGGCAAAAAACGCTATCACTATGACCTTATGAATGAGAATGACGAAATAGGTGTGGCAAGAGGTCTTGCATGGACGCAGGTCGGCGGTGATACATTGTCTATCGAAGTGAATGTTATGGACGGAACAGGCAAAGTGGAGCTTACAGGTAAGCTGGGTGACGTTATGAAAGAGTCCGCAATGGCAGGAATAAGCTATATTCGTGCAAACTCAAAGATGCTTAAAATCAGCGATACCTTCTACAAGGACAAAGATATTCATATCCATGTTCCCGAAGGAGCAGTGCCGAAAGACGGTCCGTCAGCTGGTATCACAATGGCGACCGCATTGGTATCGGCGTTATCGGGACGTGCAGTCCGCAAAGACGTTGCTATGACAGGCGAAATCACGCTGAGGGGACGAGTATTGCCGATAGGCGGATTGAAAGAAAAATCACTTGCCGCATACCGAGCCGGTATACGCACTATAATTATTCCTTATGACAACAAAAAGGATATAGACGATATACCCGAAACGGTACGGAATGAAATAAAATTTGTGCCCGTAAAAGAAATGGACGCAGTTTTAAAAACCGCACTTGTAAAACAAAACAGAAAATCGTAAATATAAGGGGGAAACTTATGAATATTCATAATTGTTCGCTTACTGTTTCGGCAGTGAGCAAAGCACAGTATCCAAGCACAGGTATGCCTGAATTTGCGTTTGTCGGACGTTCAAATGTCGGCAAATCATCGCTTATAAATAAATTGCTTAACCGCAAATCGCTTGCAAGAGTGAGCGGAAAACCGGGTAAAACGGCAACAATTAATTTTTACAACATTGACGATACAATCTATCTTGTTGACTTGCCGGGCTACGGCTATGCGGCACGTTCAAGGGAAGAAATTGCAAAATGGGGCAAAATGATAGAAGATTATCTTCACACAAGAAAAGAACTTGTACAAACCGTTCTGCTTGTTGACAGCCGCCACAAGCCTACAAACGATGATGTGCTTATGCTTGAATGGATAAGAAACTTCCACGACAGTGCAATAGTTATCGCCACAAAAACGGATAAATTGAAAAAGCGAGAGCTTGAAAAAAACCTTGAACTTATCTGGAATACATTGGAGCTTACCGAGGACGATATTCTTGTCCCGTTCTCTACTCAAAATGATGAAGGAAAAATCACCGTATGGGATATGATTAATCTTATGCGTGAGGGCGAAAGAAACAAACAAAATCAAGAATAAATACAGTGCACCCGACAAAGCAAAAAAACACATTGTCGGGTGTATTTTTATTTGTTCATAAATATAAACCATTCATAAATTATACCTGTAATTACTTGAATTTTGTTTGTTTTTTGGTATAATATATTTATCTGAAATTATAAAAGGGAGTGGGGTTTTTGAAAGCACTTTTAATGTCGATAAAAGCAGGGTATGGTCATCATTCTACCGCAAAGGCAATAGAGGGATATTTTAACGAGAATAATGTTGAATGTGAAATGCTTGACACATTGGAATACATAAAACCTATTATAAGTGATTCGGTAAATAAGGGGTATTTGTTCAGCACGAAATATTTTCCCGATTTTTTCGGTAAAGCATACGAAAAGCTCGACAAAAAAGAAGCGCCGTACAGCAAAATGTCGCTTATATCTATTTTGTCAACCGTAGTTTCGCTGAAATTGCATGATTATATAAACCAATATGCTCCCGATGTAATTATCGGAACGCACAGCTTCGCAAGTATGGTTATTACATACTTAAAGGAAAAAGGGATAATCAAATGTCCTACAATAGGCATTGTCACAGACTTTACAATACACCCGTTCTGGGAAAGCACATCTCTCGACTACTATGTTTTAGCCAGTGAACAGCTTGAACAGCAGGCTATGAAGAAGGGCATAGACAAAAAACGCATATTATCTACGGGCATACCTGTCAAAGAACAATTTTCGCACAAGATTTCAAAACAGGACGCACGTCATCAGCTTGGCATACAAGACAAGAAAACAATTTTGCTTATGATGGGTTCAATGGGATTTGGCAACATAATAGATACAATCGAATGTATCGACAAGGTTAATGAGGATTTTCAGGTTCTTTGCGTATGCGGAAACAATGATAAAATGCGTCGTGAGATAGAAAAACGTCAATGGAATAAGGATATAATCGTATACGGATTTGTGGATAATGTTCATGTTATGATGGACGCTGCGGATTTTCTTATAACCAAGCCGGGCGGTCTTACAACGTCGGAGGCATTGGCAAAAAAATTACCGCCGATAATCATGAACCCTATTCCGGGACAAGAGGACAGAAACCAAGAATTTCTTGTAAACAACGGTGCGGCTATGATGGTTACAAAAACTTTCCCGATTGATGAAGTGTTATTTGAACTGTTCAATAATAATTGGCGGCTGGGACTGCTTGAAAACTGTGTCGAACACCTCAGCAAACCTCACGCAACAAAAGATTTATGCGATTTTGTTATGCGTGATTTATGGCATATGTGATTTTTCGTCATTGCGTCTTACGCAGTTTCCCACAAATTAAAACAAAAAAAATCATGCGTTGTACAAACTACAACGCATGATTTTTTATTTGCAATATTTATTCGGATTTTTCAAAAGTTGCTCAAACGGAGCTTTCTGAATTGGCTTTGAGAAATAATATCCCTGTGCAATATCGCACGATACACCCTGTAAAAATTTAAGCTGGTCGGCATCTTCGACACCTTCCGCAACCACATGAATTTTCAGTTTCTTTGCCAACGATACAATAGACGATACTATTTCTTTCCCTCGTGCATTTTCCGATGCGTCATTTAAAAATTCTCTGTCAAGTTTCAGCACATCGACAGGAATATCTTTTAGCATATTCAATGACGAATATCCCGTACCGAAATCGTCCATAGACAGCATACAGCCTATATCATGTATATTGTTAAGCAATTTCAAAAGTGCCGCACCGTTTTCAAATACGGTACTTTCGGTAATCTCAAATTCAATAAGGTTAGGCGGAATATCATATTGTTTGATAACATTTTTAAATACCTGTAAGAAATTCGGATTTCCCAGATGCTTTCTTGACAGATTAACCGATATAGGCACAACGTCAATCCCCTCGTCAAGCCATTTTCTTATATCCTTACATACCGTTATAAACACAAACAAATCAAGCTGAACAATAAATCCGTTTTTCTCAAACAGCGGAATAAACTCTATCGGCGGAACAAGTCCCCTCTGCGGATGATTCCAGCGAATTAATGCCTCTGCACCGGCAAGCTTTAATGAGTCTATATAATATTTCGGCTGATAATAAACCTCAAACTGCCCGTCCTGCAACGCAAAATTCATTTCCGTTTCCATTTTCTTTTCGTTTATAATGTCGCTTCTCAGCTTATCATCATAAAACGCATATGTAGATTTGTGCATACCTTTTACAGTGTTTTTGGCGATAATTGAACGGTCAACCATAGACTGTATCTCCATACTGCGGTCGACAACCTCATAAGCACCCATCGCCACTACCATTTCATAATGCGTATCATTAATCTCGCCGACACTGTGCAGCTCATCGCATAGATGTTCAAGACGTGACAAAAGTTCTGTATGCGTTTGATATTTTACGCACATTACAAATATATCGCCTCGTACTCTGGCAGCTATTTCACTGTTTTCAGTATTTTTTTCAAGAACCTCTGCCATACCGATAAGAATTTTACTTCCGTTGTCATAGCCGTACATATCGTTAATATATTTAAACTTATCCACATCACACGTTATGATTGCATAATTTATCTGTGGCTTTTTCTCTATAAGCTCTTTTGCGTCCATTAAAAACTTGTTATAGTTCGCATATCCCGTCAGCGAATCGACAAATGCGATTTTTTCAAGACGTTTACTGTTCTTCGACTGCATTTGTATGAACAAAAGCAGCAATACAAAAAACGAAAGTACAACCGCAATACATATACATACCGTATACACCATTGCCGAAGCGGATTTATCATCTACCGAGGACGTTGGTACTGATGACAGCAAAAACCAATCGTTTATACCGATTGGGATATAGCACACATAACATCTGACATTATCGAATATAATCTCAGTCGAACCGCTGCTGCCGTTTAGCATATTCGCACGCATCTGTGCCACCTCAACACCTGTTGTTTTCGGCAGGTTCTGAGAAATTTCCGATATATTTTTCAAAACAGTACCCCGTGCCTTTGCAATTTTAGATGCGGCAAGCACAAGCCCGTCACGATTTACAATATAGTTGCTGCCCGAACCGTCAAACCATGCAAAATTCAACGCCTGTTCATATATGCCGACATCATAGCTTGCAAAAACTATGCCGGCAATTTCATTATTAACATATATCGGTGATGAATATACTGTTATTGTATTTTGGGTATTCTCGTCAAAAAACGGATTTGACGCATATGTTTCGCCTGCCATTGATTTTTGAAAGAAATCATAATTGGAAACATTATACGTCTTATTATCCGATGTATACGCCGTTCCGTCGGGCATAATAACCCCCGTCTGAACCATATATTCACCGAAATCAAATTCTGTTATACTGTCAAGAATACTTTCTGTGTCTGTTTTTTCAGTTAAAGAAATATATTGTGCTATTCCTTTTACAGCCGTCATATTTTTATTTATATTAGTCTGCACAGACACCACGCTTTGGCTAGTCAAGTCCCCTATATATTCTTTTGAATCGTTTTTGAATACCTCCTGTAATCTGAAAACATAATTCAAAACCCCAATAATAAATAGGAAAAATACCAAAAAAAGTGCTGTAAAAGTAATAATCATTGAATGCCTAGGATTTTGCCTCACTCTCATAGTCTCCTTTGTTAATGTCAAAAATTGTGTAGCGGTTTTTGCCGTGCTTTTTAGAATAATACATTGCATTATCCGCCTTTTTAATAAGACCGTCAACCGTAGTATCATGGTCTTTATACATTGATATACCTATACTTGAATGTATCTTGATAACACTGTTTGTTCCCCTTACGGTAAAATCTTTCGCCAATGTTGCAAGTATCTTATCTGCGACTTGTGTGGCGATAGATTTATCATTCAAGAATAATAAGAATTCATCTCCGCCGTATCTGCCGCCGAAACCGTTATTCAATGTAACATCATGTATAGTTTTTCCTACAAAACTCAAAACATTGTCACCCGCCTCATGACCGTAAGTATCGTTGATAAACTTAAAATCATCAAGGTCGACAAATATGATTGCCGCCGACAAAAGATTTGATTTTGCAAGTGCCTCATTTACTTTGTTAATAAATGTAAAACGATTGTATAGCCCTGTAAGCGTATCAATGGTAGCTTTCTGCGTCAGGGCAAGCTCACTGTTCTTACGCTCATCAATAACACCGAGTGTACCGATAATATGTTCTATATTATCCCCCACACCCTTTACAAGTACGTCTTTTCTTTCAATCCAATGATAAGCGTCGTCTGCCAAACGCATACGAAATTCTATTGAAGATTGCTTTTCAAGTTCATTGTAACAATCCTGAAACAACTGCTTTCTGTAATTTTTAAACGTTTCCGCATCATCGGGATGTATTATCTTCATAAATTCTTCGGCTATTTTCTTTTCGTTTTTCATATACGCAAACGGGAATAATTGATTCCATTTCTTTCTGTCGGAATCGAATATGTTCGCTTTTAAGTCATAGTCGAAAATCAAGTCGCTTGAAAATTCCATAGCCAGCTTGTATCTGTATTCATTGAATTTGATATTCATATACATCTGGCTCAGCGTTTGGGCAAGCTTCCAAAGCGAACGTGCCATAACGCCGAATTCATCTTCCGAATCCAGTTTCGGCCGATACGTCCAGTCGCCCATCTCATAAATTTCAATAGTTTTAAAAACTTCGTTAAAGCTGTTATTAAGACTTTTCCTAAGTTTTACGCATATAACCGCAAGTACTATCAATATTACAACCAAATACGATACTATTATATACATTACAGATTTACTTTTTTTATTAAACACGGAATTCGGATATGAATAAACAAAGCACAAATCCGTATCTTCATCACGCACAAGCATAGCTTGCATTTTTTTGTTGTCGGAGGATACAAAGTCAATGGAGTATATTTGATTAGGAACCCACGCAATAGATTTTTGAAATTTATTCGCAAAATTTTCCTGCTGATTTATCTGAATATACTCGCCCAAATTATAAAAATTATTTGGTGAAAGCAGATTATTGTTCATATCTATAATGCTGAGAAAATCTGTTTTATCAGTGATAAAAGCAGACATCAGTGTTTCCAAATAATTTGAATTAAACATCTGCATATAATATCCGCACACAACATCATTAGCGATTATCGGAGCGTATGCCGCAAAATATACGTCCGAGCCGTTTTCTATAAAATTAAAATCAACAATGGCATTTCTGCTGTCACGCACGTCTGCCAGCGTATCATAAGGAACATAATAATAGTCTGTAAGAGATTTATAAGCGGAAATAACTGTGCCGTCAAGCGAAACAATCGCTGCATTTTCGGTACAGTCCGAATAATTAACTATGTTATTTATATCCAATTTTACTCTATTTTGATAATCGGAATTATTTTTATCTGAAAAAATTAATTTAAAATCAGGATTTTCGGAATTTTCCAGAACATAACGCTTTAAGTCTTCCATGTAATTATCTGTCATCTTCGATATATCAGTCAACACGGAATTTACTTTTTCCTTATACTGTTGAACTGTCGAATTGTGTTCATATGCTGTTAAATGTATAACCATAACTATTATTGGTATAAGGAATGATATACTAAAAATAATCATTATACGCTTTATGATGTTCAAAATATATCCCCTCCAAATATTATATAATACTAAAATAGAATAGTATTAATACCCTATTATAAAAATTATATAACTATTATATTAGATTACAAAGAAATTTTCAAGTATTTTGTGCAATATAATCAAAAAAATCCAATATGCTTATGCACAAAATAACGTATTTTAATATAATTTTACATTAATTAAAATATATGTATATCATAAAAATTAAAAAAGTAATACCCGAACGAACAAATTAATTCAATTTCACTTGTAAAAGACAGGGGATTCATATATAATATAACTGCTTTAATAATAATTTTAGGAGATACAGTTTAACATGAGAATGAGAAACAAGAAAAACCGTGGTGTGAGAATGGAACGCTGCGAAAGTATATGGATAAAAGAACCGCAGTCCGCAAAGGGAAAATGGAGCGAGCTTTTCGGAAACAATAATCCCATTCATATAGAGATAGGCTGCGGCAAGGGCGGATTTGTGACCGGTATGGCAAAGCAAAATCCGAATATAAACTATGTCGCAATCGAACGCTATGAAAATGTATTGGTGCTTGCTATGGAGCGTGTGCAGAGGGAGGAGCTGACAAACGTTTTGTTTATCGACGGTGACGCAATGCTTTTGGAGGAATACTTCACTCCGTCGGAATTTTCACGCATATACATCAATTTCTGCGACCCATGGCCGAAAAAGAAAACCGCAAAACGCAGACTTACACACACAAATTTTCTTAACATTTATAAGAAATTACTGCCGGAGAATTGTGGTATATTCTTTAAAACCGATAACCGCAGTTTGTTTGAATTTTCGCTTAACTCATTCGCCGACAATGACTTTAAAATGCACAATATAACTCTTGATTTGCACAACAGTGATTTTGAGGGCAATGTTATGACGGAATATGAGAAAAAGTTCTCTGACGAAGGAATGCCAATCTATCGTTTAGAGGCTTTCCCAAGGGTATAAGCTATGAAAAAAACATTAAAATCCGAATATATATGCTCTGTGTGCGGATATACAACGGCAAAATGGCTGGGGAAATGTCCGTCATGCAACAGCTGGAACACATTGAACGAAACTGTTGTAAAGGCTCAGCCGAAAACTCAGTCGCTCACCTCCGCTCCACAGACCGATTCATCGGGATTTTTGTCCGTACGCAACAAACCGCAGATAATATCCGAAATCACCTCGGACAACGAAACCCGATATGCCACGGGTATGAAAGAGCTTGACCGGGTTTTGGGCGGTGGAATTGTAAAAGGCTCGCTGATACTCGTGGGCGGCGACCCCGGTATAGGTAAATCGACATTGCTTTTGCAGATTTGCAATTATACGGCGAAAACGAAAAAGGTGCTGTATGTGTCGGGCGAGGAATCGGAAAGACAGATAAAGCTTCGTGCCGAAAGATTGGGCGTAAATTCACCTAATTTGTACCTTGTGTCCGAAACCGAGGTTGATGCGGTAATAGCGTGCATAGACAGCGTAAAACCCGATATTGTAATTATAGATTCCATTCAGACCATGCACTATGAGGAAATCGCATCGGCGGCAGGCAGTGTACCGCAGGTGCGTGAGGCGACAAATGCTTTCATGCGTACCGCCAAGCACGGCGGAATATCCATGTTTATTGTCGGTCACGTCACGAAGGACGGTTCTATTGCAGGTCCTCGTGTGCTTGAACATATGGTGGACTGTGTACTTTATTTTGAGGGTGACAGGCAAATGACTTTCCGCATTTTGCGTGCGGTGAAGAACCGTTTTGGTTCGACCAACGAAATCGGTGTGTTTGAAATGCGTAATTCGGGACTTATGGAGGTGGAAAATCCGTCCGCCATGCTTTTGGAGGGCAGAGCGGAGAACAGTTCCGGCAGTGCGATAGTGTGTACCATGGAGGGCACAAGGGGTGTGCTTGCGGAGATACAGGCACTTGTTGCCCCAACGGGGTTCGGCAATCCACGGCGTATGAGTTCGGGTATAGACTTAAACCGTATGATACTTTTGATTGCGGTGCTTGAAAAGCGTGCACGGCTTTCGCTCGGCAATTTTGACGTATATTTAAACGTTGCCGGCGGACTTAAAATAGATGAACCGGCGGCGGATTTGGGTGTGTGTGCCGCAATAGCTACGGGGCTTCGTGACAAGGCTATTCCGCATGATATGCTTTTCATCGGCGAGATTGGCTTGGGCGGAGAATTGCGTGGAGTATCTCAGCTTGAAAAACGTCTTGCTGAGGCGGCAAAGCTTGGATTTAAGTCGGCGGTTGTACCTATGCAGTCGCTCAGGGGTGCGGTACTGCCGAAAGAGTTAAAAGTTTACGGTGCAAAAAATTTATTCGAGGCACTAAGCTATATTAAATAAGAACAGGAGATTAATAATGTACGAATTAACGTCACCGAAAGTGATAAAACAAATAGCGTCAGACTATGGATTTACATTCAGCAAGGGTCTTGGGCAAAACTTCCTTACCGATAAATCCGTACTTGAAGATATTGTGTATGCTGCGGATATAAAAAGCGGTGTGCTTGAAATAGGTCCGGGGTTCGGCGTGCTTACACAGGAGCTTGCTCAAAATGCTCAAAAGGTGGTGTCAATAGAGATTGACAATCGGCTTTTGGACGTGCTTGAAGATACGTTATCCGATTTTGACAATGTGAAGATAATTAACGGCGACGTTATGAAGCTTGACATTGCGGAGATTATCAAAAATGAGTTCGGCGATGAAAAAATCAGTATAGCCGCAAATCTGCCGTATTACATCACAACGCCGATTATAACTATGCTTATCGAACAGAAACTGCCTATATCCAATATTGTGGTAATGGTGCAGAAAGAGGTTGCCGACAGAATAGCGGCAAAACCGGGCAAAAAAGATTACGGTGCAATCAGCGTTATGTGTCAGTATTACACCAATCCGAGCGTTGTCACAAAAGTGCCGGCAAGTGCGTTTGTACCGCCTCCGAAGGTGGATTCGGCGGTATTGAAGTTTGAAATATGCGACAAGCCGAATATTGAAGTAAAGGACGAGAAGATGTTCTTTAAAGTAGTTAAGGCATCGTTTGCACAAAGACGCAAAACCTTGCTTAATTGTCTTACAAACGGGAACTTCGGTCTTTCCAAACAGGAAATTTCGGACAAACTGACTTCAATCGGCATAGCTCCGACCGTACGGGGCGAAACTTTGGGTCTTGCGGAATTTGCAAAGATAAGCGACGCATTTTCCGAATAAAGTGTTATATAACAGGGTTATCGGCATTAAAGCCGATAACCCTGTTTTCTATTCACTTAGTTGTTCTCAAATTTTCCATCCATTCATCGGTGTACGTCTGACGTTCCTGCATGAATTGTTTTATCTGGTCAAGCCTGTAATCACGGCTCGGAATGTACGGGTGCTTGTAGCTTTTATTCTCCCAAACCTTTTCATCAAGGTCATACAAATCCTGTCCTATACCGTCAATAAAATATTCGTATGCCGCAATGATTTTCTCATCGGTAAGCTCATTATTTCTAAGCTCTGTGTATCTTTGATAAATCTCATCGCCGAAAGCCTGTTCAAATTTGCTCCACAACAGGCTTGTACTGTATAACGTACCTTCCTTGTTCTGCGGATTGTACAGTGCGTCCGCACCTATAATTTTGTTGCCCCGCCAATGCAGTCCCCATGTACTGTCCATATCGTACAGACTTGTATACCATATATTCCCGTCAAATGTGACCAACAGCATATTCTTCGCATACCCGTCTGTGTGACAGATTATATGTGCAAATACATAGTAATTAACTACGCTGTCAAAATTCAGATATTCGTTAAAATGTTCCTTAAATTCTTCAACGGAACTGTCTTTTACAAAATTAATCAGTCTGTTAAGCTTGCCACGAGCCGTATCTGACGTGTCGGGATATACCATTTCCCAGTCATTATCGCTTTCCGACTCATTTTCAAACAGGCACGCACCCTTTTGCTGTTCTCCGCCGAAAATTATATGATTTGGGTTGTCAGAGTCCATATTAAATGTCCAGCCCTTTTTCGGGATATTCCATGTATATATGCCCTGGTCCTCACCGTTTAAATACACATGGATAGGAAATCCGTCAATAAGTCCGCTTACGCCTGTCGGCAAAAGCTCCTTTTGTATGCTTGCGGCAAGACGAGCATTCACTATATTTCTTGCATGGGTAGAGTCCATCCAATTCGCTTTCAGACAATAATTGTTCGATTCAAGCCATGTTTTGAATTGGTGTTTGTCCTTGGTCTGACGCTCCTCGTCTTTGAAAAGTTTCAACGCATAATTATATTTCGGATACCCTTGCGTCACGCTCGAACGTCCCTGCCATTTTATTGTTGCATATGATGTGAATGACTCTGTTGAGCTTGTGTACGAAAGTGTAACGTCCTTTGCGTTTTCTCTCGATATATCCGTTATGTCGCCCGTTATATCAACTCTCGGTATGTCCTTGTATGCAGGCTCATTTGAATATTGCTGCGGTGTTTCGGTAGGAGCTGCCGTCGGTGTCGGGGTGACGGTTATATTGTCCTTTTCAAAAGATACGGTCTTATTCATCGGTGCAACATTCGACAATGAATTCCACTCAAATACTTTTATATTGTCAAACTTCACGTCCGTTACATCATATGTCAGCGTACATTTTTTGTTTGCCGCTACATCATTCATGTCAGCGGTAAGAATTTTTTTGAGTTCCGAACTGTCGTACAGACATACTATATTTACGCATGACGATTTGTCTTCCGATACATTTTTTGCGGTCACACTTAAAGTATTTCCGCTAAGTTCTACCTTGACAATATCAAATGTCGGCTGCCAGACTGTCTTTCCGTCAATCGGCGTTCCTTTTACGCATACATTATTTACCGCATTTTCACCGCCGCTCGGATTGTCGCTCAAAAGTCCGCCGCTTATTGCAGTGTTGTCCGCTGTGTATATTTTCAAGTATAACTTATCCGAATTGTATGTACTTTCCGGCAAAGGAATATTTGCTATTGCATTTTCCAAGGTTTTATTTTTTGATATTGAATATACCGTATCCGATACCTTCGTAAAATTTGTTCCGTCTGTCGAATAGGCAAGCAAAAAGTTTTTCGCACCCTTTTTACTTCCGCCCAAATCTGCCGAAAATGTGATATTGCTATATCCCACAGTAGATGTTACCGCCATAAAATATGCCGGCGAAACCTGTGCGTCGCCCCACATATTTTTACTGCCTGCCGCCATGACAGGCACTGCACCTATTGCCTCGCCGTCACTGTCGGTATAAGCGTTTCCGTCCGCTCCGTCATAGTTTGACCACTCTATCTTTTTCAAGCCTTCGCCCGTAATGCTTGCGTACAAGCGTGAATTATCCGTAAATATACCGCTTGTCGCACCATATCCGTCCGATGCACTTCCGCCGTATGTCACATTCAGCGAGTTATCAGCGGAATTTTTCTGTTCAAAAGAAAACTTAGCAAGCACCTCTTTATCATCAGCCGAAACCGTAATATTCAGCATTGATGAAAGTAAAACCAGTACCGTAAATATACACAATATTCTCTTTGATTTACCGTACATTTTTATCACTCCTGTACAAAACAATTTTATGCTTACAGTATAGCACAATACAGTTATTTGTGTCAATGTCCGCAATAACAGTCTTTTTAATTTGCAGGAAATTGCACAACCGCAATGACGAGTTTACAAAAATTAGGTCTTGAAATAAATTGGAATTTGTGATATGCTATATTACAGTTGTATTTAAAGTTTAAGTATAAACTTTCGCTTAAAACTTAGGATTGGAGATTTACGAATGAGATTAAAATTATTGATTTGCACATTGCTGCTGATGATTTTGGGCAGTTATGCAAGTGTAAGTGCAATGTCAAGCAATGATGTTGATTTGCCGGTGGAGCTTGTGGTAAACGGATTTTATATCAGAACGGGCGACACAATGCCGTTTATGCAAAATAATGTGACCTATGTACCGCTTAAACTGGCGGCACAGGCTATGGGTTCGGACGCAGTCTGGAACGGTGACAAGGATTGTATCAATATTAATGTTGACAGTTCTACGAATATTGAACTGTACACCGACAAAGGTATTGTATACTCGACATCGCCTACATGGGAATTTGACGGCGGATATACCATAATCAACGATACTGCATATGTTCCGTCAAAATTGCTTGTGTATATGCTCGGCGGTGAAGTGTATTGGGATACTACATATTATAATGTGGTTATAAACAAGCATAATGTATACACTCCGCCGGAACTTGTAAATACATTTTACAGTGACAACGAAATATACTGGCTTAGCAGAATTATTCAGGCGGAAAGCGGCGGCGAGCCGTTCTTGGGTAAGATTGCGGTCGGTAATGTAATTGTCAATCGTGTGGACAGCAGAGATTTCCCCGATTCGATTATAGACGTTATCTTTGACGCAAAATACGGTGTGCAGTTCCAGCCCGTGTCAAACGGACGAATTTACAATACTCCGTCATATGACAGCGTTGTTGCGGCAAAACTTGCGGTTAGAGGATATAACGTGGCAGGGACAAGCCTATACTTTCTAAACCCTCGAATAGCGTCAAATAATTGGATTGTTTTAAACAGAACATTTTTCACAAGCATAGGAAACCATGATTTCTATATGTAAAAAAGCTTCTGATAGAAGTACCGCCTGCGGGCGGAGGACTAAGGTAGCATTTTTGATTTTTCGTCATTGCGTTTTTACGCAATTTCCTACAAATTAAAAAAGCTTCTGATAGAAGCACCGCCTACGGGTGGAGGACTAAGGTAGCATTTTTGATTTTTCGTCATTGCGTTTTACGCAATTTCCTGCAAATTAATAAAAAACCGTTTATTAGCGATAAAACTGATAAACGGTTTTTTGTTATTCATTTATTATATCAATCTGACACATCTTCATTGCATTTAATGCGTTTTTGTGGCTTTCGGGACTGACACCGGCACAGCATGATGCGTCTACTGTGATTTTCAGTTCCGGCAGATATGCTTTAAGCAAAAGTGCGTTTGAGATTACGCATATATCGGTGCAAAGTCCGATAAGCTCCGCCTCGGTATACATACATTCCGCCACAAAATTTGCAAGTTCAATACTTCCGAATGTCGGTTTGTCAAATACCTGTGCATACTCAACATCAAGTGCGTCTATAATCTGCCAGCCGTATGTACCCTTTATGCAGTGTGGTACAGGCAGCTTTTTGCCTTCCTGCGTATACATATACATACTCGAATGTGTATCCCTTGTAAACACAATGTCAACACCGTTTTTTCTTGCGTCCTCTATTTTCGCCTTCACATTCGGCACTATCGCCTGTGCCTCGGCAGTACCCAATGCGTCGGTCACAAAATCATTCTGCATATCGACTACTATCAACAATTTAGACATATTTTTCCGCCTTTCATTCCCAATTCTCTTTTGATAATTTTTTCTGAACAATCTCCAAAAGTATACGTCTTTGCTTATAATCGGGCATAACCTTTTCCACAATAGCCCAAAACCGTGCACTGTGGTTATGCTCAAACGTATGTGCAAGCTCGTGCACTATAACATAATCCACCGCACGTTCATCAGCCATAATCAGTTTCCACGAAAAATTAAGACTGTTTTTTCCGCTGCACGAACCCCAGCGTGTCTTTGCCGAATTTATCTTCACCGCCGACGGTTTTGTGTGCATTTGCGGTGCTATCTCGGCTATTTTCGCCGTTATGACTTTATATGCAAGGTTCTTGTACAAAGCGATGATACACTGCCGAATCTGTTCACTGTTAAATGACGGCGGAACATAGAATTCATCGCCGTCAAAACCGTACGAATTTCTATTCGACACCGAAAGCGGATATTCCTTCCCCAAAAATAAAATTTTAGAACCGATACCAAGCCGGAAATTACTTTTTTCCTCAAACATGGTTTGATTTCTAATCGACATTTTTTCAATCCAATCATGTTTTTGGGCGATAAAATCATCTATAAATTGTTGTGACGTGCCTTTCGGACAGCGTACCTCGATACTGCCGTCCTTTAACACATAAATTCCTACGGTCTTTCGCTTTGAATATACTATTTTATAATCAGAACTTCTCATAGAAAACAGTTTCCGAAAGGTCAAGACGTTTTTCGTGCAGATGTGCAGGGTGTGCGTCCTCTGCCGGATAACCGATAGGGAAAATAGCGGCGGCGGCATAATTTTCCGGCAAATCAAATTCTTCCTTTGCCTTTGACGGGTCAAACGCACCCACAAAACAAGTGCCAAGTCCGAGTTCTGCCGCTTGCAGCATAATATGTGTGCCGATGATAGCAGCGTCAACCTCACCGAAATCCGCTCCGTCATACGAGCGTTTCCACGATTTTTCTTTATCATAGCACACCAAAATATATGTCGGAGCATTAAACGCATACTTTGTACACTTTTGCATTTTCTCACGATTTTTTTTGCCGTCAAGCACAAGTATTCTCTGCGGCTGATAATTTACCGCTGTCGGAGCGACCTTTGCCGCCTCCAACACTTTATCCAGCTTTTCTTTTTCTATCGCTTTATCCGAAAATTTACGAAGTGAATAACGTTCCTTTGCCAATGTTAAAAAATCCATAATAAACCTCCGTCTGATACATTAATTTCAAGTAGTATTGTACCACAATTTATATTTTCGGGCAAGGACGGACTGTATATTCAGCCCCTTTTTAATTCCTTAAATCTCCTTTGCCTTGTTCGCAAGTTCATACAGCTTATTCAAAGCCTCGATAGGCGTGAATGTTGTAACGTCAAGATTTTTAAGCTCCTCTTTTATCTCGCCTGCGACAACATCGCCAAACCCGATTTGTGCGTCATTTCCGGTTTCCTTTTTCTCCGGCTTGGTGTATACAATATCATCATTCTCTAACTTTTCAAGTATCTTTTTCGCACGCCTTGTAACCTCGCCCGGCACACCGGCAATAGCCGCAACCTCGATACCGTAACTGCCGTCAGCCTCGCCGTGGAGCACCTTACGCAAAAATGTAATATCATCTCCACGCTTTTTAACCGCCACATGATAATTCTTAACCCCGTCAAGCGTGGATTCAAGCTGTGTCATTTCATGATAGTGCGTAGCAAATAATGTTTTCGCACCGATTTTCTTTTTGTCCAAAATATATTCCGCAATCGCCCACGCAATCGACAGTCCGTCAAATGTGCTAGTACCTCTGCCTATCTCGTCAAGTATAAGCAAGGAATTGCGTGTTGCGTTCAGCAATATATTCGACATTTCCGACATTTCAAGCATAAATGTACTCTGTCCCGACGCAATATCGTCCGATGCACCGATACGGGTAAATATCTTGTCCACCGCCGTTATCTTTGCACTTTCCGCCGGCACAAAACTGCCTATCTGTGCCATCAGCGTTATCAATGCAACCTGTCGCATATATGTAGATTTACCTGCCATGTTAGGACCTGTTATAATGGATAATCTTGAATCATCACTGTTCAGATATGTATCGTTCGGTACAAATAATTCATTTTTCATCATTTTTTCCACAACAGGGTGTCTGCCGTTTTTGATTGATATTTCGCCCGTTGTTACAAAATCGGGCATTGTGTAATTGTATTTGTACGCAACCTCCGCAAGCGATGCCAATACGTCAGTCACCGCAATAACATTGCACACCTGTTTAAACCTCTCCGACTGTTTTGCAAGCTCCGTCACAACATTGCCGTATACATGACTTTCTATATTTGAAATCTTCTCCGACGCACCCATAACAAGATTTTCTATCTCTTTAAGTTTCGGAGTAATAAATCTTTCGCAGTTGGTCAGAGTCTGCTTGCGGACATATGTGTCCGGAATATTGTCAAGATTTGACTTTGTGACCTCGATATAATACCCGAACACCTTGTTAAAGCCTATTTTAAGATTTTTTATCCCCGTTGCCTCACGCTCGTCATTCTCAATCTGCAAAATCCATTGTTTGCCCTCGGTCATAGCCTTGCGGAGCAAATCTATTTCTTCGTTATATCCTTCCTTTATCACACCGCCGTCCTTAACCAGTGCGGGCGGTTCATCACAGATTGCACTTTCAATCGTTTCACGCACATCTGCCATTATATCCAAATTTGCACGCATTTCCGCCAGCATAGGCGATTTACAGGTACGGAGTACGCCCTCCAATTCGGGCAGTTTGGTAAGCGACGCTTTCAGCGATATTAACTCTCTCGGATTTACGCTGCCAAGCGATATACGGCTTGCAATTCGTGCAATATCGTAAATCCCCGATAAAATCGCCGTTAAATCATCACGCAGCATCATATTGTCCACAAGTTCACGCACCGAATACAGACGATTGTTTATACTGATAGGATTAATCAGCGGTTTTTCAAGCCATTGTTTTAACAGTCTTGCACCCATGGACGTTTCTGTTCTGTCAAGCACCCATAACAGCGAACCTCGTTTTGTACGGTCACGCATAGACTCGGTAATTTCAAGGTTACGGCGTGACGCCAAATCAATGTCCATGTACTGATTAATCTCGTATGCAGTAATAGTGTTGATATAATTTAATGAGCTTTTCTGCGTATGTTCAAAATATAGAATCAGTGCTCCGACCGCACGGACGGAAAAGTCACGATTATCGAGCGACAGTTCCGCAAGATTATCCCTGCGAAAATGCACCAAAACTTTCTCCCTTGCCGTATTTTCGTCAAAGTTCTCGTCATACATATGCACCGCCGCATTAAATCTGTTTTTCACTGCGTCACCGATAGACTTTTGTGCATACTCATTCAAAATCATTTCAGCGGGTGCATAGCGTGCAATCTCATTGAATACCGCACTTCTGTCAAGCGGAGCTATTTCAACCGCAAACAATTCGCCCGTTGATATGTCGGAAAAAGCAAGTCCCGCACCCTGCTCGCATAGGAATACCGAGGCAAGATAGTTGTTCTTCTTTTCGTCAAGCATTTCCGAATCACTCACCGTTCCGGGGGTGACCACACGAATTACTTCACGCTTAACAATTCCCTTTGCCGTTTTCGGGTCTTCCACCTGTTCGCATATAGCGACATTATAGCCTTTTGATATAAGACGTGATATATACACCTGTGCACTATGATATGGTACACCGCACATCGGTGCACGTTCTTTCAGTCCGCAGTCTTTACCCGTAAGTGTGATTTCAAGTTCACGAGATGCCGTAAGTGCATCGTCAAAGAACATTTCATAAAAATCACCCAGACGGTAAAACAATATGCAATCATTATACTGTTCTTTTGTTTCAAGATACTGACGCATCATCGGCGTTACTTGTTCTTTCATCGTTATACTGCCTTTCTTGTTATTTTTTATGTTTATAAATTTTGAGTTGTTGATGGGTTTGGTATGTTAAGTGTTCTATCCTAGCATAGACAGCATCAAAGTGTAGTGCGACTGATGTTATCAAAGTTTAACGTTCTATTTGAATATAGATAACATCAAAATTTAGTGCAACTGGCGTTGCCCCCATTTAGCGACGGGGACGTTTCACTTCCCCATAATTATAGATATTATCAAATTATAGCGAACCCTTTGGAGTTCGCTTTGTCCACGTCCACAAAGCAAACGGAAAAGTCCGCAAGGGACACCCTTGACCCACACGCTGCAAAGCTATTACAATATAGTTGTTCCCACGGTGTCGGCAGAATTCACTAGTATCGGAAAGATGTCCGACGCTCGCAAGAGCGGTTTTGCCGCAGCAAAACTACTGATTAGTTGCCTAGAAGCGTGAATTTTGTGCCGTCCGAGCGTAGTGCTTGCGGTAAGTTGTGAGTATACATAATACACAAATAAAGCATAGATACGGCATACCCTCTGTGCCCACTGAATATAGACATACGCTTTTTGCGTGTCCGTAGGGGTGAGTTTAGTGGGAAAGTGCAGACGTAGATATAAATGAAAGTGTAGTGCAATTTGTGGTGCAAAATAGTCACTCACTCGCATTTCTATCTAAACCCACCCTTACCCACTA
>CAKSNH010000026.1 GCA_934476075.1 uncultured Clostridia bacterium | reverse complement strand
TTGCCGTAATATTTTGTTATGAGTTTATCTCGTAACAAAATATTGCGGAATGTAACACATCTATTGTAAACCTACAACATATAATATTTTTTATTCTGAAATTTTCTTGCAATATCACATTTATTGTGTTATGATATATCTTACGTTAAAAAGTTATATTGCACTAATAAAGGAGAGTAAACATGGCAAAAACACTTATAAAGGATAAAGTTTTTTTATCCACACTCTTTACATTGTCCTTACCTATTGCATTTCAAAATTTAATTAACACCACTTTAAATGCTTTGGATAATATTATGATAGGCTCGCTCGGCAGCGAAGTCATTGCGGCGGTCGGCTTTGCAAATCAAATCTTTCTTGTACTGTCTACACTGCTGTTCGGTGTTTGTACCGGCTGCTGCATATTTATATCGCAGTTTTACGGCAAAAAGGACTATGATAATCTGAAGCGTTCCATTGCACTGAATTTAGTGGGAACACTTTCTATTGCGGTCATTTTTACCGCACTTGCATTATTCGCTCCCGCATGGCTGATAGGCTTGTTCACGCACGATGGTCAAGTTATTTCATACGGCAGTCAGTATATGCGTCTTATTGCAATATCGTATATACCGATGGCATTGTCATTTACCTATTCGTCGGCTATGCGTGCTGTCGGCAAATCGCAGATACCTCTTTACATTTCGATATTGTCGCTGTTTATAAATGCTTTTTTCAATTATGTATTTATTTTCGGCAAATTCGGTATCGCACCCATGGGTGTACGGGGAGCGGCAATCGGCACAATTATTGCCAGAGGCGTAGAATTAATATTGAACCTAACTATAACATACGGTAAACTTCCCGTCATTCAAGTACATTTCAATCATATAACAAGCGTAACATATGTATTCTTGAAAAGATTTGTAAAAATAACATTGCCTGTTATATTGAACGAAGGGGTTTGGTCGGTCGGCATAGCAATATATTCGGCGATATTCGGCAGACTGTCCACCGATGCGGTAGCCGCAATGAATATCACAAAAGTGCTTGAAAATATGATGATGGTATTTCTGATGGGCATGGGCAGTGCGGCAGGAATTATGATTGGGCAGAAAATCGGGGCTAATGATGAGAAAACTGCAATACAATATTCGCACACATTTACATTGCTTATTCCGATTATCAGTTTAATATTCTGTGCGATAATGCTATTGATAAGACCTGTATTCCTTTCATTCTACAACATTGACCCCGAAATCAAACAGCTTACTTATGAACTAATCGCCATATCCACATTGGTTATTCCGTTTAAGGGATTTAACTATGTGCATATAGTCGGTTCAATGCGTAGCGGCGGTGATACGATTGTATCATTGTTGGTTGACGGTTTTGGTGTATGGGGTATAAGTATTCCGCTGATGCTTATAACAGGCATTTGGCTGCACCTTGATGTGCGTATTGTATATTTCTGCTCATTATGTGAGGAATTTGTGAAATGTATAATTGTATTTTTCAGAATTAAAAGCAATAAATGGATTAAAAATCTGGTACATGATATGTAAAAAATATCAATTATTTTATTGTTATATAAATTTTATAGACAAACCGCCCGAACAAAGATTTTCTCTTTGCACGGGCGGTTTTTACTACTCTAAATAAAGATATTATTTTTCTTCCGTCTGAATTTTTGTTATAACAACCATCTGTTCTTCTTCAACCATCATCGATACCCTTGGTGTCAATCTTGATACTTCCGTCATAAGTCATAATTTTTTATGATTTCTCAAAATTTTTTACAGAATATATCCGTATTTCTTTTTAATTTCATCTGCCTTTTGAACAGCTTCCAGTGTTATCTTCCTATGTTCCTTACCATGTCCATCAATTCCGGGTTCATGCTTATATTTTTCATCTAACTCATCGTGTTGTTTTTTACATTCATCCCATACGGCTCTTAATTCAATTTCCATTTTTTCTTTATCTGTATCTGTCATTTTTTCCACCTCTGATAACCTATTCTGCTTTAAATCAATCCGTATTTCTCGTTTATTTCACGCTGTTTTCTGAAAAAGTACTCTTTCACTTGTCTGTATTCATCTGAATGTCCGTCCATTCCCGGCTCATTTTTATACTTTTCGGTTATCCCATCATTCATCTTTTTACATTCCAATAAAACTTTTCTACACTCTTCATTGGCTAACCTCTCTCTTTCTTCTTTCTCCAATACCCTACACCTCCATCTGTATTGTCATTTTTCCACCTCAGCAAGCATAAACATATTCTTTCGGAAAGTCATTCTGATTTATAAATTTATAAATCATAGCAATAGTATGAGAAGTTGATGTACAAAACTTCTGAATTTTAGAGCCTTTATAAAACGAAAACTTACAATTTTCTTTATTTGAAATATCTATTGTCACTGTACCAATCAATTCGTTTTTATTTCTTCCATACTCATATGTGATAAAAACATTTTCTCTCTTCAAAAATCTTATATAAGTCATCATAAACTCTCACATCCTTTTATTTTAACCATTTCGGGTTAATTTTGTCCTTGTCGATAATACTGTCAACAACTGATTGCCAATCATATCTTTCCGTAGAAAAATTATGTGCAATTTCGTAATCGTAATTATTCTCTTTCATATACTTTAATTCTGTAAGTTCATGGTTTAAGAATTAACTATCACTATCTGTATTTCTTCTTTCCGCAGTATTACATAAAATGCAATATATTTTTGCTTTAATTGTCTATTTGTGCTCTTATTTTATTAAACTCATCATATAGTTCTTTACGAGCCTCTTTGAACAAATATTCATTTGAATCCAATCCGCCGTAAATCCATATACCTTCCTCTTTCGCCTTCTTCTCTATCTCCTTGCGCTTTCTTTCGTATTTTTCGGCAACTTTCTTACCTTCTTCGTTTGCTTGTTCCTTTGTCATTAATTCCTTTGCCACACTTTCTACAAAACATTTTATCCACCCCATAATATTATTTATACAATCAAATAACACCACAGTATTACATAAAATGCAATATATTTTTACTTTACTTGTCTATTTGTGCCTGTATTTGCTGAATTCTTCCCCATATTTCATCGTCCAACGGTTTGAATAATGCTCTGTTGGAATCCAACCCCGGCAACCATGTTCCGTTTTCTTTCGCCTCTTTTATCAGTTCGTCAGCACGCCTTCTTCTTTCTTTTATCAATTTATGGATTTCTTCATTTGCTTGTTCCTTTGTCATTTTTTCCACCTCCAATAACCTATTCCTATTTCTTTTGCAATCTCAATATTATTCCAATGATTGTAATTTTCAAAAGTCATTTCACCTGTTATGTCACTTGTATCGTCTATTACTTTACCTCTTCTGTTAAACTCGTATATGTACTTTTCATCGACACCCCTCAATAACGGCAATTTATAGTATTCAAATAAGTCATAATCATCACCGCTGAAACTATACTCTGTTGGCAATTCCGAAACATTGCCACACTTCGCCGTCTTTTGTGATAACAATAGCATTTTCTATCTTCTCAGCCGCTATTGCGTCCTCATATTTATTTTATCCTTCAATATTAAATACATACGGCGATAAAGTTTCTTTCCAATTATCAGAACTGCCCTCAATAATCAAGCTAAATGCACCATCGGAAATCGGAGGAAATGCTATAATACCTTCACTTGAATTACCGACAAGCAAATCCGTCTGTATTTCAGGATATTTTGCGTCCCAATTATCTTGTTCTTCGTATTGCTTGCCATTCTGAGTTAATTTGGTATTAAAGCTATACACTGAAAACTTATCAGAACCTTGATTATCTACTTTAAAATATACTCTTGTTTCATTTTCCGCATATTCAACCTTCTGTACTGTTACAGAATAACCAAGCTGAGTTTGCGTTTGATTTACATCAACAGTTTTCAAAGTAGGAGCAAGTGCATCTATATAGCTGTAAATTTCATATTCCCTAGCTGTAATTACAGGTGCTGTCACTTCGCCGCCCAAGGCATTTTTTCCTGTGAATTTATCATCTACACGACCTACAATATGCAAATAATCATCTTCATTTACTTTAAAATCTTTGTCATGAATATATACTATTGTATTATTGTCATGATTTTTAATATCTGACATCATTTGAACGCATACACCATCGTCTGAATATTCGGGAGCAGTAAAAACAATTCCTGTCAATTCCACATAATGATTTTTGAGATTTTCAGGTGTAGTGTATAATGTCTTAATTTCATCACCTTTTAGCGGTACAATAACATCATCTTTATATGTACCGATTTCAACTTGTCCGCTTTCCCAAGTTGTTTTACCTTCACCGTCAAAATGACCGTTTTTAAACTCTCCCTCATAAGTCCATTTTCCGCCGTCTGAATTGACTGATGTAAATTTCCCCTGTCCGTTTGGCAAGCCCTGCTCATTAACATCTCCTGAATATGTGCCCGTTCTATCTCCGTAGATTAAATTAAGTGTCATTTCTTTCTTACAGCCTGCCAATGAAAATACAAAGCAACACGCTAATAATAGTGTTATAATTTTTTTCATCTTCATTCCACTCCTTCATAAACTTTTCTTGTTTCTTTTAATAAATTATATAATTGCTCAACAACACTATCGGGTGAGAGAATTTCCGCACGGCTGCCAAAGCTAATTATCCATGATAAAAACTGCGTACTTACCGCCACATTGACATTACATATGAAATGATTATCATCAGCCTTAATAATCGGAATATCAATTCCAAATTTATCATATATAACCCCAACAAGTTCATTTTCAAATTTCATACTTACACGAACCTCTTCACCTCCGAACATCTGAAACATTGTTTTAGTATACACTGATAAATCAAAAGGCTTTTCAGATAATATTCTTTCTTTATCGGATAATTCGATGCAGTCCATTTTATCAACTCTGTAATGAACATAATCGTCATATTTTTTATTATAAGTAATAAGATAATAATTTTCATCATTCCACGTCAAAGATACAGGAGATTGTATATAAAATTCCCCATTCTTCCGAAATACCTTTTCTTTACTTATATTAATGTCAAAGTATTTAAATTTAATTTGTTTATTTGTTGATATGGCATCGTATATTTTATCGATATTATAGTAAATTCTCTCATTTAAAGTTTTTACTCTGTTTGTAACAAACACCTGTCGGTGAAGCTGCTTTGCATTTTCCTTACTTGTAAGTTTTTCTATCTTTGAAATAAGTTCTAAACTTTTCTTTTGAGTAATAAATTTTGCGGATTGAATACTGTCAACAAGAAGTTTTAGTTCCGGCAATTCAAATTCTCTGTTTGCTACAAAATAACCTGTTGTTTTTGATTTTTTTGTGCATATGTCAATATCAAAAAGTTTTAAATATTCAATATCATCATATATACTCCTTCGTTCTGCGGAAATACCCAATTTTGCAAGTTCACCTATTATTTCAGGGACTGTGAGCGTATGTTCCTCATCAGTTTTTTCAAGAAGTATTTTCATAATATAGAGCATTTTTAATTTCTGATTTGAAAATTTCATAATGTCTCCTTTATCTTTGAAAATTTTACTCGACGATACAAGCTTTATATCCTTGTCATATTTATTATAACAAATCAGATGTACCATAAAATGCACAGTGATTTACAAAATAATAATTTTTATTGCCATTCCATATGTATAAGCACTATTTTTTCCATTATTTTATCATATTTTTAATCAATATTCAATAAAATTTGATTTATTTTCTGTTTATGAAATTAACACAACCATACATTACAATCATGTAAAGATAAACTTCCTCCCTATACAAATAAATATTTCTATGCTGCACAAACGGCTTATTCATTTTAGTTGCATAACTATAAATATAACCTGTTTCCTATATATCATCTTAATTGGAAATCATATATTGATTATTTCTGCAAGATAACAAAATTTCTGAGCTATTGTGTACCGCATCATTGACAAGCATACATTTTTACTAAAAAATATATAAAAATTTTGCATTTTTAAACAAATAAAACGTTATAAGGTCTGGACATTATTCTGTTTGCGTGCTATAATATAAATATGCAATTTTAATAGACTATTTTGTTATAATATTTTATTGCATAGTTATACATAATATCATAAATTTGAATTTTATGTTTTGCATAAATTTTGATGTACGCTTAAAACACAATTTTTTGTCCGAAATCAGTTTATTGTTTATAAAATTTCAAAATTATCCGGTATTTGTGCACCTATGTAATAGTATCATTAGAAATGAATAGTGCTGGATATTGTTCATTATGATAATTTATATTCAAAAGGGAGACGTTAATATGGAAAATAATAAACTTGATTGGTCTAATCTGGGATTTGGATATATTAAGACTGATAAAAGATTTGTTGCTAATTATAAAAATGGTGCATGGGATGACGGCTGTTTGACAGACGATGCAAACATCGTACTAAGCGAATGTGCCGGAGTATTACAATATGCTCAAACTTGTTTTGAAGGTTTAAAGGCTTATACAACCGAAGATGGTCATATTGTTGTATTTCGACCTGACCAAAACGCAAAGAGAATGGCTGACACTTGTAAGAGATTGGAGATGCCTCCTTTCCCTGAGGATAAATGGGTTGAAGCTGTTGAACAAGTAGTTTTGGCAAATGCGGACTTTGTTCCTCCATACGGTTCGGGTGCAAGCTTATATCTAAGACCATATATGTTCGGAAGCAGTCCTGTTATCGGTGTAAAACCTGCCGAAGAATATCAATTCCGTATTTTTGCAACACCTGTTGGTCCATACTTCAAAGGCGGAGTTCGTCCGCTGACAATCTGCGTAAGTGACTTTGACAGAGCTGCTCCTCATGGTACAGGTCACATCAAAGCCGGACTAAACTATGCAATGAGCCTTTACCCTATTGTTACTGCTCATGAAAACGGTTTTGACGAAAATATGTATCTTGATGCCGCTACAAGAACAAAGGTTGAAGAAACAGGCGGTGCTAACTTTATTTTTGTTACTAAGGACGGTAAAGTTGTTACTCCTAAGTCTGACAGTATTTTGCCTTCTATCACAAGACGTTCTTTGATTACTGTTGCAAGAGATTATTTGCATTTGGAAGTTGAAGAAAGAGAAGTTTATTTTGATGAAGTTAAAGATTTTGCTGAATGTGGTCTTTGCGGTACAGCTGCTGTAATTTCTCCTGTTGGTAAGATTGTAAACCACGGCGAAGAAATCTCATTCTTGGAAAATACAAATCCTATGGGCAAAGTAACCAAACAACTATATGATACTTTAATTGGTATCCAAAGAGGCAAAATTGAAGCTCCTAAGGGTTGGATTAGAGTTATTAAATAATTACAAAAAGTATACCGTTGTGCATCATTATGATGTACAACGGTTTTTTGCTTTATAGAAAATTGTGTAAAACGCAATATAACGAAAATTAAAAATGATACCTTTTTAATGCACAAAAAAAGAACTTAAATTAAAAATCTAAGTTCTACCGTGGAGGAGAGAGTGGGATTCGAACCCACGGACGCTCGCACGTCACCGGTTTTCAAGACCGGCTCTTTCAACCACTCAGACATCTCTCCATATTTAATTTTGCCATGCCCTAACAACGAATATAAGTATACCATACAGAATACAATTTGTCAACACTTTTTTCTAAAAAATATTATTTTTCTATTTAATTTATAGAAAATTGCGTAAAACGTAATGATGAAAAATCAAAAATGCTACCTTATTCCTATGCCCGCAGGCGGAACTCCTATCAGAAGCTTTTTCATTCTATAACTCCCTCCCCTATTTTTCCAGATAAAATTATAATATACAGTATATATAAGCATAGCTGATATATCGAAAATTTATATCAGCTATGCTTATGTCAAATTTTATTCAGACCTTAACATCGGTTCACACTCACTGTTTCCGCTTACAAGAATTTTTCCGTCTGCCTTTTCAAAAGTCAGTCTTTCCGATACAATATATTGCTCCTGAGTGCTGTCAGTCTGATAATATGTAATCTCAGCCATGTCATTCAGCGAAACAATATTATATGATACTGTCCATGGACTTGAATATCCGATTATATAATTCCAATCCTCACCGCCGACATATTCCTTTTGCGATTGAATAAACTGCTTTTGCATATCATCGGTCATAATATTATACCTTGGCTCACCGTCACGCGTAATCAGTGCGTCTGCCCACACTTTTGTTTCGTTATATTGTTTAACATCATCATACACAGCATAATTTACCGCATTCGGATTGTTGGGATTTTTAAACATAATCCCCAAAGCACTGTATGGGATATATGTTGTATCATTTTTCAGCAAAACATTATTGTCCGCCTTTTCCGCATAAGTTGCCGCCTGTTTACCTGTCGGATTAATGCTTATTTCCGACTTATCGATTGTCAGAAGATACGATGACTCTTGTGTATACACCAATATTATTCCATTTTGCCATTCGACGATAATATTATTATCCAAAACGTTCATCAGCTCACGAAGAGGCACATAAACCTCGCCATTTTCAATAAAAGGCTTATTGGCAAGTTCTATTTTCTCTCTGTTCTTTAAAATATTGATATTATAACCATTCGCCGCCGAACTTGATAAAATACCGCTTGCAGATACCGTGCTTGACAACATAATAACCGCCGCCACAGAAGATATTATTGATATAAGTTTGCTTGTTACTTTTCTGTTCATAATTACAGCCTCCTTATTCTCAACCTCTATTTCCCTTTGTTAATATAATTCTAACATGGCATAATTATATTGTCAATCCTTATGAATGAATTTTTATAAAATTTAACCAATTATTTATAATGTTACTCCATCTTTGAATATGGATATTTCCCTGTAACCGCTTTTTTCATTGTTTGTCTTTTCGCCGCTTGCCACCTTGATTATATAGTCCAAAAATTCATCAGATAAATCTTTTCCATCTAATATTTCACTTGAATCGAAATCTATCCAATGCGGTTTTTTCACTGCCAAATCATTGTTTGTGGCAACTTTTATCGTTGGAACAGGTGCTCCGACAGGTGTTCCCCGACCTGTCGAAAACAGTATCATATTGCAGCCCGATGCGGTAAGATTTGTCACCGCAACAATATCATTTCCCGGACCTGTCAACAAATTCAAACCGTTTTTCACAACATGACCTCCGATAGGAAGTACATCAACCACATCGGCACTGCCCGATTTTTGCACGCAACCCAGCGATTTATCTTCAAGCGTGGTTATTCCGCCTTTTTTATTTCCCGGCGACGGATTTTCATACACCACTTGCCCGTGACGCTTGAAATATTCTTTAAAATCGTTTATCAGATGCACTGTCTTGTCAAATGTATCTTTATCAATACATCTTTCCATCAATATAGTTTCCGCACCAAACATTTCCGGAACTTCTGTCAAAATTGTACTTGCACCGCCGGCAATTAATTTATCGGAAACCTTGCCTATAAGTGGATTTGCGGTAAGTCCCGAAAAGCCGTCACTGCCGCCGCATTTCAATCCTACTACAAGTTTTGATAAATCACATTCCCGACGCTTAAATTTCGTTGAATACTCCACTAATTCTCCGATTAATTTCAAGCCTTCTTCTATTTCATCGTCACATTCCTGTGTTATCAAAAATTTAACTCGGTTTTCGTCAATATCCCCCAACACCGTTTTAAACAAAGGAATATTGTTGTTTTCACAACCCAATCCCAATACTAATACCCCCGCCGCATTAGGGTGATTAACCATACCTTTCAATACAGCCTGTGTAGTCGCCTGGTCATCGCCTAATTGCGAACAGCCGAACGGGTGAACAAAATTAAATATTCCGTCACATTCACCGCCGAATTTTATATTAGCCTCTCTTGCCAATATTTCCGATGTTTTATTCACGCAACCTACCGTGTTTACAATCCATATTTCGTTGCGGATACCCACACTGCCGTTATCACGCACATATCCCATAAACGTGCGTTTCGGCTCGGAATTTAATGCATTTCTGTTCGGCTTGTATTCATATTCCAATACATTGTTTAGGTCTGTTTTCATATTATGCGTATGCACATGAGAACCCTTTTTTATATTCTCCGTTGCGTGACCTATCGGATACCCGTATTTTATAATTTTGTGTCCCTCATCAATATCACAAAGAGCAATTTTATGTCCCCGTAATTCGCCGTCAAGCATAACCGCAACATTATCTTTTTCATTTATTTTTAACTGTTTCATAATTTCACCTATTATTCAGAAATAGTTTTCATAACATTTTTGATACCGTCTTTTTCAATCATGCCGATATATTTTTCAACCGACGGCAACAATTCCGACAAATCTTCTCCCCAATAATCGGTACGTTTCAATATTTCAGCCGGAGATGCTTTTTTCATAAATTCCATAATTTCAGCATCATCGTTAGACTCGTCCGTACGATAGAACATAATAAGTGCTGCAAGCGAGAACACAAGACATCTCGGTTCTTTCCCGAATATTTTTTTATATTCAAGCAAGCTCGGCAAAACCCTTACTTTAAACTTAGATACCGAGTTTAGTGCAATGCTTAGCAAATAGTGCTTGATAAACGGATTTTTAAATCTTTCGATAACATCATTTGCAAATTGCACAAGCTCATCTTTCGGTAAATCAAGAGTAGGAATAATCTCGTCAAAAATACCTTTTTTGGCAAATGCAAATACCGTTTCATCGTCCATGGCCTCACGCACGGTTTCAAGTCCTGCCAATCTTGCCGCAAGCACTGTCATTGTGTGTGCACCGTTCAATATTCTGACCTTACGTTTTTTATACGGAGTTACATCATCTGTCCACAAGACATTTAAGCCAAGCTTGTGGAACGGAATTTCATCAGCATATTTTGTGTCCCCTTCGATAACCCAAAGATGGAATATCTCAGCTGTATCAATCACATTATCATGATAACCAAATTTTTCTTCCATTTCCTTTGCAGTATCTCTCGGATAACCCGTCACAATTCTGTCCACAAGCGTATTTGTGAAATGATTTTCTTCATTCACCCATTTTATAAATGCGTCACCGTATCCCCAGTCCTTGGCATATTGAAGAACGCATTTTTTTAAATTGTCGCCGTTCTTGTCAATAAGCTCGCAAGGCAACAATACAAATCCGTTCAGACCGTTGTCAAATCTTGCTTTTAAAAACATTGTAAGTCTGCCCGGAAAAGTAGTTTCCGCAAAAACCTCCTCGCCCTTTCGGTACTCAATACCTGCCTCGGTTGTATTCGATACAATAAATCTCAAATCGGGATTTTTAGCACATTCAAAGAATTCGTCTGTATTTTCATAAGGATTAATTCCGCGTGTAACACAATCCACAATTCTTGTTTCCTCTGTTTTTTCTCCGTTTAACAATCCACGAAGGTACAGCGTATATAAACCGTCCTGTTCATCTATTTTTCTTACCATACCTGTCGGAAGCGGCTGCACAAGCACAACTCCGTAATCTCCGTCCGCCTCTTTGTTAAGTCTGTCGACCATCCAATCCACAAATCCACGCAAAAAGTTACCCTCGCCAAACTGTAAAATACGTTCTGTATGCTTTTTTTGAGATGTTCGTTTTAATTGTTCCATTATTTGCTGCTCCTCTTATAACTCAATTTCAAAATATTTTTTTGCATTGTTAAAGCTGATATTCTGCACAATCTCGCCCAAAATATCATAATCCTGCGGAAATTCGCCTTTTTCCACCCATTCGCCAAGCATATTGCACAATATTCTTCGGAAATATTCATGTCTTGTGTATGACAAGAAACTTCTTGAATCGGTAAGCATACCGACGAATTTGCTCAATGCTCCCAAATTTGCAAGAGCTTTCATTTGTTCCGTCATACCGTCACGCTGGTCATTGAACCACCATGCCGAACCAAACTGTATTTTCCCCACCATATCCGCTGACTGGAAATTACCAAGCATTGTGGCAAGTACATAATTATCCTTTGGATTTAATGTATAAAGAATGGTTTTCGGCAAATTATCATTCTTTTCCATTTCATTCATCAATTTTGACAAATTTTCGGCGATAGCATAATCAGCAATAGAGTCAAATCCTGTATCTGCACCCAATTTTTCAAACATTCTCGAATTATTGTTTCTCAAAGCACCGATGTGCAACTGCATTGTCCATTTTAATGATTTATACTTTCTGCCAAGTTCCACCAATGTTGCACATTTGTATGCATCAATTTCCGTCTTGGTCAATTTTTTACCGCTTAATGCTTTTTTGAAAATATCTTCAATATCATATTCCGCAACATACGGCACACCGTCCAATGCGTGGTCACTGATTCGGCAGCCCATAGCATGGAAATAATCAATTCTTGAATTTAACGCATTTATCAAATCTTTATATGTCCCTATTTTGGTTTCGCATACATTTTCAAGTTTCGCTATATACGGTAAATATGTATCTTTTTCAATATTAAGAGCAAAATCCGGTCTGAACGCAGGCAATACCTTCGCATTTATATGTCCCTTTTCCGCTATTTTTTTATGCCATTCCAATGAATCAATCGGGTCATCGGTAGTACATATAGCTGCAACATTTGATTGATTAATCAATTTTGACGGGCTCATTTTTGTGTCCCTGATAACCTGATTACATTTTTCCCATATTGTATCACAGGTCTTTGATGTAACAACTTCGTCAACCCCAAAATATTTTTTCAACTCCAAATGTGTCCAATGATATAACGGATTGCCAACCGCATATTGCAGACATTCACAAAATGCCTTGAATTTGTCATATGCACTCTTATCGCCTGTCATATAGCTTTCGTCAATACCGTTTGAACGCATATATCTCCATTTGTAATGGTCGCCGCCCAAAAATATTTGAGTTATATTTTCAAAAGGCTTATCCTCATACATCATCTCAGGACTTAAATGGCAGTGATAATCGAAAATCGGCATATCCTCCGCATATTCATGATATAGCTTAACCGCAGTTTCATTATTCAGCATAAAATCTTTGTCCATAAATTGTTTCATTTTAAATCTCCCTTACATTTTTTAAATCATAATCTTTATCTTCCATTGAATGAACTTGTACATTGTCCATTTTTAATCTATCTATATTATACGCTTTCATTCCGTATTTGCCAATAGCATTTATGTTTTCAAGCGTAATATTTTCAAGAAAACTTTCCGCCAGACCCGCCAAATATATGGCATTTCCGGTAACAGTCTTTAATTTTATATTTTTAAACTTTATATTACTTATTTTAGCAGTCCCGTCATTAACGGTTTCTTTTTTGTCTATATCAAAATCATCATGACTGTAAAACTGGTCTATATAAATTCCGCCTCTGAACCACTTGCAGTCGCTGTATTCATTGTTTTCATTATCCAGCGTGCAGTTTTCATAAACAATATTGTCTATAACACCACCACGTCCTCTCGGTGCTTTCACACTGCCTATGCTGTATGTGTCTTTAAAATCGCAGTCACTCACATACACATCTTTTACGCCGCCCGACATTTCACTTCCTATCGCCACACCAAATCCGCTGTTAAATGTGCAGTCCGAAATTCTTATATTTTCCGATGCTATACCGACCTTTCTGCCCTCATCATCACGTCCCGATTTAATCGCAATGCAATCGTCCTGACTTGCTATCATTGAATTAAATATGTACACATTTTTCGTTGAGTCTATATCTATTCCGTCACCGTTGTGAATATTCAATTTTTCACCTTGCTCATTATATTTGGTATGAATTTTTATATTGTTAAACGTCACGTTGTTGCAATAAATTGTATGCAAGCACCATGACGGTGACTCTCTGATTGTTATATCTTTAATATACAAACCGTCTGTATTTCTGATACAAACCGCTCTGCCTCGTTTACCTTTATTTTCGTCAAGCTCCGCTCTGTATAACGGCATACCGTTTGCATTTATTGTTCCTTTTCCGCAGACAGTAATATTTTGATTTTCAGCATTTCCGGTATTCACAAGACTTGCATAGCAATCCTGTTCCATTCCCTCAAACCGATACCGCATAATAGGATAATCGCTTATATTTCTGTTTCCGAGCAATACTCCGTCCACACAAAGCGTCATATTGCTTTTAAGAAAAATTGCTCCCGAAACAAAAACACCGTCCGGAATATATACCGTCCCCCCGTCGCAGCATTTGTCTATTGCATTTTGTATCGCTGCCGTATTTACTGTTTTTCCGTCACCTACCGCACCGAAATCCAACACATTAAAAATGTCAAAATCAACTTTCGTTTTTGCACAAATCGTGTTGCTTTTTATGTTGTTTACTGTTACATATATTTCATAATTGCTGTCAACGTTCAAATCGGTTATTGTACAATGCGTTTTTTTAGTATTTGCATATAATCTGCCATTTACAAATACCTCATACTGTTCCGCATTATCTGCCCTGTCCCATACCACTGCAATACTGTCTTTGGTCACCGAATTCGGAAATGTCAAATGAAAACTCATATATATTTACCCCTTTGCATTTATTAATTAGAATTATATCACTATAATAAATATTAAAAAATATATAATATTGCCCCAAATCACTAAAAAACATACATATATTGCTCTTTATATAAAACAATAATTTAAACACAAAACTCGGACTTACAGTCTGCACCGTAAGTCCGAGTTTTCATTTACTTCATATTATATTATTTAGTTAGTTCCACACAGTCATATGCGTAGCCCGCACTCAGGAATTCGCTCGAATCCGATGAACCGCTTATAGGGGTAATTTCTATTGTATTAGTACCCTCTGTAAAATAAGATGCCGGTATAGTCCATGAATATGTGTGATTATTTCCACGATATGTACCAACCGTCAAGGTTCTTGTACTCGGCTGCGTACTTGCACTTTGTGCCTTCAAAGAATGACCGTTAATTGTCACGCTAGGTCTTCCGCTTATATATGCTGTTGTAATACCTATGTTAAGCTTATGCGATGCTGCCGCTTGGTCTGATGACAATTTAAATGTTATTGTTGTCGGTGAATTTGAGTTACGGAATTGTGCGGCAGGGAACTTATTTGTAGCACTGCCGACCGCATATGTTGTAGGTCCCCAATCCGAATTTCTTGTATCTGACGGATGGCGAACTGTAAATGTCTGACCATTTTTAAATTCAAGCGGTGTACCGTCCCACTTACCTATTCTCCAAATTACAGACGTATTTGCCGGGTCATTTGAAATAGTACGGCTGTTTAATGTAGTGGCTTTGTTTGCCGTTACAGTTACACCCTCTTCTGTGTATACTTCAAGTTCACCCTTATATACAGTCATTTTATATGTCCCCGGTTTCATATTTGCACAAACCGCAGCACCCTTTGATGACGCTGTTGCCCAATATTGAGCGGTGCTGTTTGAAAATCCAACCGTATATGTATAGCTTGTGTCCATGTTTTTCAAACCGTTTAATACTACTTTACCTCTGCTCGATACCCAGCCCTTTAAGCCTAAACTTGACATCCAGCTGAAATCAGGTACGCTAGGTGTTGAACCTGTTGTAAAGCATAGCGCATATGGACCGTGCAGTCCCATTCTCCAATCCTCTGTCTTTGCGTGACCGGAATTCATATAATTGTAAACCTCGGTATCTGTACCGCTTTGGAATTGTATATCACGGTAGAACGGGCCTCCCGAACTTGTTTCTCTGCTGCCGTATGCCATAAACACACCGACATTTTTTCCTGTTACACCGCGTATACTTAAATCTTTTGCCTGGTCATTACCATAATATTTTGATGCTGTCTGACCGTTTGAAAAGCCGAATACGTCTTTGCTTTCCACCGCACCCGTATTATTTTTTATTTTTGAATTTGTAGGCACATTAGTCAACACAGAGCCATTGCCTCTGAATATATAACGCAATTCGCCAACTGACGGTTCTGCTGTTACATATGTTGCCATATAAATTGTGTTATCGCCGTTTCTTGAAACATAATAGTGAGTTAATGTACTTGTTTCACAAGTAATTACAACTGTCGAACCCGATGGTGATTTTGAATACGAAACTTTTGCCGAGCCAAGTCCCGAACTGATGTGTGATGCCTTTGTAGAACCGCATAATTCTGTTCCGTTCAATTTGCATGAAGTCATATCTCCATTGCTTTTTTTGATTTTGTAAACAAGTCCCGCATTGGTATTTACAGTATAGTATGTTCCGTCATCGGAAAATCCTACCGCTGCCGCAGATACGCTGATTATAGGTATAAATAACGCTGTACATAAAGTAATTATCAGCATTATACTCCATATAATCCTGCCATGCTGCCTTTTTGTTCCTGCTTTTCTTTGTCCCGTTTCCATAAATCCCTCTCCTTAAATATAATATATTTATCATATAAAAATATGATGGTTAC
Organism: uncultured Clostridia bacterium; assembly: GCA_934476075.1. Lineage (GTDB taxonomy): Bacteria > Bacillota > Clostridia > UBA1381 > UBA1381 > CAKSNH01. Next base: position 5,248 of record CAKSNH010000026.1, on the reverse strand, counting down.
AACATTTGAAAGTATCCGCCAAAATATATTTAAACTAATTAATATTTAAGATGCGAAATGTTTTATAAACACCATCATTATTATATATGCGATTTATGTGATTTGCAAGCTTTTTTATTTTTGAAATTAACCAAAATTTACACCGATTTTTTGGTTAAAAGTTATATTTAATTTTTATTTTCCAAAATATTATTTGTGCAACTTTTACAGTTTATTTTATTATATCTCAATAAAACATCAAAATAGTATACTTTACCCTCATAATATTATATTTCATAAATATATATTTATATTTACAAACCATTTGTATATTTTTTTAGGTATTTAATCAAAAAAAGAGTATCAAATCAAGGACTTTTTGAACCGACCTCCAATTAGTTAGTTTTTTGGTCTAACTTTTGAGGGTAACCTCATTTATCTCTCAATCTGATACTCTTTTTTCTTAATTTATAGGAAATTGCGTAAAAACGCAATGACGAAAAATCAAAAATGCTGCCTATTCCTACGCCCATCGGCGGAGTTTCCGACAGAAGCTTTTTTAATTTGTAGGAAATTGCGTAGAAACGCAATGACGAAAAATCAAAAATGCTACCTTATTCCTACGCCCACAGGCGGAGTTTCCGACAGAAGCTTTTTTAATTTGTAGGAAATTGCGTAAGACGCAATAACGAAAAATCAAAAATGCTACCTTATTCCTACGCCCGCAGGCGGTGCTTCTATCAGAAGCTTTTTTATAATAATTCTTTTAATTTTTCCACGATATTGGGTATGTAAAATTCTCTGCACGCAATCTCATTTGGGTGCGAACCTGCTCCGCCCATAATATATTTTTCCATCTGGGCTTGATTTCGGGTGTCAAGCTTGGCAATATCAAAAATGTCCATGACCTCGACATTCCATTTTTCGCACATTTCCAAAGCCAAATCCCGCAGTTTGCATTGGATTTCCCAATCACGTCCGCCCGACTTGTGCACTGTCACAAATACAATCGGCGTATTTGCCCATTTATGCTGCATTGTATAAAGAATTTCCTCAAATCCGCCGCAGAATGTGCGATTATCAAACTTTGTCGCTTGATTTCCCTGTATTTCTCCCAAATGCTCCATTATATTAATATGCCCGTTATTATAATTTCCGTAAGCATCATTTGTATATCCGTTGAAAATTATCACATTAGGCTTTTGGGAAGGTGCATTATTTACCTGATTTATAATATAATTTCCCTCCGATTGCTCTGTTTCGACCTCCTTGCTACTGTCTATACTCACAACCGTCGCACCGTTTACGGCATACATTCCCAAAGCTATTCCGTATTCATCGGCAATCATCTGCATAAACGATTTTTCGGGCATAGTATGTCCGTATACTATACTATCGCCAAACGCATATACTTTTTTGCCTTTCAATTTTTCACTCATATTCATACTCCATTTTATTGTACATTTGCAAACTGACTGTTATACAGATTTGTATAAAAACCATTCCTTTTAAGCAATTCTTCATGATTGCCCTGTTCTATTATATTGCCGTCCTTCATAACCAAAATAATATCTGCCTCACGAATTGTAGATAAGCGGTGTGCAACTATGAATGTAGTTCTGCCGTTCATCAATTTTTCAAATGCCTGCTGAACCTTTATTTCTGTACGGGTGTCAATAGATGATGTCGCCTCGTCAAGAATTAACACCGGCGGCAGGCAAAGCATAATTCTTGTAATACACAATAGCTGTTTTTGACCCTGCGACAAATTTCCTCCGTCCTCGCCGATAACAGTATCGTATCCGTTAGGCAAACGTTTTATAAAATTATGTGCATATGATGCTTTTGCGGCGGCAATAACCTCCTCATCAGTCGCATCGGGTTTGCCCATGACAATATTTTCACGTATAGTCCCCGATTTAAGCCATGTTTCCTGTAACACCATTCCATAATTTGCTCTTAAACTGCGACGTGTAATATTTCGTATATCTGTATCGTCAACACTGATTTCTCCGCTGTCCACGTCATAAAAACGCATAAGCAGATTAATTACGGTAGTTTTACCGCAGCCTGTCGGGCCTACAATCGCAATCTTCTGACCCGATTTCACAGACAAATTGAAGTTTTGTATTAACTTTTTATCTTTATTGTATGAAAAATATACATCTTTAAGATTTACATTGCCCTGTGAATTTTCCAAAACCAACGCATCTTCACTATCCGGAATTTGCGGTTTTTCTTCAATCAACTCAAAAATGCGTGCGGCACAGGCAAGTGCATTCTGCAATTCGGTGATAACTCCCGATATTTCATTAAACGGTTTAGTGTATTGGTTTGCATACGAAAGCAATGCCGATAGTCCGCCGACCGTAAATCCGCCTCCGCCGACTACACATATAATTGCTCCCGCCAACGCTACCACCGCATAAACCACATTATTTACAAATCTTGTACACGGATTGGTCAACGATGAATAGAAAATCGCTTTCAGTGAACATTTTGCAAGTCTGTCATTTACATCATCAAATTTTTCGATATTTTCCTTTTCATGTGAAAACGCTTTTGTAACTTTCAGATTTCCAAGTATTTCATCAATAAATGCGGTCTGCTCGCCACGAGTTTCCGATTGTTCCTTAAACATGGAAAACGTATGCTGAGCAATAAATTTTGCCACAAGGAACGATAACGGTGTAAGCAAAATAACCAATAAGGTAATTCCTGCATGAATTGTAATCATGAATACCAATGTACCGATTATTGTTACAATACCTGTAAAAAGCTGTGTAAAACCAAGCAGCAATCCGTCAGCAAATTGGTCTGCATCGGCAATAATTCTGCTGACAATATCACCCGATTGGTGAGAGTCGATATAACTAAGCGGCAAAATTTCCAATTTTCTGAATGCCTCATCTCGAATATCACGCACAACATGATATGTTATTCTGTTGTTAATCATATTCACAAGCCATTGCAGCAGTGCAATACCCACTATAATAACCCCTGTTTTCGCCGCAATTTCGGCTATGCCTTTAAAATCAACATTACCTTTGCCCAAAATCAAATCTATCTCCTGACCGATTAATATAGGTACATACAATGTAAAAGCCACCGTAACCGCCGAGAAAATAACCGATAAAATCAGCAAAAACAAATACGGTTTAATATATAAAATCACTTTTTTCAAAGTGTCACTTTTTTTTCTGTTCATGCGTTTACAGCCTCCTTTTTAAATTGTAAATCATATATTTCACGATATACCTCACAATTTTCAAGAAGTTCTTCGTGTTTGCCAAGTCCTACGATATTTCCGTCATCAAGAACGATAATCTTGTCCGCAAGTTGAATTGATGCCGTTCTTTGCGACACTATAAATATTGTCGGCTTATTCTCCATGTCATTCAGTGCTTTTCTTAGCTTTGCATCTGTCGCAAAGTCAAGTGCTGACGAACTGTCGTCCAAAATCAAAATCTTAGGTTTTCTCACCAATGCTCTTGCAATAGTCAAACGCTGTCTTTGACCGCCCGACAAATTTTTACCGCCTTGTTCAATCATAGAATTAAGACCGTCCTCTTTCGCCGCAACTATATCCTTACCCTGTGCAATTTCAAGTGCCGACATAATTTCTTCATCAGTAACGTCCTTGTTCCCCCACTTCATATTTTCTCTTATCGTACCTTTAAATAATACAGCTTTCTGCGGTACAATACCTATTTTTCCTCTTAATTCATCGGTAGGTACGCTTGTCACATCACTACCGTCAACAAAAACAGTTCCTTTTGTCGCATCATAAAAACGAGGTATCATATTTACCAATGACGTTTTGCCCGAACCCGTACCACCGATAACACCTATAACCTCACCGGCTTTTGCGGCAAAATTCATATTACTTAGCGATTCGTCACCGGCATTTTCATATCTTAAACTTACATTTTTGAACTCAACCATATTGTCGGTTGTATTCTTTGCATTTTCGCTTTTTACAACATCGCCCGACTCAATCTCAAAAATCGACTGTATACGATTACCGCACGCAACCGATTTTGTAATATTGATAATAAGGTTTGCCAGTTTAATAAGTTCCACCAAAATCTGTGACATATAGTTATAAAGTGCCACAACCTGTCCCTGTGTAAGTATGCCTATATCAACTCTGATTGCACCCTTCCAGATAAGTGCAATAATTGCAAAATTGATAATAATGTATGTGATAGGATTCATAAGTGCGGAAATTCTGCCCACATATTTTTGCATTGACGTAAGTGCCTCGTTGTATTGAAAAAACTGCTCTGTTTCCTGTTTTTCCTTGCCGAACGCACGAATTACCCTTACACCCTCTAAATTTTCATGAGTAATTCCCAATACTTTATCAAGTCTTTCCTGTACTTTTTTATAAAGCGGTATACAAAAAAGCATAATACCAAATACAACTATTGACAATAGCGGAATAGTAACCGCAAATATAAGTGCCATAGGCACGTCAATAGTGAATGCCATTATCATAGCACCGAATACAACAAACGGTGAACGCAGCAATAGTCTTAATGTAAGGTTTACACCGTTCTGCACTTGATTTATATCGCTTGTCATTCGTGTAATCATGGTAGATGTACCGATACTGTCTATTTTGGAATGTGAAAAGCCTTGCATATGCATAAAAAGTGCGTGTCTAAGCTGTTTTGTAAATCCGACCGATGCTTTTGCGGCGAAAAATTGTGCCGTTGCGGAACAAATCAAGCCGATAAGTCCAAGTGCCACCAACACAAGACACATTTTAATTATGTATCCTATATCATTGTTGGCGATACCGTTATCGATAATTGCCGCTATTACAAGCGGTACAATCAATTCAAACGATGCCTCCAATAATTTGAACAGCGGTCCGAGCACACTTTCTTTTTTATAATCTTTCAGATAAATTAATAATTTTTTCATTATTTCCTCCCAAGGTAAAAAATTATATAAAAACAGGTTATTCAATATGAACAACCTAAAAAATTTGCTGTTAAAATGTCAGATGAATTATGATTTGTCGCTTACGCAAACTTGCAAAGTGGCTCTGCTCCATCAAAGTTTAGGTCAAGCCTTTTTAAAGGCTTGCGGTTTCAAAAGGCAGCGTCTTTTGTCGCTCGTCGCAACGAGCGAAATCCCCTAGCGTCCAAGTTTGGTCAAACTTTCTAAAAGTTTGTCGCCGACCGCAGTTGGCGAAATTCCTACACTTTTGGTTATATCTACATTTGTGTAGCGGAAGAATGACGCTACTGTGAACTAA
>CAKSNH010000025.1 GCA_934476075.1 uncultured Clostridia bacterium | reverse complement strand
TAGAGTTTAATTTCCCAATATATCGGGATGGTCAAGAGGTAAGGCGGCTCTTGTGGGAAAAAGGTAATACCGTTGAGTGCGTAGTATTGATGTCAAGAAAAGATAAATAAAGGCTGAAAATGGCGTATTTCCGGGTTTTTTCGGGGAGTAGCAATTTCCCATGAAAGTTCGATTTATTATTATGAAAACATATCTACTGAAAAAACAGTCATAGGGTTTAGGCAGTGGATTAGATGCCATAGGTTGTTGCACTAGGATAGATGTTATCTAGGGTGCAAACTCAATTTGAGTTAGTTATATAGATATTGTTTAATCCGGCAACTCGACTGTTGACATTATGGTAGACTGTGGATTAGATGTCATAGGTTGTGGCACTGGAATTGTTGTCAGAGCCGACCGCAGTTTAAGCAACTCAATACTAAGAGGCAGACTTGGCAGTGGAATAGATAACAGGAAAATTACTGTGTAAGTGGAGGATAAAAGATGAGTAAGAATGCACAAATATTACTAGAAAATTTAATTGAACAAGAATTTCAGAATAATGATAACTATAGCAGCATTTCAGAATATTTTGAATTTTTTTCAGCAAGCCAAATATTGAAAAATCAAGGATTAAGTGACGATGAAGTAGATAATGGTATTGTGGGAAAAGGATTGGATGGAGGATGCGATTCAATTTATTTATTTTTAAATAATTTACTTATTGCTCCTGATGTTGTTGAACATATATCTGTGCCAAAAGATTCTATTCTGGAAATGATAATTATCCAGTCAAAGAAGACCACATCATTTGGAGAAGATGCTGTGATGAAGTGGAAAACTATCTCTGGCAATCTTCTGGATTTATCAAAAACAACAACTGATTTTACGACAAGGTATAACGCCGATGTTCTCGAAGCATTTACTATGTTTAGAGATACATATACACGCTTGATAACCAGCAGAGTAAAGTTAAAATTCAGATTTTACTATGCAACATTAGCATCAGAATTACATCCTAATGTAATTCAGCAGGCTGAAGAACTGAAAGATACCATAAAAGGATTATTCCCGAATGCAGTTGTTGAGGTAACTTTTGTTGATTCTGATGCTCTGTTTGATATGTATAATACGGTGATAGAAAATAGAGTGAATCTTAGATTTGCGGATATCCCAATTTCGCCAAATCAAAAAAATTATATTGCGTTGGTTGATTTGAAAAGCTATTTTAACTTTATAGTAAATGATGAAGGCGATGTGAGAAAGAGCTTTTTCGATTCTAATGTGCGTGATTATCAAGGGAAAAATAATGTAAACAGTAGTATATCTGAAACACTGCATAGAGCCGATAATAATGATTTTTGGTGGTTAAATAATGGAGTTACAGTACTAGCATCCGAAGCTACATTGGTAAATAACAGAGAGTTACAAATCGTTAATCCTGAAATTGTTAATGGATTACAAACGTCAATGGAGATATATAATTATTTTTCTGAAAATAGAGAAACATTAGAGTCAGACAAACGTTCCATTTTGTTAAGGATAATTGTTCCTGATAATGAAGAATCAAGAGATCAAATTATCTTTGCTACAAATAATCAGACAAATATTCCAAAAGCAACATTGCGTGTGACTGATCCTATACATCTTCAAATTGAAATGTATTTCAAGAACAGAGGATTATTTTACGATAGGAGAAAAAATTATTATAAAAATCAGGGACGTAAGCCTGCGGAGATTGTTGGAGTATCTTTTCTTGCACAGTGCCTTATTACAATTTTTCTGAAAAAGCCAGATTATGCACGAGCAAGACCATCAACATTGCTGAATGACGAAAAAACATACAACGAGTTATACGAAAAGAGTAATGATCTAGAGGTATTTTATAGAGTGGCCTTGCTAGGTAAAAAAATCCAGAAAAACGTAAGAAGCGTTTCTGATTATTCTCCAGCAGAAAAAAGTGATATTTTATATTATGTGCTGTATGCAGTTATTGCAGATGTATTGAGTAAGAAAAATATTACTCCCTCTGACATTAAGAACTTAGATATGGACTCTGTAACGGATACCATAATTGAAAATATTCGAAATAGAGTATACGAAATATATAAGCAGCATGGAGGAAATGGACGTGTAGCCAAAAGTGCAGAATTTATACAGTATATAGATAATATGTTAGACGAATAAAGCGAAGTACCCTCCTGGCCTTCAGGGATAGGAGGGTTTCATGTATTATGTTTATCTTTCAACATCGACCTTAAGACCAGATTTCAACTCGATGGTGCAATGGTCGTCCCAAATTGTGATTTGTTTCAGCCAACGTTTTACAAGGGCTTCATCAAAAGTGATAAGGTCGGAAGTCTGGTCTTTGATGAAATCTTGTAATTCTGTGATTCGTTGCAACTGCTCATATCGCTGTACGGTATCCATTGATGCCTGTTGGCGTTTTTCTCTGAGGCAAATATCTGTTCAGCAATCTCATCGTAGGCTTCTTTGGTGTTGGCTTTCTTTACAAGTTCTTCTTATACCTGTAAGTAAATGTCTTTCAGAATAATAGCTTCGTGGTTACCTTCTACATAGTATTGGGGGACGAGACCTATAATAGTGGCGACGGCTCCGTCGATTTTCTCTGTGGATTTTTCTTTGTCAGCCTTTATATTGCCTGCCGGGTCAGTGCGGATATAGATGTTATCCATCATCCAACGGAGTACCGGATGACCACCGTGAGCCAGCTTTTGCTCCAGCGTTAACTTCATGAGTTCTTTTGTCGGTGGGGACATATCATTAAATCCCTGACCGAAAGGAACAACAGTAAAGCCCATGCCTTTGAGGTTTTGAACCATCTGAACAGCTCCCTAGCGGTCAAAGGCAATTTCTCTAATATTAAATCGTTCTCCAAGACGCTTGATGAATTTTTCAATGTAACCGTAGTGGACGACATTTCCCACGGTAGTTTCCAGAAAGCCTTGTCGTTCCCAGACATCATAAGGGACGTGGTCTCGCCTTACTCGAAGCTCCAGCGTATCTTCCAGTATCCAGAAGTACGGTAAGATGCAGAACTTGTCATCCTTATCCAGCTGCTTTTGAGAAGTTTCTTACAGCTGTGGATCCAGCAGATGCAGCAGTACTAAACAAGGAAATAGAAGAAGCAAAAGCTGCGGTTGAAGCAGCCAAGGCCGCCGAAGCAGCAAAGAAAACTGCAATTTCTGGAAAGAAAGTAAGTCCATCAAAGACATATGTGCCAGTTAAACGTGTGGTAGGTCAGTCAATGACATATCTGGTTTTCCAGGGAGATACATATAACGAGGAGAGAACAGGACAGTTCATCTGGGCACCAAAGTATACAAAAGATGGTCGCAGGGTTGATTGCGATTATCACATGTTAAAGACACCGCTTAAGAATGGTGCTACAAGGATAAAATTCTTGAATATTGTAATGTTAAATATGCTCCTTTTGATAAGGATGGAAATGGTAACATGGGTTACTTGTTTGACCTTAATCAGACCTTAGCAGCTTTCTTTATTCAGAAAATTGCCAAGAAAAATCCTGAGGTTATAGATATAGATTACCTTAAGTTTATTCTTGTGAAATGAGGACTTCATGAAAACAATAAAAGTTGTTGCTGCTGTAATCTGTGATTCCATTAAGGAAAAGAAGCAGATATTTGCAACAGCAAGAGGATATGGTGATTTTAAGTGATTCTATGTCAAAAGATAAAGGTTGGGATTTTTTAAATTCTGACGATGTAAACGGAACCTTTAATTCAGATGAAGATGATGGAAGCTGGGGATATAAGAATTCCTATGGTAGTGGTTCATTTTATGATTCAGATAATAACGGAATATATTATGATGATGACGATTATTCATATGATTTTGTTTCTAGGATAGTTAGATTAGCACTTGGTTTGGTAGCAGCAGCTGTGGGAGCGGGTTTAGGTGTTGCCGTGGTTACTATGGGACCGACTTTTTTGCGTGTAAGGATAATGAGAAAATAGATTAACTTTTGTTTGACATTTTTCCGTTAAAGGTAGTATAATATATGTAACATAATACTAGCAAAGTATTTGAAAGAATGTGACGCAAACTTTGGAAGAGAATGGACTATTCCGGAGAAAGCGAAAAGACTTGAAGACGGAAGAATTACATCAAGAATAGTTTACGGGTGTATTTCATTTGGCATTATGATTACAATTTACTATTTAGTATATTTGAAAGCATAAAATGTTTATGTGAGGTGATAGTTTGGCACAGGATAGCAGTAAAAAAGATAAACAAGATGATTTGTTACGGGCAGGAATAGCAGGAGCCTCATATGAGACTGTACAGAGATACGGTTCTGCTGTAAAAGAACATTTGGTAGGACTGTCCGGAGTGGATAACGAAACCGGAACACGTTTACAAAAAAGTTTGAAAAGTATACAGGAACAAGGGACAAATGATGAATATGCATTCTCTATACGACAGCAAAAGGCCGGTTGGGCTGCCGAGGTTAAAGATACAGCAACTTCAAATGCAGAAAATATCATCGCGGGAAAAAACAGTAGAAAAATAAGACACGATGATTTACCTAATACTCCTGCAAATCATCCATTATTTGACCATGTGGAAGTTGATGCTGACGGAAATGTTATTGCCGGCTCAGGAAGTCAAATGAAGTTTATTGGTGCTTCAGCAAACGATCCTACCGGAGTGGGTAATGCTGAAAGAGCATTAAAGAAATTGCAGTCTAAGGATTTTCAGAAATACATAGACAACGATGTAAAAATTGAGGTTCCGAAAGACGAATATCAACAAATGATTGATAGGGCAACAGATGAGATTAGTTCTTTGCAAAAACAGTTGGAAATAGCAAGAGCGAATGGAAATGAAAAAGCCATAGCAAATCTTGAAAAGAAAATTGATAATCTCAATAAGTTAAAGAAAAATCTAAGACCAAGTAAATTAACTCGTAAACAGTCATTGGAAGCGGTTGATAGTCCGGGATTGTCGACGATTAAAAGTATAGCAAATGTTTCTCATAGAGCAGGAATTAAAACTGCCGAAACAGCAGCGTTAATAGGCGGTAGTGCTTCTCTTGTCAGAAATATTGTTGGAATGTGCAAAGGTGAAGTTGAAGCTGATGAAGCCGCACTGAATGTTGTGAAGGATACCACACAATCCGCTGCAATGGGTTATGGAACCGGATTTGCCGGCTCTGCGATAAAAGGTGCAATGCAGAATTCAACGTCAGAATATACAAGAGCTCTGGCAAAAACAAATGTTGCTGGAACTATTGTTGCGGTAACTGTTAGTGCATCTAAGACGCTTTCTAAATATTTTAAGGGTGAAATTGACGGAACTCAATGCTTAGAGGATTTAGGGGAACAAGGAACAGGAATGATTGCTTCATCAATGTTCACTGTAATAGGACAGGCGGTTATTCCGATACCGGTTGTTGGTGGGTTAGTTGGAGGTATGGTCGGATATGCATTGTCTTCGGCTACATACGGTGTCCTGATGAATTCTTTGAAGGAGGCTAAGCTAGCGCACGAAGAAAGAATAGCAATAGAGAAGGCTTGCAAAGAACATATTAAAATGATTCGTGAGTACAGGGCACAGATGAATGAGATTATTGAACAATATTTGTCCGGGGCAATGGAAGTTTTTAATGAGTCGTTTTCAGGAATTAGAGATGCTTTGGATATAGGAGATGCAGATTTATTGATTGAAAGTGCAAACAATATAACGGCGGCTCTTGGCGGAAATAAACCGTTTGAAATTATGGATGATTTTAATAATAAGATGTTGCTTGGAGAAACTTTTAAATTATAAAGGAGGCAAAACGATGGATTACAGAGGACAGGCAAAATTATACTATTTGTATATGATGTCAGATGGCGAAGTATCAGATGGCGAAGAGAAACTGTTTGATAAAATATGTAAGGAATTGTACTTGGATGCAGACGATAAGAAACAAGTTAGACAGGACTGCAACGAAATAAGTAAAAAAGAAAAAATGACTTGTATCGATGTGTTGAAAAAAAATGCAGAAGAATCATATATGTACGGAGCATTGGACCTTGACTTAAATAAGTATGTTTCTGGTAAGGACAAAGCTAAAATAATTTGGAATCTCGTTAATTTGGGATATGCCGATACATATTTCACAATAGATGAAATAGAAGTTGTAGATTTCCTCAGAGAGTATTGGGAACTACCGGAAAGCATATATCAAGAAATGATAGATGTTGCAGAAACATGTTTAGCACTTGAAAAACATAAGGATTGGATTGAAGAATTACCAGACGATGAATATAAACCAGAAAAAATTAAACAGGTTAAAAAAGACATAAAGCAGGTACAGGAAAATATTTTAACAACTATTTCAGAGATTGGTTTTTAAGGGGGAAATTACATATGCCAATACCATTGTTATTTATCGCTGTTGGTGCAGGAACAGCTTTATTCGGAGTAGGAAAAGGTATCAAAGCCGGTATCGATCAAAAAGAAGCAAGTGATACAAATAAGGCTTCGGAATATAAAGTAGAACGTGCAAAAGAAAAAGCAAATGAAAGTAGAAAGAATTGTGGAGTTGCCATTGACAAACTGGGAGAAAGAAAAGTCGCAGTACTAGATGGAAGTATGAAGAAATTTATTAATGAGTTTGAAAAACTAAATCATGTTGAATTAAGTGAATCAAGCGGCCTTAATGAATTACAGAAATTGGTATTAGATAAGAAATCTTTCTCGGATTTGAAAGATTTACAGGGAATGGCATCATCATTGGCTGGTGGCTTAGCATCAGGAGCTATGGCAGGTGCACTTACAGCGTTTGGTGCATATGGTGCAGCGGGTGCCTTGGCTACAGCATCCACAGGAACAGCTATTGCATCGTTAAGCGGTGCAGCAGCAACAAATGCTACTTTAGCTTTCTTTGGAGGAGGTTCATTGGCAGCCGGTGGACTTGGAATGGCAGGAGGTACTGCCGTTTTAGGAGGTCTTGTTGCAGGACCGGCACTGGCAGTTCTTGGAGCTGTAATGGGTGCTAAGGCGTCAAAGAATTTAGATGCCGCAAATGCAAATTGGGCAAAGGCAAAAGAATTTGAAGAAGAAATGAAAACTGCTGCAGATTTGTGTAATGGAATAAGAAGACGTTCTGCAATGTTTAATAGATTCTTGATAAGACTTCAAACAATTTTCGACCCAATGATTTATCGGATGACAGAAATCATTAAAGAAAGAGGAACAGATTTTAGAAACTTTACAGAAGATGAAAGAAAGGTAGTTGCATCGGCAATGTCACTTGCCGGCGCTATCAAGGCTGTATTAGATACACCTATTTTAGATAAAGATGGAAAACTCACAAATGAATCTGGCTTAGTTATCGAAAGTACCCAGAAAAAGATTGAGTCGATTGTTGCATGATGTTTGAATGTGATAAATGTGGGATATGCTGTAAACATATCGATTCAATATCTCAGCTTAAAGAGTTTGATTCTGGAAATGGTCGTTGTATTCATTTATTAGATAATAATTTGTGTGATATATATTTTGATAGACCTGATATTTGTAACGTTGAAAAGATGTATGAAATGTATTTCAAGAAAATTATGACAAAAGACGAATACATACGACAAAATATGTTAGGATGCAATGAACTGAAAGCTAAGTATAAAAATTCTTAAAGATATTGAGAATCAAAAGGCGGAACGCAGCTCAGGAGATGAATATATATTTTCTGAGCTGTATTTTTGTAAGTGGATTTTTTTTGTGAAAAAACTTGTCCGCCGGAATGGTGTAACTTTTTATGATTTACATTCATGGATGCAAAAATTGAAGATTTCTATATCATGTGCGTAAATGTTAATTCAAAGTAAAGTTTCAATGCACGTCCGGACGGAGAATGTAAAAGAAAGATTGGTACGGCATTTGCCTGACAGCCGGAACGATAAAGAAAAGTATTATTGGAATACGGCGGTTATCTTTGTCGGACGGGATTTGAACAAGGCTTTTATAGGGCTACCTTGAAAACAGTCAGACAAATTAATATATTAAATTATTGCGTCGGGGGGAATATGCAGTGATAAAATACGCAGTCATTGGTGCGGCAGTACTTTTTGGTATTATTGTCGGAGCGGTTATTTTAATCTTAAACAGCATAAAAAAGAAACGGATTGTAAATATTGAAGAAAATATTGAATTGGGCAGAATAAAAGCAGAGGGTGTGCGGAAGGATTATACGATTACAGTATATGCAAAAAGCGGTGCCGGATATGAATTTTCGGTATCGGACGGCGAAATATGTACATATAAAAGAATATAAATGGGGTAACGGGTTATGTGGTTTCTAAATAAATTGGCTGACAGAAAAGATTTGGAGTTGGTGCAGAAAGAATGGAGCAGGGTATATTATGCCTATTCGCATAATTTTGATATTGCCGAAAAAAGTGTGCTTGACAGGATAAACGAATTCAACTTACAGCTATCGGTTTTTAACGGAAAATTTTCGGGTATCTACGGAAAACTGGCGGAAAGGATTTACCTTGATTTGAAGAAATTTTCTACATGGGATTTGGAATTCGGGGAATACAAGCACGATTTTTTGCCGGAATATGAGCATATAGAAAAAATACCATCACCGTATTTTGAAAAGAAAATTAAATTCAACAAAGAAGAAAATCATAAAAAAGCGTCATTATTAAAGCAAAGGCTTGAAGAAACAAAAAAGGACTATGACGAAAATATCGGTTTTGTGAAGCGTCAGTGCAGGTATATTGGTGTGATGGAGAAAATTATAGGGTTATGTGATGATTTATTCGGCAGGGTTGGCGAAAAATACGATAAGTATATTGCCCCCGAATTGGAGGCGATAACCGCACTGTTATATGCCGAGGGTATGAAAAGAAAAATTGAACGATATGACAATTCCGACAGTGTGACACCGGCAAGAATTACAGATTTCAAGAGCGGCAAGTATGATGCACAATACGAATTTGTGCACAATGTATACCTTATGTACAGTGAGATTAACGGTCTGCTCAGCAATTTCAATTTAGCCGACTATGCAAAAAATGAGCACATTTTGGAGGTTAAAACAAGTGTGCTTAATCAGCGTGCATTTACGATTAACGAATTATCAAAGAAACTGAAAAATGATATACAGATGAGCAGATAATATACGGAGGGCGGATATGTGTATTTTGTTAAAATGGGACGATATTACAATTATTGAAATACATCAGATTGGCAAGATGTTTATATCGCAGGTGAATGTGACTAATTTAGAAAAGGCAAAAAAGAAAGGACTTTTATTGGGGTTATTATCCGATGTTAAGGTAATATCGGGTGAATTGCCGAACTTGATTTTAAAACGTATACCCGAACACAGGCGTGGAGATTATGCGGATTTTATCAGAGAAACACAGTGTAGATATGCCACGGACAAGTTCTCCGTAAGCATATTATAGGCTTAAACTATGGATTATGTACAAAAAGATGTATGCAAATCGTGACGTTTTATGTAATATTGTGGTTGACAAAAGTATGCATAAATGATAGCATTATAGCATACAATTTAATATAGTAAAAATATCGGTGCGTAGTAAAATACGATAATAGGGAATTGAGTGAAAATCTCAAACAGACCTGCTGCCGTAATGACGGAGCCGCTTTTGTGCTTTATGCAGCCACTGAAACTTTGGTTTTGGGAAGGTAAAAAGCCGGTTATGATGTCCGAGTCGGAAGACCTGCCGATATTTATGAGAAATTTTATTATTTCTTATACTCATTGACTCCACAGGTTATTGGATAAGTGCGTTTGGTTTGTTTATTTGGATATAGTTTTTTATACCCTTTTATTTTTGCGTGCTTGACTTTGTGAAGTCGGAGCACGTTTTTTTGTTGCATGAAAGAATGGTATGTGTTCCAAAAGCAGGAATAATGACGTGCTATTGTCAAAATTGTACCACATAATTATTTTAGGGAGGAATTGCGAGAATGTTAAAGAACATTATGAGAAGAACGCTATCCTACGTTATGATAGCTGCAATGCTTATTGCACTGCTGCCTAATGTAAGTTTTGCGTCGGCAGAAACACCAACTGCATATGTAACTATTGAAAATACTACATATACAGCTGAGGGAGCAAAGTGGACAGGTCAGCTGATTGATATGTATCCTGTTGCACTGGAAGACGGGGACACGGCTATGTCAATAGCTCAGAAGGCTGTTGAGGCGAAAGAATATACCCAGACAGGTATGGACAGCGGATATGTTACCGAAATAAATGGATTGAGTGCATCTGACGGCGGAAGTCAAAGCGGTTGGATGGGAACACTTAACGATTGGTTTACAAGTTCAGGTTTAAATTCATTTTATGTATCCGACGGAGATGTGGTTAAATTTATGTACACATCAAACGGTTACGGTGAAGATTTGGGCGGTTCATGGAGCAACAATGACAAAACTCTTAAAAGTCTGACTGTAAATACAGGTAGGCTTGATAAAGAATTTTCATCTGATGTGACAGAGTATACTCTTACCGTTCCTTATGATACGGAATGTATCAGAGTAACTCCGACAGCGTCAAACAAGAATTTCCAGACAAGAATATACAAAAATGCCGAGGTTTCATATGACGAAGTGAAAGGTCCTCAAATAACAGGCGAGGCTGATTATAAAGATGAGTTAAACGGTTCAAAGAAGAATACAACCGATTTGACGGAAAAACTTGGTTTTTACAAGCGTACTCAGGATATTCCTGTAAGTGACGGCGATGTTATTACGGTAGGCTGCGGTTTGGATGGCTGGGCTACAATGAATGCACAGGCAGGCGGAACATCAGACAGCGAAAAAGGACAAATTTATAAGCTTAACATTAAATTTGAAGATACAGCCGAATTCTTACCGTCAGACGAGCTATACAGCGTTACCGTAAAGGCTGCACCGTCAGACGCAAATGTGAGATTTTACACAAACACAGGCTTTGACGAAAACGGTTATGACGTATTGGACAAAGCCATCAAGGCAACAGATGAAGGCGTTGAAGTCATTAACGAAAAGAATAGTTATCACGTTTACAAAATGCAGTTGCCTAAGGGTACATACAGCTACCGTGCGACAGACAAGGACGGAAAGAGCCTTGGCGGTATGACATTTGATATTCCGCTTACGGTCAACGTTGACGGTACAGGCGGCGGTGAATGTGAAGTTTATTTAAGACAGGTAGGTATTTATTCGACTACGCAATTTACCGATGAATCGGAACAAAAATATTATGCGACAACAGATGATTTCTATACAAAGGTAATTGACGCTGACGGAAAAATTGCACAGTGCGGCGACAGCTATCTTGACGATAAGGAAAGAACAGTTTATTCATATATGCTTTATGCGGGCGGAAATGCGGAATTATATACATACCAATTAATTCCGACTGCCAAGCGTGCAGATGATTACGGCATAAATACTATGCTTAACAGAACAGTGTCAACAGGTACAACGGCATTAACAGCGAGTGGAACTTTGCCTACACTTATCAGCTGTAATATTACTGCACCGACAGATGCAACTGTAACTATTTCACATCAAATAAAGAATTTCTATAATGAAGATGTTGCATATAAGACAAAAGAGGATAATGCGGATAATACAAGCACATATACATTCAGAGTGCCGAAAAGCGGAAGCGGTTACAGATACCGTGTGCAGATGGACGGCAAGATTACAAAAGCAGGTTATTTGGATTTGAGCAGTGAAGAAAAAGCAGCTGCAACAGTAACATTTGCTGATGACGAAAATCCGAAAGTACGTCCCGAATATGACAGAACAACTACTTTGGGTAAACGTATGGAGGACAGCGTACTTTTAAATATCAACAGCCAAAATTATCTTAGAATGAACAGTGACGATACATTCAAGGTAAGAGCATACCGTGCGGCATGGCAGATTATAGACAGCGATACTGCTAATATGATGATTGAACCTGATTTCCATTATGAGATTGTATCGGGTGATTCGGTTACTTTAAAACAAGACGGACAAAATGCTGTTTTGACAGCGGTAAAACCGGGTGTGAGCGTAGTTAAGGTTACCTATGACGCTATCGAAATCGGCGGAAAAACAAACTACACAGGTATATACGGTGCGATTGACCCGTCAAGAGAGGGTATGTTTGTTGTAAACGTTGACGGCGATGTTCAAACAAAAATAGACCTTAACACAACATGGGATTCGGAATTTGATACGGTATATTTCACAGGCGACAACGGTACATTTACTTTTGAGCCGAAAGCAGACGCAGAACTAAACGTAAGCGTGGGTGATACAGCTTATGCACCTGATGAAAACGGAAAATATACAGTTAAGATAAACGAAGGGAACAATATTATCAAGGTTGCGGCAGGCGATGCGGAAGAATATCTTGTTGTAAAGGGCGGTAAGCTTAAAGTTAATATTACAAATGTGACAAATCCGGAACAGCCTGTTAAACAGGGTGATACGGTCAGCGTAAGCTTTGACGGACTTCATATGCCTGTTCCGAAATTCAGCGGTATTTATAATCCGGGTTTCGGCGGTACTATGAAAGTGGCTTATAAAACTTCCGACGGCGGTTCGGTAAGCAGCAAGGGTACTCAATATGATTTTATAAGCAATCACGCATTGACATTTACTGTATGGGACGAAGGAACATACAAATTGACTGACGGATATATTCCGATGTCGAGCATGGGCTCACAATTCGGTGCACACAGAAATCTTACAGATACAGGTATAGGCGCTAACTTTAATGCGTCGGCAGTTGCAGGACAATTCTCTACATTGCCTGAGGTGGATATTGAAGTTGCAAAGAATGACGATTTGAGCTATTTGGACAATGCAAGAAGTTCATACTGCAATTTATCGAGTGTGAATATTTTGGACGGAAGTGCTGCATGGCTGAAATTATTCTCAATAGCAAATACAACAGAGAAAACTGCAAACAAAAAAATCACAACAGCTACATTCGGTACATACAATGAGGTATATCCTTTTACGGTAACGGCAGTTCCCGCAAATTCGGCTGTTAATATGGAATTCAGATACTGGGAAGAAGGAGATACCGAGAAACACATATATCCGCTAAAAGCCGGTGAAGCATTAGAACTTGGTACAGGCGTAGTTACAGGCGAAAAAACTCTTTACATGGAAATTGCGGTTACTCCGAAAAATCCGATTTACGGAAAAGGCGAAGTATACACATACATAGTTTACAAGACTAACGGAGCATATGCAAGAGGCGTGCTTCAAAAAATTAATGTTAAGGATATTGTAAAGGGTGAGGACGATACCGAAAGTACGGCGGCGTTTGAAAGTCCTTACGGTATTTTGTATTCGACACACGGTAAAGATATAGACGTTACACAAAATGAATACTATACTTATGTTCCGGCTGACCAAGAAAAAGTGGTTATAGGCGTTGAAAAGTTGATTGGAACAAACAATGTTACCGTAAACGGTGAAGAAAAAGAAGTAATGACAAAAGAGGTTGAGTACAGCCCGATTACTCTTGCCGAGAATGAAACAGCGGTTACAATCAAGGTTGCGGACGACAACACACCGAGAGAATACAAACTTAACATTATCAAAAAATCAGAACTTGAACTTGCAAAGATTAATGCGGTTGAATTTTTGAACGACACATATTCATATGTCAAAGATAATGTAACAAGTGAAAATGTTCTTGCAAAGGCTGACGTGATAAAAGAAAGTGCAATAGAAAGTGTAAATGCAAAGGAAAGTGCCGAAGATGTATTGTCGGCAAGAAATGACGGTTACACACAAATGATGCTTTTGACAGAAAAGACAGATTTGGATTTGGCAAAGGAAAGTGCCGCAGAGTACATCAATTCTGCTTATACCGAATTGTCGGAAAAGGCAGAAAGTGAAATGTTGGAAAAGGTTACAGAAATAAAAGATAAGGCACTTTTGGAAATAGCTGAAAAAACAACAGCGGAAGATATTGACGAAGTTAAGACAACAGCGTATAATAAGATGAGTGCATATGCAAATGCAAAGAGCAATGCCGATTTTGATATTGACGGTGATGAAGTCAACTTCCAAAAATATTGGAAGGCTGACGGTAAGATTATTATTTCTGCAAACACAAGCAATGATTTGACAGTAAATATTTTCGTTGCCAAATACGAAAATGATGTTATGACGGGAATTGTTGTGACACCTGTTGAACTTAAAGCCGGTGATAATATGATTGAGGCTGAATGTGCCGCACAAGACGGAGAAAATACAGCAGTATTTATCTGGGACAGCACAAATCTAAGCAAACCATACACCAAGACAATAAGATAAATTATTGGTTGGAAAAAGCGATTTATCGCTTTTTCCGACTTTTATTTATGACAAAACGGCAAAATTCCATTCTGAATGAGGAGAATTTTAATGAAAAAGTTATTATCTGTTTTACTGACGTTGGTATTATCCGTTTCGTGCATAAGTATATCTTTTGCCGATAAGTATTCCGATGTATCGGGACACTGGGCAGGCGATATTATAGAAAAATGGAGCGGGTTGGGGATAATAAAAGGGGATAACGGGAATTTTTATCCCGATGAGAACATAACCCGTGGAGAAATGGCGGTTATTATTAACCGTATTATGAATTTCAGTGAAAAATCTGAGAACACGTTCTCGGATTTGGACGATAATTTTTACACAGACTCGATTTTGGCTTTGAACAAGGCTGAAATAATGAGCGGTTTTGCGGATACGATACGTCCGAATGATGAAATTACCCGTCAAGAGGCGGCTGTGATGATTGCACGCACGTTTGATGTGCAAAAGGCACGCAAGCCCGAATACACTTTCAACGATTTAGGCAAGATTGCCGACTGGGCATATGAATACGTTATCGGTATGGTCAACAATGGGTATATGAACGGCGATAACGGTAATCTGAATGCAGAGAACAATATAACCCGTGCGGAAACGGTGAAATTGCTTGACAATATAATCGGTGAGATTTATTCAAAGGCGGCGGAATACAAAGGAAATCAAAAGGGTATTTGTATAGTCAATGCGGACGGCGTTGTATTAAACGGCGTAAATATTGACGGGGATTTGATTATAACAGACGGTATCGGAACGGGCAAGGTTATATTGAGAAATACAGCCGTATCGGGCAGAGTTATTGTAAAGAGCGGCAAGGACAGTGTTGTGGCTTTACAGGGCGAATGTAATATCGGTAAGGTTATAAAACAATATGACAATGTTATAAATGAGGATATTACCCAAACTCCGGCTCCGGAGGTGACGGAAGAACCCGAAAATACGGAAGAACCTGCAATATCGTTAGGCACAAGCTCGTCAAGCAAGCCTACTCCTACTCCGTCTGCCGAACCGACAACAACTCCTACCGAAACACCGCAGAATGTGCCGACTATTGAAACGAATATTCAGGACGGCATGGTGCAAAAGGGCAGCAAAAAGGTTGTTGATGTATGGGCGAAGAATACAGACGGCGAAAAAATAAGCTGCAAGCTTACGTTAAACGGCAAAGACGTTGCACCGACTTGGGACGATACAACAAAGACAAGTTTTACAATTCTATTTGAAAATGAGGGTGAAAATAAAATTGTTGTAAGTGCGACCGACAAAAACGGAGCCGAAAACGTAAAGGAATATTCGGTTGTATACGAAAGTGCGGATTACGGCGACGTGATAGGTCAGTCGGTATGGTGTATCGAGGCATTCACTGTCGGCGGAGGGTATATAATAGCACCTGTTAAAGCTGACATTAAAGAGGGTATTAATGCGGCTCAGACACTTAGTGATTTGCTAGAAAAATACAATATCGAAAGCATATACACAGGCTCGGTTGAAAACGGATATTATTTATCAACGGTTAAGAATTTGCAGAATTTCTCACCGAAAATATCCGATGTATTAAAAGAAAAATTAGAGGAAAATTCATATACGGTTAATGAAAACGATTACAACGAGGGCGAACTCGGTGAATTTAATTTCACACAGGGCTCCGGCTGGATGTATTGTGTAAACGGTATATTCCCGAATGTGGGATTTTCCGATTATTATCTGACAGACGGCGATGTGGTGAGAGTACAGTTTACTTTGGCATACGGAGCGGACATAGGCGGTACATCGGCTATGGGCTGGGATTATGCACAGGATTATTTCGACAGTGTGGACAGAGATAAGCTGACAGCGAAAATAGCCGAAGTCGGAATTGACAGCTGCGGTGAATACATGGATACAATCACAAAGCCGAATATTACACAGGCGGAAATAGATGATATACTAAGTAAATTAAAGTAAGCAGAGAAAATAACAGAGTGTGACAGATGCACTCTGTTATTTGTCGTTAAAAAAGGAGGACGCATATTTTGAAAAAAAGAGTTTTTAGTATGGTGCTGGCGGTTATTCTGACCATGTCGGCTAATACGCTTTGCTTTGCGAAAAGCTATTCGATGGGTGAGGTACAGTCGGTTATAGAGGGGATTATTAATTGGAAGAAAATTGACAACGGCTCGACACCCGACGGGTATCTTATCAATAATAATTTTTTGGAATATGCGGGAACAACTCCGGGGGACTGGTATCCGATAGGCTTGGGCAGATACGGATATAATGATGATTATGCGGCATATTTGGCGGTTATAAAGGAAAATATAACAAAAAGATATGCGACAAGAGATAAGCTGAGTGCGGCAAAGGCTACGGAATGGCACAGAATAGCTTTGGCGGTGCTTGCTATGGGCGGTGACCCGACAAGTATCGGTACTGATGTAAACGGAAATGCGGTAAATCTTATTGCGGACGGCGTGTACAACAGGGGGAAAACAGCGTCACTCGGCAAACAGGGGATAAACGGCTGGATTTGGGGATTGATTGCACTCGATTCAATGCGTTATCCCGTACCTGACGGGGCAAGCTATACACGAGATGATATTATAGTCGAGATACTGCGGCAGCAGCTTAATGACGGCGGTTTTGCACTGACGGGGAACAAGTCCGACCCTGATATGAGTGCGATGGCGGTACAGGCGTTAGCACCGTATTACAACAGTGAAACGGTATATACATACACACAGGCAAAAACGAAAACAAAAGTGCAGAAAACGGTTCGTCAGGTGATTGATGAAACTATATATACCCTTTCGGCTCTGCAAGCCGATGAGGGCGACTATTACAGCTGGGGTACGCCGAATGCGGAAAGTACCGCACAGGTATTGGTGGCACTTTGTGCACTGGGGATAAATCCGCTGAGGGACGACCGTTTTATAAAAAACGGCAATACTTTGCTTGACGGTATTATGAAATATAAAATGGCGGACGGCGGTTTTGTACATTCGTTTGTTTATGACGCAAATAATCCTTCGTCAAGTCCCGACAAGTCGAATACTATGGCAACGGAACAGGTGTTTTATACGCTTGTGGCATATTACAGACAGCAGAACAATATGCGTACATTATACGATTTCAGACCCGAAATGAGTTCAAAGGTTAAAAGCCGAATTAATGTATTAAAGAGCGATATTGACAATATGGGTTCAAATCCGTCAAAGAGCAAGGCGGAAAAACTGATGGCGGAATATGAGAGTATACCGCATGAGGAACGCTGTTATGTGTCGAATTACTACAAGCTATCGAATGCGTATAAAACGGCACACGGCGAAAAGGTGGCAGTGGCAGAAAAGCACAATGTGTCACCCGACACGCAGAGAAGCTCGCAGAAGTTTGATGCCGACGCTGCATTTGATACGGGCGAGGGCGAAAAGAATTATGTAAAACAGGAAACGGCAGATGCGGCGGCTGAGGCGGTTGCAGATGAAAATGCGGCAGTGACCGAAACGGAAAAGATTTACTTTACCGATGAGGACAAAGCGGCGGTTAAATCACTGCCCGATGTACTTACTACCGAGAATTATGTTGATGTTGTTAAATTGCTTGACAAACTTCAAAACAGTGAGGATTTTGAGGGCAAGCAGGAATATTTGGACATATTGAACAATGCAAAGGCGAAGATTTTGGAGATACAGGCGGAGATAGATTCGATAAATGCAGATGTGCTTGAAAAATTGTATCCGTTTGACAAGATTTCGTTGAAGGACAGAAAAACAGTACACGAAATAGTGGACAGATATAATGCGTTAAGCGACTATGACAAGCAGAAAATACTTCACTATGACGATATTATAAAGACTATGACACAGGTGGATAATCTGTATCGTGCGTTGATTATATCAATAGTTGTGTTTGTGATTGCGGTCGGATTGACGGTTGTAATTGTAATCAGAGTAAGAAAACGCAGAAAAAAGAAAATGTACGAAATGATGATGGCGGACGAAAGCGAGTATGATAATCTATGAAAAAAGATTTATTGGTATTGGCATTTATAGTGCTTTTGGTTGTCGTACTTGCAAGGGGTACTAAGATACAGTCGGTGGACGAATATTATCTGACGCATATAGACGAGATTACCGAGGACAGCGAAACGGTGGTTTTGAGTATAAATTGTGCGAGTATTTTGGATAATACAGATAAGCTTAACGAGGACTTGCGTGACGAAAAGTATGTGCCGAGTGACGGGGTTATACTTCCGCCGACAAGATATGTGCTCAGAAAGGGCGATACCGTATTTGATATTTTGGACAGAGCAACAAGGCACAACAAAATTCAGATGGAGTATCAGGACGCAAGGCTGAACAGTTTCGGCAGTGTATATGTACAGGGGATAAACTATTTATATGAATTTTCATGCGGTGAATTATCGGGCTGGATGTATCGTGTGAACGGTCAGTTCCCGAACTATGGGTGCAGCAAGTACACTCTGAAAGACGGCGATGTTATAGAGTGGTTATACACTTGTGATTTAGGCAGGGACGTAGGCTGTGAATGGGTAGACGAGCAATGATAAGCGGCGTATATTACCATTATTCAGAACTTGAAGTATCGGTATACGTCTGCGTTCTTCATAATGGCAACCTACTTGCTTATCAAAGCGGCACATCTTACCATTATTCGGAGCGTGAAGTATCGGCATACGTCTGTGTTCTTCATAATGGCAACCTACTTGCTTATCAAAGCGGCACATCTTACCATTATTCAGAACTTGAAGTATCAATATACGTCTGCGTTATTCATATTACCATTATTTAGAGCATAAAGTATCGGCACAATATTTATAATTGCAAATGAAAGGAAGATTTTATGAATATATTTTCATCATACCACCCCGTTGTACTGATGTTATATTTTATATCGGTAATATTGGTGAGTATGTTTACACTGCATCCTGTGATATTAACAATTTCACTTATATCGGGAATATGCTGGTTTTCTATGCTTGCAGACAGGAGAGAATTATTATCGAGTTTGGGTTTTTATTTGGCAATGTTTATTTTGATTGCGGTGACAAATCCTATTTTCAGTCACAACGGCGAAACGATATTATTCTTTTTA
Organism: uncultured Clostridia bacterium; assembly: GCA_934476075.1. Classification (GTDB taxonomy): domain Bacteria; phylum Bacillota; class Clostridia; order UBA1381; family UBA1381; genus CAKSNH01. Next base: position 4,077 of record CAKSNH010000025.1, on the reverse strand, counting down.
AATGACCAGAGGGTTACGCTTGAAGCGATTTTCTACGGTATGGCAACAGGCGTGATGATAGTTGCGGTGATTTTTTGGTGTAAGTGTTACAGCGAGGTTATGACAAGCGATAAATTTATTTATCTGTTCGGAAAGGCAATACCGAAATTATCGCTGATATTGTCAATGGCATTGAGATTTATTCCGCTGTTTAAAATGCAGATGAAGAAAATCAGCAAGACGCAGAAAACTATGGGGTTATATTCGTCAAAGAGTGTGGTTGACAAAATAGGCGGTGCGATGCGTGTATTTGCGGCAATATTGACATGGTCGCTTGAAAATGCGGTGGATACGGCAAATTCAATGAAGGCAAGAGGATACGGCTTAAAGGGACGTACAAATTTTTCGTTATTCAGATTTACCTATCGTGACGGAATAATGCTTGGGTGCATTGCAGTGGGTATGTTTATAATTGCGGTTTCCGCTTTTTGCGGAAAATTGCATTTTGCATATTATCCTGTCGTGACAAAGGCGAACTGCTCTGTGCTCGGAATTGCGGCTTACATTATGAGTGCGGTTTTGATGTTTATACCGTATATTATTGAAATTAAGGAGAATATCAGATGGAAATTATTAATATCAAAGATTTGAGTTTTGCATATCCCAATTCCGAAGAAAAGGCACTTAATAATGTTTCGCTTAGCATAAATGACGGGGATTTTATAGTGGTGTGCGGTGAGTCGGGCTGCGGAAAGACAACGCTGTTAAAGCTTATCAAGCGTGAAATTGCTCCGGCAGGTGAGATAGAGGGCGAGATATTATATATGGGGAAAAATATATCCGAGCTTGACGACAGAACGGCGGCGGGCGAGATTGGATATGTTATGCAAAATCCCGAAATGCAGATTGTGACCGACAAGGTATGGCATGAATTGGCGTTCGGACTTGAAAATTTGGGAGTGCCGAGCGGTACTATACGCAGACGTGTGGCGGAGATGGCAAGCTATTTCGGTATACAGAATTGGTTTCGCCGGAAAACGTCCGATTTGTCGGGAGGACAGAAACAGCTTTTAAATCTTGCGGCGATAATGGTTATGCAGCCGAAAATACTTATACTTGACGAGCCGACATCACAGCTTGACCCGATAGCGGCTTCCGATTTTATCGCTACCGTGAAAAAGCTTAACCGTGAGCTTGCACTTACGGTTATACTTGTCGAACACAGACTGGAAGAAGTGTTTTCCATGGCGGACAAGGTGGCGGTTATGGAAAAGGGGAGCGTTATTGTGTATGATGAGCCGGCGGCGGTCGGCGAAAAACTGCGTGAGGTGCGTCAGAATAGTAATATGCTTTTGGGTTTGCCGAGCAGTATCAGAATATTTAACGGACTTAACATTAATGCAAAGTGTCCCGTTACGGTTAAAGAGGGCAGAGAATTTTTAAGTAATAATTTTAAAAATACTGTTAATACTATTAGCATAGACTGCAAAGAATTTGACGGTGAACCGGTGGTCAATTTGAAAAATGTATGGTTCAGATATGAAAGAAGTCTGCCCGATGTACTGCGTGGGGTGGAATTGACGGCGTACAAGGGTGAGGTTTTGAGTATTCTCGGCGGAAACGGAGCGGGTAAGACTACCATGCTAAGAGTGCTGTCGGGTCAGAACAGAGCGTACAGGGGTGATGTGCTGATTAACGGCAAAAAGATAGCAAAGTACAGCCAGAATGAATTGTATCATTGCAATGTTGCGTTTTTGCCGCAAAATCCGCAGGAAGTATTTTTGAAAATGTCGGTAAGAGAGGATTTTAACGAAGTCGCAAAGGCAATGGGTTACACCAAAGACGAAAAGGAAAAATCCATTCTTGAAATAACTGACAGATTGGGTATAAGTCATTTGCTCGATAAGCACCCGTATGATTTAAGCGGAGGTGAACAGCAAAAAGCCGCTTTGGCGAAAATATTGTTGTTAAAACCGAAGATACTGTTATTGGACGAGCCGACGAAGGGTATTGACGCATATTCAAAACATATTTTAGGCGGGATTTTGTCGGATTTAAAAGCACAGGGAATGACCGTGATTATGGCGGTGCATGATGTGGAATTTGCGGCGGAATATTCCGACAGATGTGCGTTATTCTTTGACGGGGAGATTATATCAGAAGATACGCCGAACACGTTCTTTTCGGAAAATAATTTCTATACAACATCGGCAAGCAAAATATCACGTCATATGTACAAAAATACGGTTCTTTGCAGAGAGGTTACAGAGTTATGCAAGATTAACGAGAAAAAATAGGAGTGGGTTATATATGAGTAAAAAAGTATTAAACTATATTCTTATATTGGCGGTAATACCGCTTTTGATTATACTCGGCGTGGCTGCATTCGGCGACAGAAAATATATGATAATTTCTATGGCTATTGCAATAGTGGCTCTGATTCCGTTTTTGATGAAATTTGAGAAAAAAAAGACAAGCACAAAAGAGATAGTTATAATTGCGGTTATGACGGCAATTTCGGTTGCAGGCAGATGTTTATTTGCGGTTATTCCCGGATTTAAGCCTATAACGGCGATTGTGCTTATAACGGCAATTTATTTCGGCTCGGAGGCGGGATTTGTTGTAGGGGCATTTTCGGCTTTAATATCCAACATATTTTACGGTCAGGGACCATGGACGCCGTTTCAGATGTTTGTATGGGGTATATTGGGTTTTATCGGCGGAATAGTCGCTAAAAAAGGCTGGCTCGATAACAGAATAGGTCTTATTTTATATTCTATACTCGGCGGAGTGCTGTATTCAATGCTTATGGATATATGGACCGTTTTAGCAATGGATGGGACGTTCAGTATCACAAGATATATTGCGGCGGTGGGAACTTCTCTGCCGTTTATGACGATATATGCGGTGTCAAATGTGGTATTTATATTGCCTATAAAGAAATTATTCGGACCGAGGCTTGAAAGAATTAAAAGAAAATATCAAATATAACGGAGGAAAAAATGTGTACGGCAGCAACTTATAAAACAAAAGATTTCTATTTCGGCAGAACATTGGACTATGAATTTTCATACGGTGATGAAATAACGATAACACCGAGAAATTATAAATTTGATTTCAGATACATGGGAGTAATGGAGAGTCATTATGCCATAATAGGTATGGCTCATGTGGCGGAGAACTATCCGCTTTATTATGATGCGGTAAACGAAAAAGGTTTGGGAATGGCAGGCTTGAATTTTGTGGGCAATGCGGTATATGCAGAGCCGGCAGAGGGTAAGGAAAATGTAGCACAGTTTGAATTTATTAATTGGATTTTAAGTCAATGTGCAACAGCTTTGGAGGCGGAAAAGAAAATTTCGCAGATTAATATTACAAACACACCGTTTAGTGATAAATTACCGTGTGCTCAGCTGCACTGGATAATTGCGGACTCGGAAAAGTCTGTTGTTGTTGAGGTTATGAGTGACGGTATTCATGTTTATGATAATCCGATAGGCGTGCTGACCAACAATCCGCCGTTTAACGAGCAGATGTTTCAGCTTAACAATTATATGAATTTATCTCCGAAACAGCCGAAAAATTTGTTTTCGTCAAAGTTAAATCTTCACGCATACAGCAGGGGTATGGGTGCTTTGGGTATGCCGGGGGATTTATCGTCAGCGTCAAGATTTGTGAGGGTGGCTTTTAATAAATTGAATGCGGTGTCGGGAGATAGTGAAGAAGAAAGTGTAAGTCAGTTTTTTCATATTTTAGGAGCGGTTGAACAGCAAAGAGGGTGCTGTGAGGTTGATGACGGTAAATATGAGATTACATTATATACGTCATGCTGTAATACTGCAAAGGGGATATACTACTATACAACATATGAAAACAGCCAAATTAATGCGGTGGATATGCACAGAATTGATTTGGACGGGAGAAATTTGGTACGTTATCCTGTGATTAATAAGCAGAATATTAATTATCAGAACTGATTTTTGTGCTGCATTTTGTACATTTGAACGTGTGAAAAATGCGGTTTGCTTATGCAAAAAGTACAAGTTGTGAAAATTTACGAAAAAAAGATAAAAAAGTGTTGACATATGGGGAGTGATG
>CAKSNH010000024.1 GCA_934476075.1 uncultured Clostridia bacterium | reverse complement strand
CCCACAGGACACGCAAAAAGCGTATATCTATATTCAGTGGGCACAGAGGGTATGCCGTATCTATGCTTTGTTTGTGCCCGATGTTTAATCAAACTCATCGCAAGCACTATGCTCGGACGGCACAAAATTCACGCCCCTAGGCAATAAGTGAATTTTGCCGACACATTTGGAATACCTATGCTTGCACTAGCTTTGCAGCGTGTGGGTCAAGGGTGTCCCTTGCGGACTTTTCCGTCCTCTTTGTGGACGTGGACAAAGAGGACTCCAAAGGGTTCGAGTTACTTTGACAATGTCTACACCTATGGGAACATGAAACGTTCCCACCGCTAAACTTAGACAACGTCAGTTTGCACTAAATTTTGATGTTATCTATGCTTGGACAGAACGCTTAACCTACTAAACACCCCAATAAATTATAATTTCACACCCCAACTACCTCCATGTTCCCACAAAAAAAGTGCTGCCGCAGCAGCACTTTTTCATTCACATATTATTCAGCCACAGATAATACTGCTTTGTGTTTTCTCTTTCTAATCATCAAAACAGATATTCCGATTAAATACAATACTACTCCGACTATAATCGCATATACCAAATCCAAGAAAATAGTCAAAACAAATGTAATCATCATAACAATAAACTGAGTTTTGTTTTTCTTTTTAAACATTTGTGCAAATACCGTCCAGTCGCCCATGTTGTATGATACAACCGCCAAAACCGCTCCAAGACAAGCAAGCGGAATATATTTGGCAAACGGCATAAGCGATACCAATATAATAAGCAATGTCACAGAATGTACCAATCCCGCAATCGGGCTTCTTCCGCCGTTTTTAACATTTGCGGCAGTTCTTGCGATAGCACCTGTTGCCGGAATACCACCGAAAAATCCTGTCATGATATTTGCCACACCTTGTCCGATAAGCTCTGCATTTGCGTCCGACTCGTCATCAATCATCTTGTCCGCAACAACCGCCGACAAAAGCGATTCGATAGCCGCCAAAAATGCAATAGTGAACGCTGACGGCAAAAGCTGTATAATCAGCTGCAAATTAACCTGCGGAATTGTGAATTTAGGCAATGCTGACGGAATTTCGCCGTATGTAGCACCGATTGTGGATACGCCGAACGGGATAAATGTAACCAAAAGTGTTGTAATAATAATCGCAATAAGCGAACCCGGAATTTTTTTATTGATTTTCGGCCAGAAAATAATAACCGCCAACGCAATAGCCGAAACCACGATACTGCCTATATTAACCGTCGATATGTTCTTTCCGTAGCAAACCAATTTGCCCAATGCCTCCGACGGCACTTTTGAAACAGTAAGTCCGAGCAAGTCTTTAACCTGTGTAAGGAAAATTACAATAGCTATACCGTTTGTGAACCCTGCCGTAATAGACGACGGCACAAACTTTATCAATGCGCCGAGCTTAAACAGACCCATTAATATCAGGATTATCCCCGCCATGATACCGGCTATTATAAGCCCCGACAAACCGTATTTCTCGATAATACCGAATACAATTACCACAAATGCTCCTGTCGGGCCGCCGATTTGTACTCTGCTGCCGCCCATAAGCGAAATGAAAAATCCTGCTATAATTGCCGTATGCAAACCCACCTCAGGCGATACACCCGATGAAATAGCCAATGCAATCGACAAAGGCAATGCGATAATTCCGACAATAATCCCTGCCGTAATATCCGTTACAAGCATTTGTCTGTTGTAACCTTTTAGTGCTGTGATTAATTTAGGACAGTACATAAAAATAAAAAACCTCCGTAAAAATAAAATGTTTCTTTATTTTATAAGTACATACGGAAACATACAATATTATAATTGCACACTTCCAAACATACTCATAAATTTGACCGAAAATAAACAGGTCTAATTTCTTAGACCTGTTCAAGTTCAATTATAATTATACATCATTTGTATATATTTTGCAATGTGTATAATCACTGAATTTATTTGCTTTTATGTTCCCGTTTTAGTTTAATTTTTGAATATAGTTTTGATATGTTTATACAAAATTCTTCGTTTTGTATGCAAAAAAAGAAGGCAAACCGTAATGATTTGCCTTCCGAGTGTACTTAATTAGTTTTCTCTGTATGTAGCCTGGAAGTCAGCATAAGCATTTTCCAAACCGTGTTCTTCGATATCCAAACCGTTGATTTCTTCTTCGGCAGATACTCTCAAACCGATTGTTTTCTTGATAATTTGGAACATGATAAATGCCAAAACACCTGCCCAAGCCATTAGTGAAACAACACCCAAAGCCTGAACACCAAGCAATTTCAAACCGCCGCCGTAGAACAAGCCCAAGCCTGTTGATTCTTCTGCCGAGAATAAACCGACTGCCAAACAGCCCCACATACCGTTTACAAAGTGAACGCCGATAGCACCGACCGGGTCATCGATTTTAAGAACCTGGTCAAGGAATTCGATAGCGAATGACATCAGCAAACCGCCGACAGCACCGATAATCAACGCACCGACAGGAGTTACAACGTCACAGTTTGCAGTGATTGCAACCAAGCCTGCAAGCACACCGTTTAGAGTCATACTTACATCAGGTTTTCCGTGCTTAACCCATGTGAATGTCATAGCCATCAATGCAGCCGCACAAGCAGCAATATTTGTTGTGATAAATACCTTAGCGGCAACAAGATAACCGCCGTCTGACAATTTAAGTGTTGATGCCGGGTTGAAACCGAACCAGCCGAACCACAAAATGAATACGCCCAAAGCACCGATTAGAATGTTGTGACCTTGAATAGGAACTGATTTGCCTTTCGAGTTATACTTACCGATACGAGGACCAAGGATAGCTGCACCGATTAATGCGCAAGTACCGCCAAGCATATGTACAAGACCCGAACCGGCGAAATCGTGGAAACCAAGCTGTGCCAGCCAGCCGCCGCCCCATACCCAGTGACCTGCGATAGGGTAGATGAACAAGCTGATACATACCGAATATACCAGATATGCCGAGAATTTAGTTCTTTCAGCCATAGCACCCGAAACGATTGTTGCCGCTGTTGCACAGAACACTGTTTGGAAGAACAATGTTGCATATTCTGTCATACCGTTGTCAAGCAATGCAGCTTCCGACAATTTTGAGAACCAGCCTGTCGGGATACCAAGAAATCCGCCGACTGATTTGCCGTACATCAAGCCGTAGCCTATAATCCAATAGATGATACTTCCCAAAACGAAGTCCATCAAGTTTTTCATTGTAATGTTACCTGTATTTTTAGCACGAGTGAAACCTGCCTCAACCATTGCAAAACCCGCTTGCATGAAAAATACCAATACTGCCCCGAAAAATAACCAAAACGTATCAACCGATGCGATTAATGTTTGTAAATCCGTCATAATAAACCTTCCCTTCAATTAGAAATTTATAGTAAAAATAATCTTGTTTTCGATTAATATTTCACTGTTTTTCACCCAAACCCGTATTTTGTCGGGCAGCAGGTGAAAAACAATGAGATAATGCGGTGATTAAAGTAACGCTTCTTTATCTTCTTCTCCGGTTCTTACTTTAATAACTTTCTCAACCTTTGAAATAAAGATTTTACCGTCACCAAATTCTCCTGTGCGAAGAACATTCAGAGCTGTGTCAACGACCGATTGTACAGGAACTGTGCATACAACCATCTCAACTTTGATTTTAGGAATTAGGTCGATTGTGTATTCCGCACCTCTGTATGTACGTTTATGACCTCTTTGGACACCGTATCCAAGAACATTATAAACTGTCATACCGTTAATTCCGATTTCGTTAAGAGCGGTTTTAAGCTCCTCAAACTTACTTTGACGTGTAATAATTTCAATCTTTGTCATATCTGACATCGTAAATCGCCCCTTTCATTTGATGATAATTAAGGTTAAACAAAAAATGACGTGCAGACAATCCAATACAGATTGTTTACACGTCATTGTGTTATTTACTTAATTCAATTTTAATTTGTTTTTTAATAGCTATTAACTTTACACTTATTATATCTTTACTATTTTTATTTGTCAATACTTTTTTTACAAATAAGTTATATTTGTATAATTTTATTATATTACTATAACTTTTTTGGCTCAAAATCAGCCAATACTACAAATCGGAGAATGTTTTGCCACGCTAATTTGTAATCAATTCCAATAATTTGAATTTAATTTTGACGTCCAAATTTCCGTTGTTGGTTATTATGTCATAGCTTTCGCCGTTTAAATTTTCCTTTAAAAATTCCTTGTTTTCGCTGTCAAGTTCACCCTTTGTTTCATTGGTAAAGCATAGCGGCGGAAACATCACGCACCACCAGTTGTGTCCCTCGCCTTTGCCGAGCACCACTCTCACCGCCTCATACTCGCCTTTCGGCAATGTGACATTTGCATACACCTTTGTCGGGAACTCAAAACGTCCGTAATAAGCGTCGGCGGTATAGTCAAACCCATTCTTTTTAAGTTCATCGTTTGCATACCAAACCACCATATCCATATTGTCATTAATAATTTTCCTGCACTCACCGGCGTCCTTTGCGTCTTTGAAATACACCGACATTTCCGATAAAATCCGGTCACGGACTTTTAATTTTACGGCTTGGTCAGTTTCGCTGTCACTGTTTGCAATTATGTGCAGACGGATTAAGTTATCCGACAAATCAGCGTGAATACTGTCCGACTGCACTGTGAACAAAACAGATAAAACCAATCCGAATATAAGAGCAAATAATACTTTTTTCATATGTACCACAATCCTTTCATATTCAGATTATTAACCCCAAACATGAATGATATACATAAATTTATGCAAATTGAAAAAAATATTATCAAGAGGTGATTTTATATGGACAGATATAACGATGAAAAACATAATGTTATTAACAAGCTTATTTTTACCGTTCTTGCAATAGCGATAGTTTTGGCAATAGCATTGGCAGTTCAGTATTGTATAGATAACTTTGCCGTAAAACAATCATATGATAATAAATATATTACATTTGTGAGCGAGAGAGGGAGCAGAGCCGCTTTGCAAGTTTGCGTAAGCGATAAATCATAATTTCCCACAAAAAAAGTATATCTCCCACATGAGATATACTTTTCAACATATCTTTATTCACTTGCGTGTATACCGGCGGTGTATCCGCTTGACCATGCCCATTGCAGATTAAATCCGCCGCAGTCGCCGTCAATATCCAAAAGCTCACCGACTATGTACAAGCCTTTCACTATCTTCGATTCCATAGTCTGCGGCGAAACCTCCTTTGTGTTAATTCCGCCGGCGGTGACCTGTGCATTGTTCCACGATGTAGTGCCGTGCGTTACAAATTCCCAGCCCTTTATTCTGTCTGTCAGATTGTTTATATCCTGTTCCGACAATGTGGCACATTTGCGTGAAAGCGGTGCGATACCGCACGATTTCAAAAGCACCTGTCCGAGCCGTTTGTTCAGCATACCGATGAAAAAGTTTTCGAGCGTTTTGTTGTAACCGTATGCAATGCGTTCGGCAAGCATTTGATAAACCTGCTCCCGTGAATATTCGCTCATCATGTCTAATAGAACGGTGACGGTTTTGTTTTTGCGTTCAGCCTCGGCGATTTTGCGTGAAAGTGCAAACAGCGGAGGTCCGGACAATCCGTATTCGGTAAACAGGATTTCGCCCTCTGCCGATTGGAGCGTTTTTTTGCCGTCCTTTAATGTTGCTTTGCCGTCAAATTTTGTGCCCTTTAAACTTTTTACATATTCAGTGTCGGTTTTAACCTGTACCAAAGCGGGGAACAGGTCTGTCACCGTATGACCGAGTTTTTTTAATAAGTCATAGCCGCTGCCGTTTGAACCGAGATTTGGTGAGGCTTTTCCGCCCGTTGCGACAATTACTCTGTCGGCTTTTACCGTTTCGCCTGTGTATGATTTTAGTGTAAATTCATTATTTTTCGGGATAATATCCATAACGTCAAAACCTGTTATGATATTAACCCCAAGACTTTCAAGCTTCATGCGGAGCACATCAAGCACCGATGACGCCTGATTGCTGTACGGATATACTTTTCCGCCGTCCTCGGTTTTGCAAAGTATGCCAAGCTCCGAGAAAAAATCCATGGTTGACGATACGTTAAAATTATTCAGTGCACTCATGACAAATTTCGGGTTTGCACCATGATAATTGTTGACGTCAGCATATATATTGGTCATGTTGCAGCGTCCGTTGCCCGTGGCAAGTATCTTTTTGCCGACACGGTCGGTGCGTTCGAGAATAGTGACATCGGCATTGTATGATGCCGCAATAACCGCACTCATAAGCCCTGCCGCACCGCCTCCGATTACCGCAATTTTCATAGACTACACCTCATTCTCCGTATTGGATTTTTCAGCCTTTATCCTTGCCGCCCTGCTCTCTATACGACGTTTTCTGCGTTCATGGACTTCGATTGAGTCGCATATTTCGGTGGATATAAACGCTACAATAGGCACAGAGATTAACATTCCGACAATACCGAAAAGTCCTCCGCCGAACGTTACCGCAAAGATTACAAGCAGCGGACTTACTTTCAGCGACTTGCCCATAATCTTAGGGCCGATAATGTTACCGTCAATCTGCTGTACGATAAGCAGTGCAACGGCTGTCCATATTGCTTTTGGAACACCGCCCGTAAATATCGTGATAACAACCGCTATCACACAGGCAAATATCGAGCCGAAGTATGGGATAAGGTTGAACACGCCAAGCATTATTCCCAAAAACAAGCCGTATCTTATACGCATAATCGATAACACAATAGATGCAAATATTGATACTACAACCGCATCGGCAAGCTGACTTGAAATAAATTTTGAAAAGTTTTTGTTAAGTCCCCTTGCGATTATACGCATCTTGCGCGCCACTTTTTTGTTTACATAAGTGTTCACTACCTGATTGACAAAACGGAGTATTTTATCCTTATCAAGCAGCATATATATTGATATGATTATACCTATAAATATATTTATCACATTTGAAGTTATACCGAAAACACCCTGTGTATATTTTGATATTACCGATAAATCAAGGTTATCGAAGAACGAATCGATTTTTGCTATGGACAGAATTTTGTCCAAATCAACAGACGGCATACCGTCAAAGCTTATCGACTCGACATAGCTTATAAGGCTGTTGATGTATGTCGGCATACTGTAACACAGTTCTATTATATTTCGGCACAAAAGCGGAAGTATCGCCACAAGTACCGCTATAATCACGATAATCGATATAATGTATATTGAAAATATAGATATATTTTTTTTGTGATTTTTGATAAATTCGTTATTGCATTTGTCAAGCCGACCTTGTATAAAGTTTACGGGGCGGTTTAAAACATACGCTATGATAAATCCGATAATAAACGGGTGCAAAACCTTTACCAATGAGGCAAGAAAGTTTTTGATATTGTTTATATTATCAAATGATTTATACACCGCTATAAGTCCCACGCAGAACAAAAACACAGCAATAACGAAAGAAGAATATTTGCCGAATCGTTTCAATGGGTTCACCCTTTCAAATCTTATTTTCTGCTTTCAAGCCACACGATAAGTACGGATACATCGGCAGGTGATACACCCGATATTCTCGACGCTTGTCCGAGTGATTTCGGCTGAATTTTATTCAGCTTTTGTCTTGCTTCAAGACGCAGACCGTGTATATCCGAATAATCGGTATTTTCGGGCAGAAGTTTATTTTCAAGTTTCTTAAACTGATTTACCTGTGAAAGCTGTCTGTCGATATAACCCTTGTATTTAATTCGTATTTCAACTTGCTCCTTAACCTCGTCGGACAGCTCCGGACGGTCGGGGTCGAACGGTGCAATCTTTTCATAATCAAGTTCCGGACGGCGTAACAATTCGTCAAGATGAATACCGGTTTTAAGCGGTGTACTGCCATATGTTTCAAGAATAGGATTTGCCACCTTCGGCGAAACCGTAACCGCTGACAATCTTTCAATTTCCGCCTTTGTAAGACTTAGTTTTTCCTGCAATGCGTCATATCTCTCCTGTGAGATAAGTCCCACTTCATAGCCTATCGGAGTCAAGCGTTCATCTGCATTGTCCTGTCTTAAAAGCAGACGGTACTCGGAACGTGAGGTCATCATTCTGTACGGCTCGTTAGTGCCTTTTGTCACCAAATCGTCAATCAATGTTCCGATATAGCCTTGTGAACGGTCAAGTATTACGGCAGACTTATTCTGCACCTTTAATGCCGCATTTATACCGGCAACCAAGCCTTGTGCCGCCGCCTCCTCATATCCGCTTGTGCCGTTGAACTGTCCCGCACCGAAAAGTCCCGGTATTTTCTTGAATTCCAGACTGCCGTATAATTGGGTAGGGTCGCAGCAGTCATATTCGATTGCGTATGCCGGACGCATAATCTCAACGTGTTCCAGACCGTCTATCGTGCGGAGCATCTCAATCTGCAAATTTTCCGGCAAGCCTGTGCTTATGCCCTGTGCATACATTTCCTTTGTGTCAAGACCCATAGGCTCGATGAAAAGCTGATGACGTGGTTTCCCCTCAAAACGCACAACCTTATCTTCGATTGACGGACAATATCTCGCTCCGACACCCTCAACACGTCCGCTGTATGTCGGGGTTTTGTCAAGGTTATCTAAAATCAGTTTGTGAGTACGCTCATTTGTGTAGGTAAGCCAGCAGCAAGCCTTGTTTTCAAGTTTTTTGTCTGCGTCCTCAAACGAAAACGGAACAATCTTATCATCGCCGTTTTCCTCACCCATTTTTGAAAAATCAAGACTGTCCGCATGAATACGGGCGGGAGTACCTGTCTTGAAACGTCTTAGCTCCACACCTATATCTTTCAGGCTCTGCGACAGCTGTTTTGCCGGGAACATACCGTCCGGACCGCTCTCACGCTCGTATTCGCCGACCATGATTTTGCCCCGTAGATATGTTCCCGTTGCAACAATAACGGTTTTTGCGGTGTACTGCGTACCCATATTTGTGATAACTCCGCACACTGCACCGTTGTCGTCTTTTAAAATTTCGACTACTTCGCCTTGCTTTATATCAAGATTTTTCTGATATTCAAGCTGTTTCTTTATTTCCATATGATAGCGTTTGCGGTCAATCTGTGCTCGGAGCGAATGTACCGCCGGACCTTTGCCCCGATTTAACATTTTCGACTGTATCAATGTTGCATCGGCGGATTTGCCCATCTGTCCGCCCAATGCGTCAAGCTCACGCACCAAATGTCCTTTTGCAGTACCGCCTATGCTGGGATTGCATGGAAGATTGCCGACAGCGTCAAGGCTTATCGTAAACATTATCGTTTTACAGCCAAGTCTTGCCGCAGCCAATGCCGCCTCGACTCCCGCATGACCGCCGCCTATTACGGCTACATCATAATTACCTGCTATATATGCTGACATAATTTATATCACTACTTTCTGAAATTATTCGTCTTTCGGCACTTCGTCAGAACAAATTGCCTCTATTTCTTCTTCGTCACTGTCTTTTTCCATATTGTCAAGGAAATTCTTCTGAATTACTCTCGACGTATAGAATATAATCGGGAACGCAATAAAACTTACCCATATAACCGCTGACGCAACCACCGCAAACATCGGACTTAAAAACGGTATAAACAAAAGCACAAGTGCAAGAATTGTGAACACGATGTTCATAGGCAGTTTTGCAAATGCCATAATGATTGCATTTCTGTAAAGCTGAGATAAGCTACATTCAAAGGTTATCATCATCTGGTAGATATAATAGTGCATGAATGTGTATATCAAAAGAGCAAGTCCGATTGCGTAGCACGCAACGAGCCATATTGCGGAATTTGTGGCGGTGAAGTTGTAGAAATAGAACGGAAGTGCGGTTGTGGCAAGAAATACCACCAAAACGTCAATTATCGCAACAACAATGCCCTGTTTGAAATTCTCACGCAGATTTGAGAAAAAGTCGGAGAATATCCATGAATGTTGTTCACGCACAAAATTACGCATGATAAACGTATATGCCGCCGTTGACGGCCCCGAACCCCACAGTGTGAAAAGTCCTATCGCAAAAAGCGAACGAAAACCCATCTGTGCCGACTGTATAACCTCGCTTGTCACCGCATCGGCAGGTAAAAGTCCGACTATAAATTCCTCTGTAACGGGTGCAATTATATAGTAAATCGCTATGATAGGAATACTTGTCAGAAAGTACAGTAAATTTGTTTGGATTATCTTCCAGAACTTTCGGATAAATATTTCGATATACAGAAAAATACCTTTCTTTTTAGGTGCGTTTTTATCGACGCCCGGTCCGGGTTTTGCGTAACCTCCGCCAAAAAGACCCATAAAAAATCTCTCCTTTTATTTTAAATATATTTTAGTGTTTTAATTTAGTCACATATTTTAAATTATATCATATTAATATGTCGGTTACAATACAATTTCACGGATTTTTAATGATGTTTATTATGAAAATGTTTGGAAACAAAAAAGCCAAGACATACCCGATTGGGCAGCCTTGGCAATTATTCCGTAAATAAATATTAATAATTATTCTTTGCGTAGTTCCATGTGTCGGCACACATATCCTGAATACCGTATGTAGCTTCCCAACCAAGTTCTGTTTTGGCTTTTGTAGGGTCTGCATAACATTCTGCAATATCGCCCGCTCTGCGAGGTGCGATAACATATGGGATTTTGATGTTGTTTGCTTTTTCAAATGCTTTAACAATATCAAGTACACTGTAACCTGTGCCTGTGCCAAGGTTGTATGCGTCGATACCTGTTGAGGCTGCAACCTTTTTCAATGCGTTGATGTGTCCTTTTGCAAGGTCAACAACGTGGATATAGTCACGGACGCCCGTACCGTCATGTGTAGGATAATCGTCACCGAATACATTTAGATGGTCTAACTTGCCTACCGCAACCTGACCGATATACGGCATTAGGTTGTTAGGGATACCGTTAGGGTTTTCGCCGATAAGACCGCTCTTGTGAGCACCGATTGGGTTGAAGTAACGCAATAGAGCAATGCTCCATTCGCTGTCGGCTTTGGCAATGTCACGAAGCATATCTTCAATCATAAGTTTTGTAGCACCGTACGGATTTGTGGTTGAAAGAGGGAAGTCCTCTTTGATAGGTACAGTCTTAGGCATACCGTATACAGTAGCCGATGATGAGAATACAAGACGCTTGCAGCCATGGTTTGCCATAACATCGCATAGCACCAATGTGCTGATTAGATTGTTCTGATAATATCTAAGCGGCTGTGCAACAGATTCGCCGACTGCTTTAAGACCTGCAAAGTGAATAACACCTTCAATGTCGTTTTCGTCAAAAATTTTGTTCATGGCATCTCTGTCCATAACGTCATTTTCGTAGAATTTAACCTTTTTGCCGGCGATTTCTTCAATTTTACCTTGAATTTCAGCCTTTGAATTTACAAGATTATCTACGATAACTACGTCATAGCCCGCATTTAAAAGTTCAACGCAAGTATGAGAACCGATAAAACCCATACCGCCTGTTACTAGAATACTCATAGCAATTTACACTCCTTTTGGTTAATTTAATATTTTTATTAAACCTTACTTAAATTATAAGCATTTATAGGTAATATGTCAATGATTTTGATAAACATTTAACGATAATTTGCATGGAAATTTATATAGGTAATTATTTAAACGTCAAATTAAAGTTTACTGTAAATTTTACGATACATATAATGAATAAATATATCGTTTGCCATGACAAAAAAGTGCAAACCGTACATTTTATTCTGCATAAGACAGGACGCTTATGCAAGGTTTATCATAAATATAACCGATAATATATAAGTTTTTTGATTAAATTTATTCAAAAAGGTTGTATTTTGTGATAAAATATTGTAGAATATATATAAGTGAGATACTGCGTGACGGAAATTGCAGTGTCGGTGATTTTTAACAAGGAGGTTATTATTATGGCTGATTCAACAACTGTTACATCAACAACCAGTTCATCAGGTAAAACGAGAATATCGGGTCTTTATTCAAGCATTGATGTTGACGGCATGGTCAAAGCGTCTTTGACAAATGAACAGAATAAAATTGACTCGGCAAACAAAAAACTGCAAAAAGCTCAGTGGAAAAAAGAAGCGTATGAGAATGTAAACACATTGGTTAAAGACTTCCAAAATACTTATTTGTCATACACATCGTCAAAAAGTATTTGGTCGGCATCTTATTTAAAGACCAATAAAGTGTCATTGTCACAGTCTACATCTGCGGTTGATGTGGCTGCGTCAGCGAGTGCAACTGTAAATAAGTTTACCATAACAAATACTCAGCAAGCTTCGTATGCAAAAATTAATTCAGGTACTTTTAGTGCTGATTTCTCAAAAGTTAGCAATAATGCAGGTGAAGAAGTTAAGCTTGGTACAGCAACAATTTCACAGCTTGCAGAAGCTATCGGCACAAAACTTAATACAATAACAAAAGACAACAAAGAGTACATACAGCTGAATATTAACGGACATGATGTTGACATCAGTGCAGATTCGACAATATCGGATATGATGTCCACTATTAATAATTTTACATACAAAGCAAAAGATGATGATGGAAATGAAATAAACAAATCACTCGGAGTGAAGGTAAGCTTTAATGAATTTACAAATAAGTTCAGTTTCCAATCGACAGAAATCGGTGCTGCTGAAAAATCAACCGACTATAAGCTTTCAATAAAAGCCGGCTCGGAATATACAGCTGATAAGGGTGCCGGTGACGGCTTATTCTTTGGCTATACAGATGCTGCAAATACAGTACATAGTGGCTTGTTTACAGGTAATGAAGCAAATGCTAACGGAGCGGAGTCTTCGATTACTATTGTTGACGAAGACGGTATATCAAAGACTTATACAAAGAATGACAAGGAATTGTCGGGCAATGTATTGTCGGTAGGCGGATATACTATCACAATTACAGGCGATTACAGTGCGTCAGGTGCAGATTCGGGCATTGGTGTTACAATGCAGACGGATACCGACGCTATGGTTGACAAGATTACCGATTTTGTCAATGCTTATAATGATTTGGTAAAATCATTGACAAAAATGGTTACCGAAAAGCCTAATTCAAAATATGACCCGCTTACAGACGCCGAAAAGGAAAAAGCAAGTGAGTCTGAAATTGCAAAATTGGAGGCAGAGGCTAAAAAAGGTATTTTGTACGGCGATTCAAATATCAGAGGTCTGCTTACAAATCTGCGTTCGGCGATGAATACTGTCGAATCAACAGCAGGTACAAGTTTGCGTGATATAGGTATCGGTACAGGCAGCTATTTCAACACTGATGTACAGGGTACTTTGGAGATTGATACGGATAAATTAAGAAGTGCAATCGAAAATAATGCGTCTGATGTTGTTGACTTGTTTACAAAGGCAAGCAGTGCGGCATCATCTACATCGACAACTACCAAAACACCGGACGAGGTAAATAAGAGCGGTGGTTTGGCAAGCGTATTTAAAACATATTCGTCAAACTTTATTAAAAATAATACAAATAATACAATCAGTAACTGGACAAAGAAGATTTCAAATTACGAAGATAAGCTTAAAAGTTTGAAAGATTTGTTTGCTGACAGAGAAGATGCGTTGTATACGCAATTCTCACAACTGGAAGTTTTGCTTTCACAGATGGATGCGTCGTCAGCAATGTTCTATTCATCGTAATGCGTTTTATTTAGGAGGGGGTATACTTAATGTATCCGATGAACCCATATGAAAAATACAAGGAAAACAGCATATATACAAAAAGCCCCGGAGAGCTTACGCTTATGTTGTTTGAAGGCTGCTGGAAGTTTTTAAAAAAAGCAAAGGTCGCCATAGAAGAAAAAAATATCCAAGATGCAAGCAATAATTTGATTAAAGCCGAGAATATTATTTTGGAATTGATTAATTCTTTGGATTTTAATTATGAAATATCTCACAATCTGTTTAAAGTTTATGACTATGTTTATCATGAACTTATACAGATTAATCTGAAAAAAGATGTTAAAAGATTAGAGCCGATTATTGATATTATGTATGGATATTACGAAACATGGCAAGAGGCTGTAAAACAAGACAGAATAAATAAACATTCCAGCGGTGCGGGAGGCTATGTATAATGGGTACGGTACTTGAAAATTACTTCGTTTTATTAAACAGCAAATTGGATAGGGTTAGAGAAGCACAATCTTTAACCCTTATTCAGTTTAAATTGATAGATGAAAAAAAATATGATGAACTTGCGGATAATTTGTCCGCAAGGGATACTTTAATGAAAGATTTTCAAGAGTACGGTGAAAAAATAGAACAGCTGAACATCGGTCAGATGTCTGATGAGGACAGAAAAAAGTCGGAGGATATTAAAAACAGTATCGAAAATATTATGGCTGATATAAGAGAAAATAATGTTAAACTCAGAGAACTGCTTGTCAAACAAAAAGAGGATTGCAGAGAAGAAATCAGAAAATTGAAAGAGAATGAACGTGGTACAATGAGTTATATTAACAATAATTTGGCAACGGGCAGTCGGTTTTTTGACAGAGAAGGCTAAATGCGATTTGGGATTTTATCATATTAAGTTTAGAATTGATTTGGAGTATGCACAATGGGGATTAAAATCGCAAATACAAGCGGTGTTGCGGAACTTGCAACACAAAATATAAAAAAGAATAATGAGAGGACAAATGTCAGTTTCGGAGAGAAATTAGAAAGAGTCAGCGAAATAAAGCATCAGGACACCTTGGTGGAACTGACAAAAGATATATTTAAACAAGGTGAATTATTGTCGCAGAAATGCGATATTAAAGAATTTAAACGGTATAAAGAATTGCTTACTCAATTTTTTAATGAGGTTGTTTCGTCAGGTTATCAGTTCGGAAAGGAACAGAAATTTGACGCACGGGGAAGAAATAAGCTTTATGCCAACATTAAAAAAGTAAATACAGATATGGATAAACTCGCAGCTGAGTTAATGAAAACACAGCAAAATCAAGTTGCTATTTTAACAATGGTTGATGATATCAGAGGAATAATTATTGATGTAATGGCATAGTGTGGGTAATTTCTGTACTATTATATATTAATATATAAAAACATAGGAGTGATTATTATGAAGAGTGTACTTATAGTTGACGATGCGGCATTTATGCGAATAACATTGAAAACAATGCTTGAAAAGAATGGTTTTGAGGTTTTGGGTGAAGCACCTAACGGTTTGGAAGGCGTAAAAAAATATGCAGAACTTAAACCAAATATTGTAACAATGGATATAACAATGCCTGAAATGGACGGCGTTGATGCTTTGAAAAACATCAAAAGCATTGACCCTAACGCAAAAGTTGTTATGATTTCTGCAATGGGTCAGGAAAGTATGGTTAAGGAATCAATCTTGGCAGGTGCGTCGGGATTTTTGGTAAAACCGTTTAAGGAAGAGGCTGTTATAAAAGCACTTAGCAATCTGTAAGTATAATTTTTCTTAAAGTAAGAAGGTGAAAATTTTGAGCGACGAAAACAGAGACCCTATTCTGGAGATGTTCATATTTGAAACAAATCAGCTGCTTGAACAGTTGGAAGATATTATGCTTACAGTTGAACAGGAAGGTGATATTTCTACCGACAACATCAACGAGATTTTCAGAGCCATGCATACCATAAAAGGCTCGGCGGCGATGATGTCATATGACAATATCTCGACAGTTGCACACAGAATAGAAGATTTATTCTTTAAAATAAGAGAAAATAATGCAGTCAGTGAGGAAGAATTTTCACGAGTATGCGATATTGTTTTTGAAGGTAAAGATTTCATTAAGGAACAGATGGAATTGGTTGAAGCCGGCGAGGAAGTTACCGAAACGGCTGATGAATTGATTGGCAGAATTAATGATTTATTGGCTGAAATGAACGGTGAAGCACCTGCAAAAAAGGAAGAGAAAAAAGAAGAAAAGGCAGAGGAAACCGTTAAAATTTCAGATATTCCCGAAGGCGAACAGCTTTATATTGTAAACGTTAAGTTTGAGGCGGACTGCAAGATGGAGAATGTGAGAGCATTTTCTGTTGTAAATGAAATGGAAAAGCACGCCGAAAACATTATAACAACACCGGCAGAGCTTTTTGAAGACCCTAATGCAAGCGATACTATCGCACAGGACGGTCTGGGTTTGCAGTTCACATCAGCTTTGAGTAAAGCTGAACTGGAAAAAATCTTGAAGACTCAGATTTGTGTTGATACAATAACATTTAAAGATGCACCTGCACCGGAGGAGAAAAAAGCCGAAGAACCCGCAAAGGCGGAAGATACGGCTGCAAAACCGGCGGCAGAGGCAAAACCGGTCGCTGCAAAGCCGGAGAAGAAAGCTCCGGCAAAGAAACCGGGTGCAAAGCCGGCGGCAAAGCAAAGTCTTATCAACGTTAGTGTTGACAAGCTTGACGCATTGCTTGATTTCGTGGGTGAAATAGTTATTGCACAATCTATGGTTGTTCAAAACCCTGAATTGGCGGGTCTGAACTTGACCAATTTCTATAAAGCATCAGAGCATTTGCAGAAACTTACAAAAGAATTGCAGGACGTTGTTATGGCTATCCGTATGATACCTATTGCGTCGGCATTCCATAAAATGAATCGTATCGTGCGTGATATGAGTAAATCGCTTAACAAAGATGTTGAACTTGTTATAAGCGGTGAGGAAACGGAAGTCGATAAAACTATTATCGACAGCTTGTCCGACCCATTGATGCACTTGGTTAGAAACTGTATGGACCATGGTCTTGAAACAGCAGAAGAAAGACTGCAAAAGGGTAAACCTCAAAAAGGTAAGGTTATGCTTCGTGCATACAATAACGGCAATAACGTTGTGGTTACTGTTGCAGATGACGGTAAAGGTCTTGACAGAACAAAAATTTTCAACAAAGCGGTAGAACGTGGTTTGCTTAGTGCAGATGATACTGTTACCGACAAACAAATTTATGAATGTATCCTTTTGCCGGGCTTTTCTACCAAAGAACAGGTTACCGAATTTTCGGGACGTGGCGTTGGTATGGACGTTGTTAAGTCCAATATCGAAAGCATCGGCGGAAGTATTTCACTTGACAGTAAGCCTAATGAAGGTACAACCTTTACAATTAAAATTCCGCTTACTCTTGCAATTATCGACGGTATGAGCGTGGCAGTGGGTGATATGTCATTTATCATTCCTATGGTATCTGTTCAGGAGGCTATAAGATGCAAGGCGGAGGACGTTGTAAAAGACCCATACGGCAAGGAACGTTTGCTTATCAGAGGTAAATACTGTGACGTTATTCGTTTGCATGAGAAGTATGGAATTGAAGTTGAAGATGATGATATAAGCAAGGCTATATTGATTTCTGTTGAAAGCAAGAGGGGCAATATCTATTTGGCGGTTGACGCTATTTTGGGTGAACAGCAGATAGTTATTAAGCCATTGCCGAAATATTTGCAGAAAAATCTTGAACCTGACTGTGCATTCTCCGGCTGTACAATATTGGGTGACGGTAATGTTGGATTTATCATTAACACAAATGAATTATAAATTTCATAAGGGGGAGAGATAATGGCATTTAACGAGATTAACAGTGATGAGGAGTCAACTTTAAAAGATAGATATTTGACTTTCCCTTTGGCAAATGACATTTTAGCTATTGAGCTTGAATATGTTAAAGAAATAATCGGTATCCAGTCAATGACCAAAGTGCCTAAAACACCTGACTTTTTGGAAGGTGTTATAAATCTGAGAGGTAAGCCGATACCTGTAATCAGTGTGAGAAAGAGATTTGGTCTTGAACAGGTTGAGTTTGATTATAAGACAAGTTTTGTTATAGTTGAATATAAGAATACTACTATTGCGTTATTGGTGGATTTGGTGCGTGACGTTGTTGAGGCAAAGGAACAGCAAATGTCGCCTTATAAGAATAATACGGATAACAGCAATTATTTGAAGTCCATTGCTAAAATAAATGATGAAACTATTATGTTTATTGACTGTGAGAAATTTTTGGACATATAAACAGATTAATTTCAAATACGCCAAATACTTATTGAATTTGGCGTATTTTTGTAACAAATTATTATTGATTTTAGCATAAAAGGATATATTTACAAGGGGGGACATCGGATGATAGCTATTCAGCCGGCTGAATTTGAAGAATTGAAAAAGTTTATGTATGACAAATACGGCATAGACCTTTCAAAGAAAAAACAGCTAATTGAAGGAAGGCTGAGTAATCTGATTTTGGCAAAGGGATTTAATAATTTTAAGGATTACTTAAAGTGCGTATATAGTGATGCTACGGGTGCGGAACTTACGGTTTTGGTAAACAAACTTACAACAAATCATACATATTTTATGAGAGAAACTTCTCATTTTGATTTTTATAGGGATACGGTTTTGCCGGAACTTGAAAAAACGGTTAGGAGCAAAAATTTGGGTATATGGAGTGCGGGCTGTTCATCGGGGGAAGAACCAAGCACATTGTCAATGATTAATTATGAGTATTTCGGAGCAAACAGCGGTTGGGATACAAGAATTTTAGCAACGGATATTTCGGACAGAGTTTTGGAAATTGCTAAAAAGGGTGTGTATACGACCGAAGCGGTGGACGCATTTCCAAAAGAACTGATAAGAAAATATATGACCCCGACAAACGGCGGTTATAAATTCATTGACCCCATAAAAAAGAATATTATTTATCGTAAATTTAATTTGATGGATAAATTTAATTTTAAAAAGAAATTCCATGTGATATTTTGCAGAAATGTCATGATTTATTTTGATAATAAGACAAAACATGAATTAGTAAATAAGTTTTATGATGCGACCGAGCCGGGAGGGTATTTGTTTATCGGACATTCCGAGTATTTGGATAAAGATAGTATTAGATATAAATATATTATGCCGGCGGTCTATCAAAAGAGGTAGAGGGTTATGGAAAGAGCAAAAATTAGAATTTTAGTCGTAGATGACTCTATGGTATTTCGGGAAAGCGTGGCAAGAGGCTTGGCGTCTGACCCGGGTATTGAAGTAGTCGGCAAGGCATCTGACCCGATTGAGGCTATGGACAAAATCAAACAGCTGAAACCTGATGTGATGACGCTTGATGTACATATGCCAAAGATGAACGGTATAGAGTTTTTGAAAAAGTTGATGGCGGAAAATCCAATGCCGGTTGTAGTTGTAAGTTCTGTAAGCGATAACGTATTCGACGCATTGAATGCGGGTGCGGTGGAATTTGTTACAAAGCCGACAGAGGGACGCAAGGTTGAACTATTCACCAAAGAACTTATTATAAAAGCAAAGATT
This sequence comes from uncultured Clostridia bacterium, assembly GCA_934476075.1. Taxonomy (GTDB): domain Bacteria; phylum Bacillota; class Clostridia; order UBA1381; family UBA1381; genus CAKSNH01. Next base: position 7,132 of record CAKSNH010000024.1, on the reverse strand, counting down.
GCATCGGTTGCAAAGCTTAAAATAGGCACACAAAAACCAAAAACAACACCGGTACAGCCGAAACAATCGCCTATGGCAAAAAGTGATATTAAACCGATTGATTTCGGCAGCACCAGAACATCGGCGGCAAAGTCGCAGACACAGACGTCTGCTCCTATAAGTCAGCCTATTAAAACACAGAATATACAGTCGTCAAATATGCTGCCGAAATTAAATATTGCAGCTTCAAAGAAGGATTATGTTATCGCTATCGGAGCATCGACAGGCGGTACGGAGGCGATATTGGCGGTTATAAAGGATTTGCCGAAAGAAACTCCGGGTATTGTTATAGTACAGCATATGCCGCCGGGATTTACAGCTATGTATGCACAGCGTGCGAATAAAGCCTGTAAGATGTCCGTGAAAGAGGCGGAGGAAGGCGATTATATCGAAACGGGCAAGATTTTGATAGCACCCGGTGCACTTCAAATGAAGGTTAAAAAGGACGCAAGGGGTTATTATGTGAGCTGTAAGCCGGGGGAAAAGGTGAGCGGTCACGCTCCGTCGGTTGACGTATTGTTTGAGTCGGTTGCACAGACGATAGGCGGAAAATCTGTCGGAATTATTCTGACGGGTATGGGCAGCGACGGTGCAAAGGGTCTGCTTTCTATGAAGAAAACAGGTGCATATACAATAGGTCAGGACGAGAAAAGCTGCGTAGTATACGGTATGCCTAGGGTTAGCTATAACATAGGTGCGGTCGGAGTGCAGTCGGATTTGTTTAATATTCCGAATGTACTTATAAATTACCTTAATAAATCATAATTATAAGAGAGGTGACAGTTTTGGATTACGAAGTTACAATCGAAGATGAAGATTTGGACGAAAGCAAAAATAAATATATCCTGTTTGATATTGACAACAGAAAATATGCAATTCATATCGGATATATTATGGAGATTGTATCTATTACGGAAATAACTCCCGTACCGGGTTATCCCGATTTTGCGAGAGGGGTTATTGACCTGCGTGGGGATACGATTCCTATTATTGATTTCAGAACGGTTCTAAAAAAGGGTACTACGGTAATTGATAAAAATAATTATTGCGTTATTACAAAATTTAATGAGCACAAATACGGCATATTGGTTGATAAGGTATCCGATATTGTCGATTTTGGGGACACTGGTGTGAGCAGTTCTCCAAAAGCATCGGAAAGCTACGAAGATAATTTTGTCATTGGTGTCGCACGCCATGACGGTAAGATAGTTATGATTTTAGACCCTACCAAGGTGTTTGACCCTACACAAGTAATAGCAATGTAATTTTAGGAGAAATGGCGATGAAAAAAGACGGAAACAAAAAAATAAATATCAAAGGACTTAAAATAGGTGTAAAGATAGCAACTATCGCAATAGTATCATTGTTAATTATGTCAACGCTGCAAAGCACAATTACGGCTTTTTATTCTATGACATTGAAAAATCAGATTGCCGAGAGCGGTAAAGTCGCTATGACGGTTTTGGAAGAATATTTGTCATATGCCGAGGAAGAAACAAAGACAGTATCGGCAATGATGTCAGCTAATGACGATATGATAAGTGCTGTAAAAGATAAGGACAGCAAAGCGATTGAAAGTATTGCAAGTACAGCTATGGGACAGTATGTAAGTTTCATATCGGTTGTTGATAAAGACGGGAACATTCTGTACAGAAGCACATCAAATGCAAATGATGCGTTGTATAAGACAACGGATATTATAAAGTCTGCACTGTCGGGTAATACGACAAGCGGTTATGTGGCTGATTTTGAGGCGGAAATGTGTAATATTGTTGCCACACCGATAAAAAGTTCAAACAATGTAATCGGTGCGGTTATTGCGGGTAACGATATGACAAATGAAGAAACAATTCAGAGTTTGGCGGAAAGACATACCTGTAACTACACTATATTCAAGGACGATGTCAGAGTGCAGACAACTGTGAAAGACAAAGACGGTAAAAAAGCAGTAGGCACTAAGTTTACAGGTAAGGAGTATCAGGAGATACTTAAAACAAAAGAATCCGTACAAGTGATAAACGAATTGTTCGGAAAGAAATATGCGTCTATTTATGCACCGATTTTGGATAATAACGATAACGTTATCGGTATGCTTTACAGCGGTGCGGATATTGACAGCGTGCTGGGAGAAGCACAAAGAATAAGAACAATCGCCATGACAATAAATGCCGTGCTTATGATAGCGTCTGTTGCCGTGCTTGTTATGTATATTAAAAAGCGTGTTACCGAGCCTATCGCAAAGGTTACCGCTGCGGCTATTGAAATAAGCGAAGGACATATCAGACTTGGCGAAGAAGATTTGGATTTGATGGTAAAGTCAAGGGACGAAATAAGCGAGCTTGCAAAGGCACTGGAAGGCACTACAAATATGCTGAAATCATATATCGGTGAGATGGCTGATGTATTGGAGGCTATTGCAGGCGGTGACTTATGTATCAGACCTAAGCTGGACTATAAGGGTGACTTGATAAATATTAAACATTCGCTTGAAGGTATTTCAAACAAGCTTAATGCGTCTATGAACGGAATTAAGGTTTCGGCAGATGAAGTATCGAGCGGTGCGACACAGGTTTCCGACGGTGCACAGGCACTTTCACAGGGTGCAACGGAACAGGCAAGCGAAATAGAACAGCTTTCCGATTTGGTTAAGGATATTACAAACCAAATTTCAAGCAATGCCGCAAATGCGACAGTGGCAAGCAATTTGGTTTCGGATTCAACCGAGATTGTAAACAATTCTCAAAATACAATGCTAAGTCTGCAAAGTGCTATGGCACAGATTAACGAAGTTACAACAAAGATGGGTAAAGTTGTAAATACTATCGACAACTTTGCATTCCAGACAAATGTGCTTGCTCTTAACGCAACCGTTGAGGCGGCTCGTGCCGGTGCTCACGGTAAGGGATTTGCCATTGTAGCCGAGGAAGTTAGAAATCTTGCAAGCAAGAGTGCTACTGCCGCTAAGGAAACAGGCGAATTGATTGCGGATACGGTTGAAATAGTTGAAACAGGCGTATCGCTGACAAATACTACAACGGAAGAATTTTCTAAGATTGTGGAATTGGTTGATGAGGTCAACAAGAAGGTTGAGCAGATTGCGGACGCATCAAATGAACAGGCTGCCGCTGCATCTAAGGTAGTGGTGAGCGTTGACGAAATTTCACGAGTTATCCAGACAAACTCGGCAACTGCTGAGGAGAGTGCGGCAGCGAGTGAGGAATTGTCGGGATTGGCACAATCGCTTAAAAATATTGTCGGCAAGTTTAAGATTGACGGCGAAACGAGTAATATCGCAGCTATTGATTATGAAGATACAGATGATAAATCTGACGATGATTATGTGGCGGAGAGCCAAGACATTGACAGCGATGACGATAAATATTTCTAATACATAACCAAACACTCGGCACTTTTAAAGTGTCGGGTGTTTTTAATTTGCCGGCTTGCAACATTTCAATAATTGTGTTACAATTTAGCATAGTTATTTCAATAGAAAGGACTATTCCATTATGTTATTATCAGCAGAACATATTTCTAAAAATTACGGTTCACGTCAGCTGCTTGATGATGTGTCGGTATATTTGAGCGAGGGCGAGAGAATAGGTATTATCGGTATAAACGGTACGGGAAAGAGTACGCTTTTGAAAATCCTTGCCGGAGCGGAACAGCCCGATGACGGGACTATCGCAATTAATCCGAATATGCAGATTGCCTATCTTCCGCAAAACCCCGCAATGAATGACGATTATACGGTTTTGCAGCAGGTGTTTGCCGATTTCCCCGATGATTTTCGTGCATTGAACGAGTATGAGGCAAAAGCTATGCTTAATAAATTGGGGATATATGATTTTGAGCAGAAAATAGGTACATTGTCGGGCGGACAGAAAAAGCGTGTCGCACTTGCTACAACGTTGGTGCACCCTGCCGATATACTTATCCTTGACGAGCCGACAAATCACCTTGACAGTGAGATGGTGACGTGGCTTGAACAGCGTTTGTCAAGATTTAACGGCGGTATTATAATGATAACCCACGACCGATATTTTCTTGAAAATGTGGTTACAAAAATAGTGGAACTTACACGGGGTAATATATATTCGTATGAGGCGAATTACTCGAAATACCTTGAATTAAAGGCTCAAAGAGCGGAAATGGCAGAGGCGAGCGAGAGAAAGCGTCAGTCGATTTTACGCAGGGAATATCAATGGATTATGCGTGGTGCTCGTGCAAGAGGTACAAAAAGCGTTGAGCGTATAGAACGCTATGAGGAGTTGAAGGCTCAGAAAGCACCCGAAAAAGATGTTTCGGTTCAGACGGCGAATATTTCAAGCCGATTGGGCAAGAAAACGGTGGAACTTAAAAATATAAGCAAGAGTTTTGACGGGCGGAGGGTTCTTGATAATTTTTCATATAACATTGCACGAAACGACAGAATCGGTATTGTAGGCAGAAACGGTATCGGCAAATCGACTTTGCTTAACATTATATCGGGCAGACTGCAAGCCGACAGCGGAGAGATTGACATAGGCGAAACGGTGGTTATCGGATATTTCACGCAGGAGGGACAGGAGCTTGACCTAAATCAGCGTGTGTATGATTTTATACATGATATATCAGATGTTATCAAAACGTCCGAGGGTTCGTTTTCGGCGTCACAGATGCTTGAACGATTTTTGTTCACACCCGATTTGCAGTATACCACAATAGGACGTTTGAGCGGCGGTGAACGCAGAAGACTGTATCTTTTGAGCATACTTATGTCAGCACCGAATATTCTGCTTTTGGACGAGCCGACCAATGATTTGGATATAGAAACGCTGAGAATACTTGAAGACTATCTTGAAACATTTTCGGGAGCAGTTATCACGGTATCGCATGACAGGTATTTTCTCGATAAAGTTACAACGTCGATTTTTGAAGTGTGCGAAAACGGGGTTATAGAAAGGTATGTCGGCAATTACAGCGATTATATACAAAAACGCCGTCAGACGGAAAAAGCGGCGGTTAAATCAGAGAAAGCCGAAAAACGTCCGAGCACCGAAAAGCCACGTCAGCAAAAATTGAAATTCAGCTACAAGGAACAAAAAGAATACGAAACTATTGACGATGATATTGCATCGCTTGAAGATGCGATTGCCGAGTGCGAAAAGGAAATGTCGAAAATCACAAGCGATTATGTAAAATTGCAGGAGCTTACCGACAAGAAAACTCAGCTTGAAAATGATTTGGAATTTAAGACGGAACGCTGGGTATACCTTAATGAACTGGCGGAGAAGATAGAAAACGAAAAGAATAAATAAATGTAATATCGGGTTTGTTAAAAATACCGCCAAAAGCTAATTTGAATTTTGGCGGTATTTTGTTTATCAACTATTGAAAAGCATAGTTAATTCATAAGCCACTTAACCTTTTGCTGTGTTGCATGACGCATAATTTCTTCAAGTTTATCTCTGTCATTATTATTAAGTGCGGCTTTTATATTTTCCAGACTGTTTTGCATTTCCGATATTCTGTTTGCGAGTTCTTCTTTGTTTTCAAGGAATAATTCGCTCCACATTTTTTCGTTTATAACCGCAACTCTTGTGCAGTCACGCAGACTGCCGGCACTGAAAAATGTCGAACGCTCTATCATCGGATTGTCGCACAGTGCAACGGCTACAACGTGCATAAGCTGACTTGTGTATGCAATAATTGCGTCATGCTCCTGTGCGGTGGTTGTGACGATATGTTTGCAGCCGATATGTTCTGCCAGTTCACGAATAAGAGCGATATTTTCGGGTTTATTTCGCTCTGTCGGGGTAATCAGATATGACGCTTTTTCAAAAAGTGTATCGGTTGAACTTTCATATCCGCCGACCTCACGTCCTGCCATTGGGTGACCGCCGATAAAATCAATATCATCGGGAAGAAGTTTATTGATTTCTTCAATCACATAACCTTTAATACCCGAAACATCGGTTATTATCGCACCGCTTTTTATATATTTCAAATTTTCCTTTACAAAATCCACATTCAGTTTAGGATACAGGCAAAGTATAATCAAATCGGCATCTGTTACCGCATCTTTGCTGTCGGTTGTACCTTTATCAATCACGCCGTCACGCTGAGCCAATATAAGACTTCGTTCGTTTATGTCCATACCGGTTATATATGCGTTATGAAATCCGTGCAGACGTCTTGCGACAGAGCCTCCGATTAAGCCTAATCCAACTACTGTTATATTCATAAAAAAACCGCCTTTCCTGCCATGATACTGTTCTACATTGATATTATATCACTTTGAGGAAAACTATTCAAGTGAGGGAGTGAATTATGAGTTGTAGGGGTGATTGATGTATTTAGCGTTCTGTCCGAGTGTAGCTAAAATCTAAATGTAGTGCATACTGACGTTGTCGGAATTTAGCGTTGGGGACGTTTCACTTCCCCATAGGTATAGGCATTGACTAAATAACTCGAACCCTTTGGAGTCCTCTTTGTCCACGCCCACAAAGAGGACGGAAAAGACCGTTTTTTGGCACGCAATAAGCTAAGATAACAGTAGTAATTCCTTTCGGTTGGTAAAATTTGCTAGTATCGGAAAGATGTCCGACGCTCGCCAGAGCGGTTTTGCCACTGCAAAACTACTGACCAAATTGCCTAGACCCGCAAATTTTATGCTGTCAAAGTATAACAAATAAGCTAGATTGTGAAATCACCCTAGGTTAGATTATCCGCTGAATTTTGGTACAGCATACCCTCCAAACCCACGAAGAATAGTTTCGCTCCTTGCGTGCCTCCTAGCCGAAAGTTTAGTGGGTAAGGGTGGGGCTAGATAGAAATGCGAGTGAGTGTTGGTTGTGTAATTAAAATTGCACTATACTTTCATTCATATCCACACTTGCACCTACCCACTAAACTCACCTCTACGGACACGCAAAAAGCGTATATCTATATTCAGTGGGCACAGAGGGTATGCCGTATCTATGCTTTGTTTGTGTTCGTTGTACCCTCAAAACATAGTGCAAGCACTATGCTCGGACGGCACAAAATTCACGCCCCTAGGCAATAAGTGAATTTTGCCGACAAAGTGGGAACAACTATATAGCAATAGCTT
>CAKSNH010000023.1 GCA_934476075.1 uncultured Clostridia bacterium | reverse complement strand
CAAGGGTGTCCCTTGCGGACTTTTCCGTCCTCTTTGTGGACGTGGACAAAGAGGACTCCAAAGGGTTCGAGTTACTCCGACAATTTCTATGGCTATGGGGAAGTGAAACGTCCCCGTCGCTAAATGGGGGCAACGTCAGTATGCACTACATTTTGATGTTATCTATGCACGAACAGAACACTAATTTATAGTTTGTGCGTAGTCCACCGCAAGATAAATTTAGTTCACAGTAGCGTCATTCTTCCGCTACACAAATGTAGATATAGCCGAAAGCATAAGGATTTCGCTATCTGCGGATAGCGACAAACTTTTAGAAAGTTTGACCAAACTTGGACGCTAGAGGATTTCGCTCGTTGCGACGAGCGACAAAAGACGCTGCCTTAGTACCGGAAAAATGTCCGGTGGCATAGCCGATTTTGACTTAGTCAAAATTACTTGACCAGAAACCGCAAGCCTTTAAAAAGTCTTGACCCAAACTTTGATGGGGCAGAGCCACTTTGCAAGTTTGCGTAAGCGACAACTCCTAATTTATCCCGATTATATTCTTGCAACACCTGTTTTTCTTGCAGCCTCTGCAACGGCTTTTGCAACTTCTTCCTTAACTTTCTTATTAAATGCGTCCGGAATTACATAATCCTCGTTAAGTTCATCATCAGAAATAAGTCCTGCGATAGCTTTTGCGGCGGCAATCTTCATTTCGTCATTGATGTCGCTTGCTCTTACGTCCAAAGCACCTCTGAAAATACCCGGAAATGCCAATACATTGTTTATTTGGTTAGGGAAGTCCGAACGGCCTGTACCCATTACTCTTACACCCGCCTTCTTGGCAACATCGGGCATAATCTCCGGAACAGGGTTCGCCATAGCAAATACGATAGGGTCTTTTGCCATAGTCTTAATCATTTCTTCTGTCAATGTGTTCGGAGCAGATACACCGATAAATACGTCCGCACCAACCAAAACATCTGCCAAAGAACCTTGTTTCTTTTCAATATTTGAAATCTTAGCCATCTGCTGTTTGATAGGATTAAGATTGTCACGTCCGTCATAGATAGCACCGCTTCTGTCGCACAATACAACATTTTTAAGTCCCATGCTCATCAGCAATTTTGTGATAGCAATACCGGCAGCACCCGAACCGTTTACAACAACGCTGATTTCTTCAATATTTTTCTTAACCAACTTCAACGCATTAATCATAGCCGAAAGAACAACTACCGCTGTACCGTGCTGGTCATCATGGAAAATAGGAATATCACATTCCTTTTTTAGACGTTCTTCAATTTCAAAACATCTCGGAGCAGATATATCTTCAAGATTTACACCGCCGAAACTGCCCGCAATCATTTTTACCGTATTGACAATCTCGTCCACGCTCTTTGAACGCACGCACAAAGGGAACGCATCAACATCGCCGAATGTCTTAAACAGTGCACATTTGCCTTCCATAACAGGCATACCTGCCTCCGGACCTATGTCGCCAAGACCAAGAACCGCCGTACCGTCTGTGATTACCGCTACAAGGTTGCCTCTGCGGGTATATTTGTATGACAGGTCAACGTCCTTTGAAATTTCAACGCAAGGCTCTGCAACACCCGGAGTATACGCAACCGCCAATTCCTCACGATTTGTTACGGGTGCTCTTGAAATAACTTCGATTTTACCGTTCCATTCCTCATGTTTTTTCAGTGCAAATTCTTTTTTATCCATGTTTAGTATCCTTCCTTTATATATTCAAAAATTAACTATACCTAAACATTATAATACGGTTTCACAAATTCCGCAAGTGTGTATTGTATAATTTTTGCCGTTTTGCGATTAATGTCGATTTTTTACCAATATATATGCAAAAAATCCTCTATGCAATGCACAGAGGATTTATATTAATTTGTAAGAAATTGCATAAAAACGCAATGACGAAAAATCAAAATTCTGCCTTATTACTTAGCATATTCGATAGAACGTGTTTCACGGATAAGACTAACCTTGATTTGCCCCGGATATTCCAACTCGTTTTCTATTCTCTTTACAATATCTTTTGCAATCAAAATCATGCCCGCATCATCAACAACCTCAGGTTTAACCATGATTCTGACCTCACGTCCCGCCTGTATTGCGAATGACTTTTCAACGCCGTCAAAATCGTTTGCGATTTCTTCAAGCTTCTGCAAACGCTTGATGTATGTTTCAAGATTTTCACGTCTTGCACCCGGTCTTGCCGCAGAAATAGCATCGGCAGCCTGTACCAATGCGGCAACCAAAGTTTCCGCATCAACATCGCCGTGGTGAGCCATAATAGCGTGCACAACGTCTTTGCTTTCCTTATATTTCTTGGCAATATCCGCACCGATTGTAACGTGCGAACCTTCAACTTCATGGTCTACCGCTTTACCTATATCGTGCAATAATCCCGCACGTTTTGCCAAGTGTACGTCACAGCCCAATTCGCCTGCCATAACACCTGCCAAATGCGATACCTCGATAGAGTGTTTAAGTACGTTCTGACCGTAGCTTGTTCTATATTTCAGCTTACCGAGCAAACGGATAAGCTCCGGATGCAAGCCGTGCACACCTGTTTCAAATGTAGCGGCTTCACCCTCTTGTTTAATAATAGCCTCAACCTCTTTACGGGATTTTTCAACCGTTTCTTCGATACGGGCAGGGTGTATTCTTCCGTCAACTATAAGTTTTTCAAGTGCAATTCTTGCCACTTCACGTCTTATAGGGTCAAAACTTGACAATATAACCGCTTCCGGCGTATCGTCGATAATCAAATCGACACCTGTCAATGTTTCAAGAGTACGGATATTTCTGCCCTCTCTGCCGATAATTCTGCCCTTCATCTCATCGCCCGGCAATGATACAACCGAAACGGTGGTTTCGGCTACATGGTCTGCCGCAACTTTCTGGATAGACATCGCCACAATATTCTTTGCGGTCTTTTCGGCATTTTCTTTTGCTTGTTGTTCAATTTCTTTAACCATTATGGCAGCTTCATGCTTAGTCTGGCTTTCAATATCCTTTAACAGATATTCCTTAGCCTCGTCTTTTGTAAAGCCCGATATTCTTTCAAGCTCCGCAATCTGCTGATTTTTAATTTCTTCAACTTTTTGTTCTTTTTTTTCGTATTCCTTGATTTTTTGATTAAGCACATTGTCTTTTCTGTCCAATGCGTCATTCTTTTTGTCAAGATTTTCTTCTTTTTGCTGTATACGTCTTTCCTGACGTGAAATCTCGGAACGGCGTTCCTTAACCTCATTGTCAAATTCAAGACGTGCTTTGTGATTTTCTTCTTTCGCTTCCAATAATAGCTCTCTTTTTTTAGCCTCACCGTCTTTTTCGGCATCGGCTACAATAAGCTTTGCTTTTTCCTCGGCACTGTTTATCTCGGCTTCGGCTATTTTCTTTCTGTATTGTATTCCGAACTTGAAAGACAACAGATTAAGCAATGCAAAAACAACAGCTAAAATCAGTAGTATAATTGATAATATATCTATTATCAAGCACCCCCCGTTATTAAATTTTTTTCATGTGTTCAAATGAAATTTTTGAACAAGTGCGTCAAATGCACTTTTATCTGATTCTAAATAATTCCGAAACATTCCTGTTCCCAATTAATATAAAATGACTGTATTTTACCGTACAGTCCAATGCAGAAATCCCCGTACAGCCCGTACAAAGGGCACGGAAATTTTTGCATTTCGTTAAAGAAATTTTTAAGCACTATAACGAATGTGCCGGTATATTTTTATGAAATATATCCAAATAAGTCTTATATATGTACAGAACTTATAATTAAACATTAACAAATAATTGTCAAGTTTGCACAAACGTACACTTATATTTTAATCTTTTTTTGCAATTATGTCAAGGGATTTTTTTATGTAACAACAATTTATGATTTCCGGCCTACATTCTCCCTTCAATTCACTATTCCCCCCATAAAAAATCTGCATTTATTGACACATTAATACTATTGGTGTATGATAATATATGAGGTGAATTAATATGAGAATAGAAACAAAATGCGTACAGGCGGGATACAATCCCAAAAACGGCGAGGCAAGAGTTATACCTATTTATCAGAGCACTACATATAAGTATGAATCAAGTGCGTATATGGGCAAGCTTTTTTCCTTGGAGGAGGACGGTTATTTCTACACACGTCTTGCAAATCCGACAGTGGGTTTTGTCGAAGATAAGATAAATCAGCTTGAAGGCGGAGTCGGTGCGATGATGACCTCATCGGGACAGGCGGCTACAACTTTGGCAGTTATGAACATATGCGAGGCGGGCGACCATGTTGTATGCTCGGCTACCGTTTACGGCGGTACATTCAATCTTTTGGAAGTTACTTTGAAAAAGTTCGGGATAGACGTTACATTCGTAAATCCTGACGATTCGGAGGAAGAAATCTCAAAAGCATTTAAGGAAAACACAAAAATGCTTATCGGCGAAACCATTTCAAATCCCGCATTGGTTGTACTTGATATAGAAAAATTCGCAAGAATTGCACACAGCCACAATGTTCCGCTTATGGTTGACAATACATTTGCCACTCCATGCCTATGCAGACCGTTTGAATACGGTGCGGACATTATCACGCACTCCACATCAAAATATATGGACGGACACGCAGTAGCTTTGGGCGGTGTTATCGTGGACGGCGGCAGTTTTGACTGGAACAAATACGGCGACAAATACAAGGGTTTGACCACTCCCGACGATTCATACCACGGCGTGGTATACACCGAGAAATTCGGAAAAGCCGCATTCATCACAAAGGCTCGTGTACAGCTTATGCGTGACCTGGGTTCTGCTCCGTCACCGCAGAATGCGTTTTTGCTTAATTTGGGACTTGAAAGTCTGCACCTTAGAATTGAACGACACAGCGAAAATGCACTTAAAGTTGCCAAATTCCTTGAAAATGACAAGAGAGTTGCGTGGGTTTCCTATCCCGGACTTGAAAGCGACAAATATAAGAAATTAGCCGACAAATATTTGCCTAACGGCGCGAGCGGTGTTATCTCGTTCGGTGTCGAGGGCGGAAGAAAAGCCGCTGAGGCAGTGTTGGACAGCTTGAAATTTATCGCTATCGTAACTCATGTTGCCGACGCAAGAACAAGCGTTCTTCACCCTGCAAGCTCCACTCATCAGCAGCTGAATGATGAACAGCTGAAAGAGTGCGGTATTGACGGCGGTATGATTAGACTAAGCGTCGGTATCGAAAATGTGATTGACATTATCGAGGATTTGGACTCCGCTTTGGCTAACGCAAACAAATAATATAGATAAAAAAATATCAATTATTGCATAAAGCATTTTTTTGTGATAAAATAAGATTAAGCATAATGTATATTGCACAGTTATGCGATTTTATACTTAAAAGTTAGTATTTATAAACTTTGTAGAATTAATTTTTTAGGAGGAATATATACAATGGAAAAATCAAAAGTATTGTCAGCTATTACTGATACAGGTCTTGTAGCGGTTGTTCGTGCTAACAACGAAGAAGAAGCATTCAAGATTACAGATGCTTGCTTGGAAGGCGGCTGTAAGTCAATCGAACTTACATTCACAGTTCCGGGTGCCGATAAGGTTATCAATGCTTTGGCTAAAAAGTACGCTCCGGGCGAAATCATGCTTGGTGCAGGTACTGTTTTGGACAGCGAAACAGCAAGAATTGCTATCTTGTCAGGTGCTAACTACATCGTAAGCCCAGGCTTTAATGCAGAGGCTGCTAAGCTTTGTAACAGATACCAAATTCCTTACTTCCCTGGTTGTATGACAATCACAGAAGTATTGACAGCTATGGAAGCCGGCTGTGACGTAGTTAAAATCTTCCCTGGAGATTTGTTCGGCCCAAGAATTATCAAGGATATCAAAGGTCCTTTGCCACAGGCTAAGATGATGCCGACAGGCGGTGTTGATACAAACAACGTTGCTGAATGGATTAAAGCCGGTGCGGTTGCAGTAGGTGCGGGCAGCTCATTGTCAGCAGGTGCTAAGACAGGCGACTACGCTTCAATCACAGCTAAGGCAAAAGAATTTATCGCTAAGATTGCAGAAGCAAGAGCGTAAGAACATAACATCGGGTCAAAAAATATTTTTATTTTCAAGTTTTTCAGGGGAAAAACGGTCGCAAAACAGAGCGGACGTGACAGTTACAAAAATGCAGGGAACTCGTAATTTTGCGATGAAAAGAAAAATATTCAATATATAGTTTAAAATATTTGAAAATACCAAAATTACATATTAAAGGAGAAAATAATAATGGCAAAAGTTGTTACTATGGGTGAAATCATGCTTAGACTTTCAACCCCCGGAAATGAAAAATTTATGCAGGCAGATGAATTTGATGTATGCTACGGCGGCGGTGAGGCTAACGTTGCAGTATCACTTGCAAACTACGGTCATGACGCTGAATTCGTGACAAAAGTTCCTGAAAATCCAATCGGTGAATGTGCGGTTGCGGCTTTAAGAAAAATGAACGTTGAAACAAAGCACATCGCTAAGGGCGGCGAAAGACTTGGTATATACTTCCTTGAAACAGGTGCTGCAATGAGAGCATCTAACGTTGTATATGACAGAGCTCATTCTTCAATCTCAACTGCTGTTGCTGCTGATTTCGATTTTGACGCTATTTTTGAAGGTGCAGACTGGTTCCACTTCACAGGTATTACTCCTGCTGTTTCCGACGCTGCCGCCGAACTTACAGAGGCTGCTTTGAAAGCTGCTAAGGCTAAGGGCGTTAAGGTTTCTTGTGACCTTAATTTCAGAAAGAAACTATGGTCAAGCGAAAAGGCTCAAAAGGTTATGTCAAACCTAATGCAATATGTTGACGTTTGTATCGGCAACGAAGAAGACGCTGAAAAAGTTTTAGGTTTCAAGCCGGGTAACACAGACGTTACAAGCGGTGACCTTGAACTTGCAGGTTACAAGGACATTTTTGAACAAATGGTAGCTAAATTCAATTTTGAATATGTTATCAGTTCTCTAAGAGTAAGCCACTCAGCATCTGATAACGGCTGGTCAGCTTGCATCTATTCAAGAGATACAAAGGAATTCTATCACTCAAAAGAATACAGAATTGCTCCTATCGTAGACCGTGTTGGCGGCGGTGACAGCTTTGCCGGCGGTACAATCTGCGGTTTCCTTGACGGCAAGAACTTCAAAGACGCTTTGGAATTCGGTGTTGCTGCATCTGCATTGAAGCACACAATCCCTGGCGACTTCAACATGGTATCAAGAAGCGATGTTGACAATCTTGTCGGCGGTGACGGTTCAGGCCGTGTACAAAGATAATTAACTGTCGGATAGTTTATTTGACAGACGCTATAAAATCCCGATGTGCGATTTACACGTCGGGATTTTTGGCTTATATTAATCACAAAAAAATGGTGAAGGAGAGAAAAATATATAATGTTTAATACAGGAGTGATACAGGGGGTAATATTCTTCCTATATATCGCAATTATGATTGGCATAGGATTTTTATTCTATTCAAAGAGTAACAGTCATTCCGAATACATCTTGGGCGGACGTGGAATGAATGTATGGGTAACGGCACTCAGTGCACAGGCGTCAGACATGAGCGGCTGGCTTTTGCTTGGCTTGCCGGGACTTGCATATGCGTCAACTTTGGGTACGACAGAGGCTATATGGACAGCTATCGGTCTTGCACTCGGTACTTATATCAACTGGCTTATCGTTGCAAAACCGCTCAGAAAATATACACAAGTGGCAAACAACTCACTTACAATCCCTGAATTTTTACAAAACAGATTTCAAGACAAGTCGGGCTTGCTTAGAATAATTCCGGCGGTCTTTATTTTGATTTTCTTCTTGATTTACACTGCGTCGGGATTTGTTTCGGGTGCTAAATTGTTTAATTTGGTATTCGGCATAGACTATACGGTCGCACTTATCATAAGTATTGTAATCATCGTAACATACACATTCCTTGGCGGATTTAAGGCAGTTTGCTGGACTGACCTTGTACAGGGCATTATGATGTTCTGTGCGGTAATTATCGTTGCGGCGGTTATGTACACATCGCTTAACAATGTCGAAACATTTGATGTTGCCGACTTGCCGAAGATTATGATGTTCCCTGACGGAAGTGCGGAAAGCTATACTTGGATGGGTATAATCGGTGCGGTTGCATGGGGACTGGGCTATTTCGGTCAGCCGCATATTTTGGTAAGATTTATGGCTATCAAGTCGCCGAAAGAGGTAAGACCTGCCCGTATTATCGCTATGGTATGGGTATTGGTTTCGCTTGCTGCGGCTGTATTGGTAGGCTACTTGGGCAGACCGTATTTCGATATTCTGCATCAGCCTTTGGCTGCCGGTGCGGAAGAAACAATATTCATGGTATCGGTTACAAAGATATTCCCTATTGTGATTGCGTCAATCTTGCTGTCGGCGATTTTGGCGGCTATTATGTCAACTGCCGATTCTCAGCTGCTTGTTGCCGCGTCGGCGGTATCGGGCGACTTCTACAAGGAGTTTATCAACAAGAATGCAACTGACAAACAGCTTGTATGGATAAGCAGACTTACTGTTGTGGGTATTGCAATTTTGGCAGGTATATTTGCCGCAAATCCTAACAGTTCTGTATTTGAGATAGTTTCGCACGCATGGGCAGGCTTTGGTGCGGCATTCGGACCGATTATCCTTTGTGCATTATTCTGGAAACGCACCAACGCAAAGGGTGCTATCGCCGGTATTATAAGCGGCGGTGTGGTAGCATTGGTTTGGGCGTATATGTCCAATATTGCGGGATTGTTCGGTGTTACAGAATTGCCGAAAATATTCTCATTATATGAAATTGTGCCGGGATTTATAGTATCGCTTGCATTTATCTTTGCAGTATCGCTTGCGACAGAAAAACCATCGGCTGAAATGCTGGAACAGTTTGAAAGAGTTAAAACGGAAGAAATAGCTTAATGAACTAAAAAACAGACCTTAGTGAAACGCACCTCAAAAGTCAGATTGGAAATCTAACAATTTGGAGGTCGGTTCATGGGTCTGTTTTTTTGTTACAAAATATACAATAAAATTCGCAAAAAATGTTTACTTTTGGATAATTTTATTGTATAATATAGTAAATATATGCGTAGCTTATTATTTTTCAGGCATAATAATCATGCAACAAAAAACTGCATTTTCAAACGAAAATGCAGTAAATAATCGAATAAAGGCGGATTTATAAAGGATACCGCCGTACCTTTTGGCATATAAGCCTTGTCTTAGAACTCTGATGAATATTGATAAACTTATAATTTTCTTATTAATGTGCTGAACATTGATAAACTTACACCATAGTTCTGAAACTATTTGTATTATAACAGAATTAGGCTTATATGTCAATAACTATTGTAAAAAATTTTTAGGAGGTTAAATATATGAATAACAATTATATTTTAGGATTGGATTTAGGTATTGGCTCTGTCGGCTGGGCACTATTGTCGCAGGAGACGGGCAAAGAACGAATTATTGATTTTGGTGTACGTTTATTCGATAGTGGCGAAATTAAAGATGGAGCAAAACGAAAAAGTCAAACACGCAGAAGTGCACGTTCCGCAAAACGATTAATCCGCCGGCGTTCGCACAAAAAGGACAGATTGAAAAAGCACTTTGCACTTATCAAATTTACTACGCTCGACAAAATACAGGCTTATTACGAAACCACGCATACAAGTCCGTATATGCTGCGCACAAAGGCACTCGACGAAAAGCTTACTCCCGAAGAATTGGTTGCCGCACTTATTCATATATGCAATCACAGAGGTTACAAGGAGTTCAGCGACATTGACGATACCGACGATATTGCGGAAGAATATATCGAAGATACCGAAAATATGTCCGCAGAAGAGAAAAAAGCGGTAGAAGAAAGCCGAGAGGAACTTGAAAATTTCAGAAAAATATTTGCCGAGAGCGGTTATCGCACAGTTGGCGAAATGTATTACAAAGACGAGCATTTTACGGAATTTAAGCATAACAAGAATGCTCGTCCCGAGCATTATCTGCCGTCAAGACGTGACATTCGCAAAGAAACAAAAATGATTTTGCAAAAGCAAGCGGAATACTACCCTATTTTAAACGCTGATGATTGTATTGAAAAAGTCGACGCAATTATATTCTCGCAGCGTGATTTTGAGGACGGTCCGGGCAATCCGTCACCGGCAGCCGACGAAAGCATGAGAAGATATAAAGGATTTCTCGACACTATCGGCAAGTGCCTTTTCTATAAAGACGAGGACCGAGGTTTTAGAGGCACGGTATTGGCTGATGTGTATGCGGCAGTTAATGTTTTGTCGCAGAATGTGTATATAGATAAAAGCAATCCCGATGCCATTCCGTCTATCAATCTTCCGTCCGAGGTTGCAAAAGAACTTATCGACCATCTGTTAAACAATGCAAATATTACTCAAACCAACGTAAAAAATATATGCAAAAAACATAAAGTAGAGGTGCAGAAAAACTCAAACAATTCAAAGAAAGATACTTCATTGGGAAATAATATCAAATTCTTGAAAAGCATACGCAAGAGCATAGAAAAAAGCGGTCTTAAATGGGAAGAATTTATTTCCGAAGAACAGTTTGATATTACAAAGCCGTCAAAACTGCATTTATTGGGTGAAGTTTTGTCAAAATACCAAACTCCGAAACGCAAAAGGGACGAGCTAAAAAAACTTGATTTTATGACGCCCGAATTATTGAAAAATGTTATGGGACTTCACATAAGCGGTACATCAAATGTGAGCTATAAATTTATGATTGATGCGACCAAAGCATTTTTAAACGGTGAAAGCTATGGTAATTTCCAAGCAAGAAAATTTAAAGAATTTGACAAAGAACAGCCATCAGAGCTTCACTACAAACTGCCTGTATTACAGGACGAATACATAACAAAAAATCCCGTTGTATTCAGATGTATAAACGAAACCCGAAAAGTGATAAATGCGGTTATAAACCGCTATGGCTCACCGTCAATCATTAACGTTGAAGTCGCAAGTGAAGTAAACAGAAGTTATGAAGAACGTGAGAAAATCAAAAAAATCCAGCATAATAATAAAAAAAACAATGAAAAAATAAAGTCTGAAATTATCGAGTTGGGCTATGACGAGGACTCTGTCACACAAACTATGATTGATAAATATAAATTATATCAACAGCAAGGCGGAAAATGCTTGTATTCGGACGAGAGCATTGATTTGAAAGCTTGTCTCGGCGGAAGTTCAAGCTATGAAATCGACCATATAATCCCGTATTCGCTGATTTTGGATAATACACTTAATAACAAAGCATTGGTATTGTCAAAAGAAAATCAAGCCAAACGTCAAAGAACACCATTGCAATACATGGGCAAGGAGCAAGCCGCAGAATTTCAAGGCAGAATAAATGAACTTTATAAAAAACACAGTATAAGCGAGCGAAAATATGAATATTTGATGCTTCCTAATATCTATGATGAAAAGTGCCTAAATATTATTAATGAATGGAAATCAAGAAATATAAATGATACACGCTATATCACAAAATACATAATAGCATATTTGAAAAATAATCTGAAATTCAAAGGCGAAACCAAAGTATACGGTGTTAAGGGTGTATATACAAGCAAATTCAGAAGAATATGGCTTAATAAAAATACATGGGGCAAAGATGAAAAAGACCGTGAAGAAAGCAATTTGCATCATGCTGTTGATGCCGTGATTATAGCAAATCTGACTCCAAAATATCTTGAAATCGCATCGGATAATATAAAGCTTTATCAAATGTTAAAAAGAAATAATTGGAAGAAATCCGATGAATATAATGAATATCTTGACAAGTCGGTTGAGAAAATGGTTAAGTATCCTTATTACATGAGTGAAAAAGATGTTCAGACTATGCTTGAAAATGTGAAAAATGTACCGTCTATTGTGCCTAATTTACGCACGGAAGTAGATATTCGCTTTAATGACAGTGACGAAGAAAAGTTTAGAAAAGAAGTTAAAGAATATTATAAAGACGAAAGTTTTTCAGATTTATTGCGTATGCCGTTGGTATCGTATAAGCAGGTACAAAAATTGCAAGGTCAACTTACTGACGAAAATCCCATAGCAGTTAGATATTCAGACGGTAAAGAAAATGAAACAAAAAGAAAACCGGTTGGCACGCTTAATAAAAAGAGCCTTGACAAACTGTTTACACAAGACAGTGATTTGTTAGACAGTCTGCACGCAGTATTGGATGATAAGAGCGATAAATATACAGTTGCTGACTATTTGAAAGAGCTTGGAGCAGATTTCTTTACAACTCAAAAGGGCAAGAAAGTATATAAAGTGCGTGTGTTGGATAAAGAAGCGTCGGGATTTTACCGCAAGGATATTTCGGCTAATAATTATTCAATGCTTAATGTCAATAAATATTATTGCGTGGAAATATATGAAGATGAAAAAGGCAAAACCTGCACAAGAGGTATCAGACGTATCGATGTTACAAAGAAGAATAAGAAATTGTATTTAACTGTACCAAATCCGGAGGGATATAAACAGCATATAATGTATCTGTTTAAAGGGGATTATATTGTTATAAAAGATAAGAATGATAAGATTAAGTTTGAAGGATTTTATAAGAGTGTCGCTAATATTAATGAAAATCGTTTTTATGTGCAGAGGAGCAATAAACCTTTTAATAGCAATAAAGACAAAATTATTATTTCTAAGACTGACAAAACAGAAAAATATAGCGTGGATATTCTTGGATATATAGGAGGAAAGATGAAATGTGGCGAACCGTTATCATTAATCTAGGAGAGCGTATTAAAATAAAGGATAATTGGCTTGTTGTCGAGGGCGGAGGAGTGCCCGATAAAGTTCCCATAAATGAATTATACAGCGTGATTGTTGACAACCGTCAGAGTTCTCTGACGGTTGCGGCACTCAATAAGCTTACCGAAAACGGCATACATATATTAATATGCAATGACAAGCATATTCCCGAATCACTTATTATTCCGTTCAATACGCATTATCGCCCGTATAACGTTATGAAAAAGCAGCTTGCCATGACAGACGAATTCAAAAACCTGCTGTGGCAAAAAGTGACCATAGCCAAAATAGCAAATCAAGCCGAAGTGCTGAAATTGCAGGACGGTGAAGCGAATATATATGAACATCTGATTAAATTCTGCTCCGAAGTGGAAATCGGGGACAAATCCAATCGCGAGGGGCTTGCGGCAAAGATGTTCTTCCGACATTTGTATGGCAGTGAATTTGTGAGAATGGCAGACGATGCAATAAATTCAGCTTTAAATTACGGCTATGCGATAATACGCTCTGCTATTGCCAGAACATTGTGTGCATACGGATATTGTTGTGTTTTGGGAATTCATCATATATCGGAAAGTAACGCTTATAATCTTGCTGATGATTTAATGGAACCGCTCCGCCCGCTTGTCGATTTGTGGGTTGACTCACACAGGGAAGATTTATATGAAGAACTTACTGTAAATAATCGAAAATGCCTTGCGAATTTAATGAATGTCAGCATTGAACTCAGCGGTAAAAATATGGCGGTGCGAAATGCGATTGATAAATATATCAGCAGTTTCACCACGGCTGTAAATAAGAATGATGAAACAAAGTTGGTATTGCCGAAAATAACCCGTAAGACAAAAGAATGGAGCGGATACGAGGATGGTGAATAGATTTATGCGACTTATGGTATTTTTTGATTTGCCTGTTATGACAAAAACGCAGAGAAAGGCTGCTGCAAATTTCAGAAAATTTCTGATACAAAACGGATTTGATATGCTGCAATATTCGGTGTATTCAAAAATAACACGAAATAATGATGATATGCAAAAGTATATTACAATGGTTGATAAAAACAAGCCAAAGGAAGGCTCTGTTCGTGCACTTTCTTTGACAGAGGTACAGTATTCAAGAATGATTGTTATGGTCGGTGAAAAGACCGCCACAGAAAATTATTTGGAAACCAAAAATATACTTGAATTTTAGCAAAAAGTATGATAATATGATTTTGAGGTTTTAGTCCTCTGCTGAATATTGATAAACTTATACTATATTTCATATGTCAAAGGGGGTCATACAGTTTTAGTCCTCTGCTGAATATTGATAAACTTATACAGGAAATATTGACAATTCGCAAATATATAAGTTTTAGTCCTCTGCTGAATATTGATAAACTTATACAAAACTGAAGCAGGCAAGAACAGATGCAGGGTTTTAGTCCTCTGCTGAATATTGATAAACTTATACCAGTATTCGCCAAGATACATCAATTTCATGGTTTTAGTCCTCTGCTGAATATTGATAAACTTATACATTATACAGGTCATCACTTGCGACATACTGGTTTTAGTCCTCTGCTGAATATTGATAAACTTATACACACTACCGAATCAATAACTATTCTCACCCGTTTTAGTCCTCTGCTGAATATTGATAAACTTATACGAGCTGACAGATAATCAGATATATACACTGGTTTTAGTCCTCTGCTGAATATTGATAAACTTATACCAAAAAAATACATTAAACATTAACCGCGTGTTTTAGTCCTCTGCTGAATATTGATAAACTTATACATTATTGATTATTGTATGTTCAGATTAAAAGTTTTAGTCCTCTGCTGAATATTGATAAACTTATACAAGGCAGAAAAAATATGATGGAAGTTGAAGGTTTTAGTCCTCTGCTGAATATTGATAAACTTATACACGGAAACGGTAAAGGAGCTTGCAATACATGTTTTAGTCCTCTGCTGAATATTGATAAACTTATACACCAAATCAACCAACCCTTGTATGAATTTGGTTTTAGTCCTCTGCTGAATATTGATAAACTTATACAACAACAGAAGGTAACTCAAGTACCTTTCCGTTTTAGTCCTCTGCTGAATATTGATAAACTTATACAACGAATATGAAATTGCAGAACTTCCCCGAGTTTTAGTCCTCTGCTGAATATTGATAAACTTATACTCTTCCGGGAAAAACTCGCAAGTTTCGTATGTTTTAGTCCTCTGCTGAATATTGATAAACTTATACCTGTCAAGTTTGGTATAAGAGAAAGCTTAAGTTTTAGTCCTCTGCTGAATATTGATAAACTTATACACTTCACCGTCGAACATTAAACCGTCTGTAGTTTTAGTCCTCTGCTGAATATTGATAAACTTATACAGAATTAGAAGAAATAAAAAATGCCCGTGCGTTTTAGTCCTCTGCTGAATATTGATAAACTTATACATCGTTTATATCTTCGTTGAAACACTCGTTGTTTTAGTCCTCTGCTGAATATTGATAAACTTATACGTCCGCAAAGAAGTATGCTTTTACAGATGCGTTTTAGTCCTCTGCTGAATATTGATAAACTTATACATATAGTTCTTCAAGCGGAAGTCGAAGGCAGTTTTAGTCCTCTGCTGAATATTGATAAACTTATACTCACTGACGGTACAGATACAACCCTAGAAGGTTTTAGTCCTCTGCTGAATATTGATAAACTTATACTTTTGCTCGAAGAACCAAATCCGTACATGAGTTTTAGTCCTCTGCTGAATATTGATAAACTTATACAGAATTAGACGAAAAATATTCGGAAGCCAGTTTTAGTCCTCTGCTGAATATTGATAAACTTAGGTTAGGGAGCTTGGTTCGCTCCCTTTTGTGTTGTTAGCTGCTGCATTTTTCCTTTGGGTCATGAGTTTCGACAAATTCTATTATATCAAGAATTTCTTCGGCACTCATTCCCTTTTCACGCAGTTTTATAATAAGGTTTACAATTTCCTTGCCTCTCATTTCTTCCATATCTCCCCACCTCCGTTTCATATAAGGTATTCACCTATATTATATCGAATTATTTGCATTAAAACAAGATTTACTTGCTTCATGCAATATAAATTAATGCTACTTCTTAAATCAGCAATATAATAACGGTGAAGATGAAATAGATGCTTATAGAAATTTGATGGATATGCTTGGTTTAACCTATCCGCAAAATAAAAAAGCTTCTGATAGAAGCACCGCCTGCGGGCGTGGGAATAAGGGAGCATTTTTGATTTTTCGTCATTGCGTTTACGCAATTTCCTACAAATTAAAGAAATTAATAAAATAAATATCGAAGAATTTTCACGAATTCAACAATGGATGATGTTGTTGACTGACAAAAATACTGATTTATACAAGTCAATGAAACAACGTTATAAGGAATTAAAATTAATTTTAAATTATTCAGGTGTGGATATTACCGAAATTGATATAATAAAAGGATAACAAAATAGCAGACGTTGGTTAGCCAAGTGCCGTATAACAAAAACTGTCCCACGGCTCCAAACGCCCGAAACGCCGCTTGACTCATCGTCTGCTTTAAATATTATACCATAACAACGACGGCGGTGTCCGTCACCGAAGTATTATGATAAAATGTTCTCCGAAACATAGAAATCTCTGATTTCGTCCTGTTTCGTAAGGTTATTATATCATGAAATAAACATATTGTAAACATAATCACAAAAATAAGCGGTCGGAAAATCCGACCGCCTATTTTTATACAATACTCTAAACTAAAATTAGTTGTTAAGCAATTTTTCGTTTTCGTTGTTCCAGCTGTAAAGCTTTCTGATTTCTTCACCAACTTTTTCTAGTTGATGTTCAGAGTGCAACTTTCTCATAGCCTTGAAGTGAACTTGACGTCCTGCCGGTGACATATCCAACAAGAATTCCTTAGCGAATGAACCGTCTTGAATATCTGAAAGAATCTTCTTCATAGCTTTCTTTGTTTCGTCTGTAACAATCTTAGGACCTGTGATATAATCGCCGTATTCAGCTGTGTTAGAAATTGAGTATCTCATACCTGCAAAACCGCTTTGGTAGATTAGGTCAACGATAAGCTTCATTTCGTGTACACATTCAAAGTAAGCGTTTCTTGGGTCATAACCTGCTTCAACTAGTGTTTCAAAACCTGCTTGCATCAAAGCAGTAACACCGCCGCAAAGAACTGCTTGTTCACCGAATAGGTCTGTTTCTGTTTCTGTTCTGAATGTTGTTTCAAGAACACCGGCTCTTGAACCGCCGATACCTGCTGCATATGCCAAAGCCATATCCAAAGCCTTACCTGTATAGTCTTGGTGAACAGCTACCAAACAAGGTGTACCCTTGCCTTCAACATACTCACTTCTTACTGTGTGACCAGGAGCTTTTGGAGCAATCATTGTAACGTCAACGTTCTTTGGTGGGTGAATTGCATCAAAGTGAATGTTGAAACCATGAGCGAACATAAGCATATTGCCTTCTTCAAGGTTTGGCTCAATGTCCTTCTTATACATATCAGCCTGCAATTCATCATTGATAAGAATCATGATAACGTCAGCTCTCTTAGCTGCTTCTGCTGCTGTGTAAACCTTAAAGCCTTGCTTTTCAGCTTTCGGCCATGATTTTGAACCTTCGTACAAACCAACGATTACGTCCATACCGCTGTCTTTTAAGTTTTCTGCATGAGCGTGACCTTGGCTGCCGTAACCGATGATAGCAATAGTCTTGCCATTCAAAAGTCCTAGATTACAATCTTCGTTATAAAACATTCTTGCTTGTGCCATTTTATATTACCTCCAAAAATTATTTATCAATTTTTAATGTGTTAGCTCCTCTTTCAAGAGCAATCATGCCTGTTCTTGCAATTTCTTCAATGCCGAACGGCTCCAAAATTTCAAGAAAAGCATCTATTTTACTGTCACTGCCTGTGATTTCGGCAGTAACCGTGCTTTGAGATACGTCCACAATATTTGCACGGAAAATATCCGCAATCTGGATTACCTCAGAACGAGTTTTGGCACTTGTCTTAACTTTAACCAATACCAATCCTCTTTTTACAGCCTCATTACCTTTTAAGGTTTTGATTTTTATAACATCAATCAGCTTATTAAGCTGCTTTGATACTTGTTCAACCGTTGTTTCGTCACCGCTGACTTCAATAGTAATACGAGATACCGTTTCGTCTTGTGTAACGCCAACTGCCAATGAATGGATATTAAAGCCTCTGCGACTGAATAATCCAACCACTTTTGAAAGTACGCCCGCATGATTTTCTACCAATACAGACAAAATATATTTATTCTCCATAAACTACATTCTCCTTTCATTCAGTGAATCACCTGTCGGCTCCATAGGGTCAACAGAAACCACCAATAAGAATGAGCCTTTTGAATTCATCAATGTATCAATAGCCTCATCAACCTTGCTGTTCTCACCAACAAATCCCGACGGAATACCATATGCGTCAGCCAGCTTCATAAAGTCCGGACTGCCTTCCAATGTAACCGCCTGATAATTTGAATTATAAAGCAGGAATTGATGCTCATGCACCATACCCAATCTGTCATTCTTAAACACAACCATCTTAACATCAATGCCCCATTGACACATTGTAGCAAGTTCCGGCAAATCCATTTGGAAACTGCCGTCACCCATTACAGCGATAACAGGCTTATTGTCTGTTTCTTTTGATGCCACACTTGCACCGATTGCCGCCGGCAGACCATATCCCATAGTACCGAATCCGGCTGATGTGATAAGTGTGCGAGGGTGTTTATATACAAAATTGTTAGCCGCCCAAATTTGGTTTTGACCGACTTCCGTTGTCAAATAAACTTCCGAATTTGTCTTTGCGGCAAGTCTTTGCAAGAAATACTTAGGACTTACAAATCCAAAGTCGCCGCTTTCAATCTTAGGAGTGTTTTCCTCTCTAAGCTTTGCTGTTTCGTCTGTCCATTCCTTGTTTACCTTTACGCCTTTTAAAAGCGGATTTAACTGTGTCAATACGTCCTTAATATCGCCCACAACAGGGATATTAGGCTGCATATTCTTGCCGATTTCGGCAGGGTCAATATCAATATGAACAAGTTTTGCTCTGTTTTCAAGACCCGACGCATTGTAAACCGCTCTGTCGCCAAGTCTTGCACCCATAACAATAACCAAATCGGCTTTATTAAGTATCAGGTTTGCAAGCTTGCGTCCGTGAGAACCTACCATACCGAAATAATGCTTGTCATCGGTAGGAACAGCACCAATCGCCATCATAGTTCCAACAACAGGAATATCTGTGTTTGAAACCAATGTTCTGAATTCTTCGCTTGCCTCAGATGTAGAAATACCGCCGCCTGCCAATATTACAGGCTTTTTAGCCTCTTTAACTGCCTCCGCAACCTTTTTAATTTGTGTTTCGTTAGCCTTGCCGACCAGCTTATAACCACGAATATTTACCGGCTTGTCTTCAAATTCAAATTCCTTTTTCAATAAATCCATAGGGAAATCAATAAGCACAGGACCCGGTCTGCCTGTATTTGCAATATAGAATGCCTCGTTTAACACTCTCGGAATTTCAGCACCGTCTTTAATCAAATAATTATGCTTTGTAAACGGAATGGTTGCACCTGTTATGTCAACCTCTTGGAAAGCGTCCTTACCGATAATCGGTGTTGCCACCTGACCTGTAAGTGCAATCATCGGAACGGAATCCATATATGCGGTTGCAATACCTGTGATAAGGTTTGTTGCCCCAGGGCCCGATGTTGCCGTACATACTCCCACTTTATGAGTTACTCTGGCATATCCGCTTGCCATATGCGCTGCGCCCTGTTCATTTCTTGTCAATATATGCTTAACGGTAGATTTAGAAAGCTTGTCGATAATAGGGCAATTTGCCGCACCGGGATAGCCGAACACTACCGATACGCCGTGCTTTTCCAAAATTTTTACAACCATTTCAGCACCGGTCATTTTCAAATAAACTCCTCCTTTACTTATGAAAACGCTTTTTCTCGCCTGCGTTTTCCATTACACACACCGTTTAAAATTACAGCTGTGTGAAACACCTTATATACCTATGTATCAAGTATAAAAAGCTCGCTCAGGGTTTAAAGAGCTGCTGGTGCTTCCTCATGGAATATCCGCATAAAGGTGTATAACTTTTATCCGAATACCCTCTTAATGTGTCCTCTTTTATAACACTATCCTAACATTATTATTCTACCAATTCAAACGCTTATTGTCAACATATTTTAATTACTATTCTCAATCTAACTTCATGTTTTATGCTATTTTACTCCCCCAACAGACGTTTGTCTGTTAATTTTGGTCAAAATCCCTGTTGATTTTTATATTCATTTGTGCAATATAATTTTTAAATTGGTATAATTTTCTATTAAATTCGGGATTTCCGCACTTAAATTTTCATAATAAACAGTTTTTATTAAAATAGTACAGATTTTTTGCTAAATTTAGGTTTTAATCTATGAAAAATAGGGTAAATATGTTATAATAACCTCATGAATACGAAAAATATGTTATAATAACCTCACGAAACAGGACAAAATCAGAGAATTTCTATGTTTCGGAGAACATTGAAACATAATACTGCGGCGACTGACACCGCCTTTGTTGTTATGTTATAATAATCTCACGAATACGAAAAATATATTATAAGGAGGCATAAACGTGGCATTAAACAATGACAAATATAATCTCAGTGCAGATGAAATAACCCGCATTGCCGTTGACGGCATAATAAGAATTGCACTTGATGATGAGCTTTCTGTTTTATATGCAAATAACAATTTTTTTAATATATTAAAATATTCACATAACGATTTCGGCGGACTTGCCGCACATATATATAATGAAGATTTACAAGCATTTAAAGACGCTCTGCTTGCGTTAAAACCCGACGAACATTTCGCCTCCGAAATAAGATTTGTTTCGTCACAAAACGATATTGTATGGATTGCATTTTCCGCCATTGCAACTAATGTAAGACACGGCGGTATACCCACCGCAATATGCAATTTCAGAAATATAACCAATATAAAGAAGTACCGCTCCGAGCTTGCCGCTACATATGATGTAATTCCGAGCGGTGTGGTACATTTCGGAATTAAGGATAAAATCGTCATTTTCAATGCAAATAATTTCTATTACAATATGCCCGGCAATAAAAAATACCGCAAAAATACTCAGCTTAATGTTATTCCCGAAGATATTGAATTTCTAAAATCGACAATCTTAACCAAATTACCAAACAACAATGTCGTCAATGTCGATTACCGTGCGGCTGCCGATGATGATTCGGTCTATTGGGTTAATATGTCGGTGTCGCAGATAGGCACTCACGAGGGTGTACCGCTTTATTTTGCCATACTCTCCGATGTGACACCACGCCACAACACAATCCTTGAATTGGAGAAAGAGCGTGAACGCTATGCACTGGCAATGACCAGCAGCAACGATATAATCTTTGAATATGACTATGCAAAAGACGAATGTGTATTCTTTCATCTTAAAAATTCAAACTCGTATACCGTTAAGGATTTTTCAAAAAAAATACTGAGCGGAAATATTGTTGCGATTGAGGATATACCAAAACTGAACGCTATTTTTGAGTTTCACAACGTCCATGATATAGAGTGCCGGATATATGACCCGAATACGAACAAAATGCAGTGGTTTCAGATACAGGGCAATATTATCGACAACGGAACTGTGCAAAAATTCATGGGTACTCTACACAATATAAATGATTTCAAGCAGAAAGAATCCCTTTTGGAACAGAAAGTGCAGATAGACCCGCTCACAAAAGCATATAATCGTGATGCGGCAATCACGCTTATCGACGATTATCTGCAAAATATTCAGCCGAAAAATACATTAAATTCATTTGTGTGCGTAGTGGATTTGGATAATTTCAAAAAAATCAACGATACATACGGACATCTGTACGGTGACGCCGTTTTAACCATGGCAGCCACAAGCATAAAAAATGTAATCGGCAGTGAGAATATTGTGTCACGTTTCGGCGGTGACGAATTTTTGCTTTTCATTAAAAACAAAACTCTCAGTCAGATGTGCGATATAGGTCAGGATATTATTCAGTCCATACTGGAACTGCGTTCCGACATAAACGATGTCGACGGCATTTCATGCAGTGTAGGTATAGCTGAAAGTTCCGCCGCCGAAAATCCGAGTTATAACTCGCTTTTCCGCCTTGCCGACAAAGCACTTTACAAAGCCAAAAATTCGGGCAAATGCAAATATGAATTCTATGACGCAAACGACAGCTATTTCAGCGATGTTGCAGACATTGGCTATACCAAAAAATTTGAAAATGACGATGGTTCTGCGATAATTCCGAAACACGAGATTATCTCCCTCGCCTTTGAAATTATCGACCATACCGATGATGTCAAAACCGCACTGCGTATGCTTTTAAAACATATCGGTTCTACAATGAAGCTTGAAAAAATCAAGATAATGCAAGTCGAACGTGCGACAAATGAAATTATTATCGCCTATGCTTGGGCAAGAGAGATAAATCAACCCGAAAAATCGGGAAAACGTGGGTTTTATACCCCAGAAGATATTCAAGCATATGTGAATTTGTTTAACCGGTCTACATTGGTACAGTTCAATCCCGAAGTGATACGGAATTTTACACCAAAAATGCAGGACCAGCTTAACAAACTCCGTGACAGAGTTGTATTTTACGGTGCTGTTGTCAATAAAAACGAGGATTTCAGCATGGTTTTGTATCAAGATGACGACTTGTCAAGGGTATGGACAAAATCAGATTTAAGCACATTGCAGGAGCTTACGAAAATCGTATCGATGTATCTTGCACGCAGTCATAAAATCGAAACTGCCGAAAATCGTATGACAGAACTTTTAAATTATGACGAGCTTACATCGCTTTATACATTAAAGAAATTCAGAGAAGAAGCACAAAGCAAACTCGACCAATCGCCCGACCAACAGTTTATAATTATTTATTCGGACTTTATACATTTCAAATACCTAAATGACCTATACGGTTTTGAAGTGGGTGACGAGATTTTGTGCGATTTTGCAGAATTTCTGACGGCTATCGGAAATCCGATAAATAATCTAACCGCCCGAATTGCCGGTGATGAATTTGTGGCATTGGTAAGCATAGGTCACATCGCCGACCCGATAGAATGTATAAGCTCTATAAACGAGGAATATTGTATTCAGAAAAACGAGAAATATCCGCTTGCAAATCTGATTATCCGCACAGGGATATATTTTCTGAATTCGGGCGATAATGCAATCATGGCTATCGACCGTGCCAACACCGCAAGAAAATCGCTTGAACACTTGACAAAATGCGAGGTCAGCATATTTGACGATAAAATGCTGAAACGCTTAAATTTTGAACTGGAAATGTCACGTTCTATGCGTTCCGCATTAAAGAACAATGAATTTGTCGCATTTTTACAGCCTAAAACCGATATTATCACAAATAAGATAATCGGTGCGGAGGCCTTGGTGCGTTGGTTCAGAAAGGACGGGAGTATTGTTCCGCCGAACGAATTTATCCCGTATTTCGAGCGAAACGGATTTGTCACCGAAGTGGACTTTAACATATTCATGCAGGTGGTAAAACTTTTAAGCGAGTGGTTAAAATCCGGTCACCCCGTTGTACCTATTTCGGTAAATCTGTCAAGGGTAAACGCCCGTGAATTTGATTTGGCAGACAAGATTATAGAGATTGTCAAAGACCATAACGTGCCGCCCAAACTTATCGAATTTGAAATTACGGAAACAACTTTCGGTAATATCGACGCAAACTTTATCGGTATTGTGAAACAGCTGCAAGACTATGGATTTTCAATAGATATTGACGATTTCGGGTCGGGGTATTCATCGCTTAATATGCTCTCGGAAGTACCCGCCGATATTATCAAGATTGACAAGGCTCTTTTGACACGCAGTCTTGAATCACCGAAAAAAGCCGAGATTATCCGTCATATCGTGGATATGGCTGTTGCTATTGACTATGATGTGATATGCGAAGGTGTGGAAACCAAGGAAGAAGTGGATTTTCTGAAAACCATAGGCTGTACCAAGGTACAGGGCTATTATTTTGCCAAGCCGATGCCGATTGCGGATTTTGATAAAATGCTTGTTGAAAATTTAAAGTAAATAAGGCAGCATTTTATGCAATCTCCTGAAAATTAAAAATCAGAACATATTAATAAGCACCCCAAAAGCAGTAAGAAACAATCACTTTTGAAGGTGCTTATTTTTATGATAAAAATTACATATTATTCTTTAATATGTTTTCCCGATGTATTAATTGCACCGATAATTTTCCGCACAAGCCAAAAAATTATTCTTTGTATTTTTGCCAGTATATACGAGCCGATAAACACAAATACAATCATTTTAAACAAACGCAGCGGAAATTCTTCGGGCATATTCGGATATAACAGCTTTTCCACACCGTTTGACCACAAGTATATTTCCAGCGTGGACACCGATATATCACGCACGAGCCATTTGCACGGAGCAAATTTAATATCCATATCGTAGAAGAATACGAATATCGCCACTGTTATGAGCAGTGCAGACACGCTGTTGAAACCGTTGAATACGTTTGCGTTAAAAGAGCTGCCGTCCGCAATCAGCACTTCGGTCAAAGTAGGCATAAGCATTGCCGCCAGAACAAACACCGCACTCAGCAATTTGTTGAGTTTAGGTTTATATTCGTTAAAGTATGCACCAAGCAGATAATATGTCAGCGGATACATACTCTCCCAGTAGTCGGGGAACACGTTATAATTATAAAAATCGTCATTGAACATATAGAAAAAGCCGGGGCATATGGTAAGGAATATTAAGATACCGAGCAAAATCTGTTTTTTACGGCGTGTTTCAATCGAGTGATAAAGTTTGTTTATAAACGGAATTAACAAGTAAAGTCCGACAAACATTTCAACATACCACGCATAGTTATTCTCGGTAAAATTGAATATGTTAATTATTATTTTACGCAGATTGTACGGGTCGCCGATTATTTTTGTGTTAATCCAGGCAATTCCGATTGACGATACAAGATAGCTCAGCAAAATCGGTACAATCCCTTTATAAAATTTGACGCTGACATCTTTTTTGCATTGCAGATACCCTGTTGTCATTATAAACAGCGGTACACAGCTCATAACGGTATATCGGTAAAGCATTATAAAGAACGGGCGAATACCGATTAAGTCTATTTTAAGCACATGAGTCATACCGATTTGGTGTATGGACAATACAAATATTACCGCCAGTGTTTTTATAATATCAATGCCTGCTATTCGTTCCTTTTTCATTTTCTTCCCCCATATAAAAGTTTTACAGGTATTATTTTATCATAAAATTATGGAAATGTATATCTAAATTTTATTGCATGAGGAAAATTAGGGGTTGTAGGGGTGTTTATGAGTTTTGCGTTCTATCCTAACATAGCTAAAATCAAAGCGTAGTGCGACTGACGTTGCCCCCATTTAGCGTTGGGGACGTTTCACTTCCCCATAAGTATAGACATTATCAAATTATAGCGAACCCTTTGGAGTTCGCTTTGTCCACGTCCATTGGTCAAGTAATTTTGACTAGGTCAAAATCGGCTGTGCCGCCGGACATCTTTTCCGGTACGTAACAAATGGAAAAGTCCGCAAGGGACACCCTTGACCCACACGCTGTAAAGCTATTACAATATAGTTGTTCCTAATGTGTCGGCAAAATTCACTTATTGTCTAGGGGCGTGAATTTTGTGCCGTCCAAGTATAGTTCTTGCGATGAGTTGTGAGTATACATAATACACAAACAAAGCATAGATACGGCATACCCTCTGTGCCCACTGAATATAGATATACGCTTTTTGCGTGTCCTGTGGGTGAGTTTAGTGGGAAAGTGCGATTGTAGGTATGAATGAAAGTATAGTGCTACTGACGGTATCCAAGTTTAGCGAGCAAGGGTGGGTTTAGATAGAAATGCGAGTGAGTGGCTGTTGTGTACATTATCTCACCAACTCCTAATTTACATCTTCAATTCCATAACCGCCACGCTATATTTCCCTACGCACAAATTCTTTTCAAATCTTTCAAATTGCTCACATACAGGATATACATTCTTCGGATTTTCTCTGCTGTTTTGTGCGTCAGGGTCAGCCTGCAAGGTATATTTCGTACACTTCAAAACCTCTCCGTCAATCACAAGTTCTGCATCAATATCATTTCCCGACACATTCACTATCTTTACAATGAGCATATTGTCCCTGTTCCGCACCGTTGACGATATATATAGCTCCGTATTGTTTACGGTTTCGGCATATTCGTCACCTACAAAATTTGAAAACAGCTTTTGAACGTAATAGCTTGGCGTCCCGTACACACTGTCATTGTCAAACCATATCAAATCGGGCTGCCACTGCTGATGATTTTCCCTTGCAAGCAGCGGTGCATAACAGCTCATTGCAACATGGTCGGAATTTTTCTCCACACCCGTCAAAAAAGCCGCCTCTGTCAATGCCGCATACCAATTATTCCGTCTGTCCAAAATATCCCTCGCCGTATGTGCCGCATATTCGCCCATAAATACCTTTGGCAGACTTCTGTCATAATCATCATATCTATGTATATTATCCAAAAACCACTCAGGCGATTTATAAAAATGCTCGTCTGCTGCATAGGCTTTATTCTTATTATTTCTCAGCCACTCCATAGCGGTGTCAAACTCCTCGCCCTCTGCCGTCCAGCCTGCACTTGTGACAAGTTTTATATCCGGATATTTCTCGCTTATTACCTTTTCAAATCTCTCGTATCTGTCAAAATACTGCCTGCCCCACTGCTCATTGCCTATGCCGATATATTCCAGATTAAACGGCGCTCTGTGCCCCATTTTTGCACGCTTACTTCCCCATTCGCTTTCGGGACTGCCGTTCGCAAATTCAATCAAATCCAGTACGTCCTGTATAAACTTATCCAATTCGTCAAGTTCCGCCAAAAGTCCCTCATGCCATTGACACGTCATACCGCAGTTTAGTATCGGCAGCGGCTTTGCACCAATATCCTCGCAAAAACAAAAATACTCATAAAAACCTATTCCGTATGATTGAAAATAGTCCGACGCATCATGCCCGACAGGCTGATATTCTTCCATCTGCCACCTGTTCCAGTTTGTTCTCCGCTCGGTTATATCGCCGATTGTGTCCTTCCAGTTATACATATTCTCAAAACTTCTGCCCTCAACAATACAGCCGCCCGGAAACCGCATAAATTTAGGAGCAAGTGCCTCTA
This sequence comes from uncultured Clostridia bacterium, assembly GCA_934476075.1. Classification (GTDB taxonomy): domain Bacteria; phylum Bacillota; class Clostridia; order UBA1381; family UBA1381; genus CAKSNH01. The sequence continues at coordinate 3,953 of CAKSNH010000023.1, read as the reverse complement.
TCATTTCCGCTATATCCTTACGCAGACCGTTTGTGCGGTTTTTATATGTATTCTTCGGAAACAGCGACACAAATCCAATATCAAATTCACCGTTGTCCTCTGACACTATCTCTAAAAAAGCGTGTTTGTTTTCGCCCAATGACGCAATCTCTACGTCATATCTGCACCAATCCGAGCGGTTTATTAAAATATTTTCTTTTGCATACACCGTCTTGCCGTCACTTATTTGCACACCTATTCTGCACGGTTTGTCTGCCTTTGCATAACAAAAAAATACAAACTTTTCACCCACGCCGACCGCAAATCCCTCTTTGCAAAAACCAAGATTTTTCAGTCCCGAACCCTTTCCTCCGCTTATGTGAGCGTATTTTTTATGTACATTGTTTATCGGATTTTCCGAGCAAATCTCAAATTTTGCATTGCCGGTAGCCTCCCAACACATTTTTGATTTATCGGTATTTTGGTTTCTGTCGTAATACGAAAATGCTCTGTTTGCGACCAATTCGGCATACAGTCCGCCGTCGCCGGCATAATTTATATCTTCAAAAAACACACCATAAAGCATAGGACTTACAGCGTGCAGTCTGTTTTTGGTATTAATCTTTATCGTACTCATAATGCACCTCGTCAAATTAATATTATCATTAATATATTAACATATATATTCTGTGTTGTACATAATAAAATCAAAATTTATACAGTATTTATGTTGATTTCTAAAATTTACTGTACTATAATGAAGATAAACGGAAAAATAGGAGATAGTTATTATGTGGTTATTATTTGCAATATTATCATCAATCTTTGCCGCTCTTACATCAATTCTAGCAAAAGTTGGTATCAACGGCGTAAATTCCAATCTTGCAACCGCAATTCGTACCGTTGTGGTATTAATCATGGCATGGGGCATGGTCTTTCTGACAAATTCGCAGACCGGTATTTCCGAGATAGGACGCAAAAGCTGGATATTTTTAATTTTGTCGGGTTTGGCAACGGGTGCGTCATGGCTGTGCTACTATAAAGCATTGCAGATGGGCGATGTATCGAGAGTTGCACCAATCGACAAGTTAAGCATTGTAATTACTTTGGTATTGGCTTTTGTGTTCCTGCACGAAAAATTCACCGTACATTCGCTGATAGGTGCGGGACTTATAACCGCCGGCACACTGTTTATGATTTTTTAAAATTCAATTCATAAAGTCCGAATACGGGAATATCGTCAATTCCTCTTTGCAAGTCCTTTTCACCCGCAAATGTAAAACCCTTGCGATTGTATAGCTGTATTGCGGGAATATTGTCGGGCACAACATCTAGTCTTATGGCTTTAAATCCGTCATTTTTGGCTTTGTTTATACAAAAATCAACCATAAATCCGCCTATGCCCCGTCGGCTCTTATCGGGAGCAGCCGCAAGGGTGTGGATAACAAGATATTCTCCGTTTTTTAAATCCTGTCCCCACTCACCCAATTCATAACTGCCCTGCGAATTATCATTCAATATAAATGCACCCACCACTGCTCCGTCATCAATACAGGCATATTGCTCATTTTTGCCTATCGCACATTTCACACTTTCACGGCACGGATACTCGCTTGTCCATTTCGGATAATTTATATGTAAGCTGAGATATTCCACCACATCTGCATAAAAATCCGAAACCATATCTAAATGCTGTTTTTCACATTTGATTATATTCATTAAAATTCCTCCGTTTTTATATGTCCACTATAATCATATCATGGTTCATAAGCGGAAGCACGATATTAAATAGGTCGCTTGTCCGCAGTTTAAGGCTTGTGGTGTTTATACACGGGTGACAGCCGACAAATTCGCTTTCAAAAATACTGCGGTCCACAATCAGCTGAACTTTGTTTTCAGTATCGTTCATAAGTCCCATAACGCTCACCGAACCGGGGGTAATGTCTAAATATTTGAGCATATTTTCCGCATCTGCAAATGTAAGGCGAGCCACACCAAGCTGATGCGACAACTGTTTCGTGTCAAGCTTTTTGTCGCCCGGCATCATCAGAAGATAGAAATTTGTTTTTTGGCGGTTGCAAAGGAATAAATTTTTGCATATTTCCGCATCTAACACCGCATCTATGTCACGTCCCTCATCAATGGTGTTGACCGCCTCGTGGTCGGTTCTCCAATAATCAATACCTGTCCTGTCAAGCAAATCATATACTTTTATTTCTTTTTCCAGTCTGCCGTCAGTGTCGGTCGGTCTGCCTTTGTAAAGTTTTATATCCATTGTAGTGCCTCCGTTTTTGAAATCAAATAAATTATAGCATAATAAAAAATATTGTGTCAAGAAATGCGGATTTTAATTTGAAAATACAGCTGTTTCAGTGTATAATCAAGTCATAAACAATATCGGAGGTTTAATGTAAAATGATTATTTTAATATCCGGCAGTTCGCATACAGGAAAAACAAATCTTGCACAAAAATTATTGGAAAAATACCGCTATCCGTATTTATCTATCGACCATTTGAAAATGGGACTTATCCGAAGCCGCAATACGCTGTTGACGCCAAATGATGATGCCGAGCTTGTTCCCTATCTTTGGAATATTGTTAAGGAAATTATTAAAACTGCGATTGAAAATCAGCAAAATCTTATTATTGAGGGGTGCTATATTCCTTTTGACTGGAAAAATGATTTCAGCGATAAATATTTAAGCCAAATACAGTATTTTTGCTTGATTATGACTACCGAATATATTAAAACACAGTTTAAAAATATTTTAAAATACGCAAATGTTATTGAAACTCGTATTGATGACAGTCTGTCTATGGATAACATGATTGCTGAAAATGAATTTAATTTAGAAATGTGTAAAAAATACGGACTTAAATATATTTTGATTAGCAATAATTATTCGATTGATGTTGATAAGGGGATATGTGACTAATTACTCCGGCTTTGATTAACCATGCAAATTTATTTGGAAACATAATAACAAGGCAGTCATAAAAAAAACAAGATTTCTGTAACTGCCTTGTTATTATGTTCGTTACGAATTATTTGATAAAACCGGAATTTATCAACCTTTAATTTGTCTGATTTTTGTTATATCGCCGCTGCACAGTGCCTCCATGTTACAGAAGATTTTGTCGGCATCCCAATCCCACCATTTGAGATTTATCAAATAAGAGGTAAATTCTTCATCAAAACGCTGCCGAATTACTCGGCAGGGATTTCCGCCCGCAACACAATAAGACGGAATATCTTTCGTTACAACCGAATCAGCAGCAATGATAGCACCATCACCAATATGTACACCCGGCATAACGGTTACATTCTGCCCAATCCACACATCATTCCCAACCACTGTATCTCCTTTCAGGGGAAGGTCATCAAGAGTCGGCGTATATTTTTCCCAGCCGCCGCCCATTATATTAAATGGATAAGTCGAAACGCTATTCATTCTGTGATTTGCACCGTTCATCACAAACTCAATTCCCTTTGCAATGGCACAAAACTTTCCTATAATAAGCTTATCACCCAAAAATTCATAATGATGTGTAACATGTTCCTCAAATTTTTCTGCACCATTCACATCATCATAGTAAGTATAATCACCAACAATGATATTGGAACGGGTAATGACATTTTTGATATACACAACTTGTTTTATACTTTCATTCGGATAGATGCTGTTCGGGTTAGGTCCTATCATATTATCATCTCCACAATTTAAAAATGAACAAAAAATAAAGCATACATAAAAATGTATGCTTTATTTTTGGTGGGCCTTCGGGGACTCGAACCCAGGACCGTCCGGTTATGAGCCGGATGCTCTAACCAACTGAGCTAAAGGCCCAAATACAAATTTAGAAGTCCACCCAAAGAATGAACTCCTAAATAACAATTTGGTGACCCGTGCGAGAATCGAACTCGCGTTACCGCCGTGAAAGGGCGGTGTCTTAACCGCTTGACCAACGGGCC
>CAKSNH010000022.1 GCA_934476075.1 uncultured Clostridia bacterium | reverse complement strand
CCCGAGTGGCCAAAGGGGGCAGACTGTAAATCTGTTAGCTTCGCTTTCGATGGTTCGAATCCATCCTCTCCCACCAATCAATTTGGACTTTGTTCAGATTGTCTTATTGGTTCATATTTGCAGATGTGGCGGAATTGGCAGACGCGCTAGACTTAGGATCTAGTGTCACCGACGTGGGGGTTCAAGTCCCTTCATCTGCACCAAAGCGTATGAATACTTAGTATTCATACGTTTTTTTTGCTTTTTAAAGTTTTTTCGATTATTACGGCTCAAATTTTGCGTTTTTCAAAAATTGTATGTCGTCCTCTGTCAATTCGTGATAATCTGCGTGAGATATTATTGATGCTATTTCCTCTTTGAAGAATTTCTCCTGCCTCGATTTCGGTCTTGCCCTTGTCAAATCCGTTGCTATTTTCAAATATTTCTCGGCTTTCGTGTATTTCATCAGTTTTCACCTCATATTATCGCCTTACTGTTCTTTTTAACCATTCCGGCATTTTCTTTGACATATCCATATCCGGACTTCCTGCCGCTTTCATTCTCTCGCAGTACTTCTTTATCTCCTCGTCCAACTCCGGACACTTCACTTCTCTGCTCGCCCATATTTGACGTGCTATCTTTTCTTCCGGCATTGCAAAGCGTTTCATTTGTTTTATCATCATTTTTTCTCGTACGGTCAAATCCGTTGGTAATACGGTTCTATCTAAATTTGTTTCTTTCATATATATCACCTCATCTGGATTTTTTTATTGTCAGAAAAATGTTTAAGCTATTCACTGTTATTCAAGTTGACAATGCTAACTAAGTTTGCTATACTGATTTTGAAAGTAGGAGTAGCGGTATTCAGTTGGTTTTGCCCAAGGGTGCCGTGTAGATACCTGCTTTTTTAATAGCTTTATTTCTCGGACATTTTTGCAAGTTCTTCTCCCACTGCGTCTTTTTCCTCTTTGGTAAAGTCCTCGTCTGTCAATATCAGATTTATCAATTCCCTTTTGAACTTCTCTTGTCTGCTCTTTGGTTTGTATGCTGTTAATTGATTTATCATCAATACTACTCTTTCCGCCGTTGTCATATTATCACCTTTTATCGCCTATATTAATTTAAGGTGCAAAACCAACATTTCGCACCTTATCAATTTACTTATCATCATGTAAAATCTTTGTTATGAGGCTCATTTTATAGCCCTCGTCCTTAGGATATAACCCAAGTGCAAGCCGTTCTGCGTCCGAGAAAATTTCCTTTGACCGCTTTTTCGTTTTTTGTGTGCGTAAAATATTATTCGTATTTATCCGATATTCATTTTTCGCACCGCATTGTCTGCAAAATTCATCATTATAATCAATCGGACTTGCACAGTGCATACAAAACAACGTTCCCATATTTACACGCTCCTTATCCGTAATATGCCGTCAGACCGTTTACCACTCCGTCAACAATTTTGTCCTGATACTCATCTGTTATTAACTTCTTTTCTTCCTCACGATTTGTCATGAACCCCATTTCAAGCAGAATTACAGGAACTTTCGACCAGTTAAATCCCGTCATATCACCACGGCGGCTTATACCTCTGTTCTTCGCTCCCGTCTGAGCCACAACCGCTTTTAACACAGTTTCGCCGATTTTTACGCTTTTATCCACCATATCCTTATCTTTTATGTACTCGGTTGTCGGCACAAGCATAGACATTCCGCTTACACTGCTGTCCTCGATACCGTCAGCGTGTATTCTTATCATAAGGTCGGCATTTGCATCGTTCGCCATCTCCGCACGCTCGATATTGCTCTTGTCGCAGTTTGCGGTAGTTCTGGTCATTATCACATTCACACCCATACTTGAAAGTTTAGCCTGCAATTTTTTCGCCACCAGCAAATTCAGTTCCTGTTCCGACATATCCTTTCCGCTTGTGCCGCTGACATGGGCAGCCTTGGTAACATCGGAATTCGGTGCGATTTTCTCCTTGCCTTTAAGCGAAGTTTCGCCGTGACCGGCATCAATACATATTGTGAGATTGCTGAGTTTCTTATTTTGTGATGTTTCCGACTTAGTCTGCTCCGGAACTTTGGTTGGGGCGGCGGTCGGTGTAGGTGCTGATGTCGGCACAGGGGTTTGCGTAGGTTCGGCGGTTGCCTGTACAGCGGTTTCGGCGGTCGGTGACGGCGAACTCACCTTTTCCGCTCCCTTTGCGCACGAACACAACACACACGCTATCAAACTTAGAACAATAACTTTTTTCATTTTATCTCCATTCTTCGCATTAAAGCGACATATACTTTCTATACATATTTTATTTCGTATAAATACCATATTTGCTTTAATTTATACCTCGATTTTCCCAAACCCCTCGCCTATCACCTCGTCCGCCTCGGTAACCATAATAAATGCTTTCCCGTCTATCGCATATACCATATCATATGTGCGGTAGACCTCCTGCTTGCTGACCGCACACAATAGTACAGAACCGTCATTTTTTGTGTATGCACCCTTTGACGGGATAATTGTAACTCCCCTTTCCAATTCGGACATAATCTTTTCTGCAATAATATCATTTTTAGGCGATATTATAAACATCATTTTCCCGTGCCCTCGTGATGAGCCGTAAAGCACGCCGTCAATCACCCGTGACATGATAAAGATAATCAATGTCGAGTACATCGGTGTTTCGATATTGCCGTACACAACGGCGGACAGGGCAATGATTACAAAATCGACAAGCAGTATAAGTCTGCCTATCGGGATATGCCGGAACTTTGCCGAAAGTAAATTTGCTATCAAATCCGTACCGCCCGTTGTCGCACCACGCATGAATATAAGCGACAATCCCAGTCCCGACAATACTCCCGCAAGAATTACCGTAAGGATTATATCGCCGTGATACACAGGCAGAAACACCGCCGTTATGTCAATCATCACCGATGAAACCAATGTTGCCGCAAGCGTTTTGGCGATGTATCGGAAACCTTTTATTTTGTATGCACATATGAATATCGGGATATTCAGCACGATTATTACCGTACCTATTGGTATTGCGGTAAGGTAATTTATTATTGTGCCAAGTCCCGTAAGTCCGCCGGGGACAATATTATTTGGTGCAGTGAACACATTTACCGACGCCGCAAAAAGGAAACTCCCCAAAAGGATATATAAAATGTCTGCGGTTATTATTCTGCTTTTCATAAAATCCCACCTTCCAGCAATTAGTATAGGCAAAACCAACAAAATTATTGAAATAAAACACTAAATAATAAAAAAACTGTGCATTGACCTATTCCGTGCTAGGGTATATAATAAAAGTACAGATTTTTTATTGCAGTTAAATATATATGATGTATAGAGAAAATAAATTACAGGTAAAAGATGTACCGCCGTAATGCGGAGAAACGGAGATTTTTAATGAATGAGAAATTTGAAATTACCCGTATGAAACGTCAGCCGTTTTTTGAAATGGCAAAGGCTCATCACCATGATGCGTACGAGATTTTCTACCTTATATCGGGCAACAACCGATTTTTTATCGAGGACACAATATACACAATAAATGACGGGGATTTTGTGATAATTCCGAAAGGCGTTCTGCACAAATCGTCATATATATCGAATGCCGTCCATGAGAGATTTGATATTTATATACCCGACAGCATGATGAACAAGATTTTTGACCGGTACGGCAAAGACGCAATAGACGATTGTTTTATCAATCCGTATATCCCCGTGCCGATGTTACAGCGTGAGTATATAGAGGACTTGCTGGACAAAATGGAGCATGAATATTCGGGCGGTGACGAATTTTCAAAGCATATGATTAACGGATATATAAATGAACTTATGGTGTTTTTCCTGCGGCACAGAAAGGAAAGCAAGTCAATCGCCATAGAGCGGATTAACGACCATGACGGCACGAGCCAGAAAGCGGCAAAGTACATCTTCTGCAACTACAATAAAAATATCACTCTTGAAGAAATTTCACGCTACGTCAATTTAAGCAGTTCGCATTTTTCAAAGAAATTCAAGGACGACACCGGCTTTGGATTTAAGGAATATCTTTTAAATGTGCGAATAAAATATGCGTCGGAGTATCTTGTGAATACAAAAAAGCCGATAAGTGAAATTGCGAAAGCGTGCGGATTTACCGACAGCAACTATTTCGGTGACGTGTTCAGACGTATCAAGGGTATCTCGCCGTCGGGCTACCGCAAAACAAAAAGATAATATTATTATGAAAGGATTTTTTTTAGAACATGAAAAAGGCAATACCAAAGGACAAATTATTATTTTCAAATACAGAGCTTAAAAAACTGATTGTTCCGCTTGTGATTGAACAGATGCTGGTCATGCTTGTGGGTATGATTGACACGGTTATGGTGTCGGCGGTCGGCGAGGCGGCTATTTCGGGCACATCATTGGTGGATATGATTAATATTGTGCTTATCAATATATTTGCCGCACTTGCAACGGGCGGAGCGGTTGTAACATCGCAGTTCATCGGTGCGAAAAGGCATGATGACGCCTGTGAGTCGGCACGTCAGCTGTTGTATTCGACAACGATAGTATCGGTGATTATTGCGGTGCTGACATTGATTTTCAAGGGACATATACTGCGTCTTTTGTTCGGAAATATTGAAAATGACGTTATGAGCAATGCTGTTACATACTTTATCCTGTCGGCATTGTCCTATCCGTTTTTGGCGGTGTATAATGCGTGCGGTTCTTTGTATCGGGCAATGGGCAACTCGAAAATATCAATGCAGATGTCGCTTTTAATGAATATACTTAACATTATCGGCAACTCCATTTTGATTTACGGCTTGAAGTGGGGCGTTATGGGTGCCGGTCTTGCGACATTGATTTCAAGAGCGGTGGCGGCATTTATAATTTTGGCGAAAATATGCAAAAAAAGCGACTACATATATATTAATCTGAAACAGAAATTTGAATTAAAATGGAACTTAATCAAAAAGATTATGTGCATAGGTATCCCGAACGGATTTGAGAACAGCTTGTTCCAGCTTGGCAAAGTGCTTATAATGAGTATCGTAACGGCATTCGGTACAAGTCAGATTGCTGCTAATGCGGTGTCGAACAACTTTGCGTCAATCGGCTGTATCCCCGGTCAGGCGATGAACTTGGCTATGATTACGGTGGTCGGCAGATGCGTAGGTGCAATGGACTATGACCAAGCGGTGTATTATGTAAAAAAACTGCTTAAAATTGCGTATGCGGCAATGATAGTGCTAAACATTTTTATCCTGCTGATTTTGCCGATTGCGTTTAAGATGTATAATCTGTCGGAGGAAACGCTCAGCATAGCAAGAACGATTATATTCATTCATGACGGCTCGGCGATGTTCATATGGCCGCTGTCGTTCACACTGCCGAATGCACTCCGTGCGGCGAATGACGTTAAATTTACTATGGTTGTGGCGATATTCTCGATGATTATGTTCAGAATATTGTTCAGCTATATTTTCGGTATGTACATGGGTTACGGAGTAATCGGAGTATGGTGTGCAATGATTATAGACTGGATTTTCAGAACAATTTGTTTTGTGATAAGATTTTGCGGAAACAAGTGGAAAACTATTTATAAAGCGGCATAGAGGGTGTAATTATGATTTTAAGATTTGCGGGTATTTCGGACAGTGCGGAAATTTTAAAGATATATGAACAATACATGGATACAGCGATAACCTTTGAATATGAATTGCCGTCGATTGAGGAATTTACCGAGAGAGTACGCACAATATCGGCAGAATACCCATACATCGTGTGCGAGGATAACGGCAGGGTTGTCGGGTATGCGTATGCACACAGATACCGTGAGCGTACTGCGTATCAGTGGGGAGCGGAACTGTCGATTTACATTGATAAATCATACACCTCAAAAGGCTTGGGACGAAAACTGTACGGTGCATTAACGGAAATTTTGAAATTGCAGAACGTACGCACTGTGTACGGCTGTGTAACCGTACCGAATGAAAAGAGTGAAAAGCTGCATTTGGGCATGGGATTCAGATATGCGGGTAAATTGAATAATGCAGGGTACAAAAACGGTGCATGGCATGACGTGGCATGGTTTGAAAAGGATATTTTGCCGTATGCGGATAATCCGGAGGAAATAGTGACAATAGGCAGTGCGGATATGGCGAAGGCTTTGGAGATTTTAAAAGAATATTGCCGATACTAATTATTGCTTATCTTCCTCCAAACCATAGTTTCACCAATAAATCGGGTTGCAATTTTTATAAAAATGTGATATAATTTATTGGTTGAAATGTTTGATTTTAAATATAGGAGGTATGTCCTCAAATGGCTAAAAATAAGAGTTCGGAGAAACCGTTGGACATGGAATCCATCAATAATCAAAAGATTGTTGACGTACAGCTTGACGGTGAAATGAAAAAGTCATACATAGACTATGCAATGAGCGTTATAGTAAGCCGTGCATTGCCTGACGTGCGTGACGGTATGAAACCCGTTCACAGACGTATTCTGTATGATATGTATGAATCGGGTCTGCTTTATGAGAGCGATTTTAGAAAATCAGCGGCTACTGTCGGTGATGTTCTCGGTAAATATCACCCTCACGGTGACGCTTCCGTATATGACGCTATGGTTCGTATGGCACAGGATTTCTCGCTTCGGTATCCGTTGGTGCTCGGTAAAGGTAACTTCGGTTCGGTCGACGGTGACCCGCCGGCTGCTTATCGTTACACCGAGGCAAAAATGACTAAAATGGCGGCAGAAATGCTTTCCGACATCGGCAAGGAAACTGTCGATTTCGTGCCTAACTATGACGATAAACGTAAAGAACCCGACGTATTGCCGGCACGCTTCCCTAACCTGTTGGTAAACGGTTCGAGCGGTATTGCGGTAGGCATGGCGACAAATATCCCTCCGCATAATCTGGGCGAGGTTATCGACGGTATTATTGCGGTTATTGACGACCCGTATATCACCACCGAGGAACTTATGGGCTACATCAAAGGTCCGGATTTCCCGACAGGCGGTATCATTTTGGGTACAAGCGGTATCAGAAGTGCGTACACAACAGGTCGTGGACGTGTTATCGTAAGAGCAAGAGCGGAAATTGAAGATTTGGAAAACCGCAGCAGAATTATCGTTACGGAACTGCCTTATCAGGTAAACAAGCTGCGTCTGCATGAAAAAATCGCCGAGCTTGTGCGTGACGGCAGAATTGACGGTATTTCGGGGCTTCGTGACGAATCCGACCAAGACGGTATGCGTTTTGTTATCGACTTAAAGCGTGACGCAAATGCAAATGTTGTGCTGAACAATCTGTACAAGTTTACACAAATGCAGGAAACTTTCGGCGTGATTTTGATTGCGTTGGTTGACAAAGTACCGAAAATACTTACTTTGCGTGAAATTGTGGATAAATACATCGAACATCAGGAAGATGTTATCCGCAGAAGAACACAATATGATTTGACCAAAGCCAAGGAACACGCTCATTTGTTGGAGGGTTACAGAGTAGCTATCGACAATATTGACGAGGTTATCGAGATTATCCGCTCATCAAAGAGTATTCCCGAATCAAAAACGAATTTGATGGAGCGTTTTTCGCTGTCGGATATACAAGCAACCGCTATCGTTGAAATGCGTTTGGGTCGTTTGACAGGCATGGAGCGTGACAAGATAGAAGAAGATTACAAGAATACTATGGCGGCAATCAGCGAATACGAGGGTATTTTGGCTGACGAGGGCAAAGTATTTGAAATTATCAAGACCGATTTGCTTGCTATCAAAGACAAATACGGTGACGAAAGAAGAACGGAAATTACATTTAACTTCAATGAAATTGATATGGAGGACCTTATCGAAGAAGAAGATATTATCGTTACACTGACGCATTTGGGTTATATCAAGCGTGTGCCTGTTGACACATACAGAAGTCAGCGTCGTGGCGGACGTGGTATCGCCGGTATGACCACCCGTGAGGAGGATTTTGTTGAAAATCTGTTCACTACATCTACTCACGATAATTTGCTGTTCTTTACAACCCGTGGTGTCGTTTATCAGCTTAAAGGCTATCAGATTCCGGAATCGGGCAGAACGGCAAAGGGTACTGCTATTGTAAACCTGCTGCCGCTTGAATCGGGCGAAAAAGTAACGGCTATGATTCCTATTTCTGAATTTGAAGAAGGAAACTACTTGACATTTATTACTAAAAATGGTACTATTAAAAAGACGAATATCATGGACTATTCAAGAATAAGAACAAGCGGACTTCGTGCTATTGAGCTTGCGGAGGACGATGAGCTTATCAGAGTAGAACTTACAAATAATGAGCAGGATATTATTGTCGGCACACATGACGGTATGTCAATCAGATTTAACGAAAATGATGTACGTCCTATGGGCAGAACGGCAAGAGGTGTCCGTGCGATTAAGCTGCACGAGGACGATTATGTTGTCGGAGCGTGTATCGCAGAGTCCGGCTCAAAATTGCTTGCGGTAACCGAAAGCGGCTACGGTAAAAAGACGGAGCTTGACGAATACAAGGTTCAGACAAGAGGCGGTAAAGGTATTTTAACATACAAGATTACCGAGAAAACAGGCAAATTGGCGGGCATTAAGACTGTTACGGACGAGGACGATATTATGCTTATCACCTCCGACGGTATTGTTATCCGTATGGCATCTGACGAAATCAGCACATACGGCAGACAGACGCAAGGTGTACGCTTAATGCGTCTTGATGACGGCGTACAGGTTGTGAGCGTTACTGTAACAGAAAAAATGGAAGAAACCGAAGACCAACCCGAAAATGACGAAACAGCGGAAAATACACAGAAAGTGCAAAATGAAACTGACGAGACAGTAACAGAATAATCGGAGGTAGTTTTAATGAAAATCAGTAGAATATTAGTAGTATTAATGCTGCTTTTTACATTGGGAATGTTAAGCGGCTGTGCAGGAAATGCGGATAAGAGCAAATCGACCCCTACTCCGTCAGCCACACCGGCATCTACAATGAAAAGCGAGGCTACAACCGCACCGACAACAGGTGCATCAACCGATACAGACAGCGATTTAGCGGCTAAGGAGGAAAACAAAGTGAACATTAAAATTGAAATGCAGGACGGCGGAGTTATCAAAGCGGAATTATATCCGGATATTGCTCCTATCACAGTAGAGAATTTTGTTAAGCTGGTAAATGAACATTTCTATGACGGACTTATCTTCCACAGAGTTATAAGCGGATTTATGATTCAAGGCGGCGGATATGACGCAAATTATCAGCAAAAGCAAGCAGATTCAATCAAGGGTGAATTTGCATCAAACGGCGTACAAAACGATTTGAAGCACACAAGAGGCGTATTGTCAATGGCAAGAACAATGGTTAAGGATTCAGCGTCAAGCCAGTTCTTTATCATGCACCAGGACGCTCCGCACCTAGACGGTGACTATGCCGCATTCGGTAAGGTTACAGAGGGTATGGACGTGGTAGACAAGATTGCATCGACAAAGACCGGTGCACAGGATATGCCTGTTGAACCGCAGGTTATTAAGACAATCACTATTGAAGAATAATAAACTAAATATAAAAAAGCTTCTGATAGAAGCACCGCCTGCGGGCGTGGGAATAAGGTAACATTTTTGATTTTTCGTCATTGCGTTTTACGCAATTTCCTACAAATTAAAAACGGCTGCAAATCAGTTATTGCAGCCGTTTTTTTGTCTACTATCATTGAAACTAATTAAATCTATATGTAACTGTATTGCTCCAATCACTATATATCCTTCCTGATTTAGTATCCTTATAATTTCGTGCTTTTACCTTTACTAATACATTTGCTGATGTCTCTACTTCATATGTACATTTATTTGTTCCTTTTATACTACTGCTTGTGTCACCATTAGCATAATTCCGATATTCATTTACTTCAACACCATCGCCATATACAGATTCATCTAAATATATAAATGTTGAAATTACCGCTTCATTTTTATCATTAATTCCCATTTTCTCAAATTCCCCTAAAACAGGAGCAACTAATTTATTTTTCTTTTCTTCCTCCTCTTTTGCTTTCTTTTCCGCCTCGGCTTTTGCCTGTTCCAACTCTGCAATTTTGCCGTTTACGGTATCGTTCCATGTGTTTACTTGATTAAGTTGTTCCTGTGTAAGCGGTTTTGTCTTTAAATCCGCAATAATCGACTGAGCAGTGTAATAATCCTCTCCGTCAACCGCTGTTTGTGCAGACTGTATTTTCGCCGCAATATCCGCAATCTCAGCCTTATGATTTTCTATATCATTTTTCATAGTATCAATATCATTTTTTATACTGTATGCCGAATAATCAACAGTTATTGCATTTAATGTACTTTCCGCACCGTCATAGTCGCCCTTTTCAACCGCTGTTTTTGCCGATTGGTATGCCGTAAGAACGTCCAGCATATTCTGTACATCAGTATCTTTTATTCCCTCATTCACCGCAAGCTGAAATGAATTGAGTGCCGTTTGATAATCACTGCCCGCCATAGCCAATTTGCCCTGTTCCACCGCCTGTTTGCCCACTTTACTTCCGCAGCTGCACAACAACGCTATCATGATTACACTTATTGATATTCTTATAATTTTCTTCATGTTGTCCCTCCGTATATGTTCTTTATCATAATCATATAAAATCTTTTAATTTATCTCCAACCCATTTTCTTTTCATATTCTACAATAATGGTTTTGTTCTGTTTTTCAATATCATTAAACTGACTTTCATCAAATGCACTGTTTTCATGATACCACGGTTTCGCCGAAAAATAGTTCTGATATGTTTCATTTGAGAATTTATAGCCATGTCTTGCATATATCTCATTTCGTATCAATGCAACATTTTCTTTCGTCTGAGTTGATAAAAATTCTTCGGTTATCACTTGCGTGTCACTTGGAAACAAATAATCACCGCTTTGCGGATTTGCATTTGGTGACGGAGTAGGTTCTGTTGTAATATAATCAAAATTTAATTTTTTAGGTTCGGGATAACCCTGTGCCACATAATCATTATAATATTCCGGCAAACCTATGTCTGCCGCCGTAAGACGTGTTCTATACCATGATACATGCGTCATTGTATCTCCGCTCACAATAGCGGCAACCTCAAACCCGTTTATATTATTATTATAATCATTCATAAACTCGCTTTTGCTCGGATTAATATAAAACTCGCCCGACATATTGCTTAATGACAAATTATATCCCGACCAATATAACGACTTGTTGATACTTGCTATCTTCCCGCATACGCCCCACGTTCCGCTGTATGACGCAGAATTTTTAGTCGATGAACTTACTCCTTCTTCTTCCATTAACTTATCAAGTTTTTTTGATATTCGCTCATAATTTGCCTTATCTACTTCTTCCGCAACATATCCCAAATAACATTCTGCTATATCATTTTGATTTACCTCATACTGCTCACTTTCTTTTATTCCTTTTCGTTCTCCGGCATATTTAATTTTTTCGTCTGCCTCTTTGAAGTTATATTGGGCTGCTAAATCCACTGCTTCGTTTAAGGCATCATAATGCTTGATATAATCGTCCAAATCTTTTACCTGTCTTTTCAATGACGGTTTCACAAACATTGAATGTGCCATTGTTTCCTTTGCTTGTCCTATATAGTTTCTACATTCTTGATTTGTGGTAACATAGTAACCGCCATAGCCGTCCTCGTCACGAATTATCGCCTCATTAGCTTTATTGTACAAATCCAGCACTTGTTGATTTACAAGCATAACGTGCGGCAATACCACCGCAATAATAATCGCCGCAACCAATATAGCCGCTCCGATAATTGCCCCTGTTATAATTTTTGTATTCTTGTTTTCCATACTTTACCCCCTTAACCCACAAAAGGGCAGATATACTGCCCTTTGTGATATTCTGTTCCTCACACTACTTTAATTTATTATAATATTCCATATCAAAACCCGAAATATTCCTTTCCGGTAAACCTGTCTGTGCATTAACCATGGCAGTCGCCATTAGTTCGCCTTTATACCGAAAACTTACGCTTATTAAATATATACCCGCAGCCTCCCAATAACTTGGGTCATCTATATCTGAAATAATACATTTAATATCAGGGTCATTCGGAACATTTAACGACTCTTTTGCAATATCAATATATGCCTGAGTCCTTATCTCTTTTATTTTATTATATCTGCCAACTCGATATTCATATGTGTTAATCAGCCAATTATATGTATAATCGGAATTTATGAAAATGGTTTCTGTTACCCAATCCCATGTATAGGTCATACCGAATGTGTCACAGAAGAATTTTGCGGGTATGTAAACCGTGTTATTTATCAGGCGAGGAGTAATATCCAGTCCGTACCAACCGCCGGCATTATCGGTAACCACAGCATCTCCTATATGGAAATAATATGTTCTTTCCGTACCATAAAAAGTGAGGGTATATCCATCAAAATAAGATGTAAAACCAAAATACCCCGAAACCTCCTCCGCAGGCAGCATATCAAATCCGCCTATCTGCTCTACCTCCTGCGTGCTGTACATACCGTTTATGTACATATCCATAGTTTTTGCACTTGCACTCAGTGCACCGCATAGCATAATCGTTGCCATCACAATAAATACTGTTATTATTTTTTTCATCAGTTCACACCCCTTTTACAAACTTAATGTTTTAGTCAATTTCCTTTAAAATTCTGATACACTTGTAGTCCGCATCATAGAACATAATCTCGTTATCCTCATTTAAAACGGTCTTTTTCCAAACATATCCGTCATCTTTAAATAATTTATTCAGATTAAAATTCTTTCTGTCGTCAACCCTAACCAAATCAGCCTCTGACAAAATCACGTCACTGTCGCCGTTTGTATCCATCTTGCGAAGATTATAACCGATATCTTTTGTATAGTCTTTTGTATAGATATAATTTTGCGTATGCTGAACATATTTGCCCTTATTATCTACGTCCAAACTTTTAAACGCACTTGTAGACCAATCATATTTGCATATATTATCAACATATTGATAAATATCATCATTTATCAAGAATGAACCATCTCTTAAATAGTCAATCTTAACTGCATTATATCCGTCATCTTTCATCTCAACAATATATAAATAATTAGAATAACCACTACCATCACTGCACAAATAATCACCGTTTGCAAAGAAACCTAATATATACATACTTTTGCTATATGTTTCACGTTTTTCTCCCGTTGCGGTGTTATACAAATATAGCGTATCATTTATACTGTCCTTATAAAGAACATACACCTCATCGGTATAATAATTTACCGCCGCATCATATAGCGTGATTTTAACTTCCTGCTGTTTTTCAAGCTTTGAAAGCTCGTCTTCGTGTTCTTCCAATACTTTCTCTGCAATGTCGTCACTGTCAAACAAAACTTCCGTATCGCCGTCACCGTCTGCCGCTATAACATCGCCGTTCGATATATACATCACGCCGTCTTTGTAATACTCCATTTTTGATATACCCTTTACATTCGACACAAGCGTATCTATTTTCCATGTGTATTCAGGTTCAGGAGTAGGCTCTTCTGTCGGCTCGGGTGTTGGTTCTTCCGTCGGTTCGGGTGTCGGCTTTTTTGTAGGCTTTGGAGTCGGTTCTTCCGTTGGTTCGGGAGTTGGATTTTTCGTAGGTTTTACTGTCGGTGCTGTTGTCGGCTTTTGGGTGGGTTTCTCGGTCGGTGCTATTGTGGGAGCAGCTGTCGGCTTTGGTGTTTCTGGTATGTAAGGCTCTGCACTTGCAGTAACCTTGTTTCCGCTGCCGTATTGATATGCTCTCCACAAAAGTGTAGCCGCTTCCGCTCTTGTGATACTGTCCTGACCTCTGAATGTGTTATCTTCATAACCCGAAATCAGTCCTTTTTCAAGTGCCGTTGCAACATATGGCTTTGCATCGTCCGAAATGCTCTGATAATCGGTAAACATGGCTTTTAGTATACTTTCGTCATAGCCTGTTGTATCATAGCCTTTTAACTTAACCAATGCAACCGCAATATCTTCACGAAGTGCGTTGGTGTCCGGCAGATAATATATACCGCCGTTCATGTTGTAGCCGCAAAGATAATATTGTGCGGTTAGTACATACGGATAATACCAGTCATTCAAACTTACATCTGCATATACATTTCCGCCATATTTATTAAGCGGCAATCCGCTTGCAACAGTCATAATCTTTGCAAATTCCGCACGGGTTACATAATTTTCGGGATAAAAATATCCGTTCGGATAACCCGACAATACGCCTCTCACATTCATTTCACCAATGTATGAGAATGCCCAATAGCTTGTAGGCACATCATGGAACACCTGTGAATAATTTGCTGTCGGTTTGTTTTGGTATTCCTTGCCGTATTCAACCGCCTGTACGGCAGGTACTGTCAAGGAAAGCGTAACCATAACCATTGCTACCAGTGTTGAAATTAGTTTTTTCATATATATTCCTCCCCTTTAATTTATAATTATATAATATCACTCCGCATGGGTAAAAAATGCCGCATTAAACGTTTATTCTGCGTCTTCCAAAGTTAGTGTATGGTTGATATAGCCATCGTCTTTCCACATAGTTCTCATGATGTTTGAATATTCATCGTCATATGCTCTCAAACAACCATCACACAAATCATCTGCCACTATTGCTGCATTTTCCTCTGTGACAAAATTTGATGACGCTATATTTAACTCATAGTCCTCATTTATTGAAAATTTCACAAATTTATATGTATCATTTAATTTGTTTACCAAATCCAGCATAACACCGTATTTATTTTCGGGTATAACGCATACACCAAAATATCTCACCGACACTATCGGCATTTCTTCTTTCTCAATAAACATAGAGCATTTCAAATTTTTTATATTCTCACCTGTACACGATATTGTTAATACATCTATTTCTTCGTCCTCTACAATATCAATTCCAACTTCTGCTTCTTCATAAAACTCCTTAATTTGTTGAGTTATATTATACATATTCATCGCTCCTTCTCTCAGTTCCATTTTCATTATTCCAGATAGCCGACATAATTTTTGCAAATACCTCATCATATGCATCTACGCAAAAATAACATAACATATCTGCTACATCGCCCGCATTTTCCTCGGTTACATAGCTTTTTGATGATATATTCAGTTCGTTTTTTTCACTTATTGAAAACTCTGCCCATTTAAAATCCTCATTGAATTCATTAATCATTTTTACCAATACATCACATCTTTCCTCAGGAATAACACAAACTCCGAACAATCTTACTAATACCGCCGGCATTTCTTCTTTTTCCACAAAAACACTACAACGAATATTCTTTACATTATCTCCGTCATAGTACAAGCTAATATAGTCGTACTCCTCCTCTTCCTGTACTTTTATACCGATATTGTCCCGGTCATAATATTCTTTAATACTTTCCGTTATTTTATACACAATAAGCCCTCCTTAATATTTTATAATTAATAGTTATACAAATAGTTCCAGTAATTAAATATATCCGTCACTCTCATGCCGTCTATAAAAATGTTCTCAACATTAAAATAAAATTCGTCCGACTTGTCGGTAGGTGTTATCGCAAAAACCACCTCAACCTTAGAATATGTACCGTTACCGTTATTGCTCATTCCCGAAAACGTTACTCTCGGTGTGCTCCCCATATCGGTTGTCCATTTACCGTTTGTGTAGCATCTGCTAAACATTTCACCTATTGTTTCATTTTCATTAAGTGCCGGCAATGTAGAGTTTTTAATTGCTGTAACATAATCAGGTGTAAATTCTTTTTCTATATCCTTAATCGCATTATATGTTATCTCATTAAGTTCATCTTTCGGCATCGTAACAGCACGTATAAACACTATCGCCACAATAATAAATATTAAAAAACCCGCCACCTTAAACATTACTTCAAGACCTTTATCACTCGCATCGCATATCTTTTGGCACGTTCCTTTTTCATAAGTCAGCGGTTCGTCCGGAATATCATTCGGATTGCTGTTTACATTTTCACTTTCAGCATAAGACTTTGTTTGGTCAACCGTTTCAAAAACAGTTTCATTTTGACTATTTGAATTGTCAACATTTACCGTTTTGTCGGCTGAGGCAGAATTTCCTCTGCGATTTACATATCCGCATTCTTCGCAAACCATTCCTCCGTCAGGAATTGCACTTCCGCATTTCGGACATAACATTTTCTCACACCCCTTTTCTTATAACTTTAAATTTATTTTTCCATATTCGTCTTAACAATTTCAAAAAGCATATTTTCAAAATCCTTTGCATTTGATATACAGGTACTTGCTATTAGATAGTCATAATTTTTTGCATTAAGATATCTGTCCTGTTTTTCAAAAAGCAGAAATTCAGAACATATTTTATCGTTTATCGGTCTGCCTTTATATGTAACGAACAACGCAATATATTCGCAATTATCAGAATTCAGTCCTTTGCTTTCGATAATACCCCTGCTGTTTTTCTTCATGTGATTTGACGCCTTAATCCTATACTCATCGCCCTGCGTAACATCATTTCCCATTTCACGATATACCACAGTATAGTCAACAAGCTCAGGATAAATATAAATATTTGCATCAGCTGCACGATATAATGCAAGTGTCCACTTTTTGCTGTTTCTGTCAAGCAAAAATCTGAACGGTTTTTCCTGATTGTCTTTATCTATAACTTCAATTTCTTCGGAAGTGTAAAATCCATTCATCAGCAATCGCTGCTTCATTCCGTCAGCAATTTTATTATCTTTGCTTGTTTTTGTTACTACCATAATTGTTGCCACAACCACAATTATTATAATTATAAATATAAATGCACCCATTAATTTACACCTCTGGCTTGATGTATAGCAGCATTAATTTTGTCCTTTAATTCCTCTGCCTCTGAGGTCATTTCCGTAGGTATACTGTATTCTCCGCCATCAGAACACTTTACTATCGTTTCGGCTGTTTTTCCTATAAATAATACTATCGCTGCAACAACCAATATTTTTTCAGCATAATCTTTAAATGCCTCAGCAGAAGAATTAAATTGGTTTGCATTTTCTCCTATACCGGTATTTATTTCGTAGCCTTTACTGTCAATTAAGTTTACATTTGAATTATTATTTTTTCCGTAATAACATTCAAAATCCTGTGTTTCCGGAATTGTATCTGAAACCTTAGCCACATCTCTTCCAAAAACATTATTGATAAGCGAGCTTTTTCCTACACCCACTTTACCCAAAACCATAATATTAGGCAATACATGATTTTCCTGCTGATATTTTTCAAATTCCTCTTCTAAAATTCTTTGATATTCATGTTCTGTCATAACTTATATCTCCTTAAAATACTATTTTTGTTTATATTTTCATTATAACATTCCCGATGTGACATTTTCGCCCCATATTCACCATAATAAGAGAAAATGTTATTTTCCAATATTATATCACCATTTCGGGCAACTTTCAATAGTAAAGTATAAAAACCGCTACTTTTTCACACCATACAAAAAAAGCCTCTATAATAGGAGGGAGGTGATGTCTATGCAAACCATCGGCGAACGTATTATTTTTCTAAGGGAGAATATCGACTTGTCACAAATTAAATTAGCAAACAAAATCGGTATCACAAAAATGACATTATCAAAATATGAGCACGACATAAACGAACCCCGTGGTGAAATTATAGCACGTCTTGCCAAAGCACTTAACACCACAACCGATTTTCTGCTCGGACTTACAAATGACCCCGCTCCGCGTTCATCAAACAGTGCAGTTGAATATGCACAAAAAGCGGAAAATGAACTTTTAATTAAATTCAGACATTTAACCACCGGCAACAAAGCTAAAATCGAAGAACGAGTCGATATTCTTTTGGAACAGCAAAATCAGTAATGGTTTTGCTGTTTCATTTTCAGTATAACCCCATAAATTTCCCCTGTGGTCACCAATTTGGTGACAAGTCAAAAAATTTGCCAAAAAAATAAGAGATACATCAAAAAATGATATATCTCTCCGTTTATTATCCCTATTCTTCAAGCAATTTTTCTATCCGTTCTTCCGTCTTTTTTATCCTGTGCAAATTAATCATCACATATATAATAATTCCCATACACGCCAAATGCACCGCTATATTGGCTATATCCCGCCACATAATTCCGCTGTTTGCCCTAAACAACGATGTGCCGTTCATAATTGCACTTATCTGCCATTTCATATCAATAATATGTATACCAATCCACACTACACCGCCTATCTGGTCTTCGTTTTTCAGCCTTTGTGCAAAAATAATCATTATTACAGTGACCGTTATCATCTGCAAAATTACTATCTTAGGCATGGAATTGATATATGCCCAAATACCGCCGTTCGTTATTGGGTTATATGCTTTAACCACCTGATTAAAATAGTCAAACCCTATCCCCCAGCGTGCGTCTATGCAATTATTTATATATGATGAAACTAAAAAATATACTGCCGAATAACTCATAACACCACAAAACGCATTGTGCAAATCCCGTCTTTCGCTATTTTCCGTCATTAATTCAGCGGCAATATCCTCGTTTACATCTACAATCGCCCCACGCAGAATATCAATATTCTCATATCTGTCCTCCGGCGACAGTCTGACGCACTTTTCTATCACACGTCCCAAATCTCCGTCATACATTTTTTCGACAGGCAGACACCCCGTCAGCATTTTATTCATCAGCACTCCGACCGAATATATATCCGCACGCATATCGCTCTGTTTAAAACCGAACTGCTCCGGTGCGGCATAGCCCGGTGTGCCTAAAAATTCCGTATCTCTGCTCACGTTCTGCTTATATATCCTCGAAATATTAAAATCTATCAGTTTTACATCACCGTCGCATATCATTATATTTTCGGGTTTTATATCCCGATAGACAATATTGTGTTCATGCATTATTTTCAAAGCGTCGCATACAAAAAATGCAATAGCCTTTACAAAATCCTCATCAACTTCTTCGGGACATTTCTCCATTGCGTCAGACAGCAGTATTCCGTCCAAATATTCCTCCAACACAACATTCTGCCCGTCAATATTATATATCCCGATAATATGCGGAAAATACTCTGAATTGATGTTTTTAAGAATATTATATATTTCAAGTTCCTCATCGGTAACCGGTCTTTTTACCGCTTTTTCGCCCGTTATATCGTTTTTTACTAAGAATATATGCCGTTTTCCCGACAGTGGTTCTACCTCGCTGTAATTGTAAAAATCATCATTCAATCTGCTTCCCCCTTGCATTTTGTCTTATTTTGTAATATTATAGTACCATATAATTTATAATACTGCAAGGAGTAAATATTATGTCTGTCACCGATAAATTGCTTGAACAAATAAAAAATTCACGGGATATTGATACTGTTCTGGAACAAAACTCGTCCGATTTTATAAATCCGGACTATGCAGAGCTTTTAAACAATCTGCTTGCACAAAAGAATGTGAGCAAATCCGATGTAATAAAGCGTGCAAATCTTCCGAGAACATATGCCTACGGATTTTTTTCGGGAGAGAAAAAGCCAAACCGCAACAATATACTCCAATTATGTTTTGGATTTGAACTTACCTTTGACGAAACACAATCTTTCCTCAAAGCGTCGGGATTTTCGCCGCTTTATGCCCGTAATCAACGGGACAGCGTGATTATCTATGCACTGGAAAATAAAATGAATATTATTGATACGAATGTGTTGCTGGATAATCACGGTATGGCTTTGTTGCGGGAGGAGAAATGATATGAAAAGCATGGATAAATACAGAGGCTGTCTTCTCGGCGGAGCTGTCGGCGATGCTTTGGGCTATCCGATAGAATTTATGACCGAAAAGCAAATTCTCGATAAATACGGCAAAAACGGCATAACCGCATATTCTCTTACAAACGGCATTGCCCAAATATCCGATGATACACAAATGACATTATTTACGGCTAACGGACTTTTGGTCGGTGCGGCAAATAGAGAATATATTCCCTGCATATCCGACGCATACAGCGATTGGCTTTTGACGCAAGGCGAAAATCAGTTTAAAGATGAAAAACCGTTATGCTCATGGCTAAATAATATTAAAGAAATGCACCATAGCCGTGAGCCCGGACGTACCTGTATAATATCGATTATGAACGGTGCAAACGGTACAATGGAAAAGCCTATAAATCATAGCAAAGGGTGCGGAAGTATTATGCGTGCCGCCCCGATAGGACTGTATTTTGAAAATACACTCTCTGCCGAAGATATTGATATGTTAGGTGCACAATCTGCCGCCCTTACGCACGGTCACGAACTCGGTTATATTCCCGCTGCCATGTTTGTGCATATAATTCATACTGTATCCCACAACCCTGATATTTCACTTCTTGCTGCTATAAACGATGCAAAATTGCTTATGCCAAAACTTTTCCCAAACAGTAAACATATGCACGAATTAATATCATTGGTTGACAAAGCCATCACCCTTTCAACACAATCATTAAATGATTTTGACGCAATCCGACAAATCGGCGAAGGTTGGGTTGCCGAAGAAACCCTTGCCATAGCTATTTATTGTGCATTAAAGTATTCGGACAATTTTGAAAAAGCAATTATTACTTCTGTAAACCATAGTGGCGACAGCGACTCAACCGGCTCTGTCACAGGAAATATTATGGGTGCATATTTAGGCTTATCCCACATTCCGCAAAAATTTATTGATAATTTGGAATTAAAGAATGTAATTATTGAAATAGCCGATGATTTATACAACGGATATTCAAACACAGACGAAGAATGGCAGAAAAAATATTATTACAACACAATGCATAATTGAAATTTGGTTAAAAAGTATCTATAATAGATTATTAAAGAAAAAACCGCAGATACATATAGATGTAAATGCAGTTTTTTCCCCAAATAACTATTGTAATACACAAAGACTAATTCTGCCCAAAGCCTTTGTATAATGTTATTCTATTATAAGTATACAAAAGTCAATACAGAAATTAAAAAAATTTCAAAATACAAAAAAAGCGTCTAACCGAAGTTAAACGCTTTTGGTGAGCCATCGGAGATTCGAACTCCGGACACCTTGATTAAAAGTCAAGTGCTCTGCCGACTGAGCTAATGGCCCGTAAAAATGGCAGGGATAGCAGGACTCGAACCTACGAAATGCCAGAATCAAAATCTGGTGCCTTACCGACTTGGCTATATCCCTATATGAGATTAAATTGGGGTGGGTAGTGGGATTTGAACCCACGACATTCAGGACCACAATCTGACGCTCTAACCAGCTGAACTATACCCACCATATTAAATTTTTAAAATTTAATTGGCGCGCCTGAAGAGATTCGAACTCCTGACCCACTGCTTAGAAGGCAGTTGCTCTATCCAACTGAGCTACAGGCGCATATTTAGTGGAGCGGGTGATGGGAATCGAACCCACGCGGCCAGCTTGGAAGGCTGGAATTCTACCATTGAACTACACCCGCATATTTTTATGGGTTTCTCTCAAAACCGCTTGTCATCAGCTGACTTTTAGAATTATAGCAGAGTTAGACGTATTTGTCAACACTTTTTTAAAACTTTTTTTAATTTTTTTATTTTACCGTCAAATTAGCGTAAAAAACATTATATTTCGCCGAACCGTTAGTGCACTTTTCACTACTAAATTCCGATTCCCCCACCCTATTTAATTCAAAACTATAATAATATTTTTTTCAAAAATAAAAAAATTATTCGTAAATTCTAAAAAAACATTTTAAATACCGCCGATTTATTTGCAAAAGATACTGCTTTACATAACACAATCATATCCGTCTGCATATAATGATTATATATCACACAGAAAAAACAGCCTGTATATGATTGGATGGTGATTTTATGGATTATGCGTTGGCTGCAATAGGCTCTATAACTACGGCAGTTAAACTGAAAAAAGCAATTATGCGTACGGGAGTTGTCACACCGTCTGTCGTGCATACTCCCTCCGAAATAAACAAAGGCGGCTGCTCATATTCACTCAGATTTAAGCAGGACTATATTCCGATAGTAAAAAGAAGTGCCGAAAATGTGCATATAATTATAAAGGGTCTGTTTTTGGAGGTTCAAAACGGAGAGGAGCGTGAATACCGTGCTATATCTTGACAATGCCGCAACAAGCTACCAAAAACCGTCCTGTCTGTACCGTGCAATGGCACATAATACAAAATATTTAAGTGCAAATGCCGGTCGGGGCGGTCATAAATACAGTATTGCGGCAGCTGAAAAAATAGCCGAAACCGCCGAAGAACTTGCAGAACTCTTTAACATCGGCAATTCTTCTCAAATTGCATTTACCCAAAATGCAACATATGCCCTCAACATGGCTATAATCGGCTTGGCGAAGGATAATCATGTTATCATGACAAGTATGGAGCACAACAGCGTTCTGCGTCCTGCGGCGGCAAATTGCCGATATACAATAGTATATGCGGATAAAGACGGTTTTGTCGCTCCGAGCGATATTGAAAATGTGATAAATCCCGACACACGCCTGATTGTATGCACCCATGTATCAAATGTGTGCGGAAGTATCCAGCCGATAGAGGAGATAGGCAAAATTGCAAAAAAGCATAATATCCCGTTTCTTGTAGATACCGCACAGGGAGCGGGGGCGGTGGATATTGACGTGCAAAGGTGCAATATCTCCATGCTTGCATTTTCGGGGCACAAATCACTGCTCGGACCTATGGGCACGGGCGGACTTTATGTTGACGAAAATATTAAATTAGAACCGCTTATTCGGGGCGGAACGGGAAGTCAGTCCGAGAGTCTTGACCAACCCGATTTCATGCCCGATATGCTCCAAAGCGGCACTTTAAACACTCCTGCCATTGCGTCTATGGCAGAAAGCATCAGATTTATAAAAAAATACTCCGTAAATGCAATTCTGACGCACGAGAGGCAAATGGCGGAAAAGTTTATATCGGAGCTTAAAAACATGGATAATGTGACCGTATACGGTACCGACAACATCAATAAACGCAACGGAACAGTCGCTTTTAATATAGGCAATCTCGACAGTGGAGAAGTCAGCGATATATTAAACAACGATTATGGTATAGCCGTTCGTGGCGGCTGGCATTGTGCGTATCTTGCACACAAAACCATAGGCAGCGAGAAAAGCGGTGCTGTCAGGGCAAGCTTCGGCTTTTTTAACAATATGCGTGATGTTGCCAAAATAACCGATGCTGTAAACAAAATACGAAAAAAATAAAAAAGCTTCTGATAGAAGCACCGCCTGCTGGCGGAGGAATAATGTAGCATTTTTGATTTTTCGTCATTGCGTTTTACGCAATTTCCTACAAATTAAAAATTCTGTCATTGCGTTTTTCGCAATTTCCTGCAAATTAAAAAAATAAAGGCGAGCCGATTTTTACACGGTTCGCCTTTTTATTTGCCTTGACGGATTATAAATCCCGATTAATATTCAAAAGAGTGAGCAAGTCTGTAAGCCGGGTTCTGTATTGGACGATTATCTATCTGGGAATAGCATTACTGCTAAGCTCTAGCCACCAAAGCGGAAACGGTCGAGCAGACTTATATGTTTCCTGTGAGGTGTTGCTCCGAGTGGGGTTTACACGAGAGAGTAGTCGCCAGTCTCTCGGTACGCTCTTACCGCACCTTTCCACACTTACCGATTAAAAATCGGCGTTTATTTTCTGTTGCACTATCCTTGGAGTTGCCTCCACCGGGTATTACCCGGCACCCTTGCTCTATGGAGCCCGGACTTTCCTCATATACGACCTTTCGGTCTGCACACGCAATCGTCTGACTTACTCAACTTATACATTATACCAAATCAAATTTACACTGTCAAGCAGTATTAATTCAGTCAATTTCGCACACCCAAATATTTTATTAAAAGATAATTGACATGACTTTAAAAATATAATATACTGTACAAGGTAACACTATACGAAGTCTTACAGTCTTTTGTATTACTGCCCCGTCTGAACTGACCTAAAATCACTTTTCGGACAGGGGGAGGTGATATGATGGACAGCGTGCTTAATTGGTTAAAAGGTATTTACAATAGATTAACGAAAAAACCGCAGATACATATAGATGTAAATGCGGTTAATTCTAACATCATAATTGTAATACACAAAGACTAATAACCACAAAAGACTTTGTATAGTGTTATTCTATTATAAACACCGTTAAAAGTCAATACAAAAAGAAAAAATTTTGCAAAATCCGTTTTATAATTGACATGACTTTAAAAATATAATATACTGTACAAGGTAACACTATACGAAGTCTTACAGTCTTTTGTATTACTGCCCCGTCTGAACTGACCTAAAATCACTTTTCGGACAGGGGGAGGTGATATGATGGACAGCGTGCTTAATTGGTTAAAAAGTATTTACAATAGATTAAAGAAAAAACCGCAGATACATATAGATGTAAATGCGGTTAATTCAAACATAATCATTGTAATACACAAAGACTAATCATCACAAAAGACTTTGTATAGCGTTATTTTATTATAAACAGTGTTAAAAGTCAATACAAAAAAAGAAAAAACTTCGCAAAATCCGTTTTACAAATTCTGCGAAGCTTTATAATTGTTTATCGATAATTTAACAGTGTAAAGTTTACAACGTGTCCGCTGTCCGTATCAAGAATAATATCTTCAACGGTGTCGGTTTGTGTATCATAATGAAAAATTCCCGAACGTCCGTCCTCGCATATTCCGAATACATAAAACGATTTCCCTTTATCCAATGTATAACAGTTCCATACCGATGTCATTTTCGGCATGGGAAGCCTGTCAAGCTCGGTAATCTGTTTTTCTTTCATGTCTATCATGTATGCAAATATGTTTCCCGATGCAAACGGGTGGTCTGTCGTAACGCAAAGAACCTGATTATCGTCAATCTGGGTTGCATACTGCACCTCTTGATTATTAAATGTATAAACCTCCTGATTTTCAAGGTCAGAGCTTATCAGTGCCACATGGTAAGGAATAGGCGCTTTGTCCTCAGGCTCGCCCATGCGGTAATCGAGGTCATAATGACTTTTGCTGTCAGCATAAACATACAAAAATTTATCCGTATTTACATTATACCCGAACGGCACGGGTGGAGAGCAAATATATTTATCCTCGCCGTATCCGTTTATTTCATACAAATACTTAAACTTATGTGTACTCAAATCAAATACCGCCGGATTATTCCCATTTTTCACAGCCGAAACCAAAAGCGTATTATTTACCGGTACAATATCGTTATACGCTCTGTTTTCATTTTCGAGAAGTTCCTCTTGCTTTGATGTAAGGTCATATGAATAAAGACAGTCACCGCTGCCGAGATTATTGTTCTCTCTTTTTGTATAATAAACCTTATTATCGTCAAGACTTACCGCTCCGAGTGCATATTGAGATGCAAACGGAATTTGTGCGTTGTTTGTCAGCTCCTCCGTTTCCAAATCATATGTATAAAAATTCATCATTTTCCCTGTATCGGGAACGGACAAATCATTGGTATCATAAGTGATTGACAAATAATTATTTCTTACGGGAATTTGCTCCGTCTGCGTTACACCGCCACAACCGCATAAAGCTGCGGAAAGCATTAAGCATACAATAGTGTTATACATATTTTAGATTACCTCATAATTTTTAGTCTTTCTGACGTGTATTTCTGTAAGTGAAATTCGGGTCAAGTGCAAAATCAGCACCCACGCCGTATGTGTAGCTTTTCGCTTTCAGAATAGGAATATCCAACGCACGCTGAATCATAAGAGCGGCAGTTTCACGAGGGACAATATCCTCGGCATTAAGCGTAATTCCCTTTGTCAAGCCAAGCTTGTCGGCACAATCCATATACCCGTTCGGATAACCGCCGTTTTGATTTGCATATTCGCCGTAGTGCAGCAATTTCACAAGCATTGCCGCAGCCTCGGTATAGGTTATATTTTCATCGGGACGGAAAGAACCGTCCGGATAAGCATTTATAACGTTACGCTTTTTCAAAAATCTTACAGCCTCTCTTGCCCAGTGAGTATCGGGCATATCTGTATAGACTGATTTTGTGGCACTTATAGTAAAGTATTTTTCATCTTTCAAAATCGGAAGTGTATTATATGCAAGCTGAGCAAGCTCGGCACGGGTAACCGCCTTTTCGGGATAGAAATTACCGTCGCTGTCGCCGTTCATTATTCCCATTTCGGTAAGTTCTGCTATTGCCGGCTTGGAGTTTTCTGGAAGATTTAAAGGTTCAAGCACAAATTTATCCCCCAATGTATTCGGGTCAACGTATGTCATTGTAACTTTTCCCGAAAGCTTTCGCATATTTCTGCCCGTTGAGAAAAACATATGATAAAAGTTTTCGTTGCTAAGACCTATAACCGTAAATTTATCTGTTGTAACCGGCCACAAATCTTTCAATCTGCTGATGAAACTCAATGAGTATTCGCTAAACTCGTCAGATTCTTCAAGGTCTATGTAAATCTGCTCATTGCCGACAGAACTGCTGTCAAACTCAATCACCATGGCATTATTGCCTTCACCCGCATATTGATAATACATAAGCGGAAAACCCATATAGGTTGTTTCAAAATCCTCAAACACACCGTTTTCGTCAATACAATTTATAACGCCGTTTTCATCTACATAATCGGCAGCGAAAGACGTCGGAACAAAAGAGCATGAAAATGTACACAACAACAGTAAAAATGATATTATTTTTTTCATAAAATACCCCTTTCTTTAAATCAAAACCGTTAATATTTATTATCTTGCATATACTATGCCCGATGCACTGTTATCAGCGGTATCACCGCCCATATATATCCGATAGGTATGTCCGCCTGTAAGACCCTCAACAGCGAAAGACGTACCGAATTCATACGGTCCGACCATATATCCGTCAGCCTCTGTGCCTGCGGTAATATATCTGTTTTCCGTAACATCATATATCCCAATATAGCCTTTTTTCGGACTTTCAGCAAACTTAAATACAATAGAGCTTTGATTAATTCCAAGCGTAATGCTTGTTTTGTTTGTATCCAAATTTACAAAACCGCTGTCCGGATAAAACGGTATGTCAATGTTAAATTTCGTACCGGTAAATGCAGACACCGACACTATCGGCACTGACATTGCCGCTGCCAGACACAACGCAATAATTCCTTTAAACTTTTTCATTAATACTGCCACCTTTCTTTAATTTTTACTTAAATAATACTATTTTGCTATATATATTGTAGCATATGATTGTTTATTTGTAAATAATTATATTTTTAAATCATATTTTATATTATTTAAACCTTTTAAGAAAAAATATCCCGTCAATACTCCGTGCAGTTTGCCAATAATCTATTGGCAAGGGTATAAATTTGTGTTAAAATAATATTTGAATTATAAATTATGATAACCTGAAAGGAACTAATAACATGAATAAACCAGAACTACTCGCTCCGGGCGGGAATTTGGAAAAACTGAAAATTGCGATACTCTACGGTGCGGACGCCGTATATATCGGCGGAGAGGCATACAGTCTGCGTGTTGCCGCCGATAATTTTTCGCTTGACGATATGAAAGAGGGCTTGAAATTCGCCCATGACCGTGGCAAAAAGGTATACCTTACCGCCAATATTCTTCCGCACAATTCCGATATTGCCGAATTTGAAAAATTTATAACGGAAGTCCGTCCGCTGGGCTTTGACGGTATCCTTGTTGCGGATTTGGGTATTTTCGACATGGTGCAGAAATTAGCTCCCGAAATCCCTATCCATATAAGTACGCAAGCCAACAACGTGAACTATATGTCCGCACGCAAATGGTACGAAATGGGTGCTAAACGTGTGGTGCTTGCACGGGAAATGTCATTTGAGGAAATCAGGGAAATCCGTGAGAAAACCCCTGCCGATTTGGAGCTTGAAGCATTTGTGCACGGTGCAATGTGCATATCATATTCGGGCAGATGCCTTTTGAGCAACTACCTTACCCACCGTGACTCAAACCGAGGCGCTTGTTCGCACCCTTGCAGATGGAACTATTCACTCCAAGAGCAAACCCGTCCGGGCGAATACATGGACGTATTTGAAAACGAACGTGGCAGTTTCATATTCAATTCAAAGGATTTGTGCACTATCCGCCACATTCCGGAGCTTGTGAAAAGCGGTATATCAAGTTTTAAAATCGAGGGCAGAGTAAAAAGCGAATACTATGTTGCGTCCATAATAAAAATATACCGTGAGGAAATAGACAAATACTGTGCCGACCCCGACAATTATGTATTTGACGAAAAGCAGTATGACGAACTTTGCAAGGTAAGCCACCGACCGTATTCGACAGGTTTCTACTTCGGCAAGCCTACCGAAAACGAACAGGTTTACACATCAAGCTCATACATTCGTGATTATGATATTGCCGGTATTGTCACCGACTATGACGAAACCACGAAAACAGCCACTATTTCACAAAGAAACAAGTTTGTTATCGGCGAAGAAGTGGAGATAATTCAGCCGAACAAGCCGTTCTTTGCCCAGACGGTGAAATACATGGAAAATGACAGGGGCGAAAGTATCACGTCCGCTCCGCACGCAGCCATGACGGTTAAAATGCCGATGGAACAGCCTGTGTGCAAAAACGCAATGCTCAGAAAAGTAAGCACAAAATAACAGAATCGGCAAACGCACCCGGCGGTATTTTCGCAAGGTGTGTTTGCCGTAAGATACGGGGAAATTATAATGAAGATACTTGGTATAACGGGCGGTTCGGGAACAGGAAAAACCACCGTTTCAAAAATATTCGAGCAATACGGAATGTACCGCATAGACGCAGACATTGTAGCAAGGGAAATTGTCGCAAAGGGCGAAAAGGCTCTTTCTGAAATAGCAGACACATTCGGCGGAAAGGTCATTAATTCAGACGGCACGCTGAACCGAAAAGCACTTGCAAAAATAGTGTTCAACAGCAAGGAAGATTTGCTTAAACTAAACCAAATCACCCACAAATATGTAAGTGCAAGAATTGATATGATGTTAAACTCCTGCACGTCCGACTGGGCGATAATAGACGCCGCCGCACTTATCGAAAGCGGTATAAACAAAAAATGTGACAAGGTGCTGTCGGTTGTCGCTGATTTTGATGTACGGAAAAAACGTATAACCGAGCGTGACGGCATTGACGAAAAAAGTGCCGAAGAACGCATAAAAGCACAGCATGACAAGGAGTTTTACACACAAAACTCCGATTTTGTGATAGAAAACAACAAAGATGAGTATAATTTAAAAATAGAGGCTGAGAAAGTTTTAAAGCAACTGAGGTAATATAAATTGAAGAAATTATTTAAAACCATTATCAAGCTATTGATTTTGGCATTGGTTGTGCTTATGCTGAAAGCGGGTTTTGACACCGCTTTTGAGGTGGTATATCCGCTCAGGCACGACGATGTTATCACACAATATTCCGATGAATATAATCTTGACCGCTATTTGGTGATGGGAGTTATCAAAGCGGAAAGTAACTATATACATGACGCACATTCGGGCATCGCACGGGGACTTATGCAGATTACCGACGATACCGCAAAATGGATTGCGAAAAAAATAGGGATTGAATTTTCGTCCGACGATATTGAAAATCCCGAAATCAACATAAGAATGGGGTGCTATTATCTGTCATATCTGATAAACAGGTATAATGATGTCGATGTGGCACTGGCGGCATACAACGGCGGTATGGGGAACGTGGATAAATGGCTCGCCAATCCCGAATACAGTTCCGACGGAAAGACGCTCTCGTCCATACCGTTCCCCGAAACCGAAAAATACGTTGAGCGTGTAAACAAATATGAGAAAATATACAAATGGTGGTACAGTAAAAAAGGGAATTGATTATGTGGGATAAAAGTCAGGTATGCTGTTTTACGGGGCATAGGGATATATCGGATTTAACCGCCGTGAAAATCCGCAGAAAATTGACGGAGATTATAGAAAATTTAATAAGCGAGGGTGTCATATACTACGGCTCGGGCGGTGCGTTGGGATTTGATTCGGTTGCCGCCGGTGCGGTGATTAAGTTAAAGAAAAAATATCCGCAGATAAAGCTTATTCTGGTACTCCCGTGCGAAAATCAGACACGGGGCTGGAAAGAGCATGAAAAGGATTATCTCGATTATCTCAAACGCAATGCGGATAAAATAGTTATTATAAGTAAAAAGTACACCAACACCTGTATGATGCAGCGTAACAGACGGCTTGTTGACCACAGCGGAGTCTGCGTCAGCTATATGACCAAAAATACCGGCGGTACGGCAAATACAGTACGCTATGCTATGGAATGTGGCTTAAAATTGATTAATATTAGGGTATAATTTACAAACTTTTATGTTTGGCTCAAAAATACTTGATTATTTTAAGGATTTGTGAGAAAATATATTAGCTATACTAAATTATGAAGTGAGATAGATATGAAACATAACATTGATACAACCGTAAATAAAGTGTATCCCGATTCCATTGCCGAGGAGGCGGGAATTGAAGTCGGCGATAAAATCATTTCCATTAACGGAAGCGAGTTTTATGATGTGCTTGAATATCGTTATTTGGTATCGGAAAGCGAAATTACAGTTGAGGTATTGAAGAAAAACGGCGACACCGAGATGCTCGAAATAGAAAACAATTATGAAGATTTGGGTGTGGAATTTCATTCGGGACTTATTGATGAGGCTCAAAGCTGCCGCAACAAGTGCATATTCTGTTTTATCGACCAGCTGCCGAAGGGTATGCGTGAAACGGTATATTTTAAGGACGATGATACAAGACTGTCATTTTTGCAGGGCAACTACGTCACGCTTACCAATATGAATGACGAAGAAATCGACCGTATGATAAAAATGCGTATTTCTCCGATTAACATATCTGTGCATACGACAAATCCGGAGCTTAGAAAAAGAATGCTGTGCAACCGTTTTGCCGGCAAGCTGTACGGCATAATGCAGAAGTTTGCCGAAAACGAAATGCACATGAACGGTCAGATAGTGCTTTGTCCGGGCTTTAACGATAAGGAGGAGCTTGACCGCACCATAAACGACCTTGCGAATTTGTATCCGTATATAAACAGCGTATCTGTTGTGCCTGTCGGACTTACACGCTATCGTGAGGGATTGTGTCAGCTTACACCGTTTGATGCAAAGTCTGCGTATGACACGGTTGTGCAGGTTACCGAATGGCAGGAAGAATTAAAGCGTAAATTGGGCACAAGACTTATCTATCTTTCGGACGAATTTTACATTAACGCAAAGCTGCCTATCCCGAAACCCGAAACATATGAGGGATTTCCGCAGATAGAAAACGGTGTCGGACTTATTTCCAGTATGCGTGAGGAGTTTGACGAGGCGGTAACTCTTATAAAGCCGAAAAAACGCAGAAGAAATGTTATGATGGTAACGGGCGAGATTGCATACGATTTTATCGCCGGACTTGCAAAGCGTGTTGAGGATACGGCAGAGGGAGTAAAGGTATCTGTATATGCGATAAAAAATGAATTTTTCGGCGGCGGAGTAAATGTGTCGGGATTGGTTGTCGGCGGTGATATTATCAAGCAGATTGCGGACAAGCCGAAAGCGGACACGCTTATCATTCCGTCCGTAATGCTTAGGAGCGGCGAGGATATTTTCCTTGACGACAGTACCGTGGGCGATGTGGAAAAGGCACTCGGTATGCCTGTTTCGGTATGTGAAAATGACGGATATTCTTTTATAGAAACAATATTAGATGAAGAATTAGAGTTTTAGAATGGAGGATTAAAATGGCAAAACCTTTGGTTGCAATAGTCGGCAGACCTAATGTGGGTAAATCGACATTGTTTAATAAAATTTCAGGTCAGCGAATAAGTATCGTTGAAGATACACCGGGTGTAACCCGTGACCGTATATATGCCGATGTGGAATGGCTTGACAAGCATTTTACATTAGTCGATACGGGCGGTATCGAACCGGCGAGCAAGGACGAAATCCTTGTGCAAATGAGACGACAGGCGGAGCTTGCCATTGAAATGGCGGACGTTGTCGTGCTTATGACAAATGTCAAGGACGGCGTGACGGCGAATGACCAGGACGTTGCGTCAATGCTTTTAAAGGCGAGAAAGAAAATTCTGCTTGCCGTAAACAAGGTGGATAATATAGGCGACCCGCCGTTTGAATTTTACGAATTTTATAATCTTGGCTTGGGCGACCCTATCGCAATATCGTCAACGCACGGTCTTGGTGTGGGCGATTTGCTCGATAAGGTTTGCAGTCAGTTCCCTGAGGACGCTGACACGGACGAGGAGGACGATGTTATCAAAGTTGCCGTAATCGGCAGACCGAATGCGGGCAAATCGTCATTAATCAACCGTATTTTGGGCGAGGACAGAGTTATTGTCAGCAATATTGCCGGCACTACCCGTGACGCTATCGACACACGCTTTGAAAACGGTGATGACAAGTATTTGTTTATCGACACGGCAGGTATGCGTAAGCGTGGAAAGATTGACGAGGTTGTGGAAAGATACAGCGTTGTGCGTTCGCTTGCGGCGGTTGACCGAAGTGATGTATGCGTTATCATGCTTGACGCAAACGAGGGTGTGACCGAGCAGGACACAAAAATTTCCGGTTATGCGCATGACCAGGGGAAAGCGTGTATTCTTGTTGTGAACAAGTGGGATATAGTCGAAAAGGACTCAAAGACCATGAACTCATTCAGGGAAAGAGTGCGTGAGGGATTTTCATACATGATGTACGCACCGGTTATGTTCATATCGGCAAAGACGGGACAGCGAGTGAACAATCTTTTGGAGAAGATTAAAGAGGTGAACGAACAGCACAAACGCAGAATTTCGACAGGTATGCTTAACGATTTGTTAAACGAGGCTATGCAAAAGCAGCAGCCTCCGTCAGACAAGGGCAAGCGTTTGAAGATTTACTACGGTACACAGGCGTCTGTTGCACCGCCGACTTTCGTGCTTTTCGTAAACTCAAAGGATTTAATGCACTATTCATATCTGCGTTATCTGGAAAATCAGCTGCGTGCGGCATTCGGATATGAGGGTACACCGATACATTTTATCGTCAGAGAAAAAGGCGAGAAGAAATAATTGTGAGTTGTTGTTTACGCAAAGCGTAAATTAGGATTTGTCGCTTACGCAAACTTGCAAAGTGGCTCTGCCCCATCAAAGTTTAGGTCAAGCCTTTTTAAAGGCTTGCGAATTTATGGTCAAGTAATTTTGACTAGGTCAAAATCGGCTACGCCGCCGGAC
>CAKSNH010000021.1 GCA_934476075.1 uncultured Clostridia bacterium | reverse complement strand
CTTTCAAAAGAATATTCGGTGACGATAGCAAAGAGGGTCCACCTGTTCCCATACCGAACACAGAAGTTAAGCTCTTTCACGTCGATGATACTTGGTGGGTGACTGCCCGGGAAAGTAGATAGTTGCCGAAACTGACTCCTACGTTTGTAGGAGTTTTTTTAATTTATAGAAAATTGCGAAAAAGCAATGATAAAAAATCAAAAATATTGCATTATTCCTATGCCAGCAGGCGAAGATTCTATCAGGCTTTTTTATTTGTGTAAAAATTATAGTAACTTAATATTAATGTTCAGTGAAAGAGAAAATGAAAACCTATGTTTTCAAGCTGATAAGAACCATTAAAATGCGATATTGTACTTTTTGCAGAATAATCCTATATAGCAATAGAGGTTAAGATATTAAGTAAATTATAAAAAAGGAGATTTTAATCCATGTTAAAATCTCCTTTTTTAATATTCCAAACTTATTTGGTTTTATAATTTTAAATCTTCATACTAAGCGATATTCTGTTTTTCTTTACGTCAACATCAAGAATTTTAACCTTTACAATGTCGCCGACCGATAATACTTCAAGAGGGTGCTTGATATATCTGTCGCATATCTGAGATATGTGCACAAGTCCGTCCTGATGCACACCAATATCCACAAATGCACCAAAGTCGATAACATTTCGCACTGTACCTGTCATAATCATGTCGGGTTTTAAATCGTTAATATCCATAACGTCCGACATCAAAACTGGCTGCGGAAGTTCCTCACGGGGGTCACGCCCTTTTTTCAATAAAGCGTCCGCAATATCCTTTAATGTAGGCACACCTACTTCCAGTTTTTCAGCCAACGCATTTATATCCGTCTTTTTCAGTCTGTCCTTGATGTCAGAAATATTTCCGTTTACAACATCGTCAATACTGTATCCAAGTTCGCCGATTAGCAAGTCCGCAGCTTTATAGCTTTCAGGGTGGACGGAGGTATTGTCAAGCACATTTTCGCCGTCGGTGATACGCAAAAATCCCGCACATTGCTCGAATGCCTTTTTACCGAGTTTGGCAACCTTTAAAAGTTCTTTCCTGTTTTTGAATTTGCCGTTTTCTTCACGATATGAAGCAATATTTTTCGCAACTGTCGAATTGATACCCGACACATACGACAAAAGCGACGGAGATGCCGTGTTTAGGTCGACACCGACACTGTTTACACAGTCTTCGACAACACCGCCCAATGCCTCACCAAGACGTTTTTGGTTCATATCGTGCTGATATTGTCCGACACCGATTGCTTTCGGGTCA
Organism: uncultured Clostridia bacterium; assembly: GCA_934476075.1. Classification (GTDB taxonomy): domain Bacteria; phylum Bacillota; class Clostridia; order UBA1381; family UBA1381; genus CAKSNH01. The sequence continues at coordinate 34,806 of CAKSNH010000021.1, read as the reverse complement.
ATCTTAACCAATTCGGCAAGCGGGTCTTGCAAACGTCTTGCGATGGAAACCGCACTTCTGAGCGATACGTCAAATTCGGGGAATTCCTCGGCGGCAAGTTTAGATGCCGAATATACCGACGCACCCGCCTCGCTCACCATCATATAATACAATTCCTTATCGATGGACTTAATAAGCTCAGCCACCAAAATTTCCGTTTCTTTTGATGCAGTACCGTTGCCGATTGAAATAAGGTTTACGTCATGTTTCATAATAAGATTTTTCAGGATATTTTTTGCCTTTTCTTTATCATGGATAGGCAATGTGCAGTATACAATGCCCGTATCAAGCACCTTTCCCGTATCGTCAACCACGCATACTTTACAGCCCGTTCTGTATCCAGGGTCAAGAGCAAGCACGGTTCTGCCTTTGATTGGCGGTTGGAGCAATAGTCCCGACAGATTTTTTGCAAACACTTTTATAGCGTCCTCGCCGGCACGCTCGGTCAAATCATTGCGGATTTCGGTTTCGATTGACGGGGCGGTAAGACGTTTGTATGAGTCGGTTACAATATCAAACAATATATTTGTAAAGGCAAATTTTTTGTTTTTTAGTACATGATTATAAAGCCAATCAATGATTAGGTCAACATTCGTTTCGATTGATACCTTTATAAATCCTTCCTTTTCACCTCTGTTTATGGCAAGTATTCTATGGTTTGCAATTTTACTGCACGGCTCGGAAAAATCATAGTACATACTGTATACGCTGTCCTCGTCCTTTGCCTGCTTGGTAACGATAGTACCGTTTGAATATGTAAGACGGCGGATATTTTTTCTGTAATCGGCATTGTCGGAAATCATCTCGGCGATAATATCCATAGCACCGTTTACCGCATCTTCACAGGTTTCAACACCTTTTTCTGCATTTATGTATTCAGACGCATAATCGTCAATACTGCCTTTTGTTATTGTTTGGTCGATAAAAATCTGTGCAAGCGGTTCAAGTCCTTTTTCCTTTGCTATTGTCGCACGGGTACGGCGTTTCGGTCTGAACGGACGGTATATATCGTCAATTTCGGTAACGGTAACCGCATTGGCAATAGCTTTTGCTATTTCGTCGGTCATATTGCCTTGCTCGGTGATAAGACGTGACACTTCTTCCTTTTTGCTTTCGATATTGCGAAGATAGGTCAGTCTGTCGTTAAAATTACGCAGAATTTCATCGTTCAATTCACCGGTGACTTCTTTTCTGTAACGTGCGATAAACGGGATTGTGTTCCCCTCATCAATAAGTTTTATTGTATTTACTGCCTGAAATTCCTTTAATGAAAATTCATCAATCAGCTGTTGTGTAATCTTGTCCAAAGCCATTATGTATCCTCCAAATGTCATAGTATTTCAATACTATTATATCACAATAAACATATATTTACAATAAATTTGTGAGTTTTAATGGGATAAAAAAAGACTGCAAAAACAAATGTCTTTACAGTCTTTAAAAAAATCCGTTATTTACTTATCAGTAAAATTACTTATTCATTGCTTCTTCAACAGCAACGGCAACAGCAACTGTCATACCAACCATAGGGTTATTACCGGCACCGATAAGACCCATCATCTCAACGTGAGCAGGAACTGATGAAGAACCGGCAAATTGAGCGTCTGAGTGCATTCTTCCCATAGTATCTGTCATACCGTAAGAAGCAGGACCGGCAGCCATGTTATCAGGGTGAAGTGTTCTGCCTGTACCGCCGCCCGATGCAACTGAGAAGTATTTCTTGCCCATTTCGATACATTCTTTCTTGTAAGTACCGGCAACAGGGTGTTGGAATCTTGTAGGGTTAGTTGAGTTACCTGTGATAGATACGTCAACGCCTTCGTGGTGCATGATAGCCACACCTTCACGAACATCGTCCGCACCGTAGCAGCGAACCTTTGAACGTTCGCCCTTTGAATATGCTTTTTCCATAACGATGTTAAGCTTACCTGTTGCATAATCAAATTTAGTTTGAACGTATGTGAAACCGTTAATTCTTGAAATAACCTGTGCAGCGTCCTTACCAAGACCGTTTAGGATAACTCTCAAATCTTCTTTTCTTGCTTTGTTGGCACTTCTAGCCAAACCGATAGCACCTTCGGCAGCAGCAAATGATTCGTGACCTGCCAAGAATGCGAAACATTTTGTTTCTTCACGAAGAAGCATAGCTCCTAAGTTACCGTGACCGATACCAACTTTTCTGTCGTCGGCAACAGAACCCGGAATACAGAATGACTGCAATCCCAAACCGATTTTCTCGGCAGCGTCGGCAGCCTTTGTACAGCCGTCTTTAATTGCGATAGCCGCACCTACAACATATGCCCATGCAGCGTTTTCAAAACAGATTGGCTGAATTTCTTTTACCATTTTATATGGGTCAATACCTTTTTCATCACAGATTTTCTTTGCTTCTTCGATAGATGAAATACCGTGCTTAGCAAGTTCTGCGTTGATTTGGTTAATTCTTCTTTCATAACTTTCAAATAAAGCCATTAAAATGTACCTCCTTCTATATTATTGTTTTCTTGGGTCGATAGTTTTTACAGCGTCATCAAATCTGCCGTATTGACCGCTTGCCTTAGCAAGAGCCTCGTTAGCGTCCATGCCGCCTCTAACCATTTCCATCATCTTGCCAAGGTGAACAAACTTGTAACCGATGATTTGGTCTTCATCGTCAATAGCAAGTTCTGTAATATAACCTTCTGCAAGTTCAAGGTATCTAGGACCTTTTTCCAAAGTTGCGTAGCAAGTACCAACCTGGCTTCTAAGACCTTTACCCAAGTCTTCAAGACCTGCACCGATTGGAAGACCGTCTTCCGAGAATGCAGTTTGAGTACGTCCGTAAACGATTTGAAGGAATAGTTCTCTCATAGCTGTGTTGATAGCATCACAGACCAAGTCAGAGTTTAAAGCTTCAAGAATAGTCTTGCCGACAAGAATTTCAGATGCCATAGCGGCAGAGTGAGTCATACCTGAACATCCTACTGTTTCAACAAGAGCCTCTTGGATAACGCCCTCTTTAACATTAAGAGTCAACTTACAAGTACCTTGTTGCGGTGCACACCAGCCGATACCGTGAGTAAGACCTGAAATGTCTTTAATTTCTTTTGCCTGTGTCCATCTTCCTTCCTGAGGAATCGGTGCAGGGCCGTGATTTACGCCCTTAGCAATAGGACACATATTTTCTACTTCTTTTGAATAGTTCATATATTGCTGCTCCTTTCAATATTCAGTCTTTATACCCAAAGCATATAAGATATAAAACTGTTCTTGGCAAATAGCCATCATTATAATTATATCAAGATTTAAACGATTGTGCAATATTTAATTTGCAGAAAAGTGACTAATAAACCAAAAAAATATCGGACGATTTAAATTAAAATGTTAGATTAAAGCATATTTTAAGTAACTTTGGAGCGGGATTGGTTATATTGCCGTAAAAACGGGAAATGGGGGAGATAAATTTGTTTAAATGTAATATTGCAAAAGATACCGCATAGATATATAATATATAGCGTAAAAAGAATGTTTCAGAGTAGACAAATATGCGTTTGCTGTTTTCACAGCATAGTGCCGGATGAACGGGGAGTTGTCATTCGGACGAAAAGCCCATTGGCTTGCGGTATGTTTGTCGCATCCCGCTGTTTACATAGTTCACTCGTATGAGTGAGCATGAGGAATATTATCACCTCTTTGTGTGTGGGTTGCTAGACATGAAAGGAGGTGTTTTTTTATGCTTGAAAATACAAATACATTGTCAGGACGTTTTTCGTTATTGGATAATGTGAGAATATCGGCAAAGAACCTGACCACTATCCGTGGATTGACGCTTGGCGGTATTTTGGTTGCACTTCACGTTGTATTGGGAATGTTTAAAATTCCGATTTCGCCGGACAACAGAATTTCGCTTACATTTATTGCAATGGTGACGGCAGGCTATGTGCTTGGTCCTGTCCCGGCGATGATAGTGGGCATTCTCGGCGATATAATCGGCTGTATTGTAGCTCCGTCGGGTACTTTCTTTTTCGGATTTACAATAAGTGCGGCATTATCGGGTTTGATAAACGGATTTTGTCTTTACAAAAAACAATTCAAGTATATCTTTTTATGGCTTATCTTAGCAAGGGTATTGATGACTTTCGGAGTCAATATAATTTTAAACACCTACTGGCTGTCTATCCTTTACAATAAGGCGGCTAATTTCCTTGCTGTCGGACGTATTATCAAAAATTTGATTTCATTTCCGATTCAGATTATTGTGAGTTTTTCGATTATCACGATAATTGAGAAGAATGGGTTTAATAAAAGATTTGCAAAGTAAATAAGCAAAAAGCATATCTCGGCAAGAGGTATGCTTTTTTGCTTGGCAAATATTATTTATCAAATACCCCTCCCATTACCGCAATTAATATGGTACAATAATTACAAAATAACATTCAGAGGTGATTATTATGTCCCGACAGGAACTTATTGATTATGCTGTACAGGCAATGCAAAAATCATACGCACCGTATTCCGAATTTAATGTGGGTGCTTGTTTAAAAGCAAAAAGCGGAAAAATATATTTAGGCTGTAATATTGAAAATGCGGCGTTTTCACCTAGTATATGTGCCGAACGCACCGCATTTGCAAAAGCGGTGAGCGAGGGCGAGCGTGAGTTTGACAGTATCGCCATAGTCGGCGGAAAGAACGGAATTATCAGCGATTTTTGTCCGCCGTGCGGCGTATGCCGCCAAGTCATGGCGGAATTTTGCGGTGCGGATTTTGAAATAATCCTGTATGACGGCGAAAGTATCAAATCCATAAGATTTGACAATATTCTCCCATACTCATTCGGCAAGGATAATATATAACTTGCTATTTTATGCACAAAAATAAATGTTCACAAAAAAAACATTGATTTTTAGTCTAAAAAATGATATATTTGTTACTGTTATGATTATAAAGTATATTATTTATTATGATAAGAAGGAGATTTTCTAAAAATGAATCAAAAGCAATCTAAAAAAGAACGTAAAGAATTATTAAATAATACCGTTAAAGCACCTGTCGACAGAACGGCGGTTATTTCCAATGTGGTTATTGTAGTGGTTATTGCGGCTTTCCTTGGTCTTGGCGGTTATGCGGTAGGCTCAAAAATCGCAAAAGATAAGGCGAATGCTCCTGCCGAGGATACTGCTCAAACAGAACAGCAGCAGACTCAAACTCTTAAATCTACCGCTGAGGCTGCCGGTATGACAACAAAGGAATATCTTGAAAAATACGGTTTGGACTCATCTATTTCCGATGATACCGCAATTTCACAAGTATATTCCAAAATGACAGTGGCAAATCTTGCCGCCGCAAACGATAAGGACGTTGATACTTTCAGACAGGAAAACTTTGTTCCGGACAGTATCTCAAACGATACCGTATGGGAAAATGTTATTCCTGAACTTCCGTTCAAAGCCGTTGTAGGTGAAGAACAGGTTGCACAGATAAAATCATTCTACGGTCTTGACGACAGTATCACAGCAGATACAAAGTGGAGCGAGGTTGAACCTATCCTTAACGCAAAATCTGCTGAAATGAGTGCGGCTATGAACAATGCACAAAACGGTGAAAACAGCACTAATGCCGACAGTGCGGATAATTCTGCCGAAAACAGCAACAATACCGACAATTCCGGCGAAAACTCATCATCTGAACAAAACTAACACATATTGTTGATTATGTAAATTTATCGGCGATATAATATATACGGAAACTCTCCTAAGCACATTTTTAGAGTTTCCGTATTTTTTTAATTTGCATATGTTAAAACCGCAAAAATTTATTTTATATTTATTGAATTTTCACTCCAAACAGAGTACAATATACATAATGTAAAACAGATACATCAAATTATCGAAAGGACGAATTTACCATGAAAAGATTTGAAGATAGAGCAGAGGACGTTGTAATCGCATATGTGGGCGGAGGCTCACGAGGCTGGGCATGGGGACTTATGAGTGACCTTGCGAGCCAGAAGGTGCTAAACGGTACGGTAAGACTTTACGATATAGATAAGGACGCCGCAGCCGCCAACGAGATTATCGGCAACAAAGCCAAAGACGCAGACGGTGCGGTCGGCAACTGGACATACAAGGCTGTCGATACAATCAAAGAGGCTATGACCGGTGCGGACTTTATTATCCTGTCCATTCTTCCGGGCACTTTCGACGAGATGTATTCGGACGTACACGCTCCCGAAAAATATGGGATATACCAGTCTGTCGGCGATACGGCAGGTCCGGGCGGAATAGTTCGTGCATTGCGTACAATTCCTATGTACATAGATATTGCAAATGCAATCAAGGAATACGCTCCCGACGCATGGGTTATCAACTATACAAACCCTATGACGCTTTGTATGCAGACTTTATATGAAGTATTTCCGCAGATTAAAGCGTTCGGCTGTTGCCACGAGGTATTCGGCACACAGAAATTGCTTTCGGACGCTCTTGCCGATATTAAGGGTATCGAGGGTGTTGAAAGAAAAGATATTTCGGTTAATGTACAGGGTATCAATCATTTTACATGGCTTAACGAGGCTTGGTACAGAGATATTAATTTGATTGACGTATACCGTGAATTTGTCGATAAATACTATGAAAAAGGCTTTGAGGGCAAAAAGACGGGTCACTGGATAAACGACAGTTTTTCATGTGCACACCGTGTAAAATTCGATTTGTTCAGACGCTACGGAGCTATTGCCGCCGCAGGTGACCGCCATCTTGCCGAATTTATGCCGGGCAAAATGTATCTTGCAGACCCGGAAACGGTGCAGAAATGGTGTTTCGGCTTGACAAGCGTGGATTGGCGTAAAAAAGACCTTGAAAAACGTTTGGAGAGAAGCAAGCGTCTTGTAAGCGGTGAGGAAAAGTTTGAGATAAAGAACACGGGCGAGGAAGGTGTGCACCAAATGACCGCACTTGCAGGCTACGGCACGTTGGTGACTAATGTAAATATCCCGAATATCGGACAATTACCGGATTTGCCGATGGGAGCGGTTGTCGAAACCAATGCGGTGTTCCGCCACAATACGGTAAAACCTGTTTGTGCCGGTAAGATGTCAAATGAAATTGCCGTTATGGTAAAACGTCATATTGCAAATCACCAAACGGTGCTTAACGCAGTATTGACCAAGGACAGAGAGCTTGCATTTACCGCATTTATCAACGACCCGCTTATGACCGCAAGCTATGCGGACGCAAAGGTATTGTTTGACGAGATGCTTGAAAACACAAAGAAATATTTAACATTTTAAGGAGTAAGTATGAATTTTCCTATCGACTTTGAAAATAGAATGAAAAATATGCTCGGTGCGGAGTACGAGGATTTTAAAACCGCTTTTGACAGACCCGAAAACCATATTGCAATCCGTATCAATACGGCGAAAAAGGGTGCAAAAGAGGCGGTTTTAAAGGTGACCGGCGAGCTTAGACAGGTTGCATGGTGCTCCGACGGCTACTATGCCGATAAAAGCGTAATATCGGGCAATCACCCGTATCATATGGCAGGATTATTCTATTTTCAAGAGCCGTCGGCAATGTGTGCGGTGTCGGCGATACAGATTAGCCCCGATGATAAGGTGCTTGATTTGTGTGCCGCACCGGGCGGAAAATCCACACAGGCAGGAGCATTGCTCGGTGAAAACGGACTGTTGGTGTCGAACGAGATTGTGCCGAAAAGGGCAGGCATACTTGCCGAAAATATAGAGCGGTTCGGCATAAAAAATGCTTTGGTGACCAATGAAAGTCCCGACAAATTAGAGAAAAGATTTCCATGCTTTTTCGATAAAATTATCGTGGACGCACCGTGTTCGGGTGAGGGAATGTTCAGAAAAGAACCCCAAGCCATTGACGAATGGAGCATTGCACACACAAATTCATGTGCGGACAGACAGCTGTTGATTTTAAATTCCGCAGAAAAGATGCTCGCTCCGAACGGGTATATTGTGTACTCGACCTGTACCTTTGCTCCGTGCGAGAATGAGGGAGTTATCGACAAATTCCTTAACGAACATACCGATTTTGAACTTGTTCCGATTGATAATCTCGATATGCTTTCCGATGGTGTCGGAGCGTGGGCGGACAGTGAGAGGAATATGTCGGGTACAAAGCGTATATTTCCGCATAAGGCGGACGGCGAGGGGCATTTTGTTGCACTTTTGCACAAGGTCGGCGGAGAAAGAACGGAGATAAAAAATATCTCCAAAGAACAAAAGGGACTGAAAGAGGCGGTAAGCTTATATAAAAAATTTGAAAAGGACACATTGACACGCAGTTTTGACGGTGATTTTGTACTGTTCGGCGACAATCTGTATCTGCTTCCGGCAGGTATCGGAAATGTGGATAAAATAAAGGTTGTGCGTGCAGGCTTGCATTTGGGCGTGTGCAAAAAGGGGCGGTTTGAGCCGTCACACGCACTGTGTCTTGCTCTTGAAACGCATGATTTTAAGAACAATGCGGATTATTCGTGCAATAGCAAGGAAATTGCCGATTATATGAGCGGTGCAACCCTGGAAAGCGATGCGTGTGGCTGGGTGTGTGTATCTGTTGACGGATTTCCGCTCGGCTGGGGAAAGAGTTCGGGCGGTATTATAAAAAACCATTTCCCAAAATATTTAAGAATAAAAAATTTCTAAAATTCAGAAGGTGTATTTATCATGGAAAACAAACAATTATCAATGAAATGGTACAACGCATATAAGGTTATTATGCTTGTTATGGGTATTTTAAGTGCATTTAATGCATTTGGCATCGTTGTTTACGGCTTGCTTTGTCTGGTGAGCGGTGCGATGAACGATGCGTCTGTGCAGGCAATGAGTTCGGCTATGCTTTCCGTAAGCGTACAAATGGGGATATTGCAGATAATAAGCATGGCTGTATTCTTCCTATCATACTATGCAATTAAAAAATACAAGTCTTGGACGGTAACGCTTATGTATGTGCAGAATGTTTGGTTTCCGCTATCATGCGTTTTATCAATTCCTGTAATAACGACATATATGTCCAAACTTATGGCATTTGCAAGTATGGACGTGGAAAGCTTTGAGGATTTACAGCGTGTTGTAATGGTAAACGATATTGTAAAAGCCGTAATTATTATAATCGGGATTTTCATTGCGGTTGCCGTCGGCGGTGCACTTGTGCCGAACACAATCTATTTCAGAAAGAGAAAGCATATGCTCGGACAGGGTGAGCCTGCCGTGTACAACTCAAATATGAATTACAATCAGAATATGTACGGATATTCCGCACCGAATACACAGCCGTATTCGGGTTATAACAACACTGATACACAGAGTACATCGGGAGAAAATGACGGCGGTGCGGAAAAGTAATATATCCCCGTATAAATTTTGCACAGTTATAATGCAATTTTCGGATAGATTTTGCATATAATTTAGAAAATATAAAATAAATGTTAAAAATATATTGACAATAATGAGAATTTCGTATAAAATAAGGCTAAAATCAGTATTGGGAGGAAAGCTGTTATGAGCAAAGAGATTAAAAAGACAAATCTACTTCTCTTAGGGCTGGGCACATATGTGGACAGTTTATTCCTCTGCGGTTATAATGCTTAATGGTGAGCAAATTTAGAGGGCTGAGCCACATATGGGCTCAGCCCTTTTAGCGTGTGAAAAGAGATTTGTACAGAAAGCAGAAAGGTTTTGATATTATGATGAATTATAAAAAATATAAAAAAATGTATCACCCAATCCCGTTGGAAACCCGTGACTGGCCGTCAAACGAAATTACTCATGCACCTATCTGGTGCAGTGTCGACCTGCGTGACGGCAATCAGGCACTTTATTCACCGATGACTATTGATGAAAAAATAGAATTTTTCCAATACCTTGTTAAGATGGGCTTTAAGGAAATCGAAGTAGGTTTTCCGGCTGCGTCCGAAACGGAATACAATTTTATCAGACGTCTGATTGAGGAAAATTACATTCCCGATGACGTTACAATTCAAGTGTTGACACAAGCAAGAGAACACATAATAAAAAGAACGGTTGAGGCTTTAAAGGGTGCAAAGAACGTTATTATCCACCTTTACAATTCAACTTCAACATTACAGCGTAAAGTGGTATTCAAAAAGGATAAGGAAGAAATTATCAGGATTGCCGTTGAAGGTGCTAAATTATTGAAGAAACTTGTTGCGGGATTTGAAGGAAATGTAAGATTTGAATATTCGCCCGAAAGTTTTACCTGTACGGAAATGGACTATGCCGCCGAAATCACAAACAAGGTTCTTGACGTGTTTGAGCCTACCGCTGACAGAAAAGTTATCGTAAATCTTCCGTCAACTATCGAGGTTGCAACCGCAAATGTATATGCCGACCAAATCGAATATATGCACAAGCATTTGAAATACCGTGAAAATGTAGTTATCAGTATCCATGCACACAACGACCGTGGTACGGGTGTTGCATCAAGCGAATTGGCACTGTTGGCAGGTGCTGACAGAGTTGAGGGTACGTTGTTCGGAAACGGCGAGAGAACAGGTAATGCGGATATTGTTGTTATTGCATTGAACCTGTTCAGCCAAGGTATTGACCCTAAATTGGATATATCAAATATTGATGAGGTTGTTGAAGTATACGAAAAATTCAATCGTCTGCCAATCCACCCAAGACACCCGTATGCGGGCGAAATGGCTTATGTTGCATTCTCCGGTTCACATCAGGACGCTATCAAAAAGAGTATGGATATGTGCAACGGCAAAGATGACGGTTATTGGGAAAATCCGTATTTGACAATCGACCCGACAGATTTGGGAAGAAAATATGAGCCTATTTTGATTAACAGTCAATCGGGCAAGGGCGGTATCAGCTATGTTATGGAAAACAAATTCGGCTATACAATCCCGAAAGATATGCTGATTCAATTCAGCAAGATTATTCAGGCTATGTCTGACGAGCATCAGGACGTTATTCCGCCTGAAAAGATTTACGAAACATTCAAGAATACATACATCAACTTAAATAAACCGCTTAAACTTGCATTCTATCAATCGCAGATTGACGCAGGTATTACAAATATTGAGGCAACGGTTGAAATTGACGGAGCGGTTAAGAAAATTGAAGCGAGCGGAAACGGTCCGTTGGACGCACTTTGCAAAGGCTTTAAGAAAGAACTTGGAAAAGATTTTGAAATCATTTCTTACACAGAGCACGCTTTGGAAAAATCGTCTAATTCACAAGCCGTATCATACATTGGTTTGAAAGACGAAAACGGCAAGGTTTCATGGGGTGCCGGCGTTGATGACAGCATCAATACTTCATCACTTTACGCATTGGTAAGTGCCGTAAACAGAATGGAAGAAAATAAATAATTTCAGTAAAAATTATCGGAGCAAAGGTTTCGTCAGTATTACGGGAACTTTTGCTCCTTGTTGTTTATAAGGAGCGTATATGGATAATCTGGTACTTTCGTTCAATGTCGTACTGCCGATATTTTTTATGATGGCATTGGGATATATGATTAAAAGGGTAGGTCTTGCAGACGATGCGAGTTTAAAAAAATTCAATAATGTAACTTTTCGTGTGTTTCTGCCGATTTTGCTGTTTAACAATATATATAATACGGATATAAAGTCGGCACTTTATCCTAAAATGATGATTTTCGGGGCGGCGGCAACGCTGACAATATACACGGTGGTATTTATTTTAACGTGCATATTGGAAAAGGATAACAAAAAGCGTGGAGTTATGATACAGGGCATATTCCGGAGCAATTTTATACTGTTCGGTCTGCCGGTGGTTTTGAAATTGTACGGACAGGAGGCTATGGGTGCAACATCATTGATGATTGCGGTTATAGTGCCTATTTACAATGTATTTTCTGTGGTTGCACTCGAAGTTTTTCGTTCAAGCAAAATAAATGCAAAGAAAATATTAAAAGGAATTGCGACAAATCCGCTTATACTCGGCTCGGTTATAGGTTTGCTTACCTTGGCATCGGGGATACGCTTTCCGCACGTTATCGAGGAAACAATATCGGATATATCAAAGATTGCAACTCCGCTCGCACTTATAATACTGGGTGCGTCGATGAATTTCAAAACGGTCACAAAAAATCTTAAATACATTATAGTCGGTGTGTCGGGGAAATTGGTTATCGGCCCGTTTTTCGGCATAATGGCAGCGGTGGCACTGGGTTTTAGAAATATAGAACTTGCGATTTTACTATCCATGTTTGCGTCACCGACGGCGGTATCGTCCTTTACAATGGCACAGCAGATGGACGCCGATGCGGATTTGGCAGGTCAGCTTGTGGTGTTCGACACAACGCTTTCGATTTTCACCATGTTCATATGGGTATTCATATTAAAACAAATGTGTCTTATGTAATTTTAGACTTGCACCTTGGCATACAATGAACCGAGGTGCTTTTTTTATGAAATATGAAACGAAGATTATCCACACCGACAAAAACGGAAACAATATCGACATCAACGATAAGCAATTTAAAGAGAATATAAAGAATAAGATTTATGATGCTATAAACTCAACTTTACGGAGGTAGTATGGATAGAATTGCTGTTTACTGCCGTTTGTCAAAAGAAGATGTAGCGGAGAGAAACGAAAGCGAGAGCATACAAAATCAAAAAAATCTGCTTACGGCATACGCCGAAAAGATGAATTATGAAATATACAATATCTATGTTGATGACGGAATAAGTGCGGCATACAGCGGAGCGGAGAATGAGCGTCCGGCATTTTTGCAGATGATTGCCGATGCGGAAAGGGGAAAGTTTAATATCGTATTGTGCAAGTCGCAGTCGAGGTTTAGCCGTAATGCGGAGGTGGTGGAAAAGTATATCCACGGCTTGTTTGTTGAAAAGGGGATACGTTTTATCGGCTTGGTGGACAATGCGGACAGTGCGGTAAAGGGTAATAAAAAAGCAAGGCAGATTAACAGCCTGATTAATGAATGGTATCTTGAAGATTTGTCCGAGAATGTTAAGAGTGTGCTGAAAAATAAAATGCAGAGGGGAGAATATATCGGTTCATTTGCTCCGTACGGGTATAAAAAGGACGCACGAAACCGCAGCAGGCTTATTATAAATGAGGAAACCGCCGATGTGGTAAGAATGATATTTGATTGGAGTATACATGGCTTTGGTGCGGTTAAGATTTGCCGTATGCTCAATGATATGAATATCCCCAATCCACGCAAGCAGCAGGAGAAGGACGGATTGCGGACGGTTAAAATGTACAGTGAAAATGACAGCGGAAAATGGAGTGCGAGCACGATAAACGATATTTTGCATAACATTGAGTATACGGGCTGCATAGCACAGCACAAAACCGAAAAGGTGAGCTATAAGCATAAGAAAATACACAAAGTCGGTACAGGGGAATGGATTATTGCCGAGAATACGCACGAGGCGATAATAAGCAAATCGGATTTTGAACAGGTGCAGATTAATATGGGCAAGAAGCGGAAAGCTGACGGAACGGGTAAAGTACATTTGCTGAGCGGATTGGTATACTGCGGACAGTGCGGCAGCTGTATGCAGAAAAATTATAACAGGAGATATTTATATCTTAGGTGCAGAGAAAAATATACCGTTACGGAAAGCGAATGTCGGACACCGAATATTAGGCTTGATTTTGTACTGGACAGTATGAATTATGAATTTATAAGGAATACGATTATTGAATTTGTAAAGGAGAATAAGTCCGTGTTTGGCGGGGATAACATACGGAAAATAACGCTTGAAAAGAGGATAACCGAATTAAAAAGCGAATATCGGAAATATGATACCGCCAAGCGGAATTTATACGTTGATAAGTGCGGCGGAATTATAACCGAAAGTGAATATTTGCGGTATAAAAGCGAGTTTGAGGAGAAGAATGAGGTTATTGAAAACAATATCAAAAGCGTGGAAAAGGAACTTAGGGATATTTCGGACAATGCACAGTCGGTACAGAATATATTGGACAGCACAAATATAGAAAAAGCAGTGATAAACAGTTTGATAGAAAAAATAATTTTCGGGAAATGTGTCGATGATAATAAAACAGAACTCAGATTTATATGGAATATATAAAATCACACCCGATACGGGTGTGATTTTGCTGTTTATGCAATATTCAAAAAATTCTCTATCATCTGCATACCTGTCGGAGTAAGTACGGATTCGGGGTGGAACTGTATTCCGAAAATAGGTCTTTGCTTGTGCTCCACCGCCATGATACAGCCGTCCGAGGTTCTCGCCGTGACGGTTAAACATTCGGGTACACTGCTATTGTCTATAACAAGCGAATGATAACGTCCGACAGCTATTTCGCCGTCTATACCGCCGAATATTTTTGACTCGCCGTCAATCTCCAATATATCCTGTTTGCCGTGCATAATTCTCGGTGCGTGGACAATCTTTCCGCCGAATGCCTCGCCGATTGACTGATGTCCCAAACATACGCCGAGTATCGGAATGTCACCTGCATTTTTTATAAGGTCTATGCAAATTCCGGCATCTTTCGGATATTTCGGCCCTGGTGAAATTATAATATGCGACGGATTTTTTGCAAGTACTTCCTCGACTGTGATTTTATCGTTTCTGTACACTTCAATATCGGGATTTATACTGCCGATATACTGATATAAATTATATGTAAACGAATCGTAGTTATCAATCATAATAATCATTTTGACGCCCTCCTATAAATTGTTTATGTTGGCACTTTCCTTAATTGCTCTTACCACCGCACCGGCTTTGTTCACCGATTCCTGATATTCCGTTTCGGGCACAGAATCGTAAACAATACCGCCGCCGGCTTGTATATAAGCACAATTATCCTTAAATAATGCCGTTCTTATAGTTATACAGCTGTCAAAACTGCCGTCAAAGCTGACATATCCGATTGCACCGCCGTATGTGCTGCGTTTTGTTGTTTCAAGCTCATCGATAATTTCCATGGCACGGATTTTCGGTGCACCCGACAATGTACCGGCCGGCAGAGTTGCTCCCAATGCGTCAAAAACCGTTTTATCCTTACGCAATTTGCCTTCAACGTCACTGTTTATGTGCATAACGTGAGAAAATCTTTCAACGTGCATAAATCTTGTAACCTTCACACTGCCGAACTCGCTTACCTTACCTATATCGTTTCTGCCCAAATCGACAAGCATTGTGTGTTCCGCACATTCCTTTTGGTCTGCAAGCAGTTCCTTTTCAAGAGCAATATCCTCAGCCGGAGTTTTGCCTCTCGGACGAGTTCCGGCGATTGGACCTGTCTGCACAATACCGTTTTCCACACGCACAAGCATTTCCGGTGACGCACCGGCAAGCTGATATTCGTCAAACTTCAAATAGTACATATACGGTGACGGATTGATAAGGCGGAGTGCCCGGTATGTATCAAACGGGTCTGCGTTTGTTTTAACCGCAAACCTCTGCGATAATACCACTTGGAATATGTCGCCGTTTTTGATATATTCTTTTGCCTTTTCGACATTTTTGCAAAAATCCTCTTTTGATACGTTCGACTCAACCTCGCCGACAAACGGCTTAACCTTTTCGGCTGTTTCGGTCTTAATTTTATCAATTTCAGCCTTGATTTGCTTAATTCTTTCCGCCGCCTGTGCATACCTTTTTTCAATATCGCCGTCCGAATGAAGATTTACCATGATAACTATTTTCTGACGCTTGCGGTCGAATGCGACAATCTCGTCCGTGAACATAAAATACATATCGGGGATTTTCAAATCGTCCTCGGTAGAGTCGGGCAGCTGTTCATATTGGCGGATAATATCATATGAGAAGTGTCCTACCGCACCGCCCTTGAATGACGGAATACCTTCAAGATTAGGCGATTTGTAGCGGTTTACCGTTTTTTCAAATTCCGCCATAGGCTTGCCGATATAATTTTTGGTTGTACCGTTTTCGGTAATTGTGATATTGTCGCCTGTACTTTTGAAAGTCAGAAACGGGTTTCTTCCGATGAAAGAATAACGTGCGGTGGTTTCGTTGACACCGATACTTTCCAATAGGAAACACGCTTTTTCGGTTTCGAGCTGCTTAAAAATACGGATTGGTGTGTCGGTATCGGCATAATATTCCGCCGTAATGGGAATGATGTTGTAATTCTTCGCCAATTCAACAGTTTCCTCTAAATTCGGATAAAACATAAAAAAAGCCTCCTTCAAATGCGAAGAAGACGAAAATATACATATTGACAAAAAAGCAGACTATACTGCCATGCTCAGCTATTCTCATCTCTTCAAAACTCAACTAAAACTAATCTAAACTATATTTATTATATACTCTGCTTTTCTGTTCGTCAATAGTTTTTTAGAATAAAATAAAATTTTTATTGTAGGGTATATTCCATCTCAAAATAATTAAAGCGGTGAAACATACTTATATGCTTCACCGCCGTTATCGAATTACTTATTCAAAATTTCTTCCGCCATTTTCACAAGTTCATCTGCCGTAAGTTTGCCGTCAATCTGCAACAGCTGATACTGTATTCCGTCTTTTACCCAAGTAACGCTCTGCACATTTTTAATTTGGACGTCAACAGAACCATAGCTGAAAATAATTTCGCCATTCGCCTCGGCTCTTTTATCCTCATCGGTCATTTTATAGTCAGCCGGAACAGTTTTATTCACATAACTGTAATAGTAAATATCGGTGCTGTTTACAGTTTTAATAATATTACCCTCTAATGCCATTTGAGAATTAAACTTATCCTGTGTAAAAATTACTTTATCGCCGTCCTTTTCATAATCAAAAGATACAGACTTGAATTTTTCAACCGAATTACCGTTTTCATCTGCCAGATTGTTATTTACAACACAGCCGTTATTAAAAACATAGCCGTTTTTAAAGCTGTCGATTAAAACAGGAGCGTAGCCTATATCCTTCGTAACCTGCTGTGACGTCGGAAGTGATTTGTAATCGGGAATGCCCGATGATGAGCTGAACCAGGTTGATACAATTCCGTTTGCGGCAAAAACCGTTATACCCAAAGCCATAGCTGCCGCAATGGCAATAATTGATATTTTCTTTTTTGATTTCATAGTGACAGTCGTCCTTTCTGTATATGCGGAATTGAGTTTAGCATTGACATTTTGTTTGATAGTCTGAATGTCAATATCGAGCGGACTGCAAAAATCCCCGTCACTTTTATCAATATTCAATTCTTCAAACAAATTATTTTTCTTATTCATAGCATTTCCTCCGCATTTGATAAAATCCCTTTTAGTTTACGTTTACCTCTCGAAAGTTTTGTCTTTATGGTAGATATGTTAATCCCCGTTGCCTTTGAAATATCTTTGAGCTTTTCATCAAATTTATAGTATCTCACAAATATTTCATTATCCGGCTCGCCCAAACTCATAACAGCGTCCCAAACAGCACTGTCTGCTGAGTTTGCTTCGTCCGCCAACGCTTTGTCCGGAATTTCAATATCGTCAAGGCAAGTATAATCTGTTTTCTTATTTAGCCTTTTTAATGCAAAATTACGGGCGACAGCGGCAATATACGAACGTATTGTACCTTTTGTTAAATCTATGTATTCTGCATTTTTCCAAAGTGTAACAAATACATCGGATACAATTTCCTCGATGTCCTCTTTCGGAAGTTTGTTGCCGACCATATTATAAAGAACCGTACTTAAATATGGTGTATAGACTGTGATTGCTTCGTCTATCGAATTTCGCTTTTTGTTTTTGAGCCGCATCAGTAGCTTTTCTTCATCTGCCATTTTAAACCTACTTTCTTTTGCAAAGTTAAAAGCTTTTAGTCTTTACACACTTATATATCTTAAAAAACTTAAAAAAGTTTCAATTTTGAAAAAAAAACAGCTCCGATTTATAATATCGAAGCGTATTTTTAAAATATTTAATCTTTAATACTGTTATCGGCAGACTATTGCCATCAACCCACATTCGGGAAATCAAACTCAAACGATGTGCCGTGCCCCACATCACTGCTCACGTTAATAATGGCATTGTATCTTGCGGCTACATTTTTCACTATCGCAAGACCCAAGCCCGTACCGCCGCTTTTACGGCTGTGCGACTTATCCACTCTGTAAAAACGTTCAAATATTCTCGGCAGACTTTCTTTCGGTATACCGATACCGTTGTCCGACACCGAAAAATGCAGATAATTATTTTCCTTTTTGTAAATATCGATACGGGTATATCCGCCCTCGTTGCCGTACCGCACCGAATTGTCGATAAGATTGTACACAAGCTCCCAAATCTCTTTTTTGTTTGCCACGATGCTCCCGTTCCCCGTTATCGTGGTGGATATATTTTTCCCTTTTATCTGAGTTTCAAGCGTATTTACCACATCATTGCATATTTCACGCAAATCAATGACTTCCGTGTCCTCGTTCTTCTTGTTCTCCACCTGCGACAATGATAAAATATCGTTTATAATGTCAAGCAGTCTGTCACTCTCATTCATAATCCGTTTAAGATAATCTTTCTTCTTGTCGTCCGATACCATATCCGAATACAAAAGCTCCGCAAATCCCTTTACCGATGTCAGCGGCGATTTCAACTCATGCGACACGTTCGCAACAAAGTCGGTACGCATTTTCTGCGTTTTTTGTATTTCCGCAAAATCGTAATTTAACTTTTCTATAAGATAATTTATGTTTGTTATAATCGGGTCTATGTCATTAAATGTCGGTTCGGTTTGGGTGTCCTCTTTATTCTCCAAAAGCGAATTTATGTGATAAAGCGGTGCAATCAGTTTATCCGAAAAATGCTTTGCAAAAATATTAATTACTACAAGCAGTATAATACACAAGCCGATTATTACCGGTGCCATGGTTTTTAAATAGTCATACGCTCCGGATATTCTGTACGCAAGCCGTATTATAACATCATCATTAATTTTCAGTGCCTCATACATATTCCTTATACCCAAAGTTTCGCTTTTTCGTATATCTTCGCCCACTCCTCCCGACAGTGCCTCCGCTATCTCCTGTCTGGACAGGTGATTTTCCATTTCGGTATAGTCGGCATTGCTGTCACCGAGGATATAACCGTCCTTATGTATTATGGTCACACGCAGATTATCGTCAACAGAGCCTATTTTTTGAGCAAGCTCGTTGTAATCGGTATCGCTTGGTATATTCAGCTGTGCAATGCTTTCCAAAGTTGTATATAAGTTATTATGTATAATTTCCGTCTGCGACTTTGTAAACAACGCAAAAGAAACCGTAACTAATATTACGGTTACTATCAGAAAGCTGATAAAATATGTGGTTTTAATATATCTTTTCATAACAATCAACCTTTTCGCAATTTATATCCGTATCCACGCACCGTTTCGATATATTTTGGTTTATCCGCATTATCCCCTAATTTCTGACGCAGAGAACGAATGTGCATATCAACCGTGCGTGTGGTGTCGCCGTCATATGCGTATCCCCAGATATTCTCCAAAAGCTGTTCACGGCTGATAACATTTCCGGCATGACGATACAAAAATTCCAGCACTTCAAATTCCTTAAAGGTCAGCTTTATCTCCTGCTCGTCCTTGTATACCTCTTTTGCGGCAAAGTCAATCTCCAAATCAAAATATTTCACACGTTCCGACAATGCCTCGGTACGGCGGATTGCGGTTTTCACCCTTGCCTGCAATTCCAAAATTCCGAACGGTTTTGTTATGTAATCCTCCGCACCCAATTCAAGTCCACGCACCTTATCCAATTCCATACCCTTTGCCGACAGGAATATTACCGGAATATTCATTGTTCTTGAATTGTCTTTAAGTTCTGTAATTATCTCAAATCCGCTTTTTTGCGGCAGCATAATATCGAGCAAAATCAAATCGGGAATTTTTTGCTCCAATGCGGCGAACAAATCGTCCGCACAGCCGTATATGCTTGTTTTATACGATATTGCACTAAGTGCGGCGGAAATAAGTTCCGCGATGTTTTCATCGTCCTCCACTATATAAATAAGCGGCATTTTAATCACCTCGTTTAAAGGGGCTTTAAAATGCCCCTATTTTATTAATTTGTAGGAAATTGCGTGTTACGCAATGACGAAAAATCAAAAATGCTACATTATTCCTACGCTTGCAAGCAGTGTTTTTATCAGAAGTTTTGCTGTTATAATATTCGTTTATCCTTGTGCTTGCCCGTTATCGAGAATATAACCCATTCTGCAATATTTTGTGCGTGGTCGCCTATACGCTCCAAATATTTGGCGATAATCAGATAATCGATAAACTGCGACGAATCCTTCGGGTCTTTGACAATTTCAGTTACCAAATCAGCCTTAACTTCCTCAAACAGTTTGTCTATTTCGTCATCGGATTCGATAACCGCCTGTGAAAGTTCCATATCCTCGGTAAGGAAAGCGTCTATCGACTTATTTACCATTATAACACACTTTTCCGCCATTTGGTATAGCGGTTTCGGCAAATAATTTTTATCATTTTTAAAACTGATGATAATTTCCGCAATATCCGCCGCCTGGTCGCATATACGCTCCATGTCGGTAATCATTTTCAGTGCGGTGGAAATCATACGCAAGTCCTTTGCGACAGGCTGCTCCGATAATAAAATTCTAAGCGATTTTTTCTCGATTGTCAACTCCAAATCGTTCGCCACATGGTCATTTTGATATACGGCTTTTGCAAGCTCTTTATCATTTGTTTTAAGTGCCTGCATAGATTTTGAAATTGCTTCCTCGATAAATGCACCCATCTTTTTTACATCATTGCTCAGTTCTTCCATTTCTCTGTCGAATTTATTTCGCATATTATCCAAACCTCCCTGTTATATAATCCTCTGTTTTCTGATTTTTCGGATGTGCAAACAAATCCATTGTATTGTCAAACTCTACAACCTCGCCGTGCAGGAAAAATGCGGTCTTATCCGATATACGAGCCGCCTGCTGCATATTGTGGGTTACAATCACTATTGTGTACTTATCGTGCAGTTCCGTCATCAAATCTTCGATTTTGGTTGTCGAGATAGGGTCTAGGGCACTTGTCGGTTCGTCCATCAAAAGTACTTCGGGATTGACCGCCAGTGCTCTTGCGATACATATTCTCTGCTGCTGACCGCCCGACAATGACAACGCACTCTTTTTAAGTCTGTCCTTTACTTCGTCCCAGATAGCCGCCTGTTTCAGGCTTGTTTCCACAATTTCGTCAAGCTTTGCTTTTGCCTTTATCCCGTGTGTGCGAGGGCCGTAGGCAATATTATCGTATATGCTCATCGGGAACGGGTTTGGTTTTTGGAACACCATTCCGACACGGCGGCGAAGTTCGTTCACGTCAATATTTGCATATATATCCTCGCCGTCAAGCAAGACCGTACCGTCTATTCTGCATTTTTCGACCAAATCGTTCATTCTGTTAAGACATTTTAACAATGTGGATTTACCGCAGCCCGACGGACCGATAAAAGCAGTAATTTCATTTTCTTTTATATCCATATTTATAGATTTTAACGCTTTGAACTTATCGTAGTGAAGCACTAAATCTTTAATCTCAAACTTCATTCATTTTTCCTGCCTTTCTGCTTAGGTATAACGTAAATATATTTATAGCCACCACTATAATAATCAGCACCGCACCCGTTGCGAATGCTACGTTTCGTCCTGCCATACCGCCGTCACGGGTGGATATATACATATGCACCGCCAAAGTACGGCTGCTGTCCAAAAGTGATTTCGGCATCTGTGCCACACTTCCGAGTGTGAATATCAACGCTGCCGTTTCGCCGACCATACGTCCCACGCTGAGCATGATTGCCGAGAAGATACCGTTTGCGGCACTCGGCAGAACTATTCTCATAATAGTGCGGAGCTTGCCCGCTCCCAAACCGAAGCTGCCCTCACGATACAAGTCGGGTACGCCCCGTATAGCCTCCTCCGATGTACGGATAATCGTAGGCAAAACCATGATTGATATTGTAAATATACCTGTCAGCATTGAATATCCCAAATGCAGTGCCGTTCCGAAGAACAACGCTCCGAAAAGACCGTATATAATTGACGGAATACCGGCAAGGGTTTCTGTTGCCAGACGTATAATACGCACCAATTTGCTGCCCTTTTTCGCATACTCGGTAAGATATATCGCACACCCAACCCCGATAGGCACTGCTATTATCAGCGATACCAGTACTAAAACAATGGTTGTGATTATTGCAAATTTCATTGACGGATTATCCGATGAATAATCGCCGAACAAAAGCTGCGGCGTGATGTGTCCGAGTCCGCCGGCGAAAATATATACTACAATTACCGCCATCATGCCTACTGTAAGTACGATAGATAAATATGTTAAAACACGAAGTATTGACGATGTTATTTTTCTCATGCTTTATCACGCTCCTTAGAAAGCAGTCCAAGCAATATATTAAGTATCAATATGAATACGAACAATACCGCTCCCGTTGCGATTAATGCGTCATAGTGAAGTCCGCTTGCGTATCCCATTTCCGATACAATGTTTACCGTAAGCGTACGCACCGACTTGAATATTGATGTCGGCAGAATGTTTGAGTTTCCGGCTACCATACCCACCGCAATGGTTTCACCGATTGCACGTCCGATACCAAGCACTACTCCTGTCACAATACCGCTCTTTGCCGCCGGAAGCATTACCTTAAATACTGCCTCCTCTTTTGTCGCACCGAGTGCCAGTGCACCCTCATAGTACGAATTGGGCAATGCACGGAGTGCGTTTTCGCTGATGGTTATAATAGTCGGCAAAATCATTATCGCAAGCACGATAGATGCCGCAAGCAGACTGTTTCCGTTGCCCTTGAAATGGTTCGCAATAAAAGGTACAATAAGCATCATGCCGAAAAAGCCGTATATAATAGACGGTATGCCCGAAAGCAGCATAACTGCCTGAGATATTACTGTGTAAATCTTTTTCGGACAGAACTTAGCCAGAAATACCGCCGCAAAAATGCCTATCGGCACACCCAGTATAATTGCTCCGGCACTTACATAGATACTGCCGATAATCATGTATAAAATACCGAATTGCTGAGGGTCACTGTTAGGTTTCCACTGTGTACCCGATATAAACTTGAAAAGTCCGATATCTTTAACGGCGGGAACAGCACCGTTAAAGATAAACAGACATATCAGCAATACTGCCGCAACGGATACAAGTGAAGATATGAAAAACAATATTTTGCTTAAACGTTCCATATCACATTATCCTTTCGATTATTTCCATTCACGGGTTTCGCCTGTGAAGATTGAATTGATTTCATCTGATGTCAAGCCGTCAACCGGATTATCCTTGTTTACGATAACCGCAATACCGTCATGTGCGAATACTGTTTCGGTCAATGTCGCTTTTTCTTCCTGTTTCAATGCTCTCGATGACATACCTAGGTCAACCTTGCCTTCCGTAACGTCCTTGATACCTGCCGATGAACCCGAATATGTGATTTCGATTGTTACGTTAGGGTTTAGTGCGATGTAATTCTCTTTCAGCTTTTCAATCAGTTTTTCAACCGATGTAGAACCGGATAATGTCAATTTGCCTGTCGCACCTGATACTTGATAAGTTTCGGTTGTGTCAAGAGGAATGTAGCCTTTTTCGCTTACTGTCTTTTGTGCGTCTGCACTTGTTACATATTTAATGAAATCTTTTGCAGTGTCGCTTGCATTGTTTGGTACTGCCAAAACAAACGGACGTGAAATTTTGTAAGTTCCGTTTTTAACGTTTTCGGCAGTTGCGGCGATATTGTCAACCTTGATTGCCTTAACCGCATCTGTAACCGCACCAAGCGATGTGTAGCCGATTGCGTACTTATCAACTTCAACCTTTGATGTAACTGCGTCTGTTGAGTCAACCAACACTGCCTCCGGATATAATTTATCTACTGTTTTGTCGCCGTCTTTCACAACGATATTCATAAGCTCGTCAAACGCACCTCTTGTACCCGAATTAGCCTCACGGGAGATAACCGTGATTTCGCTTCCCGACAATGACTTTCCGCCGTCTGCTGAATTAGTGTTTCCCGAATTTGCTCCGCAGCCTGCAAGTGATGCAATTAATAATGTACTGATTGCCGCCATCTTTAATAATTTAGAAATTTTCATTTTTATTTTCTCCTTTTTTTATACGCTTGTTTATTTGTTTTCTATAAGCTTACAATGCACATTATATATAGCACTTATTTGCTTTAAATATTCAATGTGTAAAATGTGTGTAAAATATTTTGATTTTATTACAAAATCTATATTTAAGTTGATATATAAAGTATTTACATATATAATATAAGTAATACATGGATAACAAATTGTATAAATCCGATTTATGTTATGATATAGGGGGTAAAAATATGAATATTCTAGTAATACACGGGAATGAACTTAACAATAATTCCGACAAAGCTATGGACATTGTAAAAAATGCGATAAACGAACGCATTGATGCAAATTTTCGTGAATATTATCTTCCGAATGACGTGCCGTATCTGTGCCGCAACTGTTATGAGTGCATATATGACGACAGCTACTATACAGAGGACAAATGCCGGTTTGCCGCCGAAATTCATGAGATTATACAAAGCATGAAAAATGCGGACGCACTGATAATATGTGCATCGGTATTTTCGCTTTCCGAGGACGGACACATAAAATCATTTTTAAATCACTTTACGCAAAACCTGCGTATATACGAACAGGAGAGCGAAAAGATTAAGTCTGCACTGGTCATTTCGATTACACCGAAAAAGGATATAGTGCCTCCGCTTGCCAATTTTTCATCGGTATTCGTAAACCTGGGTATCCGCCGTGTGCACGCCCTGTCAATGGTTGTATGGGGAAAAATGTGGGCAAGTATGCCCGTTGACAAGCAAAACAGGTGCAAAGAACAATTAATCGAAAAAGCGGAGATGTTCTGCAACAGTCTATAAATTGTGATTTATCATTGCACCGCCGTCTTATATGTGATACAATATAGTATGTAACTATTGGGGGAATTATAAGAAAGGACGGACAAGACAAATTAATGAACGTTAAAGAAATTATAGACATAATAAATGAAAAATGTCCTGCGGAATGGGCGGAAAGTTGGGATAACGTCGGACTTTTGGTGGGGAACGAAAAATCGACAGTCCGTAAAGTGTTGCTTGCGGTAGACCCTGTCACATCGGTTGTGAACGAGGCTCTGCAAAACAAAGCAGAACTTATTATCACTCATCATCCGCTGATGTTTTCAAAAATTAATAAGATTACTCCGAACACATATGACGGAAAAATTGTTTTAAAGCTTACCGAAAACAAAATAAACCTATGTGCCATGCACACCAATGTGGATTTTTACACAAAGGGTTTAAATTACATTGTCGCAAAAGCATTGAATCTTGCCGATAAAAAGGTGCTTGTTGAGCATGAAAAAGATAAAAATGTGGGAATCGGTATTATCGGTGCACTGCCTTTTGCTATGGCTATTTCGCTCGAATCGCTTGCGGAATATGTGAAAAAAGCACTTAAAACGGATTTTGTCCGAATTGCCGGCAAGCCTAAAACCGATATACATAAGGTTGCGGTTGTGACGGGCAGCGGTATGGATTATGTCGATGACGCTATCGCACAGGGTGCGGACGTACTTATTACGGGCGATGTTAAGTATCATGACGCAATAAATGCGGTAGAGCGTGGATTGTGCATTATTGATGCGGGCCATTTTGAAACCGAAAAATCGGTAATATCTTTCTTTGAAAATATTCTTGCGGATAAATTAAAAAAGCAGAACGTGGAAATAATAAAAAGCAAACAGCAATGTGTTTTTAAAACTATTTGATAAAGAGGTTTTTATGCGTATATTAGTTTTTTCGGATACTCATAACAGCACTGATGATTGTATCATACTGATAAATAAATTTAAAAAATTCGGTTTGGACATGGTGCTCCATGCAGGTGACTGCAACGAGGACTGCGAGGATTTAACCTACATTTTCCCCGATGTGCCGATATATTATGTACAGGGGAACAATAATTTTTCAAAAAGCGTACCGTATGAGCTTGAAATAGATGCCGACGGGCACAAGATATTCTTAACTCACGGACACAATTATCGTGTTAAAGCAGAGATGGAGCGTGAATATGAAACTCTTGCCGAAAAGGCAAAAAGCGTCGGAGCGGAAATAGCGGTTTTCGGACATACGCATATCCCGTTTTGTGCGATTAGCCACGGAATTATGATGTTAAATCCGGGCAGCATAAAATACGGCAGTACCTACGGAATAATCGAGATTGAAAACGGCAAGCTAAAAGCCGATGTTATAAATTACAGATAAGGAGTGATTAAAATGTCAAATATATGGCATGACATAAGCCCGAAACGTATTTCGCCGGAAGATTTTATTGCGGTAATAGAGATTCCGAAGGGCGGCAAAAACAAATATGAAATGGACAAGCAGACAGGTATGCTTATAATGGACAGAGTGTTGTATACTTCAACTCACTATCCGGCAAATTACGGATTTATTCCGAGAACATACGCCGCTGACGGTGACCCGCTTGACGTATTGGTGCTATGTCAGGAATCTATCGTGCCGATGACTTTGGTAAGATGTTATCCTATCGGCGTTATCAAAATGATTGACGATGAAAAGGTGGACGAAAAAATTATCGCAATTCCGTTCCAAGACCCGTCGCTTACATCATATACCGATATTTCACAGCTGCCTGCACATACATTTGATGAAATTTCACATTTCTTCACGGTGTACAAATCTTTGGAGGGCAAGGAAACTGTCGTTAAAGAGGCGGAGGGCAGAGAAGTTGCCATGGAAATTATCAGAAACTGCATGACCGCTTACAGAGATAATTATTGCTGATAAATTTAGTTACAGACAAACCGCAAAAGGTTTGTCTGTTTTGTTGTGTGCCCGTTTATAAAAATATAGCTTTGTCGACAATACATCATTGACAAGCCTACACAAAAACCGTGTTTGTGGTAAAGTTTAATATTGACAATTTAATGATTATAATATATACTATTATCCATAGAGAGTTTTATGTATCTACTGTTCTGCGGTTTATTCGCAAGGGCGGTTTTATTCAGTCTTTCTATAAAAGTTTTGTTTCGCGAACGGAGCAATGTTTGTTGTTCCCTTGCCTTTGAGCGTCTATGTTCGGAAACAAAATTGAAAAATTCCTTTTCACGGACGTGACATTTATGTCACTGGCCTTTGAGCCCTCAACTGCCGGAGAAGGAATTAAAAAGAGTTCCTTTTCGCGGATGTGACACTTGTGCCACCGGTCATTGAACCATTAAAAGCCGGAGGAGGAATTAAAAAATTCCTTTTCGCGGACGTGATACTTGTGTCACTGGTCATTGAACCGATAAAAGCCGGAGAAGGAATTAAAAGTTCTTTTTCGCGGACGTGATATTATTATCATGGGTCATCGAACCAAGCAGAGCCGGAGAAAGAGCTTTTATAAGGTTCATAAAAATATGGCAGACGGGACGTTTCGGACGTGTCAGGCATGGTAACAGTATTTGTTTCAGTTGCTTCTCGATAGCCATATTTTTTTATGCAAAATCGCTTGACATGATGAATAAACAGTGTTATTATATTAATGTATAAATTAAAGATAGAGGTGCGTTTTTCATCAGTAGGCATGGTCAGATAAGCGGTTATCGCAGCTGTGTTAAAAGGGGAAAATGCCGAAGCGGCAATATAATCGCTTGTGTTGCTGCTGGGCGTACTGCAAATAGCATTACGACTGTCATTATACATATGATAAATATTTTTATATGTGTAGTGGGGAGCTATCTGCTGTATTTCTTTAAATAGGAATTTTTGTAGGCAGTGGCTCGTATGTCACTGTCTTTTTAAATTGTTATAACAAAATGATATATTAAATATACGGAGGTCTACAATGAAAGAACAATTTAACGTAGGTATTATCGGTGCAACAGGTATGGTTGGTCAAAGATTTATCACTTTGCTTTACAATCACCCTTGGTTTAATGTAAAACTTTTGGCTGCTTCATCAAGAAGTGCGGGCAAAAAGTACAGCGACGCAGTAGGCAAAAAATGGGCTATGGACGAGGAAATCCCTGCAAACATCAAGGATTTGGTTGTATACGATGCGGCTGATGTTGATACAATAGCAAAAGAAGTTGATTTTGTATTCTGTGCCGTTGATATGAAGAAAGACGAAATCAAGGCTCTTGAAGAAAGATATGCAAAGGCTGAATGCCCTGTTATCTCAAACAACTCGGCTCACAGACATACTCCTGACGTGCCTATGATTATTCCTGAAATCAATGCAGACCATGCCCAAATTATTGATGCACAAAGAAAACGTTTGGGTACAAAACGTGGCTTCGTTGCAGTTAAGTCTAACTGTTCACTGCAAAGCTATGTTCCTGCTCTTAACCCATTAATGAAGTACGGTATCACAAAGGTGTTGGCTACAACATATCAAGCTATTTCAGGTGCGGGCAAGACTTTTGAAACATGGCCGGAAATGGTTGACAACCTAATCCCATACATCGGCGGCGAAGAAGAAAAGAGTGAAATCGAACCGCTTAAAATCTGGGGTAAAATCGAAGGCGACAAGATTGTTGACGCAACAACTCCTTCAATCACAACTCAGTGTTTGAGAGTTCCTGTATCAAACGGTCACACAGCCGCTGTATTTGTAAGTTTTGAAAACAAGCCTTCAATCGAACAAATCAAGAAGGATTGGGCAGAATTTGCGGGCGAACCTCAAAAACTTAACCTTCCTCACGCTCCAAAGCAATTCTTGAACTATTTTGAAGAAAACGACCAGCCTCAAATCAAGTCTGCAAGAGAGCTTGAAGGCGGTATGGCAGTATCTATGGGCAGATTGAGAGAAGATACACAATATGATTACAAGTTCGTTTGTATGTCACATAACACATTGCGTGGTGCGGCAGGCGGTGCTGTGCTTATGGCTGAACTGTTGGCAGCAAAGGGATATTTGGACTAATCTATTTATAATATAATAACGGAGGTATGCAAAAATGGCAAAAACATTACCATTTACCGGTGCGGCAGTAGCTATCGTTACCCCGTTTGACGGTATGAAAACTAACTACGATGAACTTGGCAACCTAATCGAAATGCACATTGCCAACGGCACAGACGCTATTGTAATCTGCGGTACGACAGGCGAGGCGTCTACAATGCCGGACAGCGAGCATTTGGCAGCCATTGAATATACAATTAAAAAGGTAAACAAGAGAATACCTGTTATTGCCGGTACAGGCAGCAACGATACTCCTCATGCGATTGAATTGTCGAAAAAGGCAGAGCAAATGGGTGCGGACGGACTATTGCTTGTTACACCTTACTACAACAAAACCACACAAAAAGGTCTTGTTGCACACTTTACCCAAATTGCAAACTCGGTAAACATTCCTATCATTTTGTACAATGTACCGGGAAGAACGGGAATGGGCTTTACAATTCCTACGCTTAAAGAGCTTGCAAAGGTTGACAATATCGTGGCAATCAAAGAGGCGAGCGGTAACATTTCATATGTGGCAAAGGTAGCTGCCGAAGTGCCTGATTTATATATCTATTCGGGCAATGACGATATGATAGTGCCTATATTGTCGCTTGGCGGCAAGGGTGTTATCTCGGTAATATCAAACATCATGCCGAAAGAAACACATGATATTTGTGCGAAATATTTTGAGGGTGACGTTGAGGGTTCGAGAAAATTACAGCTTGATATGCTTGACCTTATAAATAAATTGTTTATCGAGGTAAATCCTGTGCCTGTTAAAGCAGCTATGAGAGAATTGGGCTACAATGTCGGCAATTTGAGAATGCCTCTTTGCGATATGGAAGACGCTAATCTTGAAGTATTGAAGAAAGCATTGGCTGATATGAACGTTAAGAAATTATCATAATAGGATATAATATATAGGGACAGGAAACTGTCCCTATATTGATATTGAATTAAAGGAGATTACACATGACAAAAATAATTTTAAACGGCTGTAACGGCAAAATGGGACAGGTAATAACCCGTTTGGCGGCTGAAAATGATAACTGTGAAATTGTTGCGGGATTTGATATAAACGATTTTATCCCGAACACATATCCGGTATTCGGCAATCCGAACGATTTTGACGGTGAGGCGGACGTAATTATAGATTTTTCGCATCCGAGTGCA
The DNA here is from genome assembly GCA_934476075.1 of uncultured Clostridia bacterium. Lineage (GTDB taxonomy): Bacteria > Bacillota > Clostridia > UBA1381 > UBA1381 > CAKSNH01. The sequence goes on along the minus strand of CAKSNH010000021.1, from coordinate 4,624 downwards.
TTAGAGGGACTTTTGGACTATGCAAAGAAAAGAAAGCTTGCAATAGTTGTGGCTACAACAGGCTTGTCGGCGGAACAAAGAGAATTGCTTAATGAAACCGCAAAGGAAATACCGGTATTCTTCTCTGCAAACATGAGCCTTGGCATCAATTTGCTTATTTCACTTGCAAAGAAAGCCGCCGTATTGCTTGAAGGCAGCTTTGACATTGAGATTGTGGAACGTCATCACAACCAGAAAATCGACGCACCGAGCGGTACTGCACTTGCTATTGCCGACGCTATTTCAGACTCGCTTTCAGAGCCTGCCGAATATGTATACGACAGACATTCAGTAAGAAGAAAACGCAAAAAGAATGAAATCGGTCTTCATGCGGTAAGAGGCGGTACTATCGTCGGCGACCACACTGTAATATTCGCCGGCAATGACGAAGTTATCGAACTGAAACATTCGGCAGCGTCTAAGGAAGTATTTGCTGTCGGTTCGATTAAAGCGGCTCAGTTTATGGTCGGCAAGCCGGCAGGTATGTACGATATGAACGACCTTATAAGCGAGATTGAATAGAATTCTGATAATATGAAATACTATGATGAAAGGAGGAGAAAAGTATGTATGATATAGTTATTATAGGTGCGGGTCCGGCGGGATTGTCGGCGGCTGTTTATGCCGGCAGAGGCGGAATGAAAACTTTGGTTATAGAAAAATTGTCGCACGGCGGACAGACCGTTTTAACATATGAGGTGGATAACTATCCCGGATTTGACGGTTCTCCTTCGGGGAAAGAGCTTGCGGATAAAATGTATGAGCACGCAAAACGGTTCGGTGCGGAATTTACGGCGGAAACGGTCAAGTCGATAGAGGACGCTGACAAGCCGATAAAAACGGTAAGAACCAGAAAAAACGCTTATCAAACCAAAGCTATTATTTTTGCAACAGGTGCAAAACCGAGAAAATTGGAGGTTGACGGAGAGGACAGATTGAAAGGCGTGGGTGTGTCGTACTGTGCAACCTGTGACGGAGCATTTTTCAAAGGCAAAGATGCGGTTGTTGTCGGCGGCGGAAACACGGCTTTTGAGGACGCACTGTATCTGTCACGTTTTTGCGAAAATGTGGCGATAATACACAGAAGCGATAAATTCAGAGCGGAAAAGGCTTTGGTCGATAAGGTTTATGCCGACAATAAAATCCTTGTAATTACCGATACGATTGTTGAAAAAATTATGGGCGACAAGACGGTTGAAACCATACAGACGAAGAACGTTAAAACGGGCGAAACCACAATTATAGCCACGAGTGCGGTGTTTGTGGCGGTCGGAACTGCTCCCGAAACGGAACTTGCAAAAACTGTTGTTGAGGTAAACGAAAGCGGATTTATCAAGACCGACGCAAATATGCGTACCAATGTTGACGGCATTTTTGCTGCGGGCGATGTAAGGGATACGGTTTTAAGACAAATTATAACAGCCGCTGCGGACGGTGCGGTTGCGGGAACATCGGCGATACATTATGTGAGCAATTTTAATTGATATATTTGCCGTGTTTTAGTTGACTTTTTAACGATTTTATAGTAGAATATTTAAAAAGGAATGGATTATAAATTTAAAAAGTTGTGTATTTTGCACAGTTTTTTGTAGGTGGAAAGGATTTGATTTTATGGCACTTGATATTTATTCTATTGAACTTTTGGATTTAATAAGTGCTGATACTTTACAGAAGATACAGGACGCATTTTCCGATGCAACAGGTATGGCTGCACTTGCTACTGATATGAACGGTCCGGTTACTAAGCTAAGTAATCCTACCGATTTTTGTATGAATTTGACTCGTCCTACAAAATTGGGCGGTGAACGCTGTAATATGTGTGACTTAAAGGGCGGTGCTGAGGCTGCTAAAACAGGCAGACCGTCTGTTTATTACTGCCACGGCGGTTTGGTTGACTTTGCCGCACCTATTATTGTAAACGGCAGACATATAGGCTCGCTGATAGGCGGTCAGGTATTACCTGAGCCACCGGATTTGGATAAATTCAGAAAAATTGCCCGTGAAATCGGTGTAGACGAGGAAGAATATATAAAAGCAATCAAGAAGATTAAGATTAAGCCGATGGACCAAATCGAAAAAGCGGCAAATCTTTTGTATGCGGTTGCAAACAGCTTGTCAGAGGCTGGTTATCAGCGTTTGGTTGTTGCAGAATCTGAAAAAAATCTTAAATACTCGTTGTCGGCATTGCTTGACGAAACACAGCAGATTGATAATGTAATGAATACTACAACAGATTGTATCAATAAGTTGCAGCGTAGTTTTGCAAGTTTCTTGGAGGAGCTTAACAGTTCTTTGAAGGGTGTAAAGCAATCTGACAAGATTATTACATATATTAAGGATATTTCAATGCAGCTTACATTGCTTGGATTTAACGCATCTGTTGAGGCGAGAAAAGCAGGTACTCACGGTTTGGGATTTAATGCGATTGCACAGGAAATCAGACGTTTGTCTGACGAAACTTCGACACAGACACAGCTTGTTGATGAAATGCTTACAAAAATTAAAGACAGCACAAACAAGGAAAAGACCACGTTTGACAATACGGACGGAGTTTTGCAGGATTGTATCAATTCAATTAATAAATTGTCTGATATTTCAACAAGAATTAGTGAGCTTGTAGAACAATTAAAGTGTAATAACGGCTTAGATTGATGATATGAATTTAACGGACTATCAAATGATAGATGCCGAAGGTTATAAATTTTTATAGCGTAGCAGTTTTGTCAGCTGCTACGCTATTTTTGTACAGTCAAGAAGGATTGTACAATGGTGGTAATTTCGGGGAGAATGTTGGAGAAGAAATAATAACTGACTGCATTTTGACTACACCTAACGGGAAAAACAGGGCAAAAACAAGCTAAAATAAGATAACGGAAAAATATCAAAAAGCACTAAAAACCGCATGAACACTGAGTTTATCAGCATTTATGCGGTTTGTGTTTTTGGTGGATATATGAGTCTAATTGCTCATTGTCCAAAACGCATATTTTTAATATAGGAACAAGTGCCCTGTAATCATCAACCGACATTATTGAAGCATTTAAAATATCATCACGGCTGGCATTTCCCCAATTAAGCGAATAGCCGAATTTTAACATCCACTGACGTATAAATTCTCGGATTGCTCTGCCGTTCCCCTCTCGGAATGGGTGAATTATATTTAACTCTGCCATTATGTATGCAGTGAAATCAAACAAATCTTTCTTGTCAAAAGTGTTGCCTTTGCACGATTTGATTTTATCAAAGACTTTGTTAAGCTCGTTGTCAATACAGTCGGGTGGATAAAATATTGTATTGCCTTTATATATCTGTTCTTTTCTTAATTTGCCTGCAAAAGGATAAACATCTTCAAAAAGATAACGGTGAATATTAAATAAATGAGTTTTTGAAAAAAAACCCGAGATGGGATTTATAATGAGTTCATAGCTTTTAGCGGAAACAATTTCTTCTTCAAATTGCTTTAATGTATCCAAATCTTGAATATTAAGTTTGTTTTTTAATACATTTGTGTCATGATAACAATATATCGATTGAACAGTTGAATAAACGTCATATTTTGAAAACATATTATTTTTCTTTGACTTTATACCTTTCCGATATTTCTTTTATCAATTCGGCGATTGACACACTGCCGTTTGACAAACGCTCCAAATTATGAAGGGATTGCTTGCTCAAATTTATTCCCTCAACGGCAAAGCTGCCTTTGATATTCTTTACTGCCTGATTATAACTCTGAGCCACAGAAAAGCCCTCCTTAATTTGTAAGTGTAAATAGATGGTGGAGATGAGGAGAGTTGAACTCCTGTCCGAAGATAGTTCCACCCGAGTTTCTCCGAGTGCAGGTTATGGTCTACATTCCCTCTGCCATAAGTCCACAACCAAGCTTATGGTTTCAGTAGCCTTTAAGTCATGATATGCCCCAAGGCAAGAGCATATTCACGTTCACCTCTGATATTCGCCCTAAACTAAGCCGAGGTACTCAAAGTCAGGACGGCTGCCGCTTAGGCAGCGTATGCTAAATCGTTAGCGTTTAAATTTAAAAGTTTGAGCTTTTTAAGCGGCGCTCACCGCTACTCGCTTCTCGAACTTCTTTATCCCCGTCGAACCCGTTGCATCCCCGAGTATAAATAAAATTCATGTAAAATTATTATACCACCGATTTGCAAACTTTACAAGCAGAAATTACTTTAAATTAAGGGAATTTTATCTTTGTTTTTTGACAAAATAAAAAAATTAAAAAATTTTTAAAAAAAGTGTTGACAAACGTAAAAAGTTGATGTATAATAAAACACGTCCTTTGGATATGGCGGTATAGCTCAGTTGGCTAGAGCACACGGTTCATACCCGTGGTGTCAGTGGTTCAAATCCACTTACCGCTACCACAATTATGGCATTGCTGATGTATATCGGCAGTGTCATTTTTTTGTTTAATCAAAGTATATTATGTAGGTTTGTCAATGATGTGTTACACAATCGGTCAAAAAATTTCGCCGTCTTGCAGGAAAGCCTTAATGTAATCAACAGGGGCTTTCCAATTAAGAGGACGCATAGGAAACTTGTTGTATTTATAGTTATGCACCTTTAA
>CAKSNH010000020.1 GCA_934476075.1 uncultured Clostridia bacterium | reverse complement strand
AGGGTGTCCCTTGCGGACTTTTCCGTTTGCTTTGTGGACGTGGACAAAGCGAACTCCAAAGGGTTCGCTATAATTTGCTAACGTCTATACTCATGGGGAAGTGAAACGTCCCCAACGCTAAATGGGGGTAACGTCAGTCGCACTACGCTATGCTGTTAGCTATGTTAGGATAGAACACTAATTTATAGTTTGTGCATAGTCCACCGCAAGATAAATTTAGTTCACAGTAGCGTCATTCTTCCGCTACACAAATGTAGATATAACCAAAAGTGTAGGGATTTCGCCAACTGCGGTCGGCGACAAACTTTTAGAAAGTTTGACCAAACTTGGACGCTAGGGGTGTTTCGCCGTCTGCGGACGGCGATTTAAGGCTCTGCCTTAAAAATTCGCAAGCCTTTAAAAAGGCTTGACCTAAACTTTGATGGAGCAGAGCCACTTTGCAAGTTTGCGTAAGCGACAACTCATAATTTATAAAATAAATTGATTTAGTTGACCGTATGTTAAAAGAGTGGTAAAATGATAGAAGAATATTGCAGAGATTTGGAGGAGATTTTTTGGAAAAATATAATTCACTTAGAATGAAATATCCTACATTTACATTTGATAATTATAGTATAAATGAAACAAACGAAAATATAGAGGTAGAGTATACTTTTAATATAGAAAATTTGGCTGAATTTAAACCTACATGGAAGTTCCCGAAAAGCAAAACAGTCGGTATTGATGACTCGGTTTTGGAAAAATTGATTTTTTCGTTGGGTATGGTCGAGCTTGTGAGTTACTGGAAAATATCGTGTGCACCGAATGTTATCGTTAAATGCGGTAAGCTGGACAATGAACAGATTGAATGGTGGAAAAAACAATATTTTTACGGTTTGGGTGAGTTTTTCTACACAAACGGAATTGATGCTGATTATAATGATTTTATGTCAATGGCATCGGTCGGAAATGATATTGAGGAAAACAGAACACCGGTTAATTTGGACGGTGCGCTTATACCGATAGGCGGCGGCAAGGATTCGGCAGTTACCATTGAAGTATTAAAGTCTATGAAAGAAAAAACGGCTTGTTATATAATAAATCCACGGGGGGCAACGTTGGATACGGCTGAAATCGGCGGATTTTCAGGGGACAGTTTGATAAAAGTCGGTCGTACTTTGGATAAAAATATGCTTGAACTTAATAAGCAGGGTTTCCTTAACGGTCATACGCCGTTTTCTGCAATAGTAGCATTTTCAGCTGTTATAACGGCATATTTGAGCGGTAAAAAGTATGTGGTTCTTTCAAATGAGGCGAGTGCAAACGAAAGTACGGTAAGCGACAGTTATGTCAATCATCAATATTCAAAAAGTTTTCAGTTTGAAAAGGATTTTTGCGACTACGAAGAACAATACATAAACAGCGGTGTAAAATATTTCAGTTTATTGCGTTCTATGAGTGAGTTTCAGATTGCACAATATTTTGCAAAACAAAAAGCATACCACGGTATTTTTAAAAGCTGCAATGCGGGAAGCAAACAAAATATATGGTGCTGCAACTGTCCGAAGTGCTTATTTGTGTATTTAATTTTATCGCCGTTTTTGACGAGTGCGGAATTGGTGAATATTTTCGGTGAAAATTTGCTTGAAAAGGAAAATTTGAAAACAACATTTGAACAGCTGATAGGAATTTGCCCCGAAAAGCCGTTTGAGTGTGTGGGCAGCCGTGATGAAGTTAATACCGCAATAGGGCTGACTATTGTGAGAATGGAAAAAGAAAATGAAAAATTGCCGTATTTATTTGAATATTACAAAACTTTGGATATAAGTAAATCATATATCGGAAAAGATAATAAATACAAAGAATTTTATGATGAACAAAATTTGATACCGGCAGAGTTTAAAAAATTACTTGACGATGAATGTTATGACGGTATACTTAGGGGGAAGGGCATTGTTTGATAAAATTTGCAATGTTGTAAACGGAAAAAATGTATTAATTTTAGGTTTCGGCAGAGAGGGAAAGTCAACTTACAACTTTTTGTGCAAGTATGCAAAATGCAAGTCTGTAACCATTGCGGATTCACGAGAGCTTGAACCTGTTGAAAATGCGGAATTAAAGGTCGGAGCAGACTATCAAAAAGGAATAGAGAAATTTGATGTTATTATAAAAAGCCCGGGAATAGTTTTGGAAAATCAAAGCGAGGATTTGCTGAAAAAAATTACATCACAGACGGAACTTTTCTTTATGTGTTTCAGCAACCAAACTATCGGTATAACAGGGACAAAAGGGAAAAGCACAACGTCGACTTTGATTTATCATATTTTAAAAGACAAGGTTGATGATTGTCTGCTTATGGGCAATATCGGAATACCGTCATTTGATATGATGGAGCAAATAGACGATAAGACGATTATTGTATATGAATTATCATGTCATCAGCTTGAATATACCAATATTTCGCCGAAAACAGCGATAATGCTTAATTTATATCCCGAACATCTTGACCATTACGGAACATATGAAAAATATGTGCACGCAAAGGAGAATGTATATCGTTATCAAAAAGAAAATGATTTATTGATATGCAATGCGGCAAATTTGCCGAAAGAATGTGGTGGAAAAGTATTGTCAATTTCGTCTGACGGAACAAGTGCAGATATTATGACGCATGAAAGAAATATAAGATATAAAGGAAAAGAAATCACGATAAATGAAAATGACACTGCTTTGGTGGGAAATCATAACGTATTCAATATTGCGGCAGCATATGCGGTGTGCGGTGAATATGGTGTGAATGATGAGGAATTTTTTGCATCGCTGAAAACCTACAAGCCGCTTGCACACAGATTGGAGTTCATAGGTGAAAAAGACGGCGTCAAATATTATGATGACTCAATATCCACAATATGCGAAACAACCATACAGGCATTGGAAAGTTTGAAAAATGTGGGCAGTGTAATAATAGGCGGTATGGACAGGGGAATAGATTATACTCCGCTTACCGAATATTTGAAAAATGCGGAAGTTGACAATATAATTTTGATACCGAATACGGGAGAGCGTATAGCAGAGATTTTGAGAAATACAGATATAGCGGAAAAAGTTGTGATGGCAGATGATTTGCGTGATGCGGCGGAAAAGGCAAAAAAAATAACCGGAAAAGGCAAGATATGCGTTATGTCGCCGGCGGCGGCAAGCTACGGATTTTTTAAAAATTTTGAGGAACGTGGAAAAGCGTTTAAAGAGTATATAGGACTATGAGTTTCAAAGGAGTTTATTATGTTACTTTCGATAGGAATGATTGTAAAAAATGAGCATGCTCATTTAAGAAAATGCCTGGAAGGTGTAAAACAGATTTTAGATGCTGTGGACAGTGAACTTATTATAGCGGATACCGGTTCGGAAGATGATACGGTGGAGATTGCAAAGGATTTTACAGATAATGTATTTCATTTTGAGTGGTGCAATGACTACGCCGCAGCAAGAAATTCTACGCTGGAAAAAGCCAAGGGCGAATGGTTTATGTTTATAGACGGTGATGAGGTGATTGAGGACGCATCGGAAATTATAGAATTTTTCAACAGCGGAGAATATAAGATGTATAGGTCGGCATCATATATAGTGAGGAATTACAGCGACGCAAGAATGGTGATATATAATGATTTTGCCGCATCGAGAATGTGCAGAATATTGCCTGAAACAGAGTTTATCGGGAAAATTCATGAGGCATTAAATACACATGATGAGCCGACAAAAACATTAAATACTGTTGCACATCATTATGGATATATGGCAACGGCTGACGGTGAATTAAAGAAAAAGTCAAAATTATATGTTAAATACCTATTGGAAGAACTCAAAGAAAATCCGACAGGACGTACTTATATCCATTTAGCTACGGCATATACAAATTTGAAGGAATATGACATGGTGGAAAAATATATACTTGACGGTATAAAAGTTGAAACCGAAAAAGATAAAAATATATATTTACTATATGCTTTATATGGGTATTGCATAGAACTTTATTTTATAAAAGAAAATCATAATAAATTATTGGAATATGCAAAGAAATACTTTGAAATTAAAAAATCAGACAAAAAAAATATTGTTGATATAGGCATATACGGGCGTATGGTAAATGCTTATTTTGAATTGGGAGAATATAAAAATAGCATAGAAGCATATAAAAAATATAAATCCATAAATGATTTATATATAAACGGATATTTAAGTTCAAAGGGAGCGGAATTTTTTAATGTTATGCTTTCAAGTAAATTTATGGTTCGTTATGTGACATATATAGCTGTAAAATCTTATATTGCATTGAAAAATTACAAGAGTGCAATTAAATTGATGGCAAGTATAGATTTAAATGAATTTATGCAAAACGGTAATGATTTCCCGAAGTACGCCGATATATTATTTGAATTGGCATTCAAAACAAAGGATTACAGCATTATTGCTCAAACATTAAATAAACTCGGCGGTGATTTTGAAAAAGCGTTTGAAAAAGAAATTACGCTTAGATATTTAAATGACGAGGAATTATTGAATTCGCTATGCAGTATGAATATTAATGATAAGAAATATGCGTTAATTTTAAAAATCAGAAAAGCAGATGCTGACGGCAAAGATATTTCGGAAATGGTCAATGAATTTCTTAAATATGATTTTGAACAAACTGCAATATACGGTGACATATTCTACTTTATGTTTAAAACAAATGTGGATATAAATAAAACAGCACATATAAATTCAATAGGCGACAGTATTGACACAATAAAATATTGGGTTTCGCAGATATGTGAGTTCAGAGATGTGTTAGACAAATATATTCACTCGGCAGGTGAATTGAATGATTTTATTACAATTTCGTTTGCATTGAAATTGTATGAAATATTATTGAAAAACAGTGACAGAACAGAAAATGAAGAGGCTATAAATCTGTTAAAGGAATATACGGATTTGGGTACTGCATTTATATCACTTGCATACAATCAGAATATGATAAATGATGAATGTATCGGAGGATATTCGGAAGATGTTCAGTTTATCTACTATGCCGCAAAAGCTATGGATAATTATAACAACAAAAATTATGCAGAGTGTTTGAAACAATTAAAGTCGGCAATAAAGAGCGACAATGAAATGAAGAGTATAACAGAAGTTGTACTTGTCGATATTAAAGAGAAGCTGGATAAAGCGGTAAGCGTAAATAAAGAGTTTGATGAGTATGCACAAAAAATAAAAATGGCATTTATGAATTTACTTAATGCAAAGATGGCGGCACAGGCAAGACAGGTGCTGGACTCATACAAGAAAGTAAATCCGTCGGATAAGGATATAGAGTTTTTGGAAAAACGTTTGGAATTATTAGAGAATAACTAAGGAGAAAATATATGGTTGGAATTATCGGAGCAATGCAGGTTGAAGTGGAAGCATTGAAAGCAATGATGAGCAATGTAACCGTGCATAAAGTCGGAAGAATAGAACTTTATCAGGGTGTATTGAGCGGAGTGGATGTTGTTGTGGCTGTTGCCGGAGTGGGCAAGGTAAATGCGGCAATGTGTGCACAGACTATGATTTTGAAATTCAGTCCAAAGGTGATTATAAATATCGGTGTTGCGGGCGGATTGACGTCTGAATTGAAAATAGGCGATATTGCCGTTGCGACAGATGTTGTGGAGCATGATATGGATACATCGCCTTTGGGAGATGAGTTAGGGTATATATCGGGACTTGATGTGATTAAAATGCCTTGTGCAAAATGGGTAACAGATATTTTGTTCAAAGCGGCGGAAACTCTTGACGGTATAAAAGTTATTGAGGGGACTATTGCGTCGGGTGACCAGTTTATAAACAGTGCAGAAAAGAAAAAATGGATTGTCGACAATTTCGGGGCGGTTGCCGCTGAAATGGAGGGTGCGAGCATAGGGCACGTTTGTTATGCAAATGACGTTGATTTTTGCGTGGTTCGTGCTATTTCGGACGGTGCGGACGATGATTCGCATTTATCTTTTACGGAATTTGTGGAGCTTGCAGCGAAAAATTCAATAAAAATGATTTTGGCGTTCTTGGATAAGATGGAGGATGATAAATAATGCAGAAGATTAAAAGTTTTTGCGTTGACCACAGAAAATTAAACGAGGGTATATATATTTCTCGTATTGACGGAGATATTGTGACTTACGATATGCGTGTGTGCAAGCCAAATACAGGGGTTTTGATGGACAATGTGTCGATGCACACGACAGAGCATATGTTTGCAACGTTTGTGCGTAACAGTGAAATTACAGACAGCGTTATTTATTTTGGACCTATGGGGTGTCAGACAGGATTTTATCTGCTTGTTCGTGACGATGTAAGTGCGGACAAGGTGCTTGAAATAATAAAAGATATACTTCAAAAAATTATTGCATATGAGGGTGAGGTTTTCGGCAAGAGTGAAATCGAATGCGGAAATTACCGTTCGCTTGAACTTGAAAGTTCCAAGAAAGTATGCAGAGAATATTACGAAAAGATAAAGGATATAAAGAAAATTGTCAGCTATGAAGAAATATAGCATAGGCAGGAGGTAAATTTTGCAAATGAAAAATATTACTCAATCAATAGTGTATGTGGGTGCAAGTGATAAAAGATTGGATTTGTTTGAAAATCAGTATGCTGTGCCGAATGGTGTGTCATACAATTCGTACTTAATTTTTGACGATAAAATAGTGCTGATGGATACGGTTGATAAGGACGTTACGGAAGAATGGCTTGATAATATCAACAACGAATTAAGCGGCAGAAAAATTGATTATTTGGTTGTATCACATATGGAACCCGACCATGCCGCAAACATTACAAAGATTGTAGAACGTTATCCCGATGTAAAATTAGTGGGAAATGCTAAAACTTTTACAATGATGAGCCAATTTTTCAATGCTGATTTTTCGGACAGAGAAGTGGTGGTAAAAGAGGGCGACACATTAAATATCGGCAAGCACACATTGCAGTTTTTTATGGCTCCGATGGTGCATTGGCCTGAGGTTATGGTCACATATGAGCAGACGGAAAAGGTTTTGTTCTCGGCAGACGGATTTGGTAAATTCGGTGCGTTGGACGTAAATGAGGACTGGGCAGACGAGGCAAGACGATATTATATTAACATTGTCGGAAAATACGGTGCACAGGTGCAGGGACTTTTGAAAAAAGCGTCGGGTTTGGATATATCAATTATTTGTCCGCTGCATGGCCCTGTTCTTAAAGAAAATTTAGGCTATTATATTGATTTGTACAACACATGGAGCGGTTACAAGCCGGAATGTGACGGGGTATTGATTGCTTACGCATCTATTCATGGCAATACGGAAAAGGCGGCACACAAAATGGCAGAGATTTTACAGGAAAAGAATGTCGAAAATGTTGTATTGCGTGATTTGTCAAGAGCGGATATGTCGCAGGTTATTGCGGAAGCATATAAATATGATAAAATGATTGCGGCTTGTGCTACATATGACGGTGGAATGTTCCCATGTATGGAGGACTTCATAAATCACTTAAAGAGCAAAAATTATCAGAACAGAAAAGTCGCATTGATAGAAAACGGCACATGGGCGGCAATGGCGGGTAAATTGATGAAGACTGCTTTTGAGGCAATGAAGAATATCCAAGTGTGCGAAAAGATTGTGACAATTAAGTCTGCTATGAATGATAAGAACGTTGAAGATATGTATGAGTTGGCAGATGAATTGCTTAAATAACATAATATTCCAAGGAGTTGTAAAATATGCAGCTCCTTTTTGTATGGCATTAATAAAAAAGTAGAGAAATATAACAATATTAGTATATATTTTTGGAGTATGTGATAATATACATAATAAAAATTATGTGATATAATTAACATAACTAATATAAAGGGGGTTGGCTTGATGAAAAAATATTTGTCAAGAATTGCTTGTGTAATGATGACTGCAAGTTTATGTTTGTCGGGAATTGCTATTCCGGCAAGTGCAAAAGTGCAGCAAAGTGGCGATGATACGGGAGTTTATTTGTATCACGGCGAAACAAATGAAAATGATGAGGTCAAACTGCAAAGCGATGTAAATTACACAAAGGAATTTACAAAAGACGGTATAAAATACGGTGTTGCAGAGGACGGAAAAGTTTGGATAATAGGCTATGAAAATGATATAGCAAAATCAATAACCATACCATACGAATTGGACGACGGACAGACTGCATATGGTATTGCGGATAATGCGTTCTATAATTGTTCGGCATTGGAAAGTGTTGCAATATCGGAAGGTATTAAGAGAATTGGTGAAAGAGCATTTGACGGATGTATAAAAATTAAGACAGTATCAATACCGAGTACGGTTACTGTTATTGAAGAAAATGCATTCAGAAACATGGATTCGCTTGAAACATTTAATGTGGCAGAGGGAAACAGTTCATACAGCAGTGCAAATATTGCTCTTGTAAATACAAAAGAAAACAGATTAATTCAATATCCTTTGAACAGAAAAGAAACTGAGTATACTGTTCCGAGCGGTGTTGAAAGAATTACATATGAAGCATTTGCAACCCAAAAATATCTGCAAAAAGTGGTGCTTGCCGACAGTACAACGGTAATAGAATCAAAGGCATTCAGCGAGTGCAGTGCTCTTGTTGATATAGATTTAAAGAATGTACAGGAATTATGGGACGATTGTTTTGAAGAGTGTACGGAATTGACAAGCGTAACGATACCAAACACAATAGTTAAGATTTCCGAAAATGTATTCAGAGATTGTGAAAAGCTTAAAAGCATAACTGTTGCCGACGGTGCAGAGTCGGGAATACACAGCAACAACGGTGTATTGTACGGATATAATACCGAATATGTATATAATGAGGAAACACAAAGCCAAGATGAAATAACAACAAAATGCTTGCTGACATATCCGCCGGCATCGGAAATGACAGAATATACTATTGAAACGGGTACTGAAACTATTTGCGGTAATGCTTTTTGGCATTTTAAAAATTTGAAAAAGATTGTGTTTAATGATGAACTTAAACGAGTTAGTTATTCAGCTTTTACAGGCGGTGAGGCATTGGAAGAGGTAGTTTTCAATGACAGTTTGGAAGAAATAGACGATTATGTATTCCAATCTTGTACTAACTTAAAAGAGATTACATTGGGCAGTAATGTAAAAACAATAGGTGATTCGATATTCTCATATTGTGTTTCATTGAAAAAGGTGAATATACCGGATAAATTGCAGAGCATGGGACAGAATGTATTTATAGGCTGTGTGGCACTTGAAGAAATTAATGTAAGTGCGGGCAACGAGGTGTATTCAAGTACAGACGGTGTATTGTTGGACAAGAGCGGAAGCAAGATAATACAATATCCTGTTGCAAAGATAAACAGTGAATACACTGTTCCGAGCACGGTTACTGAAATAGAAAACGGAGCGTTTGGCAACAGCAAGAACCTTACAGAATTTAAAGTTGCGGACGGAAACACAGCATATAAGGCAATAGACGGAGTATTGTTTACCGCAGACAATGAATTGCACACATATCCTGTGGCAAATACTGCGAAAACCTATACAGTGCCTGACGGAACGGTGAGCATACAAAAATATGCGTTTTTGAGAAGTAGTAATTTAGAGAATGTTAAGTTTAACGAAGGTTTAAATAGCATAGGTAAGTCGGCTTTTGAATTTTGTGTTAATCTGAAAGAGTGTAATTTGCCGTCTACGCTTAAAACAATAGGTAATTTGGCATTTTTCAGAAATGATAGTATAACAACGGTAACAATTCCGGCAAGCGTGACAGAAATAGGAAATCAAGCATTTGACTATTGCTATAAGCTGGATTATATTACATTCCTGCGTGATATAAATTTGGACGATTTCATTATGAAATATTCCATAAGCAGTAATTCAACTGCGTTAAGATATGTATATGTGCCTAACGGAACGCAGACAACATACAAGAATATGCTTGCGGGCAAAGTATACAAAGGTGCAATGATAGTTGAGGGAACAAAAGTATCGTTGGACGATACGAAAAAAGCTATCACAGATTTACCGTCAAATATAACAGCAGATAACTATGACCAAGTGACGAATGCTAAAAATGCGTTTGTAAGACTTAACAATGCTGAAAAGGAAACAATAGCGGATAGCGACATTTTGAAACTTGAAAATGCTGTTAAGGTTACAAATCCTGATTTGACAGCAGATAAAACAGTTACAGACGACAAGGATGCAGAAAATAAGGATTTGTTGTACAACAGCATTAATACCGTAGGCTTGAATCTGGCATCGGGTGCGGAAAGCGGAGATGTAAAGCTGAATATCACAGCAGAAAAGCCGAGCGAAGATGAAATAGCAAGATTTGACGCAGAATATACATTGGACAATAATGTAATGCAGCCGTTGTCGCCGATTATCATTGAAATGACGATTTCAGATGATATTAAAGACAAGGATTTGATTGTTAAGCATTTTGGCGATGATGATACATTAAAGGAAAAAATTAAACCTGTTATAGATGGAAACAAACTAAAATTCCGTATTTATTCTTGCAGTGCATTTGTGCTTGCGGAGAATAATGACCGACCTACTCTTACAGTAGACAAAGAAACGGGAACAGCCAAAGTCAGCGTAAAAGAAAATGTAAGCAATGCGGCTTTGATTATCGCCGGATATAAAAATAATGAATTGATAGGAATTAAAATGTTGTCGAAAGATTTTACTGTCGGTAATGAGGAGAGTTTACCTCTTGACAGTATTGAAAATACAGACAGAATATCAGCATTCTTCTGGAATATGGACGGTAATAAATTAATTCCGTTATGTGAAAGTAAATAACATATATTACAAATAAAAAATCGGGGGTTTTAAAACCCTCGATTTTTTTAATTTGCTTTTTAACGATTACCACGAACCGCCGCCGCCACCGCCTGAGCCGCCGCCGGAGAAACCGCCGCCGCCAAAGCTGCCCGAACCGGAGCTTGATTCCGATGCGGGTGATGACGTCATATTGTTTTGCAGATTATGCATACAATGAGCCATGTTATTGCATAGTACGGTAGTGCGGAACGGACCTGTTGAATAATCAGTGTACCAGCTTGGCGGCTGGGTAACAAGATTATCAAATTTATTTGCCCATTTATTGGTTACGTCCAATGCTATTGCATACGGAAGAATGTTGTAGAAATATTCAGGGTCTTGCTCCAAAAGCATTTCCAATTTATCTTTTTCGGCAGTGGATAGAAATTCTTTAAAGCCGATTGTACGTTCAAGGATTTTTTGACCGTATTCTGTACGCTGATTAGTGAACACGGCAATTAAAACCGATATAAATACATTCAAAACTATAAGAATTACCGCTAAAATACCGAATACTTCTTCGGCAACAATGCTCACAAATATTGATGATATTATCATACCGACTATAAATGCGGCTATGCTGACGATAATTCCGCCGAACCTTTTAACATTGCCTTTTTTGTATTTTGCATTATCAATATTGCGTATTACAAAATAGAAAACAACGGGCGGAACAAGCGATATACCGCCGAATATAAGTCCCGATATAATGTCGCTTTCGTAAATTCCGCCGATAAAGGACGGAAGGAACAGCATAAGTACAGATAATAATACTGTGATAAAAGAAAGTGTGCCGCTTGTATCTGAGTCAAGTTCCTTTTCGTTCACAAAATCACAAGGGACAGAAGTTTTTACACTGTTTACTTCGGTATAGTAATTTTCGGAAAGTTCGTTATTGGTTACAGAATCGTTTGTACCGCAAGACCACAGCTTATTGAACGCAGACTGCTCATATTTCGGATAAGTATCGTCCATAGGCTTTAATTTGGTAAGTGTATACTTATTTCCGCCGTTATGAGTGATATTTAATAAGCCCTTGGACGCCCAATAAAATATCAGTGATGTAACATCTTTGGTGTCAACAGTGCGGTCTATGATATAGCCGATTTGCGTTGGATTCATATTGTCCGGCGGATAAAATTCCATTATAGGCAAAACGGCTTTATCTCTGCCGTATTTAAAGAATATCACCAATGCGTAAAATATCAGCATTATTGACAATACAACAAGTATCACCGCAACAATATCGGCAAACGGATAAAATGAGTCCGGAGCGTCGGCAAATGTGCCCTCAGGCATCTTTAATTTAAGCGTTATGCCTTCTTCCGGATTTAGATTTTCCGCAGTAACATAAATTGTGTTGCCTTCCTGTGAACATACGGCATTTGCTTCATTGCGTGATGAACCGTATTTGCCGCTTGTAATGGATACATCGGATATTTGGTCGGTAGGCAAATTAATTTTTATTGTCGCATTATCTATCGTAGTATTCCATTCAGTGCCGATAAGATTCATATAAAAATAATCGCCGTCGTCGGCATCGTCCTTTATATGCACCAAATCATATGAGATGGTGTAATCTTTCTGACCTGTTATTGTTTTATCGGGGTCACCGATTTTTATGTTAAGATAACCGCTGTCGTTTTCAAGACTGCTTTCATCATCAAAGGTGGAAACATTTTTTATACGATATTTTTCAACGGAACTTGAATCAGGTATCGCACGATAGATACCGTGACTTTCCTCTGTGAAAAACACATCGAGATGCTCGGTTATCTCGTATGTTCTGTCGGTTGTCACATTTACATCAATATCATAATCTGAAATGGTATAATTTGCGGCAAAAGCAGATGTTCCCGACAGAACGAAAACAAATAATGCAAGTATAAGCTTAGAACTGAACTTTAACATTTTTTCTCTCGCTTTCATCGTCAACTGTGAAGAAAGGTTCAGCATGAAATCCGAATATTTTTGCGATAATTACGGCAGGGAATAAAGAAACCTTGGTGTTATATCCCTTTACAGAACCGTTATAATATTTTCTTGCCTGTGCAATATCTGTTTCAATTTTTGAAAGCTCGCCTTGAAGATTTGTAAATTGCGTGTCGGCTTTCAAGTCGGGATAGCTTTCGGTAAGTGCAAACAAACGTGAAATACAGCCGGAAAGTTCCTTTTCGGAGTCGACTTTTTCAGTAGGTGTTGTAGCCGAAACGGCTTTGTTTCTTGCGTTGATAACTTTTTCAAGAGTTTCCTGCTCGTGCTTTGCATAACCTTTTACAGTTTCAACGATGTTCGGGATAAGGTCATAACGTTTTTTCAGATATACATCCATACCCGAAAATGCTTCCTGTACCCGCATACGAAGTCCCACAAGGCTGTTGTATGTTGCAATAGCCCAAAGAACAATCAATACAAGTACAACGATAAGAATGATAGTTCCCATAGTATAAATCCTCCTAAAATAAATAATTATAAATAGGTATAAAAAATCCTATTATAAATAATATCATAATCCATTGCGGAGTTTATGTCAAGAAAATATTTGAAAAATGCGGATTATGGACAGCAGTTGATGAATACATATTTTACTTGACTTTTTTTATATAATGACATAATATTTAAAATATAATATTATTGATTGGATTGATATAATGTATAAAATAGACGATATAATAATAGTTGAGGGTGTGTATGATAAGATTAAATTATCGAGATTTATTGACGGGGTTATATTTGTCACAAACGGTTTTCAGATTTTTGCAAACAAGGGTAAAATGCAGACGATAAAAACATTGTCGGAAAAAGCGGATATTGTGATTTTAACAGATTCCGATGCCGCCGGATTTAAAATACGGAATTATATAAAACAGGCACTCCCGAAAGCAAGAGTAAAACACGCATATATACCTAATATAAAGGGTAAGGAAAAGCGTAAAACAAAAGCCGGAAAAGAAGGTTTGCTCGGCGTTGAGGGGATAAAGGACGAGATTATACTTGACGCACTGAAAAAAGCCGGGTGTACGATAAACGGGAGCGAGTCGGAATATAAAAAGGGCGGAATTATCACAAAGGCACATTTGTATGCCGACGGATTGTCGGGCGGAGCGGAAAGTGCAGAACTCAGAAGACGGCTTTGCGAAGAACTCGGACTGCCGACAAGACTGTCCGCAAATATGCTAATTGACGTATTAAACCGCATTTTAAGCTATGAAGAATATACAGAAGTAATAAATTTAATAAAAAATGAAAAAAACACTTGACAAATGCGGAATTATACTGTAAAATCAGTATGTAAAGTTCAAATGCTTTACACATAAAAATTAAAGTAGTGATAACAGTGAGTAAAGATTTGAATATCAGTATTTTGCTTGACTTTTACGGCGAATTGCTTACTGAAAAGCAGCAGCAGGCTTTGGATTATTATTATAATGATGATTTGTCCCTGCTTGAAATTGCACAGGATATGAATATAAGCCGACAGGGTGCGAGGGATTTTATAAAAAAAGGCGAAAAGCAACTCTCGGATATGGAAAGCACCTTGGGATTGGTAAAAAGATTTGGTATGCTGAAAAATCAGATTGATGAAGTTGATAAGATAATTGATACGATAAGGTCGCTCGGCAATTCGTCAGAGGTGAATGATGAATTGGATAAATTACAGGATATTTCGGAGCGGATAAAAGAGAATTTGTAGTTTAAGGAGGTTTTTCTGTGGCATTCGATAGCTTAGGCGAGAAACTGCAAGGAGTGTTTAAGAAACTTCGCGGTAAAGGTAAACTTACCGAAAAGGATATAAAAGACGCAATGCGTGAAGTTAAGTTGGCTTTGCTGGAAGCTGACGTAAACTTTAAAGTAGTTAAAGATTTTGTAAAGAATGTATCGGAGAAAGCTCTTGGACAGGAAATTATGGAGTCTTTGACTCCGGCTCAGCAGCTTGTTAAGGTTGTAAATGATGAGCTGACAGAGCTTATGGGCGGTGAGCATACCCGCTTGGAATTTGCATCAAAGCCACCGTCGGTATTTATGCTTTGCGGTTTACAGGGTGCAGGTAAAACAACGGCGTGCGGCAAGCTGGCACTTAATTTGAGAAAACAGATGGATAAACGTCCATTGCTTGTTGCCTGTGATATTTACAGACCGGCTGCTATAAAGCAGTTGGAGGTGTTGGGTGCTCAGATTAATATTCCCGTATTTTCAATGGGAAGTGATGTGAGTCCTGTCGAGATTGCAAAACAGGCGGTAGAACACGCAAGAAAACATGGTAATGACCCCGTTATTTTGGATACGGCGGGTAGATTGCATATAGATGAAAAGCTGATGGATGAACTTAAAGACATTAAGTCGGCGGTAAATCCAAACGAGATTTTGCTTGTTGTAGACGCTATGACAGGTCAGGACGCAGTGAATGTTGCGGAAAGCTTTAATAACAGCCTTGATGTGAGCGGTGTTATTTTGTCAAAGCTTGACGGTGACACGAGAGGCGGTGCGGCATTGTCGGTAAGACAAGTCACAGGTAAGCCTATAAAATATGCGTCGGTCGGCGAAAAACTTTCGGATTTGGAGCAATTCCATCCGGACAGAATGGCGTCGAGAATACTCGGTATGGGTGATGTGCTTACATTGATTGACAGAGCTCAGGAGGCTATGGACGACAAGAAAGCACAGGAACTTGAAGCAAAAATCAGAAAACAGCAATTTGATTTAAACGACTTTTTGGAACAGTTCCGTCAGATAAAAAAGATGGGACCTATTCAGCAGCTTTTGGGAATGTTGCCGGGTGTTGATAAAAAGATGCTTGACAGTGTGGAAGTTGATGAAAAGAAAATGGCACACATTGAGGCTATTATTCAATCCATGACAATGGAGGAACGCAGAAAGCCGAGCATAATCGGTGCAAGCCGAAAAGTGCGTATTGCAAAGGGAAGCGGCACGAGAGTGCAGGATGTAAATCTGCTTTTGAAACAATTTGAACAAATGCAGAAAATGATGAAACAGTTTACAGGCGGTAAACAGGCTCGTTTGATGAAGAAAATGAAAAGAATGGGCAGAATGTAATGTGTTAATAAGTTTTTAACTTATATATATTTTTACAAATAATTTTGGAGGTGAATTTTAAATGGCAGTAAAAATCAGACTAAGAAGAATGGGTGCAAAGAAGGCTCCTTTTTATAGAGTAGTTGTTGCAGATTCAAGATATCCTCGTGATGGTAGATTTATTGAAGAAATCGGCACATATAATCCTTTGACAGACCCTGCAACAGTAAACATTGATGCTGAAAAGGCTAAAAAATGGATTGGTAATGGTGCTCAGCCTACCGATACTGTAAAAGCTCTTTTGAAGAAGAATGGTATTATCTAATCGTACGGAGGGCAATACTATGAAAGAAGTATTAGAAATTATTGCAAAGGCTCTTGTTGATTGTCCGGAAGAAGTTGTTGTTTCGGAGGTTGACGGCGAGCAATCAGTAATTTTGGAGCTTAAAGTCGCTGAAAGCGATATGGGTAAGGTTATCGGTAAGCAAGGCAGAATAGCAAAAGCTATTCGTACACTTGTTAAAGCGGCGGCAAGCCGTGAAAACAAGCGTGTTGTTGTCGAGATTTTACAATAAAAATAGTATGTTAATTGGAGGCATTTTGTGCCTCCGATTTTTGTATACAGATTTATTTGGAAAGGCAGGGGATAGTATGGCTAATACAGATTGGCTGGAAGTAGGAAAGATAGTTAATACACATGGTCTGCGTGGTGAAGTTAAGATTGTGCCTTGGACAGATTCGCCCGACGTATTTGAGGATATTCCGTATGTTTATATAAAGAAAAAAACAGGTGAGATAAAATTAACGGTAAAAAATGTTAAATATCAAAAGAATAATATTATCGTGAAATTTGCGGAAATTAACAGCATTGAAGAGGCGGAAGTGTATAAAAACTTTGTTTTGTATGCGGAACGTGAGGTTATGCCCGATTTGCCTGACGGTGCATTTTATATAACCGATTTGATAGGCTTGGAAGTGTATGAGGAAACCGACAACAGACTTTTGGGCACAATTCAAGATGTCTATTCAACAGGCAGCAGCGATATTTATGAGGTAAAA
Source organism: uncultured Clostridia bacterium (assembly GCA_934476075.1). Lineage (GTDB taxonomy): Bacteria > Bacillota > Clostridia > UBA1381 > UBA1381 > CAKSNH01. The sequence continues at coordinate 21,948 of CAKSNH010000020.1, read as the reverse complement.
CGTGAGAACAACCACCCATTGTTGATACCTGTTATTGATGATGTGGTTAAGGATATTGATTTGGAGAACAAAAAAGTTACCGTAAAACTATTGGAAGGATTGGAAGAACTATGATGCGTTTTGACGTGCTTACATTGTTCCCCGAAATGTTTGAGGCGGTGCTTGGGAATAGTATAATAGGCAGAGCAAGAGAAAAAGGATTGCTTGAACTTAGCTTTATTGATATTCGTGACTATACGAAAAATAAGCACAGAAAAGTGGACGAGTATCCGTACAGCGGTGGAGGCGGTATGCTTATGACTCCGCAGCCTGTTTATGACGCATATATGTCGATAGCAAAGGATTTGGACTATAAACCGCTTACAATATATATGTCACCGCAGGGAAAGGTGTTCAATCAGGCGGCGGCACAGGATTTGTCAAAGTATAAGCATATTATATTGCTGTGCGGTCATTATGAGGGCATAGACCAGCGTGTGCTTGACGAAATTGTGGATATGGAAATATCAATAGGCGATTTTGTTATGACCGGCGGTGAAATTCCGGCAATGACGGTTATCGACACAGTGGCACGATTAATTCCGGGCGTACTTGCAAGTGAAACTTCGTATGAGAATGAGTCGCATTTTAACGGACTGCTTGAATATCCGCAGTATACACGTCCGCTTGAATTTATGGGCAGAAAAGTGCCGGATATATTACTGTCGGGACATCATGCAAAGGTTGAACAGTGGAAAAGGGAACAGTCGCTTATCAATACTTACAATAAGCGTCCCGATATGCTGGAAACGGCGGAATTGACCGATAAGGATATTGAATTTTTGGAAAATTATAAAAGCACCGTCTGCGAGCGAAAGAAATAGGCAGCATTTTGATTTTTCGTCATTGCGTTATACGCAATTTCCGGCAAATTAAAAAAGCATTTGATAAAAAAATAAAAAGAACATTGGAAAGAGTGACAGTAATGGATATAAGAATTTTTGGTTTGGCAAACGATTCGATAGTGGACGGACCGGGCATACGATTTGCAATTTTTACGCAAGGTTGTCCGCACGCTTGTGAGGGCTGCCATAATCCAAATTCACATGATATGAACGGTGGGTATATTGATACAACGGAGAATATATTATCTAAAATAGAAGCAAATCCATTGCTTGACGGTGTTACATTTTCGGGCGGTGAACCGTTTATGCAGGCAGAACCATTGATTGAAATTGCAAAAGCGGTGCATGAGATGGGACTTAATGTTGTGGCATTTACAGGATTTTTATGGGAGAACTTATTAAGCGGTGCAAATGAGGAAAATCATTGGAAAGAATTGTTGGAGAATATAGATATACTCATTGACGGACCGTTTATACTTGCACAAAGAAGTATTGATTTGTTTTTTGCAGGCTCTAAAAATCAGCGTGCAATAGATGTAAAAGAAAGCTTGGAAAAGGGCGAAATTGTAATACATGAATTTAACTGAATAGGGAATGTGGGATTGTAAAAAATATTTTTGCAATCCTTTTTTAATTTAAAACCCTGTATGTCAGAGTTTAGTAGGCATACAGGGTTTTGCAATTATTATTTTAAATAATAATCCAATGTTTCATATAAAATATTAGGCATGATAGGTTTTGCAAGGTGTCGGTTGATACCGTGATTTAGCGATTCCTGTACATCGGTATCAAAAGCATTTGCAGTCATTGCAACGATAGGAATAGTCTTTGCATCATCTCTGTCAAGTTCACGGATTTTTCGACTTGCCTCCAAACCGTCCATTACCGGCATACGAATATCCATGAGAATTATATCGTAATAATTTTCAGCAGATGATTCAAACATTTCAACGGCAATTTTACCGTTATTTGCACATTCGACTTCCAAACCTTTTTTATGAAGTAATGCAACCGCTATTTCGGTATTCAGCGGGTGGTCTTCCGCAAGCAATACACGATAACCCATCAAATTGCGGTTTGTGACAACGGAAGATTTTGAATTACTCTCGGTAACACTATCCTGTGTTTGCTGCATATCAAGTAAAACGGTAAATTCACTGCCTTCGTTAAGCTTACTCTTTACAGAAATACTTCCGCCCATTACCTCGACAAGATTTTTACATATTGCAAGCCCCAAACCTGTGCCGACTTGCTCTGATGTTTTTTCGTTGTGTTCCTGTTCAAACGGCTGGAATATACGGGTCATAAATTCTTTACTCATACCAATTCCTTGGTCACGAATAACAATTTGCTGATGAATAAGTCCGTTTTCACGCCCCAAAGTGGTGACAATACATTCAACCAAACCGCCTTTATCAGAGAATTTTATTGCGTTGGTAAGCAAGTTTATGAAAATTTGTTTAACACGCATTTTATCAAATTTAGCAAATTTGTCAACCTCATTTACACATTTTAATACAAAATTGATATTTTTAGCCTCAGCCTGCGGATTTAGTATAGTTTTAACTGAATCGTAGAAGTCGGATAGATTTACAACTTCCGGATACAATTTTATAGCCTGCCGTTCAATTCTTGACATATCAAGAATATCATTAATAAGTCCAAGCAAATATTCGCTCGACGAGTTAATTTTTGAAAAATAATTCTTAGCTACATCATCAACAGTTTCTTCCTCACCAAGACCCGACATACCGATAATCGCATTCATAGGAGTTCTTATTTCGTGACTCATTCTTGAAAGGAAATCGCTCTTTGCCGTGTTTGCCTCTTTTGCCTCTTTAAGAGCCTCTTGAAGAGTACGTTTCTGACGCTGTTCTTCTTCATATATATCGGTTATGTCACGGCGTACAATAACAAGTATATTTTTGGTTTCATCAAGATAGTAAAATCTTATCTTTTTGCGTCGCACAAAATTATTTTTATCGGTGATACTGTAAAGCATCGGATATACATCATCTACATTTTTCAAATGTTGAAGAATATTGTTAAGCTTTAAAAAGTCAAGGCAATGCTGGCGTTCCTGCTCAACAACGGTATTATACATATAATCATGCAGAAAATCATCATAAGGAAGAACTGTGTACATAGGTACAATATCGGCACTGTCCGTATTGTATTTTAACATATGTACCATTGAATTGTTTATGGTGATATATGCGATGTAATCAATTTCTTCGTCGACAACACTGTCTAAAATATTCTGCTCAATTTTACGTTCGTTAATATCATTTGTGTAAATAAATGCGATTATATCGCCGGTCAAAGGCTGTTCAATCATATTCAGCTTGCTCGATACCCATATTGAATTGCCGCCGAGCAATGTCCTGTTATACTCAACATTAATGTTCTGTTCGCCGTTTTTATAGCATTTAAGCAGATTATCAATGTTAAATATTGAAACAAATTCATCACGCTGAACAGGATTTTTGATATTGTCGGCAATGATATTGAACATATCCTGTGCTGACGTATTTTCCAGTCTATACAAATCGTTGGAACGATATTCTATAAGCTTGTTCTGAGTTATGTTAATTTGAGCAGAGGCAAAAGTGGCTTTTTCAAGTGCCGTTCTGCGGGCAATTTCAGCATCAAAGTTTTGCTTGGAAATTACCTGGTCGGTTATATTGATGCCTGTTCCGATAGAACGTATAGCTTTATTGTCTTTACCCAATATGGCGGTATATGTAATTTTAATCCAGTCATATTTGTCATCGCCGTCCGATGACTGCCAGCGAATAGTTTCATTTGTGATGGTTTCACCGCTCAGTATACGGTCATACATATCATCAAACAAATCCAAATCACGAGGGTGTACATATTTTCGGCTGTCTTCAAGAGTAACAATTTCATTGTTTCTGACACTGTATTTGTCAGGCGTATTATATGAATTTATAATCTGTTTGCTTTGTATGTCAAATACCCAAGTGGAAATTCCGGATTGAGTTATTGATATTAAGAAACGATTTTCAAGGTCTTTATACGCATCAAAGTTTTCGGCAGTGCCGATAGCTTTGATAGGGTAGCCGTTGCTGTCATATACAACGGTGTAGCGTATCTTAAACCATGACGGTGAAAGAGTATCACGGTTAAGTGCCTGAATAACCATTTCCGCATTTTTAGCACCGTTTCGCAGACGTTTATGTATGCTGTTAAACTTTTCATGATATTTAGGCAAAATATATTTCTTATCAATCCATACATACGGGAACAATGTATCTTTTTTCGACATCGAATTTTCATCATTCAATATAGGTGAATATGTGTCTTTGAAAATATCATATTCCCAGAAAGTAAGGTCAGAGTGGTCTATGGCGGCTTTTAATGTATCTTCGCTCAATTTCAGCTTATTGTTCGCAATTTCAAGATTGTTTAATGTGTTTTGCAGCTGCATTGATGTTTTTTGCATACGGTCAATGTCGGAAAATGATGCGTAGAACACATAGTGATTATTTACGCAGTTAATAAGTCTTATCTGTGCCGAAATCCAACGATATGACAAGTCATCACATACAACACGGAAAATAATGTGAATATCCTGCTGGTGTATGGATATCTGATTTAATTTTCTGAAAATAAGCTTTTTATCATCAGGGTGTATGGCATTAAGAATATATTTGCCGGCAAATTTCTTTCTGACTTCTCTGTTGCTGCCGATAATGTCATAGTATCCGTCATTCATGTAACGCATTGAAAGTACATGATTTTTATATTCAAATATACCGATACCGCTAGGAATATTATCCATCAAATCTTGTAATCTTTGGTGGGCGTTGATTATATCTGTTTCGTCAGTGATATACTCAACGTGTGCGTCAATGCCGTTCCATTTCATAATCTTGCCTTTGAGTACAAAATGACGTGAATCGGCGAAAGCGTTAAGATTACGGATAAGATAATTATCCGTTGTCATTGAGTCCATATTACAGAATTCGCATGGTTCGTCTTTATTAAAAAGATACTTATAGCATGGCTGTCCTCTGTAATTAGATTTGTCAAGATTTAATAAATTCTTCAAAGTATTATTTATAAACAGCAATTCATAGGTATCCTTGTTGCATACATACAATGAATTGGTAGAGTCGTTAAGCAAATTTTGATACAATTCGGCATCTTCGGACATACGAGTATGGATAACATAATAAATGATAGAATCAGCAGACTCTTGGCGAATTTTAACCGCATTAAGGTGAATTAGAATATATCCGTCGGTCCTATGCTTTAATCTTAGCATTATGTTGATAGGCGTATCATTTTTGATAGAATCCATAATCTTTTTGTGCACTTGTTCTAGGTCATCTTTATGTACAAATGTTTTTACTATATCGTCTTTTAATACTTCCTTGTATTCCTCCTCGGTGTAACCGTACAGCGAAGGTATACCCGGACTGAAAAATAAAGTTTCGACTTTACCGGTGTACTTATATATGGTTACACCGCCGGGAATACTTTGCATAAGGCTTTCAAGCATAAGGTCTTTTTCGTTTATATCATGGACAAATTTTCTGTTTTTTTGATTGTCATATGCAACAATTACCATAAAGATTAACAGAATGGCAAATGCCGAAAAAATAAAAATTGCTATCGGAAGATTTTTTTTTGAAAGCAATGAATTGTCATTAATGTAGACAGTATCATCGGGCAGCTCGCTTTTTTTTATGCCGAATTTATCAAGTACGCTTTTGTCAAACAAGTAATATTCATTTGAGGTCTGTACTGATATGGTTTCAACAGGAGTACCGCTCAAAATTTGAGAAGCCATATTGCCGGCGGTAGACGCCATGTCATGATAGGATATTACCTTGCCTCCCGCAAATCCGTATTTTATACCGAGTTCATCACATTTGAAAATTGGTATTTTTGAAATTTGAGCAACAAATGAGGAACTTTCTAAATTTGTATATATATTGCCGTCCAAATCGTTCGAGAAAATAAGGTATACCAAAATAGTATCTTCTCTAAGAGAGGATACTTGCGATTGAATTTCGGCTTTTGTCAGTTCAGATGTATTTAATATTGAAAAGTCAAGGTTTGGGAATTGGTCTTTGCACGATAAAAATTGGTTGGAAGAACCTATACCTGAGGTAGTGCTGTCGGATATTCCTATAACCTTTGTGGCTTTTGGATATAATTCTTTTGCGATTTTTATAGTGTCGGCAAAAGGAAAATGTTCTATTACACCGGTGATATTGTCATTTTGAGCCAATGAAAGAGCTTTATTAACATCGTTTATCCCTTCAAAAACCAAAGGTGTATTTTTGAAAAATGTATCCTGATATTTTACGGCAAAATCAAGAGCCGCATCATCTCCGAGAATAACAACATCATATTTAATGCCTGATGAAAACTGATTTTCAAGATTATCGTATAAAAGTTTTTCGGCAATATCGGTGCTGATATTTTTTGTGTTCATAAATAAATATTGTATATCTGCCGAATTTTTCAGGGATTCGGATAAACCGTTAAGCTGTTCGGGCACACTTTCCCAATCATATGAATAGGAACTGATAAATAAGACCTTTTTTACGTTATTGTCAGCAAAGGATATGCTTGTGCAAATCGTAAATATTAACATCACCGAAAAAATTATCTTATAGAAAAATTTCATAATATCCCACCTTAAATATGTAATATCAACCAAAAATTAATAATAATGCAAATGATTAATTATATATCATGTACAAAAAATATTATTGTTTTCAAAATATATATCAATAAAATTATATCACACAGAGAAAAATTTTTCAATTATATTTTGGAAATAATTATTTGTGATAATAAAAAGGTTATCGGTTATATAAAAATTATGTATTTTACATATAGTAAAAAATGTAGTATAATGCAGATAACAAGTGAGGGGAGATAGAAAAATGAAAAACACAGAATCAAAAGCAAAGATACTATGGACTTTGTTTAAGTCGATGTTTGTGCTCAGTGCGTGCACATTCGGCGGTGGCTTTGTGATAGTATCGCTGATGAAAAAGAAATTTGTTGAGGAGCTTGGTTGGCTTGAAGAGGACGAAATGCTTGACATTACTGCAATAACGCAGTCATCGCCCGGACCGTTGCCGATAAATGCGTCGGTAATTATCGGCTATCGTATGTGCGGAATATTGGGTTCGCTGATTGCGATATTGGGGACGGCAATTCCGCCGATGGTGATAATATCGCTTATATGCGTATTTTATACCCAATTCAGAAGCAATAAGTACATAGCTATTGCATTGCAGGTTATGCGTGCAGGAGTGGCGGCGGTGATTTTCGATGTTACGATAAATCTTGCGAAAAATGTATGCAAAACAAGACGAGTGTTGTATATTGCGATGATGATAATTTCATTTATCAGTACATATTTCTTGGGCGTAAGTGCAATATTTATTATATTGACTTGTCTTGTGATAGGACTTATTGATTTGGCGGTAAGCCTTAAAAGGAATGGGGGAGCAGAATAATGCCGTTATTATTGCGATTGTTTTTTAGTTTTTTGCAGGTCGGACTGTTCAGCGTGGGCGGCGGATATGCCGCAATACCGCTTATTCAAGACCAGATAGTGAATATTCATCATTTGATGACAATGGAAGAATTTACAGACCTTATCACAATAGCTGAAATGACCCCCGGACCGATTTCGATAAATTCCGCAACATTTGTAGGTACAAGACTGTCGGGGGTATTCGGAGCGGTTATCTGCACGATAGGCTGTATAACACCGTCGTTTATCATATGTCTTGCTTTGGCATATTTTTATTATAAATACCGCAATTTCAGCGGTGTGCAGACGGTATTGGGTGCGTTAAGACCGGCGGTTGTTGCACTGATAGGCTCGGCGGGTGCGTCAATATTAATGCTTGGCTTGTTTCAGGGAAGTATATCAAATTTCAATCCGAAAAATTTTCATATAATAGAGTTTATATTGTTTGGAGCAGGATTGTTCATTTTGAGAAAATATAAGGCAAATGCTATTTCGATTATACTCGGCAGCGGTGTGGTCGGCACGATTATATATTTGGTATGCGGTGCGGTCGGACTGAGTGTATAATAATTATGAGGAAATTCCAAATAGGGGGTTTCCTTTTTTGGCAGGAGAGCGAATATGAGTTTTTATGATTTGGTTTATGAAAATGTGAAAAGAATACCGAAAGGCAAGGTTGCAACATACGGACAGATTGCGATGATGTGCGGCTCGCCGAGAGCGTCAAGGGTTGTCGGCAGTGCACTTCATAAAAATCCGACACCTGTTATTGTGCCGTGTCACAGAGTGGTGAATCGTTTCGGCGGACTTGCTGCCGATTTTGCCTTCGGCGGAAAAGATAAACAGAAAGAACTATTGGAGAGTGAGGGTGTGAGTGTTGACCACGAATACAAAGTGGATATGGAAAAGTATCTGTGGAGATTGTAAAATGGGTATACTGAATAAAATTACACATTAAATCCCGATTTTTTATTGACAATTTGTATATATGAATGAAAAAAATACACTTGAATGAATTTTTATTGACAAATATGCACGAATTAGATAAAATAATATAAAAAAGCTTCTGACTAGAAGCACCGCCTGCGGGCGGAGGACTAAGGAAGCATTTTTGATTTTTCGTCATTGCGTTTTTACGCAATTTCCTACAAATTAAGATATAATGAATTATTTTTAGTAATTCATGCGAATGATATGGAGGTAGAAATATGGGATTAACTCTTGCAGAAAAGATTTTGAAAGCCCATCTTGTAGATGGTGAAATGGTTAAGGGTACTGAAATTGGTATCAAGATTGACCAGACATTAACACAAGATGCAACAGGTACAATGGCATATTTGGAATTTGAGGCTATGGGCGTACCGAGAGTAAAAACAGAACGTTCGGTAGCTTATATTGACCATAATACACTTCAAAGCGGTTTTGAAAATGCTGATGACCACCGTTTCATCGGAAGCGTATGTAAAAAACACGGTATATATTTTTCAAGACCGGGTAACGGTATCTGTCACCAGGTACATCTTGAAAGATTTGGTGCACCGGGTAAGACATTAATCGGTTCGGACAGCCATACTCCGACAGGCGGCGGTATCGGTATGATTGCTATCGGTGCGGGCGGTATGGACGTTGCGGTTGCTATGGGCGGCGGCACATATTATATCACTTGTCCTAAGATTGTAAATGTAAAGCTTACTGGAAAACTAAGTCCGTGGGTAGCCGCAAAGGACGTTATTTTGAAGGTTCTTCAAATTATGTCTGTTAAGGGCGGTGTAGGCAAGATTATAGAATACACAGGCGACGGTGTTAAGACTTTGTCAGTTCCGGAAAGAGCGACAATTACCAACATGGGTGCGGAACTTGGTGCAACAACATCAATATTCCCGTCAGACGAAACAACAAGACAATTCTTAAAAGCACAGGGCAGAGAAGATGTATATGTTGAATTGTCGGCTGACAGTGATGCAGTATATGACGAAACAATAGAAATTAATTTGAGCGAGCTTGAACCTTTGGCTGCTTGTCCTCATTCGCCGGATAACATTAAGTCAATCAGCGAAATCGGCAATATGAAGATTGACCAGGTATGTATCGGTTCATGTACAAACTCATCTTTGCAGGATATGTTAAAGGTTGCACATATTTTGAAAGGCAAGACAGTACACCCTGATGTATCGCTTGCTATTGCTCCGGGTTCAAAACAAGTTTTGAATATGCTTGCCGAAAACGGTGCATTGTCAATTATGATTGACGCAGGTGCGAGAATTTTGGAAAGTGCGTGCGGACCATGTATCGGTATGGGACAATCTCCTAATTCAAAGGGTATCTCATTGAGAACATTCAACAGAAACTTTGAAGGACGTTCGGGCACAAAGGACGGTCAAATCTATCTTGTATCACCTGAGGTTGCTGCTGCGTCGGCTATTGCGGGCGTTTTGACAGACCCGAGAACAGTAGGAGATATGCCGGAATATGTAATGCCTGAGCACTTTACAATTAACGATAACATGATTGTTCCTCCTGTTGATGAAAAGGATATGGATAGCGTGGAAGTATTGAGAGGTCCTAATATTAAACCGTTCCCTGTATCAGAGCCGATGGCTAAGAATATTGAGGCAGCGTGCAGCTTGAAGGTCGGCGATAATATTACAACAGACCATATTATGCCTGCCGGTGCAAAGATTTTGCCTTTGCGTTCAAATATTCCTGCTATTTCAAAGTTCTGTTTTGCAGTATGCGATGAGCAATTCCCTGAAAGAGCATTGGAAATGGGTAAGAGCATTATTGTCGGCGGTTCAAACTACGGACAAGGTTCATCAAGAGAACACGCAGCTCTTGCACCGTTATATTTGGGTGTAAAAGCGGTTATCACAAAATCATTCGCAAGAATTCACATGGCAAACCTTGTAAATGCGGGTATCATTCCTATGACATTTGCAAATGAAAGTGATTATGATAAGATTGACCAAATGGACGATTTGGCTATTGAAAATGTAGAAGAACAATTAAGAAACGGTGATGTTATCACAGTTAAGAATGTTACAAAGAATTTTACATTCCAAGCAAATGTATCTCTTTCACAAAGACAAAAAGAGATGCTGTATGCGGGCGGTTTGTTGAATTATACAAAATTGAACGGTTAATAAGGAGGATTTTTAAATGGCATATGATGCAGATATACAAGCAGCTGTTGACAAATTTGCTGTTGTATTACAAGAACAAAAGTCTAGAATTGAAAAGATGAAAGCTGAGAAAGATTTCATTGATTATGCAAGTCTTGATAAAATTATAATCGGTGTTGTGGGCGGTGACGGAATTGGTCCGGCTATCACAAAGCAGGCACACAGAATTTTGGAATTTTTGCTAAAAGACGAAGTCGAAAAGGGCAAAATTGAATTTAAGGTAATCGACGGCTTGACTATCGAAAGGCGTGCGGCTGAAAACAAAGCTATTCCTGACGATGTATTGGAAGAATTAAAGGCTTGCCACGTTATCCTGAAAGGTCCTACAACCACACCTCGTGCAGGCGACCCATGGCCGAATGTTGAAAGTGCAAACGTAGCTATGAGAAAGGCTCTTGACTTGTTTGCAAATGTACGTCCTGTAAAAGTTCCTGAACAAGGCATTGACTGGACTTTCTATCGTGAAAACACAGAAGGCGGTTATGCGGTAGGCAGCAAGGGCGTTCATGTAAATGACGATTTGGCTGTTGATTTTGTTGTAACAACACAAGACGGTTCGGAAAGAATTGCAAGAGCTGCATTTGAATATGCTAAGAAAAACGGTAAGACAAGAGTTACTTGTGTAACAAAAGCTAATGTAATCAAGACTACTGACGGTAAGTTCCTAAACATCTGTAAAGAAGTTGCCAAGGACTATCCGGGCATTGAGCTTGACGACTGGTACATTGACATTATGACAGCAAAGCTTGTTGACCCTAAGAGAAGAACACAGTTCCAAGTTGTTGTACTTCCTAATCTTTACGGTGATATTATCACTGACGAAGCTGCTGAATTCCAAGGCGGTGTAGGTACTGCCGGAAGTGCGAACATCGGCAAGAAGTATGCAATGTTTGAGGCTATTCACGGAAGTGCTCCGAGAATGGTTAAAGAGGGCAGAGATAAATACGCTGACCCTTGCTCGATTATCAGAGCAGACGTTATGTTGTTGTCACATATCGGTTATCAGGAACAAGCTGATAAATTGGAAAAAGCATTGGATAAATGTATGTATCAGGAAAAGAAATTGCAGATTACAGGCCGTGACACCGGCTGCACAGGCGAAGAATTTGCTGATTATATCATGGATACAATTAAAAATATGTAATTTGAAAACTATTTTGTACAGTTTTGAATAATAAAAGAGGTTTCGTTTGTTTTAACGCAAGCGAAACCTCTTTTTTGGGAAGAAGAAAGTATTATTTTTTGCGTGATACGGGGATTATCAGCTGCTGACCAATCATCAGTTGTGCATTCGGGTCAAGGTTGTTAAGCTTGATAATTTCGTCAAGTGCAACGTGATAATGCTTTGCTATTTTCCAGAGAGTATCACCCTTTTGAACAAAATATATCACAATCCCCATTTTTGCGTCATCATTAAGTTCAGCAAGTTCATAGTCGGAAATTAGATTGATATTCTTTTGCTCGGTGATTTTTGCACAAATATTTAATATACAGCGAAGTTCCACTTCATTTGCCATATTAAGGCTGTAACTGCTGTGCTCAATATCGGCGGTTACGATACAATCCATATCATCAGTGCAGTTTGGTGCGTCAAGAAGATAGTTGAACGGAATTTCTTTCTTGTAGCTGAAAACAGGATTATCGGTATTGTCGGACAGATAAAGAATGTAACAGTCGATAATTCCTTCGACATACAGCTTGTTGTGTTCAAGCGATGTTTTGGTGATGTATGCTTTTGTGATAACATTGTACACACCGACTATCTGCGGAGAATTATTGTCGATGGCGATTATTTCACGCAGATTATTCTGTGAACAGGTTTGATATACGATATTATTCAGCGTGTATGACTGACGCTCTATTTTTGTTTCAAGCCCGGGACAGTAGAAATCGTTTACAATGTCGATATTCATATTTTCACAAGCGTTAATCTGTGCGGTAATCAAAAATTCAAGATTGACGATTCGTTTGTCGCCGTCGGAATCTTCGGCAATTTCATAATACATATCGTTCACATTATAATTAATTTCGCACTGAGTGGAATCGTTGACATCGGGAGCACTGAATACCTCGGTGAACGGTATATCAAATTCCATAAATTCAATATTGTTGTTGTCACCAACGTATAATATACATACATTTACAGTGCCTTTTGCCACAATTTTACCTGTGACGGGCTTTAATTCTTTGTCACTGATACGATAGTCGATTTTCAGAATTTCCCGAATTGACATTTTTCCCGAAGGTATTTCAACACTGTCTTTTACGGAAAATTCCTCCTCGGTTGCAGCAACAGAATTGCATATATTAAGCGGTTTTTTGTTGATTTCGGTGTATGTATCACTGTCAATATCCGTAATAACGTCAAGAGATTTGTTGCAGAATACGGTATCTTCAAGGGCAACGGTGGTTTTGATATGCAGTTTTCGGCTGTTGATAAGCTGAAAATTTACATTTGATACATCACATTCCACTACATTGTGCATATCCTCCGTCAAATTCTGATTTTCAATCTGATGCGAAAAATCAAAGGAAGTTAATATGCTTTTTACCGATTCATCGGCTTTGTCGGGAATATAGAGTATTTTTAAATTGACTTTACCGCTTAAATTCATGCGTCCGTTTTGAATTTCCTTGTTTGTGACATTTGATGTAGCCTCTACTTGCAGAATTTTTAATATATCGGGTTTCACGTCGGGGACGATAATATCTCCTTCAACATTTACCTCGCAAGAGTTTTGACCCGCTACTTCATTTATCAAAATGGAGTCTTTTACTAAGTTCATATTTTTTCCTCCTTAAAATGTATATAATAAAAGAGCTTACTTATAGTAAAATCTATGAGTAAGCTCTTGAAAATATTACATTAAATTTTATATGAACTCAGAATTATTATTTGCCCAAACAAATCTTTTTCCATTGTTCGTATGCAGCGTCCCAAGCATCTGAATCTGCCGGAGTGTAAGTAGCAATATCAAATGAATTTTTAACTACTTTACGCGCGTCGTTAAGAGATTTAACACCTGCCATAGCCATAGTCTGTACCAATACGTTACCGATACTTGTAGCCTCAACAGGACCTGCCTCAACAGTTCTCTTTGTAGCGTTTGCGGTAAACTGACAAATCATCTTATCCTTGATACCGCCGCCTACAATGTGCACAACATCATATTTCTTTCCTGTAACTTTTTCCATACCTTCGATAGTATAACGGTATCTGAATGCAAGACTTTGTGCGATACAACGAACAATATCGCCTTTTGTTTGAGGAACTTCCTGTCCCGTCTTTTCGCAGTACTCTCTGATTCTCTTAGGCATATTACCCGGAGTTTGGAAAGCAGGGTAGTCAGGGTCGATAAGACTTGCAAACGGTTTTGCGGCATTGGCTTGCTGTTCCAATTCGTCAAAACTTAGAAGTTCGCCTTCTCTGTCCCATTGACGGCGTGATTCCTGAATTAGCCACAAACCCATGATATTTTTCAAGAAACGGATTGTCTTATTAACTCCACCCTCGTTTGTGAAGTTGTATTCCATAGCCTCCATGCTTGTGTTCGGCTTGTCAAGCTCAACACCCATAAGTGACCATGTACCGCTTGAAATATAAACAAAATCCTTATTGTCAACAACAGGAACGGCAGCAACGGCAGAACCTGTATCATGTGATGCAACTGCGATAACAGGGATTTCGCCGACACCCAATTCCTCTGCAAGTTCAGGAAGCAGTGTGCCTACTGTTTCACCCGGATAGATAACGTCTGTAAGAATATCTGTCGGAATATCAAGCTTTTTAAGCATATCATATGCCCATTCGTGTTTTTCCGAGTCGAACATTTGAGCAGTTGACGCAACAGTGTATTCAGTCTTTTTAACACCTGTCAGGAAGAAGTTGAATAGGTCAGGCATGAAAAGAAGTGTTTTTGCTCTGTCAAGAGATTTATCGTTATGTACACGCATTGAAAGCAGTTGGAATACAGTATTGAACCAGTTAAATGCAATACCGGTTGATTTGAAAATATCTTCCTTTGAAACTTTCTTGAATGCTTCGTCATACATACCGTCTGTTCTTGTATCACGATAATGATAAGGATTTCCGATTAGCTTATCATTTTCATCAAGCAAACCGTAGTCAACACCCCAAGTGTCAATACCGATAGCGTCAATATCTCTGTCGCCCGAATTTGCACATTTTAGAATACCTTGCTTGATTTCGTGGAACAGGCGAAGAACGTCCCAATAAAGACTTCCGCCTACCAAAACAGGGTCATTTGAAAAACGGTGTTTTTCTTCAAGAGTGATTTTTTCACCGTCAAAAGTTGCAAGCATTGCACGGCCGCTTGACGCACCGAAGTCGAATGCTAAAAATTTATATTTTTTGCTCATTAAAATAGTCCTCCCGTGTATTATAAATATAGTATAATTATATAAGAAATACAGTGCTTTGTCAAATAAATTAAATGTTAAATAAATAACAAATAATTTTCTGCAAATTAAAAAATATCACCGCCTGTTTGCAAGCGGTGATATTACATCAATAATCAGTTGGTAAATAATTGAACCCATGCGTAGCCCGAACTATACGGACTTTGTGTTGCGTGGGCAACACCGATACCGATTTTATGAAGATTGCCGTTTAAAATATTTGCTCTGTGACCGGGAGAGTTCATCCAGCCTGTTACAACTTCTTCGGGAGTACGCTGACCTATCGCTATATTTTCGGCAGCGGTACGATAACTTATACCGGCGTCTTTAAGAGCGGTAAAACACTGAGTGCCGTCGGGACGTGTGTGCTCAAACAATGTGTTGATTTCGTCTGCACGAATATCGGCAGCAGCACAAATTGTGCTGTCAAGAGTAAGCTCCGAAAGACCGTTGTTTACACGCTCGATATTTGTAAGTCTTAAAACCTCGTTTACATATTCATCATATGCAGCAGACTGCTGAACATATTGATACTGCGGATTGGTATAAATAATAACGCTTTGCAGTTCTTCCGACCAATCGACACCAAATCCGACAGCATTGCCAAGGTCACGCAGTTTGAAGTAATTGTTCCCTTGAATATTGTATGCCTGCATATAAACAGGGGCATAATTAACCGTAACAGATGGATTCGCATCATATACATAGAAAGTATATGAGCCAAATCTAAGCTCGCCCTCACCGCCGACAGGGGTGTACGGAGTGCCGGTTGACAGATTAATCGAATTTGTTGATTCAGACCAGTCGACACCGAACTGACTTTCTGTGCCGTTCAGATAATATGCAATGTCACGCAGTTTGAAATAGTTGTTGCCATTGATATTATAAGCCTCAAACGGAACAATAGAGCCGTTTATGTAAACAGGCGAGTTGGTTTGACTGATTACAAGATTTGATGTGAAGGCAAATGTATTTGCGGCAAAAGCGGAAAATACAAATACTATACTCATTAAAAGTGTCAATACTCTTTTTTTCATAAATAATACTCCATTTCTTTTAGAATTTGAGTGTGTAATATACATCAGTAATATTATATACAAAAAACTGTTAAATGTCAAATCAATGGAAATGGAAATTTTATATCAATCAAACCTCGAATTTGATATTATCTTTCGGCGGTTTGCCGAATACAGGAAATCCCTTGTCATCATATGTAATTGTCAATGCTCTTGCATGGCGGTTAGGGTCATACAGCGGGTCGCCGACAATCTCTTTGTAGCTTCTGCAATGATAGATTAACACATCATCGTCGCCGTCTTTTGTAAAGCTGTTGTGTCCCGGTCCGAACTGACCGTTTTCTTCGCAGGTTTCAAATACAGGCTTATCCAGCTTGTGCCAGTTATCGGCATTTAATAAATCTGCATTTTCATCAATCCACAAAAGACCTATGCAATAGTTATAGTCGGTGGCACTGCCTGAGAAAGTAACAAATATTTTGCCGTCATGCTTTAATACTGCCGCACCCTCGTTTACTTTGAATTTTACACATTCCCAGTCATATTCGGGAGTGGTAATCATAACCGCTTTTGTTGCAAGAGTCCATGGATTTTCGCATTTTGCTATGTACAAGTTTGAATTGCAGTCGATACCGTCTTGTTTTTGTGCCCAGATTAAATATTGTTCGCCGTTGTGCATAAAGCTTGTCATATCAAGAGCAAAGTTCTCCCAGCCGGTATTAATTTGTCCTTTTTCGACCCATGTTCCCGTTAAAGGATTTTCGTCGGCACATTCCAAAACATAGCATCTGTGAGCAAAATGTTCGTCCTCACGGCCTGCCGCAAAATATATATACCATTTATTATTCACATAATGCAGTTCGGGAGCCCAAATATTATAGCTCATTATACCGTCTTTGTGCTTTTTCCATACAACGCTTACTTCGCCGTCAGGCAAATCTTCGATAGTTTTTGCACGTCTTAATTCTATGCAGTCATATGCGGGTACAGAGCCTGTAAAGTAATAATAACCGTCAGTGTGTTTGTAACACCATGGGTCTGCACGCTGCAATACTAATGGATTTGGATATTCTTTCATGTTATTGTTTCCTTTCATATAAATATTAACTAGTTATTATTTTACTATATTGCTATTGTTTTTTCAAGACTATTTTATAAAATAAATAAATTGTCGATAGTTTCTTAAAATTCGTCATTCAAATTTGACATTTTTTACATAATACAAGTAGTATAATTTAGAAAAGGGGAGTTGATATATGCCTGTTGTATATGTTGATGTTTTGTTTTTGGTGAATTTCATAATGGACTATATTGTGGCGGCAACGGTGGCGGTGCTTATGAAATCGGATACAAAACAGCAGAGGCTGATTTTATCGTCGGCACTGGGGGCGTTGTATTCTGTGGGAATATTTTTTTGCGATATATCATTTTTGTACAGTTTGGCGGCAAAATTTATTGTATCGCTGATATTGGTACGGATAACATTCAGTCCAAAGGGCAGGAAAAATTTTATTAAATATGTTATCGGCTTTTACGGAACAAATATATTGTTCGGCGGAACGGTATTTGTGTCGCTTTATATGACAGGTTTGGGAACTAAAATCGGAGCTGTTGTCAAAAATGGTGTGATATATTTTGACATATCGATAATATATTTGCTTGCCGCAAGCGGATTTGCATATATATTAATCACTATATACATAAAAGGAATAAAAGGGGGCAGAAAACGGCAGTTTTATAATATAGAGATAGGGTTAAACGGCAAAAATACGATATTGCGTGCTTTGGTCGATACGGGAAATGCGTTGTTTGAACAAAGTACGGGACTGCCTGTTGTAGTGGCGGAAAATACATATACAGATGAAATAATTAATTTACAAAAAGACGGGCAGAAAATATACATAATACCGTTTAAGGCATTGGGAACGGACGGCGGAGTTATTATGGGATTTCGCCCCGATTATATGCGTATTGTCCAAGACGGGAAATATATAAGCGATGTGATAGTCGGAGTATATGACGGGAAGTTGTCCGCAAATGAAGATTATCACGCACTTATAAATCCGAGTGCGATTTGAATTTGGCATCATAGTTTTAACATCATAAGGAGGGACAAATGTGTTTGAATTGCTGAAAATATTGTCCGAAAAACTCAAAATAAAGATAAATGAGTTTTATCGGGACACGGATTTTACTGAGGAGATTTTTTATATAGGCGGAAGTGATACACTGCCGCCACCATTGTCAAAAGAGGAAGAAGAGGAGATATTGTCAAAGTTTGAAAGTGACAATGAATATGTTAAAAAGATACTGATAGAACATAATTTAAGATTGGTAGTGTACATTGCACGAAAGTTTGAAAATACGGGAATATATGTTGAAGATTTAATTTCAATAGGCACAATAGGACTTATAAAGGCGATTAATACATTTAAAACAGATAAAAATATTAAATTGGCAACATATGCGTCAAGGTGTATAGAAAACGAAATATTGATGTACCTCAGAAAAAATTCAAATACCAAAACCGAAGTTTCGATTGACGAACCGCTGAACGTTGACTGGGACGGGAACGAGTTATTGCTTTCGGATATTTTGGGGACAGAAAATGATGTTATCTGCAAAAATATTGAGGACGAAGTGGACAGAAAACTGTTATACACCGCCATGCAGAAATTATCTGCCAGAGAACAGCGGATAATGGAGCTTAGATTTGGCTTAAAAAGCGGAAATGAGAAAACGCAGAAAGAAGTCGCCGATATGCTCGGTATATCTCAGTCATATATATCACGGCTTGAAAAACGTATCATAGGCAGACTGAAAAAGGAAATATCAAAGATAACATAAACTGTATATAAAATGCAGTAAAAGTAAATAATACAATCGTGGGTTCTCCGTACATAGAAAATAAATTTTATTTTCAAAAACATAGGCAGATGGAGGGCAAAGCATGATTAATAAAGTTGAAATATGCGGAGTGAACACGTCAAAATTACCTGTTTTATCACGTCAGGAAAAGAAAGAGTTGTTTGTCAAGATAAAGAATGGGGACACAAAAGCAAGGGAAAAATTTGTACAGGGTAATTTGAGATTGGTGCTCAGCGTAATACAAAGATTTAACAACAGGGGAGAGAATATCGATGATTTGTTTCAAGTAGGCTGTATAGGTTTAATTAAGGCAATAGATAACTTTAATTTGGAATTAGGGGTGCAATTTTCCACTTATGCTGTACCTATGATAATCGGCGAAGTGAGGAGATATTTAAGGGATAACAACTCCATTCGTGTAAGCCGTTCCTTGAAAGATATTGCATATAAAGCATTGTATGTAAAAGAAAAATTAATAAATGAAAATTCAAAAGAGCCGACGATAACGGAGATTGCGAAAGAATTGGATTTGCCGAAAGAGGAGGTTGTGTTTGCACTTGATGCAATAAGCGACCCTGTATCATTGTTTGAGCCTATATACCATGACGGCGGCGAGGCAATATATGTCATGGACCAAGTAAAGGACGACAAAAACAATGATGATAACTGGCTTGAAAGCATTGCATTAAATGAGGCGATGAAAAAGCTGGGCGAACGTGAAAAGTATATATTAAATCTCAGATTTTATCAAGGCAGAACACAAATGGAAGTGGCTGACGAGATAGGCATAAGTCAGGCACAGGTGTCTAGGTTAGAAAAAAATGCACTGAAACATATGCGAAAATATATTTAGCTATTGACAAATGGATTGTACAGTGGTATATTGTATGTAAATTAAATAATAAGTCTTCAGGGCAGGGTGCAAGTCCCTACCGGCAGTAAAGTCTGCGAGCCGAAAGGCATGATTTGGTGCAATTCCAAAACCGACAGTATAGTCTGGATGTGAGAAGAATGTTTATAGTGAATTTATATTGCTCTGAAACGGTGTAACTGTTTCGGAGCTTTTTGTTTTTGAACTGCTCTGTTGTATTTACGGAGCGGTTTTTTTGTTGGGAGTTGATTTTATGAATGACGAATTTTACATGAATGTGGCATTGGAACTTGCCAAAAAAGGCATGGGTTATGTTTCACCCAATCCCATGGTGGGAGCGGTTATAGTAAAAGACGGAGAAATAATCGGAAAAGGTTATCATGAGAAATACGGCTGTCTTCATGCGGAGCGGAATGCTATCGCAAATTGCGTTAAATCACCCGAAGGCGGAACTATCTATGTTACGTTAGAGCCATGCTGTCATTACGGAAAAACACCGCCGTGCACCGAAGCGATAATTGAGGCGGGAATATCAAAAGTGGTGGTAGGTGCTATGGACGATAATAAATTGGTCAGCGGAAAAGGCGTAAAGATTTTGCGTGAACATGGGATAGAGGTTGTGACGGGAGTTTTGGAGAAAGAATGTCGTGAATTGAATAAGATATTTTTTCATTACATAACAAATAAGACACCGTATGTGTGCATGAAATATGCAATGACGGCAGACGGAAAAATTGCGACTGTAAGCGGTAAATCAAGATGGATTAGCTGTGAAAAATCACGAAAAAAGACGCATTTTCTGCGTCATCAGTATTCTGCAATTATGGTCGGAGTAAATACGGTTATATCGGATAATCCTATGCTTACTGCGAGGACAGAAAACGGAATTAGTCCTATACGAATAATATGTGATACGCATTTGCGGACACCGACAGAGAGCAATTTGGTGAGTACGGCGAAAGAAGTTCCCACAATTATAGCAACGTGCAGTGACAATACAGCAGAATACGAAAAATTCGGAGTTAAGATAATCAAAACCGCCCAAAAGGACGGTCATGTGGATTTGAAAGACCTAATGCGAAAATTGGGGGAAGAAAACATTGACAGCGTGATTTTAGAGGGAGGTTCAAATTTGAATTTCAGTGCATTGAAGTCGGGCGTTGTAAATGAATTACAGGTTTATGTTGCACCTAAGATTTTCGGCGGTGAGAGGGCGAAAAGTCCGGTAGGCGGAGCGGGCATTGATGAAGTGAGCGATGCGGTGAAATTGAAAATGAAGAATATGTCGCTTGTCGGCGATGATGTTTTGATTGAATATGAGGTGATGTGATGTTTACCGGAATAATTGAGGAAATCGGGACAGTGGTGAGTATAACAATGGGTGCAAATTCGGCAAAACTGAAAATACAGGGGAATGTTATTTTCGAGGATTTGAAAATCGGCGACAGTGTGGCGGTAAACGGAGTATGCCTGACGGCAAGCGAGATAAGTAAAAATACGTTCACTGCCGATGTCATGCACGAAACGCTGAATCGGAGCAGTCTGGGCAAATTGAAAAATGGCGGCAATGTAAATCTTGAACGTGCAATGAGTGCAAACGGCAGATTTGGCGGACATATAGTGTCGGGGCATATTGATGGTGTGGGTATGATAGAAAGTATGCACAAAGATGATAATGCGGTGATTGTGACGATTTCGGCGGATAAAAAGCTTTTATATTATATAGTAGAAAAAGGCTCGATAGCTATTGACGGTATAAGTTTAACGGTCACACAGGTTAATGAGCGGAATTTTTCGGTGTCGGTTATACCACATACGGCAGACGAAACAATATTGCTCAGAAAAAATGCGGGTGATGTTGTAAATCTTGAAACTGATGTAATAGGGAAATATATCGAGCGTTTTGTGAATGTGCCGAAACAGGAGGAACAGAAAAGCAATATAACAATGGAGTTTTTGAGGGATAATGGATTTTGATAGGAGAATTGGGGCTGTTGCTTACACAAGCACAACTTATGGTTTGTAGGGGTGATGTGCACAACAGACACTCACTCGCATTTCTATCTAAACCCACCCTTGCTCGCTAAACTCGGTCAACGTCAGTCGCACTACACTTTCATTCATATCTACGCTTGCACTTTCCCACTAAACTTACCCTAACGGACACGCAAAAAGCGTATAT
>CAKSNH010000019.1 GCA_934476075.1 uncultured Clostridia bacterium | reverse complement strand
TATTTAGTCAATACCTATACCTATGGGGAAGTGAAACGTCCCCAACGCTAAATGGGGGCAACGTCAGTCGCACTACATTTGGATTTTAGCTATGTTAGGATAGAACACTAATTTATAGTTTGTGGTCAAGTCCACCGCAAGATATATTTAGTTCACAGTAGCGTCATTCTTCCGCTACACAAATGTAGATATAGCCGAAAGTGTAGGGATTTCGCCAACTGCGGTCGGCGACAAACTTTTAGAAAGTTTGACCAAACTTGGACGCTAGGGGATTTCGCTCGTTGCGACGAGCGACAAAAGACGCTGCCTTAGTACCGGAAAGATGTCCGGCGGCATAGCCGATTTTGACCTAGTCAAAATTACTTGACCAGAAACCGCAAGCCTTTAAAAAGGCTTGACCCAAACTTTGATGGAGCAGAGCCACTTTGCAAGTTTGCATAAGCGACAAATCCTAATTTGTACTTGCCTAAACAATCTACTCCCCTGCACATCACATTCCCACACAAAAAGGACGCATCTCCATAAAACACGTCCTTAACAATCTATTACTTTTTCACTATATCCACACCTGTGTAATACGCTTTTAAAATTTCCTTATAATTCTTCCCGCTTTCGGCAAGATAATTCGCCCCGTACTGGCTCATTCCGACACCGTGACCGTAACCGTGCACCGACATAATTATTTTTCCGTCACTTTCGCTTATCTGTACATTTGTGGAACGTATACCGTAAATCTCTCTGAATTTTGTACCCTTTATCGTCTTTCCGCCGATTGTTATGCTTGTAATACCGCCCGCATTACTGCGTTCAATATTTGAAAATAAACCTTTCGACCAATCAAGTCCGCCCAAGGCACTCTCCGCCTTTGCCTTAAACTCGTCAGCCGTAAATGAATTTTCGGAATTATATTTCGGCGCTTCTTTGTCACCGCTGCTGTCCACACTTTTCAAATACGGTATATCCGACCCCCACACATCAGCCGCATTTTCCGTCTTACCGCTTGATGTGGAGTGAAACACCGCATTTATAACATCACCGTTATATGTCATAACCTCACCCGAAGTAGCCAATACGGCAGACTTGATTTTTTCCCAGTTTGCGTCTGCGTCTTTTGCGTCCCAGCTTGCACGCCTGTCCGCTTCGCTCATCCATGCCTGACAATGCCGATAATCTGTGCATACGTCCGCTCCCTTATGATTTTCGGGAGTACCGTTTTTTTCATAACTGTTCATATGATAAACAAGATAGCTCCTCGCCGCAACTGCCTGTGCCTTCAAAGCCTCCTCATTAAAGCTTGCCGGTATCTCGGCAGACACAACGCCCATAAGATAGTCGTTTATATTCATTTCCTCCACTTTATCTTCTTTTGCAATATACACCTTTATTACTGTACTGTCGGTAATCTGCGGTATCTGACCGACATCATTTTTTTCACCGTCATAAAATCCGCATATATTGTAAATAATAATAAACGGTATAACCACCACTATAAATATAATTGCAATCAACACAAAAAACGATTTTTTCAATTTACTCATACTTACCCCCGATAACACTTCCGAATTTTACAGCAATTCCTGCCATGACATAATATATTTATCGGCACTCCCTTTTATTTTATCCATATCTCCGGCACTCGCCTCGTCATATATACCGACAGCACGCATATCCGCCTTTTTCGCACCGTTTATACCGCTCAGTATATCTTCATACACTGTGCACTCTCTCGGCTCTGTGCCTATTCTCTGTGCCGCAAGCAAATATACATCGGGATTTGACTTATTAACTCCCACTTCATTCGATAATGCTATTGCACTAAACATCTGCCATACTCCGCACCGCTCCAATGCAGCCATGCTCAGCTCCTTAAATCCCGATGTTGCAATGGCAAGCTTAACTCCGCTTGTATAAAGCTTGGTCACATACTCCTTTGCATACGGTTTCATCGGAATATTATACATATACTCGTGTGCCGCCATACGGTTCAATTCGTCTTTTATCTCCCCGACAGACTGTGCCATACCGCAATTTTCTTTCATATATATACTCGATTCCTGCAAAGTCATTTCTTTGAATTCAGCCAGCAAACCGCCGTCATAACTCACATTGTATTTATCAAAGAAATCTCTTGTTATTTTGTCCCAAACTCCCATAGAATCAAGCAATGTTCCGTCTACATCAAATATTGCGCCTTTCATATAAGCCTTTCCTTTCATTAATATATTATTCTGTACTGTCCCAAATTATTACTCATTGATTTTTATATTATGGTATTGCAACATTCTGTACTTCTCAATCCATTCAGATACATTCCCGTCATCTTTCGGAATGATAAAATCGCCGTCCATCATAAATGTCGAAGCAATAACTCCCGCCTGTTCACGCATATCTTTTACAAACCCAAAAAATCCGTCGGGTTTTACACCCATATAGTCAAACAGCTTTGTCGCAAGGAAATTTGAGGATAGTATTCCGCCGTTTCCGTTAAGCACCTCACCGCCGTTTTCCACAACAAGATTTTTCGCCGCCTGATTTGAACACATCACATACGGTGTCGAATACTTGCGTATCATGGTTTCGGGTGTATCGCTTTCAACATCATAGCCTATTGCACGGTAACAGTTAAAATCAGCGTCAAAATACGGCAAATGGTCACCGAAAAATACAATTACCGTCGGAACGTCTATATCGTCGATATATTCCTTCAAATCACACAATAAATCCGCCGCATCACGCAGTCCTGCCATATAATTGTCCAGCACATTGTAAAGCTCGTCACTTATTCCGTCCGGGCGGATAAGTATTCTGTCACGCTCGGGTGTACTGTCATCATACGGACCATGGTTTTGTATCGTTACCGTAAAATTGAAATAACCGTTGTCATTTCCGCTTTCGAGATAGTTATTATACGCATTTTTAATATACTCCGTTGTTTCCTTGTCCGACGCATAATAATGTATCATATCGGGAGTTTCCTCCAAGTCCTCCAATGCGGTAAAGCTGTCGAACCCAAAACGCTTATACACATTATTTCTGTTATAGAACCACTTGTGTCCCAAATGAATTGCCTCGGTTGTATATCCCTTATTTTTGAAATATTCGGGCAGACCGTAGGTATTGTTTTTAACATGAGTTTTATACATCAAAGGCATACTGTCGTCAACCAAAGAAATATTTATCCCCGTCAAAAACTCAAACTCTGTCGACGCCGTACTTCCGGCAAACCCCGGCACAATAATACTTCCGTAATACGCATCTTTTTTCAGCTTATTATATCTTTTAAGCGGATTTTCATAAAAACGTATATTATCTGCCGCCTGCGGGTCAAAAAATGCCTCACTCATTATCGCTATGACATTCGGTGTTTTCTGCTCGGTTTCTGTCTGATATTCGCTCAGTATCTCGTCAACCTTCTTTTCGGAATACCCTTTCGGCTTATCATACACAAAACTTTTCGTGTTCACCAAAAAACTGTACAAAAATCCTTTTTCTTGCTCAATAATCGTGTCCTGATAGGTATTTTCGCTCACATACACATTGTCATACAAATCCCCGTTTGAATATATAAATTTATACGAAACCCCAAACAGCACGCACATAACCGCCGCACCGATAATCCTATTCTTGATTTTCAGCTTATCCGATTTTACATATCTGCACAAAATAATCGACACAACAGCAAAAACCGCTATCATGCAGACCAATTTTTTATTTATTTCAAAATCGTAATTCTGCGTAATGTTAAAAGCCTCGCTCGTCAAAATAATATCTATCGGACGAAACGGCTCATCAAGGAAATATATCTTGTACCGGTCAACGGCAACTCCGAGCAGCAGCAGTGCCGCCGTCGGAACATACCCTCCCCAAACACGGTTTGTCGCAAAGAACATAAAAAGCATGGTTAAAAATATCGGCAGCCAATTAAACACAAGCAATAGCGGTGATGACAAGTAGCTGTCATAGCCTGTTTTGGATAGTCCAATCTGTATAAACATCTGCATAGCCAAAACCGTCACGCTCAAAAAGGTTATCAATATAACCGATTTTCCGAACGATAAATTCAGTTTCGGCAAAGATGTCAGTTTTTTTCTGATATTTTGCAAAATATTTATTTTTATCACAACCTTTCATGTAGTATTTTAGCATATCGCAAAGAAAAAAACAAGCGGACAAACCTCCCAAAGGTTTGTCCGCTTGTCATATGTGATTATAATTGTGCCGATTAGACCTCCATGATAATAGGCAATATCATAGGGCTTCTCTTTGTTTTTTCATATATATAATGTGCTATATTATTTTTAAGTGAATTTTTCATTGTGCTCCAATCGGTTGTATTGTTGCTCATACATTTTTCAAGGCTGTCCTTTGCAACGTCCTTAACCGCTTCAATAAGTCCCTCCGACTCACGAACATATACAAAACCCCTTGAAATAACGTCCGGACCCGATACAATCTGATGTGTTTCCGACGAAATTGTCGATACAACAATAATAAGACCGTCCTGTGCAAGGTGCTTTCTGTCACGCAATACTATATTCCCCACATCGCCGACACCAAGACCGTCAACCAAAATCTTGCCCGACGGCACTGTGCCCATCATCTTTGCACTCTTGTCATCAAGTTCCAGCACTCTGCCGTTTTCAAGAATGAACGTATTTCTTTCCTCCACTCCGACAGTTGTCGCAAGCTTTGCGTGCTGCATAAGGTGTCTGTGCTCACCGTGTACCGGAATAAAATATTTCGGCTTTGTCAATGCCAAAATCAATTTTAATTCTTCCTGACAAGCGTGTCCCGAAACGTGCACTTCCGAAAGTGATTTATAAATTACCTCCGCACCGCTCTTGAACAGCTCATTTACCATAGTCGCAACGGATTTTTCGTTACCCGGAATAGGTGTCGCCGAAATGATAATCAAATCGTCCTTTGTAACCTCCACTTTTCTGTGGTCGGAGAATGCCATTCTCGACAACGCACTCATCGGCTCGCCCTGACTTCCCGTTGTTACAATAACTACCTGATTTGGTCTGTATTTCTTGATAGCGTCGATATTTATAAGTACACCCTCCGGAACTGTCATATACCCCAAAAGTATTGCAACCTCAACAATATTTTCCATGCTTCGTCCCGAAACGGCAACCTTTCTGCCGTTCTTTACCGCCGCATTGATAATCTGCTGTACTCTGTGCACGTTAGACGCAAAAGTCGCAACAATAATACGCTTATTGCAATTTTTAAATATCTCCTCAAATCTTGCACCGACCGTTCTTTCACTCATCGAATAACCCGGACGCTCAACATTTGTACTGTCCGACATAAGTGCAAGCACGCCCTGATTGCCAAGTTCACCAAGTCTTGCAAGGTCAATCACATCACCCACAATCGGTGTTGTATCCACCTTGAAGTCACCCATGTGAATAACCGTACCTATCGGCGTTGTAATCGCAATAGCGACCGAATCAGCTATCGAGTGGTTTGTACGAATAAATTCAGCCTGTATATTGCTGCCTATATTTATTTTGCTGCCCGGCTTAACACGCACCAATTTCACCTTTGACAAAAGATTATGTTCCTTTAATTTATGTTCAACAAGTCCAAGTGTAAGTCTTGTACCATATACGGGAACATTAATTTGTTTCAGGAAATACGGCAGACCGCCTATATGGTCCTCATGTCCGTGAGTCAAAAGTATACCACGAACCTTGTCCGCATTTTTTTCAAGATAAGAAATATCGTTTATAACCAAGTCAACTCCGGGCATATCTTCATCGGGAAATGCCATACCGCAGTCAACGAGGAAAATATCGTTTCCATACTCAAAAACCGTAAGGTTCTTGCCTATTTCGTCAAGACCGCCCAACGGTATAATCTTTAATTTTGATTTTTTTGCCACAATTTTACCTCCATATTCTTTTATTTTCCGTTCAATTTATAATTTAACTATGATTAACACATTAAAGTGTTTTTTAATCCGAAGATTAAGTCCGCACAAAAAATCACATATATTATTATAACACATATTTGCATAAATATCAATGCAATTCAATATTTTTAAAATTAACAATCTGTAAACAAATTAATTCATAACATGACACACATCTTAAAAATCCGGCTTTTTTCTACTTTTCAATACCCATTCTCGCACCTATCCCCCTGTCATACGGATGCTTGACCTTTTTAAGTTCTGTGACATAATCCGCCAAGTCAACAAATTCCTTTTCGGGTTCTCTGCCTGTGATAACAAGTTCAAGATTTTGCGGTTTGTTCTTTATAAATTCCAACACCAAACCTCTGTCCAGCGTCCCCGAACTAATCGCCCCGAAAATTTCGTCCAGAATGACCACATCATATTCCTTCGACATACGCTCTGTTTCTTTTAACAGCTTGTTCTGCCCGTTCAGACATTCCCTCTTTTCCTCGTCAGACATATTAAAAGTAAACTTCTCCACACTGTATCCGTCAAAAACATTTATTTTGTCAATACCACGCATTATATTAAGCTCCGAGCTTTTTCCCGACTTTACAAACTGCACAAAAAGCACCCTGTATCCAAACCCCGCCGCTCTTATCGCCAGCCCTACCGCCGCACTCGTTTTCCCCTTGCCGTCACCGCAGTATATATGAATTAACCCCAAATCATTTCCCATAACATTCTCCTTTTTTATGTCCCCAATTTTATGTCCCCGTTTACTCATATGCAAATAGAATTGCTTTTAACAAAAAACACTTTTATTCATATACGAATGTAAAGGACGAAATATTTTACATATTCCGTCCCCACTGTATTTTAATCTAAATTATCTATAACCTTTTTCATAATTTCCACCGTATCGTCAATATCCTGTTTTGTGTGCTTATTTCCCACAAACATAGCCTCAAACTGAGCCGGTGCAACATATATACCATTTTCGAGCATACCGTTAAAATATTTTGCATACTTTGCCGTATCCGATTTAACCGCACTTTGATAATCGTACACTTCCCCGTCCGCAAAGAACAGACAGCAAAGCGAACCGACATTATTCACCTGATATTTTGTGACCTTACGCATCTTTTCTGCCATATATCTGCCCATGTTATTCACATTTTCATATACATCGGGATTTGCAAGCAGCTTTTTAAGCGTTACAATTCCGGCGGTCATTGCGATAGGATTTCCCGACAATGTACCGGCTTGGTACACACTTCCCTCCGGCGAAACCATGCTCATTATCTCACGTCTGCCGCCGTACGCACCGACAGGCATACCGCCGCCGATAATCTTTCCGTATGTCACCAAATCGGGAGTTATCCCGAAATATTCCGCCGCACCGCCGAAACAAAGTCTGAATCCCGTGATAACCTCATCAAAAATCAACAGTGCATTATTTTCGTCACAAAGCTTTCTTAGTCCCTGTAAAAAGCCGTCCTTCGGCGGAACAACGCCCATGTTTGCCGCAACCGGTTCTACTATCACGCACGCAATACCGTTTTTGTTTTCATAGAATAATTTTGCCACACTGCCCAAATCGTTATATTGTGCAATCAATGTATCTGCCGCCGCACCCTTGGTTACACCGCTGCTGTCGGGATTGCTGAATGTCAATGCACCCGACCCCGCTTTTACAAGCATACTGTCGCAGTGACCGTGATAACAGCCGGCAAATTTTATAATCTTATCTTTTTTTGTATATCCCCGTGCAAGTCTGACCGCACTCATAACTGCCTCAGTACCGCTGTTTACCATTCTTATCATGTCAACGTGCTTGATATTCTGCGTAATCAGTTCGGCAATATCCACTTCCAATTCGGTCGACGCACCGAAACTCAAACCGTTTTTCACTGCCTCGATAACCGCATTTTCCACATCGTCATCGGCATGACCCAAAAGCATAGGTCCCCACGAACCGATATAGTCAATATATGTGTTGCCGTCAACATCGCTTATTCTGTCGCCTTTTGCCTTTGTGATAAATCTCGGCGAACCGCCCACCGACTTAAACGCACGCACAGGACTGTTTACACCGCCCGGCATAACCTTTTTTGCTCTTTCAAATAATTTATCCGATACGCTCATTATCCAATATCTCCTTTTTGTATAGCCTTTGCCAATTCATTTGCATAATATGTAATCAATATATCCGCACCGGCTCTGAACACCGACACCGCACTTTCGCACATTATGCCGTATTCGTCAATAAGACCCATCTTTGCCGCCGCTTTTGTCATTGCATATTCACCGCTTACACTGTATGCGGCAATCGGCAAATCCGTTCTCTTTTTAAGTTCGTTGATAATGTCAAGGTATGACAATGCCGGCTTGACCATTAAAATGTCCGCACCCTCCTCGGTGTCGAGCATAGCCTCTTTCATTGCCTCTTTGCTGTTATGATAATCCATCTGATAGCCTTTTCTGTCCCCAAATCCCGGAGCAGAACCTGCCGCCTCACGAAACGGTCCGTAAAATGACGACGCATATTTTGCCGAATATGACATAATCGGTGCATTTACAAATCCGTTTTTGTCCAGCTTTTCACGGATAGCCAGCACTCTGCCGTCCATCATATCCGACGGTGCTACCATATCCGCACCCGCTTTGACGTGTGACAGTGCAATATCCGAAATATATTCAAGCGTTTTGTCATTATCCACATGATGTCCGTCAAGTATACCGCAGTGTCCGTGCGACGTATATTCACACATACATACGTCCGTGATTATATACATATCCTTATAATTTTCTTTTATCTTACGCACGCCCTGCTGCACAATTCCGTTTTCGTCATACGCAGAACTTCCGCACTCGTCCTTATGCTTTGGTATACCGAAAAGCAATACCTTTTTCACACCACATTCAAGTGCATTTTCAATAGCCTCGCCCACTCTGTCGGGACTGTATCTGAAATGTCCGTCAAGCGACGCAATCGGTGCTTTTATATTCTCGCCTTCCTCCAAAAACAGCGGCAGAATCAAGCTGTCGCCCGACAATCTCGTTTCACGCACCATTCTTCTTATATTATCATTTTCTCTCAATCTTCTTGGTCTGACAAGCATTATTCTCTATCTCCTTCGTTTTTTACAACACATTCTGCCATGCTCTCAACTGTCGCATTTTCGGATATTATCGTATCAAATCCGTACTCTTTTGCATATTCTGCCGTTTTTTTGCCTATGCACACTGCTTTTACCGGCGAAAAATCTTCTGTATTCATACACTTTACAAATCCGTCCACGGTGCTTTTGCTCGTAAACATCACATAGTCATATTCCGGCAAATCCAAATTATCATGCTTTATATATTCGGCTTTATATATCGCTCTGTCGCAGTATTCAAGTCCGCTTTTATCGAAAATATCCAATATTTCCTTTGAACTTTTTTCGGCTCTGAGTAACAATATTTTATCTGTCGGGGACACAA
This sequence comes from uncultured Clostridia bacterium, assembly GCA_934476075.1. Classification (GTDB taxonomy): domain Bacteria; phylum Bacillota; class Clostridia; order UBA1381; family UBA1381; genus CAKSNH01. The sequence continues at coordinate 33,338 of CAKSNH010000019.1, read as the reverse complement.
AACCTGTGCTCAGCATTTCTTTTGCTAGATGCTCTCCGTCCGCCGCACTCGGCACAAAATCCGCTATAATACCGTATTCCTTTAACTTATCAGCCGTTCTCTTTCCCACACAAGCAAAATTTTTATTATAAAATTTCCTCGCATCGATATTGCGTTCAATCATACTTTCAAAGAATACCATAACCCCGACCGCACTGGTGAAAACTATTATATTATAGTCCCTGACGTCGGTGTCAAAATCATCATAACCCTGCATTTTAATACATGGGTACACCGTTACGTCAGCACCCTTTTCACGCAGTATATCCGCCAATTTTGACGCTTTCTTTTCGGGTTGGGTAACAATAATTTTTCTGCCGAACAATGGTCTTTTGGTGAACCAATCAAACTTATCAGCCAACTCGCAAACCTTGCCCACAACTATAACCGCCGGCGACTTAACATTATTTTTTTCTATCGTTTCCGCTATATTTTCAAGTGTGGAAACAAAGGTACGCTGACTGCACATAGTCCCGTTTTCCACTACCGCACACGGCATATTTTTGTCCATGCCGGCGTCTGTAAGTCCCCGTGCAATCTGTCCCACTGTCGAAACCGACATCATAAACACCAACGTACCGCCCAATTTTGCAAGGGACACAAAATCAATATTCAGCTTACCGCCTTTTTTCGCATGACCCGTTATAATATGCAGTGACGAACAATAATCCCTGTGTGTTACGGGGATACCGCCGTATGACGGGGCGGCTATTGATGATGTAACTCCCGACACAACCTCAAATTCGATATTATTTTTATAAAGTTCTTCTATTTCTTCACCGCCCCGACCGAACAAAAACGGTTCGCCGCCCTTTAACCGCACTACGGTCTGACCTTTTTTAGCCTCACGCACCAAAATTTTATTTATTTCGTCCTGAGGTACGCTGTGATGTCCCACATTTTTACCTACGTTAATAAGTTTTGTGTCCCTCGGTATAAGTTCCATAATTTCATTGCTTATCAGTCTGTCATGCACTACCACATCGGCACTTTCAATAAGCTTTAACCCTTTAACCGTAAGCAGTCCCGCATCACCCGGACCGCCGCCTACCAAATACACTTTTCCGGCTTTCATACTAACACCTCTCTTTCATTTGCCTTGCCAATTCTATTCCCAATTCCGACGCTTTTTTTCTGTCCCCGACAATCGCTTTTTTATATGACACACCTTTTTCGTCCACATAAAATCCCGTCAAAATCATACTATCGCCGTCAATCTCCGCATAGCTTGCCACAGGCGAACTGCATCCTCCGTCCAGATACCTCACAAAACTGCGTTCCGCTCTCGCAATATCCGCCGAACGCTCCGAATGAAATTTCGATAATACTGTCCTGTCAAAGTCACATCTGCCCTGTACCGCCAAAATCCCCTGACAGCTTGCCGGCAAAATCTCGGTCACATCAAATATTCTGCTTATTCTCTTTTCCAATCCAAGCCGTTTTATTCCGGCATATGCAAGCACCAATGCACCGAATTCACCGCTGTCCAATTTTGCAAGTCTTGTCTGCACATTGCCTCGAACAGGCTTTACAACCGCATCGGGATACAATTCTTCAAGCTGAATTTTTCGTCTTAAACTTGAACAGCCGATAGGCTTTTTTAAATCCAATTTATCTGTCCCCATCGGCAAAATAAGCACATCTCTCGCATCTTCACGCTTCGACACCGCCAAAATAGGCAATTCGGGATTTACCTCCATCGGCATATCCTTGAAACTGTGTACCGTCAAATCAACTCTTTTGTCCGCTAACGCTTTGTCAAGCTCCTTGACAAACAATCCTTTTCCGCCTATTTTGTCAAGCGTTCTGTCCAAAATCTTGTCGCCCGTTGTTTTCATGGTCACAAGCTCTACATTTATATCGGGATTATATTCCTTTATCGCAGCTATAACCATTTCTGACTGTACCACCGCCAATTTGCTTTCTCTGCTTCCGACTTTTATATCCATTTTTCAATCTTTCCTCCGTAGCTGCAAACATTATTATGATTTTTCACGCTTGAACATATTCCTTATTTTATCGATAACCATTTTTGTGTCCCTATGATTTTTTCCGTCCCCGCAAATGCCTATTGTAACGTTTTCCCCCGTAACCACCCCCGGAAAATAACAGTTACATTCCTCTTTTCGGTCGCATACGCTTACCAATATATTCTCCGCTTTTGCGTCAATGCCAATCTGCCTGTTTGTGTCCCTGCTGTCCGTGCAAGCCGAAACAAGCCACGCACCGCTGATATATTCACGCTTATACACATCATTTATATATGTTATATCAGATAAATTCTGTTTTATCCCCTTTGTTATGTCGGGCGAAACCACTGTAATATCAATGTCAAATTTCAATAATGTTTCTATTCTCCGCTGTGCTATTTTCCCCCCGCCTATCACAACCGCCTTTTTGTCGGCTGTATCCACGAAAACAGGAAATTTATCTCTTTTTGTCACCCTTATTCACCAACATTCACTCTCATTTTATAGCTGTACCATCTGTAAAAATCGTCAATGTATTTTCCCAAAATTGCGTCAATTTCTTCCATCTGCTGTTTGTGCGACAATTCAATTTCATTCTTTCCTATATCGTCAATATTGTAATAACGCACATTTTCAAAAAGTGCCACACGCTCGTCAATATCTCTCGGCACTGCCAAATCTATAAATATTTTCGGTATGCGGCAAAGCTCCGCAACTTTTTCATATTTAATCGTCCTGTGCGGACTCAGCGTTGCACTCACAACCGCATCACATTCGTTGAGCATATCGTACCTTAGCGTATAGTCAATGGTTTTTACACCGTTTGGAATAATATTTTCGCCGTGTCTGTAATGCCTTAGCGTCATAGTTGTGTCAATTCCGCTTTTTACAAGCATTTGTGCCACGTCACGTCCGACCATGCCGTTTCCTATAACCAGCACTTTCGGATTTTCCAGACTGCTCTTTATTATATTAACCGCACGCTTATCCGAATTATTGCTGTCGCTCTTAAAATCCACAAGCGTTTTAACCTTTTTCCCCGCACTCACCGCAATTCTGAACATCACTTCCAATATACTGTCGGTCATATTAAGACTTCTCGCAAAAGCCGCTGCGTCCTTCACCTGAGTTATAATTTGGTCCTCGCCCCAAATCTGCGATTTTACACCGCACGCCAATTCGCTCAAATGACGTATTACATCGTTATTGGTTTTAGTCACATACATATTTTCATATATTTCAAAATCAATATCCGCACATTCACACAGCAGTTCAAAAGGATTTAACTCCCACCCGGCTTCAAGCGACAGGTATATCTCTGTACGATTGCACGTTGATATTATCACCGCTCCGAGCACACCGTTTTTTTCTCCGATTCTGTCATATATTCTTTCCATACATGATTTAGTAAATGACAATTTTTCTCTGTTTTCCAAATCAGCGGTGTTATAATCGACCGATGACATTGCAATATTCAAACCTTACACTTCCAATCCGTTTTATCGGCAGTATCAACTGACTTTTTTCTTAATTTTAATCAATTAAATTATAGTATAATCGCATATAAAAGTCAAATGCTATTGTCCTTATCCAATAAAGTTAAAATACGCATCGATTTATCAAATTTTTTGCAAAATAAAAACCGCTATCTAACCCAAACTAATTTAAAATATTCTTCAACGGTAATGCCTGTATACTTTATAAATTCTTTGTAGAATTTTTCGGGTGAAGTAAATCCGCACTGATTGAAATAGCTTTCATAATGAGTATTTCCGACTCTGAAAACAGCGTGTTTTGCAAACTCCATGCGGTAAAAATAAATCAATTCATCAATACTTTTGCCAAAATAATTTATAAAAATACTGTTCAGCTTTTTTTCCGAGATACCGTACAATTTGAGAAACGACGAAAAATCTATTGTGGGATATGCGATATTCTGTTTTATATAATCAAATCCGTTTTCTGCGACAAATTCGTCATTTTTTGCGGGAATTTTTTTTGCGGAAACATAATTTTCACCGCATATGCCGATTAAGTCATACATATTTATCGAATTTTGAATATCGTTTTTATCCTTTAAATAACAGCTGTATGCCGTATCAAATGCGGTCAATGCCGATTTATCCGCAAAGCGTATAACTGCGGTGGGTGCAAATTTGAAATATTGCAGATAATTTGTAACAAAATTGCCGTTGAAGGCAATACGTTTTACCGAGATATTTTCTTCTTTTCTAAGCGAAAAAAGTATCGATGAGTTTATAAAAATAATATCACCGCACTGTATTTTCTGCTCGATACAGCTTTCCGAACAAATTATTCCGCTGCCGCCTGTGCAGAGAATAAACTGGTGGTGCGGAAAATTGTTCATGAGCATAACTTTTGACAAATTTTTTATTTCCTGTATGTCGCATATATATGCCGGCAGAAATTTTTGATAATTTTTTTTCATGGCTTATATTTCTCCGAATGTATTAATACTGCGGTACTCCGTTGGAGTGATACCCATTATTTTCTTAAATGTATTGCAAAAATAACTTGTACTGTTAAATCCGCATTGAACCGATATATCCGCAAGCGGCATATCCTTATAATTTACCAAAAGCTGTTTGGAACGGTCAATGCGTATATTGGTAAGAAATTTCTGCGGTGTTATATTATATACCTTTTTGAAAATTATACCCAAATATGTAGGCGTAACATTAATCATGTCCGCCAGATAAGATATTGATATATCATTCATATAGTTAGATTTTATATAATTGACGCACGGCATAATCAAATCGGTTTTATCATTTTTTTCGGCTGATATACATGACGCAATGTCACATAAAAGCCGATACAGAATACGGCTGCAAACAGCATGAGTATCGGACTTATCCGAATTATTAAGCTCGATTATTTTCTTGAAATTTTTATATACTCTATCCCGAACATCATCACTTAGGTGTATAACACCGCTTTTTGAATATCCGAGAAACGGCATAAACTCATTCAGTGCATATCCGCCCATGACAATATAATCCATTCTCCACGGCTTGATTACGGGCTTGTAGGAATTCGGTGCCGATGATGTGAAATACATAATATCTCCGCTTTTAACCTTGTGCGATATATTGTTATGGTCGGTAAAAATCCCCTCGCCGCTGTAACAGAGCGATAACTGCGAATGGAGCATAAATCCTGCGTCACGGCTCATTTTAGCCTGATTTGCAAGTGCCTCTGAACCGTATACATAAACAGGCAAAAGCCGTTCTTCATTTTCCGATACAGATTTAAACATATTGTCCGCCTCCTTATATATATTATAGATTATCCTTATATAAAAGTAAAGCAAATCAGTTAGAAAATTTACAACTGTTTTAGAAATCTTATAATTGTACGACATATATGAGAGTGCTATAATATAATTAACCAAACAAGCGTATACGGAAAGGGGAACAAACATGAACAAGAAAAAGATTATCAGTGCCGTTTTAGCGTGTGCAATGCTTCCGCTTGGTGCAATGCCGCTCGGTGCGTCGGCACAGACAGATTCAGTGGTAGTACAGCTTAATCCGGCAGATGCGTCGCCGTTTAACAACGGTGAGTTTCAAGGCTGGGGTACTGCTCTTTGCTGGTGGGCAAACAGAGTAGGTTACAGCGACAAGCTTACACAGGCAGCCGCAAAGGCATTCTTCTCTGACGAAGGATTGGGACTTGACATCGCACGTTACAATTTGGGCGGCGGTGACAATCCGGACCATAACCACATCACTCGTTCCGACTCAAAAGTGCCGGGCGTGTACAGTGCTTATACATTGTCGGAGGACGGCAAGGACGTAGAAAGCATTACATATGATATAACCAAAGACCAAAATCAGCTTAACGTGGCAAAAGCGGCTTTGGCGGCAAATCCTAATTTGTATTTTGAAGGATTTTCAAATTCCGCACCGTATTTTATGACGGTAACAGGCTGTACAAGCGGCGGCGGTACGGTAAACAGCGACGGTTCTGTAACGGCTGATGCAAATTTGAACAATTTGAAAGATGATATGTATGACGATTTCGCAAAATTCATTGCGGACGCAACAAAGCTTTTCAAAGAAGAGGGAATTGAATTTAAGAGCTATTCTCCGATGAACGAGCCTGATACAAATTATTGGGGTTACGGTTCACCTAAACAGGAGGGTTGTCACTTTGACCCGGGAACAAGCCAGTCCAAAATGATTATTGAAACAAGAAAGGCTCTTGACGAGGCTGGACTTACAGACGTACTTGTTGCAGGTATGGACGAAACAAGTCTTAAAAAGACAGCAAACAACCTTGGAAGTCTTACAGACGAAGCAAAAACCGCACTTGGCAGAATTGATACGCATACATATTCCGACAGAGATTATCACGCAAAGGTTAAAGAAAAAGCACAGGAGCTTGGTAAAAACCTTTGGCAGAGTGAGGTTGACAAGGGCGGCGACGGAAATACCCTTGCAAGCATGATTATTGAAGATATGAACGGTATGCAGCCGTCTGCATGGGTAATGTGGGATATTGTGGATTTCCACAAAGATTCAAAATTCACAGCACCTGACGGAACTAAGCCGGAGGCAAACAACAGTGTAACCGATACATCTTCACTTTGGGGTGTCGGTATGGCAGACCATGACAATGAAGAATTGATATTGACAAACAAATACTATGCGTACGGTCAGTTTACAAAATACATTCAGCCGGGCATGACAATTATAGCGTCATCATCAAATACACTTGCCGCATATGACAAGAAAACAGGTGATATTGCCATAGTCGCTCTTAACAACGACAGTGCGGATAAAAATGTTACTTTTGACCTTAGAGCATTCTCAAAGACAGGCACGAAAGCAACAGGTACAAGAACAAGCAACACAGAAAAATGGCAGTCTATTGCCGATGCTGATGTAACAGATAAGCAATTTACAACGACATTAAAGGGTAAGTCGGTTACAAGTTATTTGATAGAGGGTGACGATACTCCTGTTGATTATATGACAATCAACGGTTCGACAACTATCGTAACAGGTACTAATTTTGCTTATACGGTAGGTGCAAGTTCATTTGATTTGAGCGAAGGTTCTGTAACATGGTCGGTATCTGACAGCGACATTGCAGAAGTAACAACAAACACAGACAATTCAGCAACTGTAAAAGCTAAAAAGGGCGGCAGCTTTACACTTACAGCAACAAGCGGAGATGTAAGCACGGCAATAGATGTCAAGGTACTTGACGATTCGCAGACAATCAATATCTTAAACAAAAAGAGCGGTCTTGGACTTGAAACAAAGTCAAAAGGCATTACATCGGGCACACAGCTTGTGCAATGGGAAAACAGAGGCATCGACACAGCCGCATGGAAACTGAAAGCGACAGATGACGGACATTTCAATATTATAAATGTAAATGCAGATATGCTGCTTGCCGCAAATTCAGCCGGTAAGCCTGTTATTTCAAATACTGTTTTGGCGACTGACAGTGCCGCAAAATGGGATTTGGTAAATCACGGCGGATACTATGAAATTAAAAATGTATCTTTGGAAAAATCACTTAATGTAAGCGGTCAGAGCACTGCAAACGGCGGAAACGTAATATTGTACGCTTTCGGCGGCGGTGACAATGAATTATGGTCAATCAGCGAGATTGAGGGCGACTTGGAACACGTTGTTCCGGTTGTTGTCGATTACAGCGAAAAATATAAAGGTACAAAATATACTTTTGTAAGCAATGTCGATGAAGGAACAAACGATTTTTCCGACGAGGCGAAAGGATTTGTATTCACAGGCTTTGCCGGTCTTGGCAGTGACGATGACGGCGAGGCTGTATTGCTTCCTCAAAATTCGTTGAGTAATACATCGAATACACAAAGAGCAGGTACGGCAACTCTTACACTCGATACACCGATAGTATGCGAAGAATCACAAATGATAAACCTTTCATTTGATATGTTTACACCGAATTCAAACGGTAATTCCGACTTTGCACTTTCATCGTCTGACGGCAAGAACATAGTTAGCATTAAAGGCAATAACTGGGGTAAAACATACACAGTTACAATCGGTGATACAGACGTTGAAACAGCCGGTGACGGTCAAACATATTTCAAAAACAATGTAAGCGATAAGGTAAATCCGTCTTACATTAAAAACGGCGGTCATGTCGAGATTTACTATACACCATCGACAGGCGAAGTATCCGTTGCAATCAAGAATGTTACAGGTACTGCCGCAGTAAAAACGTACACAGGCACAACAGAGGCTGAAAATATCGGCAAGATTTATTTTGCCGGTACATACACTCAATGGAATAAGACTATGGTTGTAGATAATCTTATAACCAATATAATAGTTGCAAATATCAGCGAAAATGAAGTAAAAATGACAGGAACATCGGGAAATACTTTGAATGTAACATACGCATTTGCCGAAGCACCTGACAGTGCGGTACTTATCGGAGTATTGTTCAATGATGACGATACCGTTAAAGCTATAAAAGTAAAAGATGTAATCAGTAAAGAGGCTGGAAAGAAGATTGAAGATTCAATCACTTTTGATGAAGGTATAAATACATCTGAATATAAAGCAAAGGTTATGGTATGGAACAAACTTACAGGTGAAAATGCAATGAAACCTTTGTGCGTTGGAAAAAGCAAAGAGGCAGAGCCTAAGGCAACTGACGCACCTGTAATTCCGGACAGCGGAGAGCTTATAAGTCTTAACTTTGATAATGGGGATTTAACAAGTACATCAACATATGGAAAAGCAAGCGGAACACCTGTTTTCGCTGAGGCAGACGGAAAAAAGTGTATTCAGTTAGACGGTACAAGTGCAACAGCGGTTACACTTACCGATGCTAACGGCAACCCGCTTTTGACAGGACAAAAGAATATTACAATATCTTTTAATGTAAAACCGACATCAACAGCAACATCATGGTGGTTCTTTGCCGCACCTGATGACAATGCACAGACATACCTTAGCGAAAAATATCTTGGTGCTATGGGTGCAAGCGGTAAAATGACAGTGGAAAGATACAATAACAGCGGTGCAAGAAGTGCCGCTGCAACAGGGACTTATAAGACAAATGAATGGAACAGTGTTGTTATAGCGGTTGAGGACGGAGTTACATCGCTTTATATAAACGGTGTTAAAACACAGGAAACTTCAACAGTGGATATTTCCGATATGCTCGGCAAAAATTCGGTAGCATATATAGGAAAAGCAAATTGGGATTCGGGCGAATTCGCAACAGGTTATATAGATGATTTTGTAATTGAAACGGGTGTGACAATTCCGTCGGTTACATTGGGAGATTTGTCGGCAGTAGAAAGCAATTTGACACTTCCGGCAGTGGCAGACGACAAAACAAGTGCGGTTGCATGGACATCTTCAAATACCGATGTTATTGCAAATGACGGTACGGTAACAATTCCCGAAGAAACAACAAATGTTACGCTTACGGCAAAAATCACAAAAGGAGACAAAATGTTTACTCAGACATTTAATGCGACTGTTATAGGTTCTTTATCGGCGGCAGATTCATTTGCTGCATATGCCGAAGAAAATGACGGTGTAAAGTCAATCAAATATACAAGTGATTATGACAGTGAAAAATCACCGTATACAGTTAAGGTTACTCTTACAAATTCAGAAAATGCCGAACAGACATCAGAAACAGGAAGCGGAAGTTTTGACAATGTGCAAAACGGAACTTACACAATTTCATTCAGCCTTTTAAAGGACGGAGAAGTTAAGAAAACGGTTACAAGAACAGTACAAGTGAAAGATGTGCTTGATACACAGGCATATTTGTTTGTACACTTTGTCGGCACTGAAAGTACAGCGGACGAAGAACAGATTTATTTTTCAGTATCGCAAAACGGTACAGACTGGACAACATTGAATGACGGCAAGCCTGTATTGACAAGCAATGTGGGCGAAAAAGGTGTGCGTGACCCTCACATTTTGCGTGGTGAGGACGGCAAGTTCTTTATTATAGCAACTGATTTGAGCATATATAACAGACGTGATGATTCAAACCGCTGGGGAACTTGTCAGACATCGGGCAGCAAGTCGATTGTTGTGTGGGAATCTGATGACCTTGTAAATTGGTCTGATGCAAATCTTGTTGAGGTTGCACCGAGCAACGCAGGCTGTACATGGGCACCGGAAAGTGTATATGATGCGGAAAAGGGCGAATATATGGTATTCTGGGCGTCAAAGACAGCTGATGACAACTATGCGACACAGCGTATATACAGAAGTTACACAAAGGATTTTAAGACATTCAGCGAGCCTGAGCTGTATATAGACGGCGGAAACGTAAGCAATATTGATACAACAATCACCGATTACAAGGGTATGTATTACAGATTTACGAAGAATGAAAGCAATTCATCGGTAACAATGATGAAGAGCGGTTCTCTAAGCGGTGACTGGACAGACGTTGCAAGCTATACGCTTGGAACAATGACAGGCTATGAAGGTCCTACAATTTATAAAGTGAACGGCGAAAACAAATGGTGCTTGCTGCTTGATTATTATTCAAAGAGCCAAGGCTATAAGCCGTTTGTGACAGATGATATAGAAAAGGGCAGTTTTACGGCGGGCAGCAACTTCAATTTTGATGTTAAATACCGTCACGGAACGGTTATGCCTATCACAAAAGCGGAATATGATAAATTGACATCAGCCGCTGAATAATAAGCACTCTCAACTTTTAATAATAATGATAAAAACAAAAGTATTTGTGGTGAATACCGCAGATACTTTTGTTTTTTTGTGGTGAATTAACTATAATAGAAGTTTCACTTGCTATTCTTTTTTTGCGTAATATTTTGTTATGAGTTTATCTCGTAATAAAATATTTCGGAATGTAACACATCTATTGTAACTTTACAAAAAATTTATTTAATTTTTTCAAAAAGTACATTGACTTATAGTATTTATGGGTATATAATTAATCATGTAAGTATGAAAAATCAATATAGTTGATAATCTACCTGTTAGGTGAGGTTACCACACGAATATACACTATTGCTCGGAAATGTCGAAAGACGCCAACGAGTCAGCTGACACTGCCGAATTAAGGTTTTGTCTAATATAGTTGGGAAGTCCCTATGTCGTGTGAAGCCGAAGCTCAACGATTGGGTAATATCATGTTTTTTTATTGTGGTATCGCCGTTTTGTTGAGGAAACGTGCGATTTTTTTATTACAATTTTTTATTTTACAGGAGGTGGGCAGCGTGGACGCAGGTGGTCCTGGGAAAAACTTAATAATCTATATCTGCCCGAATTTTACAGGCAGATATTTGTGATGTATAAAGGAGGAAATATCATGCTTGGAATTTATAAAACCGAAGAAGGAAGAATTGTAAGAACAGACAAATTTGAGGAAGATACATGGATTAATCTTGTTAATCCGACAGCGGAAGAAATTAATCAGGTTATAAACTCAATTAATATTGAGGCTGAATTTATATATGCCGCACTTGATGAGGAGGAAACCTCGCATATAGACAGTGAGGACGGGAGCACATTGGTTATCGTGGATATTCCGTACCCTGACGCAAAAGAACATGGCGTTGTTCAGTATTGTACTATTCCGCTTGGTGTTATTATGACAAATAAACATATCGTTACGGTTTGTCTGAAAGAAAATGACATAATAACAGACTTTACATCGGGTAAAGTAAAATCAGTCTACACTAATTTGAAAACCCGTTTCTTGCTGCAAATAATGTATAAAATGGCTACACGCTACTTGCAGGACCTTAAACAAATTGATAAGATGAGTAATATGGTAGAGCGTGAATTGCACGTTTCAATGAGAAATAAAGAACTTATACAGCTGTTGGATTTGGAAAAGAGCTTGGTGTTCTTCTCTACTTCATTAAAAGCCGACGAATCAACGCTGGAAAAAATAATGCGTGGACGTGTAATCAAAATGTACGAGGAAGATAAGGACTTAATTGAAGATGTGCTTATCGAAATCAAGCAAGCGATAGAGATGTCAAATATATACTCAAATATTCTTAGCGGTACTATGGACGCATTCGCATCTATTATATCAAACAATTTGAATATCGTTATGAAAGTGCTTACAAGTATCACTATTCTGATGGCTATACCTCAGATATTCGCAAGTTTGTACGGTATGAATGTTGATAATCTGCCTATACCTAATTTTTGGTTTGTAATTGCAATATCGGCAGTGGTTGCATTGGTAGTAGGTATTATATTGAATAAAAAACGATTGTTCTAAGATATACAAAAAGGAGCTCTCACATTGAGAGGTCCTTTTGTTTTTTAAGAATTATTAGATTTTTGTGTAAACAAAATAAACCTTGATTAAAATGAGCAATTTTTTTAATATTCTTTATCGTTTTTATACTGCCAACAGTCTTTTTTGTTTTTTAACGGACTTTTTAAACAGTCCCCCTCTGTGCTCAAATATATTTTTTATTTCACTTCCGTTTTTGCATCTGTAATAGGAACTGCTTCTTCAAGAGAATTCCACCACATAACCTTTGCCGTGCGGGTTTCGGGAAATAGCTGAATATTCAATTCTTCCTGCGGTGAATGTGCAATCACACGCAGCAGTTCACTGTTTGAACCAAACTCTGCAACCAAAAGTGTCCCGCCCGAACTACCGCTTTTGAGTTTCACAAATAAATTCTCTCCCTCAATACTGCACTCAATTTTCGGGCTTGGGCTTACACTCGGACTTTCGCTTGGGCTTATACTTGGGCTTGCACTTGGGCTTATACTTGGGCTTATACTTGGGCTTATACTTGGGCTTATACTTGGGCTTGGACTTGGACTTGGGCTTGGGCTTACACTTGGGCTTACACTCGGACTTTCGCTTGGGCTTACACTCGGACTTACACTCGGACTTACACTCGGACTTACACTCGGACTTACACTCGGACTTACACTCGGACTTGCACTTGGGCTTACACTTGGACTTTCGCTTGGACTTACACTTGGGCTTACACTTGGGCTTACACTCGGGCTTGCACTTGGGCTTACACTCGGGCTTTCGCTTGGACTTATTTCTTCAATTCCACTGATTTCAAAATCCAACTCATTTTCCGCCATTCTGTCCACATAAACAAATATGTCATTACCGATATAAAGTTCTTCGTCCTCTCCAACCGCACAATCCGACATGGTGAAATACTGTCCGTGAGAAACCACTTCCATATTCCATACAGCACCCGATGTATTTATATTAGACGGAAACCGCACACCGGTATTGGCAAGATAGCAAACAAGTCCGCTTTTAAGCGTTACACCTTTAATCAAATCACCGCTATTGCACAAATAGATTTTTTTATTTTTATTATCATATTTATTGCTGTATTCATCAAATCTACGATATTCCAAATAGAGCGTTTTTCCGTTAGGCAAATCTCGTTTATACGCAACCACGCCGTCCTTATCCGACGCAAGCGAAATTGTGTATGTACCATTTTTATCAATCGTCTTAATTTGATTTTCGTCAAGCCAGCCGAGCGACTCCCGTTCTTTAACGGAAATATACTGTCCTATCGGAGAAAGATGTTTTCCCATAAGCGACATATAATACACCGCACTGGATTGATTTGAACGGTAAAGGTCTTTCAAACCAAGTGCGTGCATAGTTTCATGACACATTTTACCGTTTGACAAGATAGGAAGTCCGTCTTCGCCACGGTATAAAATTGACCCATTCGCATTTTCATAATTACAGGTCAGCTGCAAATATTCTCCGCTTTGATAAGTATTAGCACCTTCCTCTGCCGAAACCATATTTGAATACGTTTGATAATCCCAAAGCGGTGCTCCCCAACCAACCGATATACTTTGCTCTGTATTTTTGTAAATAACAGTAATTAAATCAAATTTTCCGTCATGATTTCGGTCAAGGTCCGCAAAATTATATTGATTTCCCTCTATATCCTGCGGCTTGTTTCCGCCTGCAATCGCATTTGAAACTGCATTTGCCCAATCGACTCTAAGTTCATACATTCTGGAATTTTCCTCACCGCTCTCGTAGCCGTCAGGGTTTTGGTCGTCCCTTTCGGCATAATATCCTCGTGGTTTTGAAAGTGTAAGCGAATTATCTTTGTCAAAAAGGTAAAGCGTCTGCATATTCATTTTTCCATTGCTCACCGTTTTAAAGTAGTTTGCTACACTATACACACTTTTATTATATGTATTATCCAAAATATTGCGGACTGTCGTATCCGCATAAACTTTATTTACAAATTCTTCTTCACCGGAAAATTTTGCAAACACAATAAGATTTGTGAAATTTGTTTTGTCGGTTTCATCAATCGAAATTGCTCCGCATGAAATTGTCCACAAAACCAATATCATTATTATTGCTATCCATGTTTTAAATTGTTTCATTTTCTTTTGCATTATCTTTCTCCTAAATAATAAAACACAAACTTTCTCTTAACTTCTAAACAAAAAATATATTTTTATGTAAAAAAATAAATACACTCAAAACAAGTGTATTTATCAATGGCGGAGAAGTTCAAACTTCTCTCAATATCCTAATCATTCATACACGCAAAATACACGATTTAGTTTGATTGCAATTATTCCTCATACGGCACATTAAAATACTCCAAATACTTTTTAAACTTATCCTGTGCCGCAAGGCAGGTATCGGTCAAATAGCCTTTTTCATTTTTCCATTCGGACAGACCTCTATAATAAGAACTCGACCCACTATCGCAATCAGAGATTGCGAGTGGGTGCCCCGAAACCTTGTTGCTGTCGCAATAGAACATCTTCAAATCCTCATCAATAATAAACGGAACAATATTATTTTTTAGGCATTCTTTAAACATAATAAGTCTTCCGACTCTGCCGTTGCCGTCCTGAAACGGATGTATTGTTTCAAAATTATAATGAAAGTCTATGATTTCTTCAAGCGTATGCTCGTCTTTTTGGTTATAGCTTTTTAAAAGCTCTTTAATCTTATTTGCAACATCTTCGGGTTTTGCGGTTTCCTTGCCTCCGACTTCATTAGGGAGTTTTTTATACTCGCCTACATTAAACCAATCTTTTCTTGAATCAGATGTACCGGATTTTAAAGTATAATGCAACTGTTTTATAAACTTTTCTGTGAGCTTATATTTTGCATTATCAATTATCATATCGATACATTTGAAATGATTTGCCGTTTCAATAATGTCATCAACATTAAGTGCATCATTTTCCACTCCGATTGTATTGGTTTCAAAAATATATCTCGTTTGGTCGTGAGTAAGTTTGCTTCCCTCAATGTGATTTGAATTATAGGTAAGTTCAATCTGTATTTTATGATATATTCCGCCGGAAAGATAAGATGCTTTCTCTGATTTTAATCTTTCAAGCAAAGTTTTAGGTTCAGCAATCTTTTTATTTTTTCTTTCGGGTTTTTCTGCGTTTTCGGGAATATTCCAAGTCTTACCCGTCAGGAACGCACCGGGTATTTTATCCTCGGCACAGTATTTTCTAACACCACGCTCGGACATATTCCATTTTTTCGCCATTTGCGATACAGATAAATAGTTCATAAAATTCCTCCGATTCTTAGGCAGGTAATGTGTGTTTGAGTATCGAATGTCTAACTATATTATACTATATTACAGGAATAAAATCAATAAAAATTAAAAATATTTTTAATAAATTTGTGCCGTTATCGGCATAAAATAACAACTATCTATAATCTGACTGTATTAAAAATGTTTTTTATACAAAAAACTAAAAGTTTGGATGCTTATATCAAAAAGCACTAAAAAACCGCATGAACACTGAATTTATCAGCATTTATGCGGTTTCTTATATTTAACAAAAATAATAGTATGTTAATTTTTCGCAATTAATTAGTCAAATATTTTGTATTTAAAAAAATATATTAATATTTCAACCACTATAAAATATTCCTTGATGCTAATTCATTTTTTATATGATTGATTTCTTCTTCAGAATATAAATCCGTTTGGTCTTGTAAAATTAACTCCAAATCAGCAGTTTCTGTTTCTTTTATCTCTGTCAAAAAATCTTTTAGTCTTGGGTCTTGATAGTTTTCTTTTTTAATCTCTGTTAATAAATCTTCTTCGGTATATATATCATCGTCTTTATATTGTGTTTTTTCAATATTTAAAACTAATTTATCCGTGTTTTCTATCAACTGACCAAATCCATAAAGAGTAAACGAAGAAACCCAAGCAACCAATGAACCTATAATCATAACCATAAATCCCATAAATGCCAAATCTTTGTCATTTATTATCATTACGCTGCCAAAAATGACCGCACAAATAATTCCTATCCAACATACTGCTTGTGCTAATATTTTAATTTTTCCGCCTATATTATCAAACATAAAAATCACTCCCAATGTTTTTGGCTATTATACCACTTTTAGATAAAAAAAGCAATAGTTTTCATAGAAAATACATAAAATTTATGATTTTTAAAATTGTTAATATAGCAATCAAAAATATTTTTATTACATAATATATCATTTATATACCGGATTATCAAAACTTAATAAAACCGACAAATAATCTTGACTACACCTAACGGGAAAAACAGGGCAAAATCGACCCAAAATAGGACAACAGAAAAATATTAAAAAGCACTAAAAAACCGCATGAACACTGAATTTATCAGCATTTATGCGGTTTATGTGTTTGGCGGAGAAGGAGGGATTTGAACCCTCGCGCCAGTTTCCCGACCTACACCCTTAGCAGGGGCGCCTCTTCGGCCTCTTGAGTACTTCTCCATAGTACATACAAACAAGCCAATGCCGAATTGACTGTCATATGTAAGTACATAATATTAAATTATGAATGTGGAGGAGAGAGTGGGATTCGAACCCACGGACGCTCGCACGTCACCGGTTTTCAAGACCGGCTCTTTCAACCACTCAGACATCTCTCCATGTCGAACTGACAAAACTTATTATAGCAGAATATCACCCACCTGTCAACACTTTTTTTCAACTTTTTTAGAAAATTTGCATTAAAAATAATTTTCCGTCATACCCTATATACAGGAAAGGACTGATTTTTATGCTCAGAGCTTGCGATTTAAGGCAAAAAGAAGTTATAAATATAGTCAACGCATCAAGACTGGGATATGTTTATGATGTGGAAATCAATTTTGAAACAGGAAACATTGACGCAATAATCGTCCCCGGCAAACCGAGGATTTTGGGCGTCATAGGCAAAAAAGACGATTATGTAATCCCATGGGACAATATCGTCAGGGTCGGCGAGGACATTGTGCTGGTAGAAATGAGCGAATATACAATTAAATAGCTTGAAAAAGACAGCCGTTTAATATATAATATATTGTAGTATTATGCGGATATATCTGACAGCAAGGGGGATGAGATAAATGAAGTGTCCGTACTGTGGTTTTACAGAAAGTAAAGTAATAGATTCACGCTCTACCGAGGAGGGCAGCGTTATTCGCCGCCGCCGTGAATGTATGAAGTGCCAGAAACGTTTTACAACTTACGAAAAGCTTGAAACAATATCTTTGATTGTCATAAAGAAAGACGGCTCAAATCAAGCATATGACCGTGACAAGGTTATTGCCGGTCTGGTTCATGCGTGTGAGAAACGTCCCGTGTCACTCAATGATATGGAACGGCTTGTGGACGATATAGAAATCGAATTGTATCAGTCTATGATAAAAGAAGTCACCAGTACCGAAATCGGCGAAAAAGTCATGGTAAGGCTTAGAAAACTTGACGAAGTTGCCTATATACGTTTTGCGTCGGTATACAAGCGTTTTGACAATATCGCTACGTTTGTGGAGGAAATCAATGACCTTATCAGCGTAAACCGGAAAATAGATTTGCACACTCATTCCACCGCATCAGACGGTACACTATCCCCCGCAGAACTTGCTCTCAAAGCACACGAAAGCGGTCTGTCCGCCGTTGCACTGACCGACCACGACACTATCGACGGCGTAAAAGAATTTATATCCGCCTGCGAACAATACGGTGTAGAACCGATAAGCGGTGTTGAAATAAGTGCAAAATACAAATGCGAGCTGCACATGGTCGGACTTTTTGTCGACTGCAACAATTCCGAGTTTAAAGAAAAACTGGATATTCTGAAAAACAGCAGATTTGAACGCAACAAAAAAATGCTTGAACTTCTGCAAAAGAACGGTTTTGATATAACCGAGGACGATATACTGGGGCAGAAAGAAAATGCAACTCTTGCCAATGTCGGCAGAGCACACATCGCACACGCTATGGTTGCCAAAGGCTATGTCGCCGACGTACAGGAATCATTCGACAAATATTTGAAAAAGGATATGCCGTGCTATGTAAAGCGTGTAACCTATTCACCCGAAGAAAGTATCGAAATGATACACAATGCCGGCGGTCTGGCAATACTGGCACACCCGAAATTCATCACCGAGGACCGTGCGGAGCTTACCGCCTTGCTTAAACGGCTAAAAAAAGCCGGTCTTGACGGCATGGAGTGTTATTACAGCGAGCACAGCCGTGAATTTAAGAATTTATGTCTTGACCTGTGCAAGGAATTTGACCTTCTGCCGTCGGGCGGAAGTGATTTTCATGCGGACAACAAACCGCACATAAAAATCGGCAAAGCTTGTTCGGACATGGACATACCTTACGATTTGCTTGAACAAATGAAGAAAAAGAAAGGGATTATATAATGGAAAGAACTATCGCTGCGATTGCCACTCCGTCGGGAATGGGTGCAATCGCCGTTATACGCCTGAGCGGAATTGACGCAGTGGAAATTGCGGACAAGGTTTTCAAGGGCGGAAAAAAATTGACCGACGTGCCGACCCATACCATACATTACGGATTTATCGTTGACGAAAACGGCAATAAGGTTGACGAAGTATTGGTATCCGTTATGCTTGCACCGAAAACGTTCACTCGTGAAAATGTAGTGGAAATAAGCACGCACGGCGGAATGGTTGCGTCAAAACGAGTTTTGGAGGTTCTGCTCAGGGCAGGTGCATATCCGGCACAAGCCGGCGAATTTACCAAACGTGCATTCCTAAACGGCAGAATTGACCTTTCGCAAGCCGAGGCGGTTATTGACGTTATCAATGCGGAAAATGATATGTCAATGCGAAACGCTATCTCTCAGCTTGGCGGAACTCTTTCGGCTAAGATTAACAATGTGCGTGATAAACTTGTACATTTGGCAGCAAGTATGCAGGTTTTGATTGATTATCCCGATGAAGATTTAGCCGATGTCACCACAGACGATATACGCACCGTTTCGTGCGAATGTAAAAGTGAAATTCAAAAAATACTCAAAACCGCCGACAGCGGCAAGATTATCAAAGACGGTGTGCTTACCGCCATTGTCGGAAAACCTAATGTCGGAAAATCGTCATTGCTTAACGCTCTTGCGGCGGAGGAACGTGCGATAGTGACAGATATTGCAGGAACTACACGAGATGTTATCGAAGAATATGTAAACCTCGGCGGTGTTCCGTTAAGGCTTATGGACACAGCGGGTATTCGTTCAACGGACGATGTTGTGGAAAAAATAGGTGTTGAAAAATCAAAAAAATGTATTGAGCAAGCCGACTTGGTTATTATCATGCTTGACAGCACCAAAGATTTTGAAGATATTGACAAGGATTTATTATCGGAAACCGAAGGCAAAAAACGTATTGTACTTATAAACAAAAGCGACATAGGAAACAACGATTATTCCGAGTATACAAAAGATTGTGACGTTATAAAAATAAGTGCAAAAAGCGGCGAAGGTCTTGACAGGCTTGCCGAATGTATCAAAAATATCTATAACATAGGCGAACTCGGCAAAAATGACGGCGGTGTCATCACCAATATGCGTCATAAAACCGCACTTATAAAAGCCGCCGGTTCTCTTGAAAAAGTGGTTTCGGCTCTTGATATGGGTATGCCGAGCGATATTGTGTCGATTGACATTAACGAGGCTATCGAGGTTTTGGGCGAGATTGTCGGTGCTACCGTTTCGGAAGATATTGTAGACGAAATATTCCATAATTTCTGTGTGGGAAAGTAAAAAAGCTTCTGATTAGAAATACCGCCTGCGGGCGGAGGACTAAGGTAGCATTTTTGATTTTTCGTCATTGCGTTTTACGCAATTTCCTACAAATTAATCTAAAATACACCTCACGCCGGACATGAGGTGTATTTTTATCTTATTCTTATCTAACTTCTGCAATCAAAGTGAAAATACTTCACTATCACCAAAATTACAATCATCAAAAAGAAAATTATCGCATTTGAAATTGCAATAGACAGCACATTCGGGAAGAATGAACCTATAATCAATCCTATTGACCCACCGAAGAAAAATACCGCTATAAGCAGAATTATATCAAGGCAGCTTGAACGATTATGATTTCTCTGACACTGATTGCAGTTTTGGGGATTTAGGTTATTCATTTGAGTGGTTCTGTAATCACTATTCATAAAAACTATTCCCTTCAAAAATATTTTGGTCGGCAAAAAATATACATATTTTTCGTCCCCCTATATTATATGTTATGTTTACATAATGCGTGCCGAATTTAAACAAAAAAGAGATAGATTACTGCATTTTAACCGCCGTCTGTATATTTATCCGACAATTATCATTTACCCGTCCTATCTCAATACTATAATTTACATTACAGTTTCATTGTCAATATTTCATGAAAATTGTGTACCCCACGGACGGTATTTTGTTATGTGCATACCGCCCTTCTTTAATATAAATTATTCTCAAAATCTCTTATACAGCTTAAATCTATCCCCGATTTACACGCAAAAAAGTGCAGACAAATCATAAAATCCATCTGCACACTTTTGCTTATTAATTATACAGTGTATTTCCGCCGACAAATTCACGGATTAACGATATTTTCGGCACTTCATCAACCGAAATATCTCCGAAACTCGATACAATCTCCACCAGTTCGTCAATCTGCGGTTTATATCCATCATCATCGGGCATATTCTTTATAACGTCAAACAAATACTTCTTATATATACACGATTCATACAAAAGTGACGAATTGAATATAACATCTGCACTGTCGGTATAAGGGAAAATATTCTTCTCCGCTCCCCTCTCAACGTTCGGCCATAATTCCATGGTCAAATCATAGTCCGATTTTCTGAAATAATAATCTCTTATCAGCCTGCGTACAAGCCTGTTTGAGCGTGATTTTATACGCACATCGTTATCCATAATAAGTGCCGACAATGCCGAGCAGTATATACGATATTTATTCTCATTCGATATATTATCTGTAAGCTTAGGATTCAGTCCGTGTATTCCCTCAACAATAATTACTTCATCACTCGCAAGCCGCAATTTTATCGCATTAGGGATACGCACTCTGCTTTCAAAATCATACACCGGCAGGAAAGTTTCTTTTCCCTCAATCAAATCCTTTACATTTTCATTAAACTGCTGATAGTCGATAGATTCAAGTGCCTCAAAATCAGGCTTTCCCTCATCTGTAAGCGGCATTTCCGAAAACTTCTTATAGTAATTGTCAAGCGAAATCGACACCGCATTTACCCCCAGCACTTTAAGGTGTAATTGAAGTCTGTTTGCAAAAGTGGTCTTTCCCGACGAGGACGGTCCGCTTATCAGAATGATTTTCTTATGCTCGATATTGTTTTTTATATTCTTCGCAATCTCGGATATTTTCTGTTCGTGCCATGCCTCGCTTATATTCACAAGCCAGTTTGTGCCGCCCGCATCAATAATCTTGTTCACGTCCGACACTTTCACAATGCCCAATTTCGCACACCAATTTTTATATTCCTTTACGCAATCATCTATTCTGCTCATATTATCAACTCTCTTCACGCTTTATTAATCCGACCATTTGCTTATCAGCTGGTCGATTTGGTCGGCAAACTTGGCAATATCCTTGTTTGCGTGACCCTCAAATTTCTTTGCAACGCTAAGCAGTCTGTTTGCAGACGCAATAAGTCTTGCAAATACCGTCTTTGCCCGTGTTGTCTTTTTGTCTTTCTTCTTGACCACAGGTATACCCTCGGTTATCACAACAGGCTCGCCCGTCACCAAATCGTATGATGTACCGCTGTACGGTGCAACCGCATTATATCCATGCTCCTCATTAAGGCACTTTGTAAATTCATTGCATGACGCATCCTCGCCGTGGTTTACAAATACCGTTTTCGGCTTTTGATTAAATCCGCCGAGCCAGTCAATAAGTCCGTTCTTGTCCGCATGACCGCTTATGCCCGGCAAATACTCTATCTCTGCATTTACCGTAATTTCCTCGCCGAATATTTTAACCTTTTTCGCCCCGTCATATATGATACGTCCGAGCGTACCGTTAGCCTGATAGCCGACAAACAAAATCAGACATTCCGACCGCCACAGATTATGTTTCAAGTGGTGACGTATACGTCCTGCCTCACACATACCGCTTGACGATATAATAACCTTTGGTTTTGAATCAAAATTAATCGCTATTGATTCATCGCTTGTGACCGATGTTTTCAGTCCCGAAAATACAAGCGGATTTATGCCCTTGTCAATTAGTGACCTTGTTTCCTCATCAAAATATTCCCTGTCGCATTGCAGGAATATCCCCGTTGCCTCGTTCGCCAGCGGACTGTCCACATAGACCGAAAAATCATCATAACCCTTAACAAGATTTTTTTCCTTTATCTCACGGATAAAATACAGCATTTCCTGTGTTCTGCCGACTGCAAACGAAGGTATGACCACGTTTCCTCCCCTGTCGAAAGTATTTTGGATATACTCTGCCAATTTTTCGACATAGTTCGGACGCTCCTCATGCAGACGGTTGCCGTAGGTTGATTCTATTACAACATAGTCCGCCTCGTCAATCTTCTGCGGATTATTTTTGATAATAGGCTGATTTAGATTTCCCACGTCACCGCTGAACACTATCTTCTTTGTGACATTATCCTCCGTAATCCAAATTTCTATGCTCGACGAACCGAGCAAATGCCCCATATCATTAAATCGTATTTCTACATTTTCCAGAATATTCATTGTTTTTCCGTATTTGCACGGATAAAACTTCTGCAAGCACCCCTCTGCGTCATTTGTGTCATATACAGGCGTAACCTCGTCATATCCGGCACGTTTGGCTTTTCTGTTTTTCCATTTAGCCTCAAATTCCTGTATATGTGCACTGTCTATAAGCATTATTTCGCATAGATTATATGTAGCCTCGGTAGCATATATTTTGCCCCTGAAACCGTTTTTATATAAAAGCGGAATATTACCCGAATGGTCGATATGTGCATGAGTAAGCAATACACAATCAATATCACCCGCTATAACAGGTATCTCCTGATTTTCAAACATATCCGCTCCCTGTTCCATACCGCAGTCAACAAGTATATATTTTCCCTTTGTTTCAATTAATGTACAGCTGCCTGTGACCTCATGTGTAGCTCCGAGAAATGTAACTTTCATAACGCATACCTCCTGCCGTTTTATATTTATAAAATTATTATATACATTATAGCATATGACTAAAAAAAGTGCAATATAATTCATAGAAATTATGCAATATGTTTAAAACCGTAGGTTATTTTACAGATTTGAGTTTACAATCGCCGAAAATGGATAAATATATATTAAAAAGCTTCTGATAAAAACTCCGCCTGCGGGCGTAGGAATAAGGCAGCATTTTTGATTTTTTCGTCATTGCGTTTTACGCAATTTCCTACAAATAAAAAAAGATTTACACATATTAAGGGGGAATTCAGTATGGCAACACCACATATATCAGCCAATAAAGGCGACTTTGCAAAGACCGTTTTAATGCCGGGCGACCCTTTGCGTTCACAGTTTATTGCAGAAAATTATCTTGAAAATGCAGTGCTTGTAAATAATGTGCGTGGAATACAGGGGTATACGGGTACATATAAGGGGCAGAAAATATCCGTTATGGCAAGCGGTATGGGAATGCCGTCAATGGGTATTTACAGCTATGAACTGTTCAATTTTTATGATGTGGATAACATTATCAGAATAGGCTCTGCCGGTGCGATTGACGACAGCTTGGATTTATATGATATTGTGCTTGGTATGGGTTCGTGCACCAATTCAAATTACGCCGCTCAATACGGACTTAGCGGTACATTTGCACCTATTGCAAGCTACAAATTGCTTCGTGCCTGTGCGGACACCGCCGAAAAATCGGGGATAAAAATAAAAGTCGGCAATCTGTATTCGTCCGATACTTTCTATACCGATGACACAAGTGCAACATCGTCATGGCAGAAAATGGGCGTACTTGCGGTGGAGATGGAGTCGGCGGCTTTGTATATGAATGCGGCACGTTCGGGCAAAAATGCACTTGCAATATGCACTATATCCGATTGCCCGCTCAAAGGCAGTGAAACCACCAGCGAGGAACGTGAAAAATCTTTCACCAAAATGATGGAACTTGCACTTAATACAGCATTGAATTTAGGGGAGTGAGTTTAAATGAGAATAAAAAGAATATTCCTTTTTGTTTTGGACAGTTTGGGTATCGGAGAAATGCCCGACGCAAAGGATTTCGGCGATGAGGGCAGCAATACCCTTCTGGCAATATCAAAATCCGATAAGTTTGATATATCTGTATTAAAAAACATGGGTATGTTTAATATTGACGGGGTTAAGGATAATCTTGACGGAGTGTTTATGCCGACAGCCGCTTTCGGACGTTTTGAAGAAAGCTCCAAGGGCAAGGATACAACTATCGGTCATTGGGAAATAAGCGGTATAATCTCGCCTAAACCGCTGCCGACATATCCGAACGGTTTTCCGAAAGAGGTAATTGACGAATTTGAAAAAAGAACGGGCAGAAAAGTTTTGTGCAACAAGCCGTATTCGGGTACGGAGGTAATAAAGGTGTACGGCAAAGAGCATATGCAGACAGGTGCATTGATTGTGTACACAAGTGCGGACAGTGTGTTCCAGATTGCGGCACACGAGGATATTGTTCCGCCCGAAAAATTATATGAATACTGCCGTATTGCAAGAGAAATTCTGACCGGCGAGCACAGCGTGGGCAGAGTTATCGCACGTCCGTTTATCGGCACTGACGGCAATTTCACACGCACCACTAACCGTCACGATTTCTCGCTCACACCGCCAAAGCCGACAATGCTTGACTATATGAAAGACAGCGGTTTTGACGTGATTGCAGTAGGCAAAATATCTGATATATTTGCCGGGCGTGGGGTTACAGAAAAAATCCTCACCAAAGGCAACGCTGACGGCATGGCAAAAGCTATGGACTGCGTCGGCAGGGACTTTAACGGATTGTGTTTTATTAATTTGGTTGACTTTGATATGCTTTACGGACACCGAAACAATGTTGACGGCTATGCAAACGCACTGACCGAATTTGACAAATGGCTGCCGCAGTTCACGAGCAAAATGAACAATGACGATGTGCTTATGATAACCTCGGACCACGGCTGTGACCCGTCAACACCAAGCACCGACCATTCTCGTGAGCATACGTTTTTGATAATGTACGGAAACAGTATAAAGAGTGTGAATTTGGGTACAAGGAAAACATTCTCCGATATAGGCAAAAGTATTTTGGATATATTCGGGATTGACAATAATTTAGACGGCACAAGCTTTGCGGATTTGACGGTGATAAAATAGGTTGGAATTTGTGAGGTAATGCGGAGCCCATTAAAGTTTGGGTCAATCCTTTTTAAAGGATTGCGGTTTCAAAAGGCAGCGTCTTTTGTCGCTCGTCGCAACGAGCGAAATCCCCTAGCGTCCAAGTTTGGTCAAACTTTCTAAAAGTTTGTCGCTTGTCGCAACAAGCGAAATCCTTATGCTTTCGGCTATATCTACATTTGTGTAGCGGAAGAATGACGCTACTGTGAACTAAATTCAGCTTATGGTGGACTTAGATACAAAATTATAAATTTGAATAAAATTACCTATAAACTACAATTTGTGGTGGTCTGTCTGAGTATAGTGAAAATCAAAATGTAGTGCAACTGACGTTGTCGGAATTTAGCGACGGGGACGTTTCACTTCCCCATGAGTGTAGGCATTAACAAATTATAGCGCAATTTGTGTATACCTCCCGCACTTTCCAATTTACTTCACCTCAAAAACCGTGTAATATTTTGTGTATTATATTGAATATTTTTCAGCCAAGTGGTATAATATTCAATAAATAATATATTGCAATTATATGAAAGAAGGGCAGACCAATGAATATCAGAATTTCCTCCGAAATGGATAATGCACAATTAAAATCTATTTTTAAATATAACCTGAATTGCTCCGACGCTTATGCTGACTGGTACGCTGAACGATGCAAGCCGTACACGGCAACACTTGTAGCCGAAGAAGGCGGAAAAATCAAGTCAGTGCTTGAATGGACGGCATATTCTATGATGATAAATCATGTGCCTGCACATTCCGCATATATAAGCAATATAACAACCTTGCCCGAATATCGCGGAAACGGTTACGCAAGAGCACTATTGACAAAAGCTGTCGCCGATATGTACGATATGGGAAAAAGCGTGTGCTTTGCAGTGCCGCCGTCATATAAAATGTTCGATAAATTCGGGTTTCGTCTGACGCATCAGTATAAACAATATAATATAGATATAAAAAATATACCTAATTATACTATCAGAGGCAGCGTGGAGCGTGTAACCACAAACGAAACAATGATTGCGGTAATATCGGGGATATATGACCGCTACACCGCCGATAAAAACGGATATATTGTCCGCACACCGCAGAATTGGCTTTTGATACTTGACGATTTGCAGAACAATTTCGGCGGATATGTTGCATTGGTAAGAAACAATGCCGGCGAGCCTGTCGGATACCTTATGTATATCATGAGCGGACGTGAAATGCACATATATGAAACAGCTTACATCAATCATTCGGCATATGCGTCGATTATGGCATATATCCGCTCGCATATAACACAAGCGGACAAGGTTATGCTAAAAGCCCCTGCCGACGATTTGGCTTATCTTGATTTTTGCGATAACCGCACAGCGGTGGGATTATACCCGTTTGTGACGTCACGCATAGTGAATGTACCGGCGGCACTTACGGCGGCAATATACACCACGCATTTTGACCAAAGTCTAACTTTAAAAGTTATAGACAGAATAGAAAGCCGAAATGACGGTACATTTATAATAGACGGCGGAAAGATTGTAAAGTCGGAACAAGATGCGGAAAATGCGGATATTATATGTGATATAGGCACACTTACACAGCTGTATCTTGGATTTTTGTCGCCGTCAGAGGCGAAAAAGCTGAATTTGTTAAGCGGTGATATAAGCAAAATCACAGACTTATTCTGCAAAAAGGATAATTTTATTAATATGCTTATTGTGTGATAAAACGAGAGGAGAATACAGACATGATTTACATTTTGCTTGTGGACGGATTTGAAGAAATAGAAGCATTGGAAACTCTTGATATAATGCGCAGAGCAGAGCTAAGCGTACAGACTGTCGGTGTAAACGATAAGGTTGTGACGGGTGCACATGACATACCCGTTACGGCAGATATTATGCTTGACGATTTGGTTGCGGGTGCTATGGATATGCTTATTCTTCCGGGCGGACCGGGACATACTGTTTTGGACGATGACGACAGAGTGCACGCACTTATCAATTATTGTATGCAGTATGACAAATATATAGCCGCAATATGTGCCGCACCGTCAATCCTAGGCAAGCGAGGAATTGCAAAGGGCAAAAAAGTTACCTGTTTCCCCGGCTACGAGCAGTATATGAACGGTGCTGACGTTACGGGTGAAAAAGTGGTCTGTGACGGAAAATTGATTACCGCAAAAGGTGCGGGTGCGGCAAGCGATTTCGGATTTAAAATAGTTGAAATTATGAGAGGAAAAGCCGTTGCGGACAAGGTAAAGGCTGCAATGCAGTATTAATGAAGAACGAACAGAGAAAACAAATGCGAAAGCTCAGAAACGCTATGAGCATTGATGAAGTATGCGAAAAAAGTGCTAAAATCACACAGCGTTTTTTAAGCACATCGGAATACAAAAATGCAGATACCGTAATGTTATATCTGTCGGCTAAAAATGAACCTGACACATTTAACCTTGCAGAGCGGATTTTGCATGACGGAAAAAAGGTGATTGTGCCTATCACAAACGTGTCGGACAACACGCTGACCTTATCGTATCTTGAAAGCCTTGACGCATTAAAAGAGGGTGCGTTCGGAATATCCGAACCGAGCGTTGTGATACCATGCAATGCCGACGAGGTTGATTTGGTTGTTGTTCCGGGATTGGTGTTTGACGAATCGGGCGGAAGAATAGGTTACGGAAAAGGGTACTATGACCGCTTTTTTGAAAATACAAACGCTGTTAAAGCGGCATTTTGCTATGATTTTCAGATTGTTGGCAAAGCCGCAACCGAGCAGCATGATGTGGCTATGGATATTATTTTGACAGAAAGCAGGTATATTGATTGTGACAACTAACAGAGGTTTTCAGAATGTATGGTGGCTTGCGTTCGGAACTATCATTTTAGTTTTGGGAGTATCTTTACTCAGTGAGTTATTGCCCGAAAATTGGTGCGGTGAATTCGGCAGTTCCGTTATAGGCGAATTTATGATTATACTGCCGTGCATTGCGGGGATATTCCTGATAGAAAAGAAATACAAGGGTGAACAAAATTGGAGAGAATACATAGGTGTGAAAAAGTTTAAGCCGATATTAATTCCGCTTTTGATTTTTCTGCCGATGGCGGCTCAGTATTTTGCCGTATTTGTGTCAATGTACGCAACGACATTTTCCTATTTTCTGTTCGGCACACCCGACCAAGGCGACATACTGCCACAAACAGCCCTCGGTACTGTGCAGATGATATTTTCGCTGTGTGTTCTTGCCCCCGTGCTTGAAGAATTGCTGTGCAGGGGAATTATAATGAAAATGCTCGAAAAGTATGGAATTGCCGCCGAAATTTTGGTCAGTGCGATAATATTCGCCATGCTCCATGTGTCGGCACAAAGCATGATTGCCATATTTTTTATAGGAATGTTGTTCGGAGCGGTAAAAAAAGTCACCGGCTCTATAATCCCCAGCATAATAATGCACTGTGTGAACAACGGCATGAGTTTTGTCATGACGGCAGTTACTGAAAATAATACCGTTCCGCAGACCGTATTTGTTGTTTTGGCGGCATTGCTCGTTGCCGCATTCCCGTTTATGATAGTGGGATTTTTGAAGATTTACAAAGATGTCGACACACACAGTTTTATTTTCACGCCAAAAATGAAAAAAGGGCTGTCGGTGGGACTTATTTTGAGCATTGCGGTATGTGTGGTATTTAATTTGATGGTGATTGCGGTGAGAATAAAAAGCGGCGAACTTACGGCACCGTTTGAAGATTTTGCAGCACAGATACAAAGTTTTGTACTGCCTTAGGAAAGAGGAGTGACAGGTTATGTACTTTGATACGCACGCACATTATACAGATGAACAGTTTAATACGGACGGCGATATGATTTTATCCATGATGAAAGAAAATAATATAGGTAAAATTATGAACGCCTGTGCGTCAATGGAGGATTTAGACCCGATTATAAAACTTATCGACAAGTATGATTTTATATACGGTTCTGTCGGGGTTCACCCGTCAGATGCGGGAGAACTGACCGAAAGCGATATGGATACATTAAAAGAGTATGCCAAGCACAAGAAGATTAAAGCTGTCGGCGAAATCGGGCTTGACTATTATTATGATGATGTACCGAAAAATGTACAGAAGGAATGGTTTGCAAGACAGATTGAACTTGCAAAAGAACTTAAACTTCCCGTTATAATACATGACAGAGAGGCTCATAAAGATACCATGGATATTCTGCGTGCGTGTCATGCCGAGGAGGTCGGCGGTATTCTGCATTGTTTTTCGGGCAGCAGGGAAATGGCACGGGAAGTGCTGGATTTGGGAATGTACATCGCGTTCGGCGGTACGGTAACATTTAAAAATGCGGTTCGCCCCGTTGAGGTGGCAAGCTATGTTCCGCTTGAAAGCATGGTGCTTGAAACAGACTGCCCGTACCTTACTCCCGTACCTTGCCGAGGCAAGAAAAACTGCTCATTGTATCTGCCTATCATTGCGGAAAAAATCGCAACACTTCGCAGTATAAGCGTTAAGGAAGTAGAAGAAATTACAATGATAAACGGAATGAAGTGCTTTGATATAGCATAAATGAAATAGTGTAAAGCTTTTGCCAAAAGTTTTGCACTATTTTTGCATTTATACGGCAGTACATATATATGATATTTTGATAATTGTATATTTTGTACAAATATTTTTTTATATTATATACACTTGTAACAAATCATCGTTTGTTTTTCATATTTTTTTTGTAAAAGTCTTTTAATTTGAAAATAAATATGATATAATGTGAACAATAAATGTTCATTTTGTGAACAAATATACACATATATACTTACAGGGAGGACGCAATATGTTTAAGAATATTGGCAAAAACATTAAAAAAATTGCAATTTTCTCAGCTGTTTTGGCTCAAATTGCATCAGTAGGTATCGTTATGCCTACAATGTCGGCTAGTGCAACAAGCATTACACGTCAGGTAGAAAATCTTGACAGAGGTGTTGTTGCTGTTAAAACTGACAAGGGCGTGTTCGTATCATGGAGAAGACTTGGTACAGAGCCTGCCGACACAAAATTCTCGCTTTACAGAGATAATCAGTTGGTTACAAGCGGAAACATCACAAACTTCACAGACCCTAACGGTACTCTTGATTCTAAGTACATGGTTGTAACAAACGATGCAACTCAATCAAAGCAAGTTTCTGTTTTGGCTAACCAATACATCGAAATTCCGCTTCAAGATACTCCTGTATCTGACGAAATTGACTGGTACACACTTACATACGCTAAATATGCACCGGGCGATGCAACAGTAGGTGACCTTGACGGTGACGGTGAATATGAAGTTGTTATGATGTGGAATCCTAGCAATGCCAAGGACGCTGCTACATCAGGTTTCACAGACAAAGTTTATATTGACGCCTATAAGATGGACGGTACAAAACTTTGGAGAATTGACATGGGTCCTAACATTCGTGCAGGTGCTCATGATACTCAATTAATGGTTGCTGACTTTAACGGTGACGGCAAATCGGAAGTTGTATTGAGAACAGCTGACGGTACTGTTGCGAGCGACGGCACAGTAATCGGTGACGGCACAAAGAACTGGGCTGAACTTAATGACGGTAAAAACCTACAAGGTCCTCTTTACTTGACTGCATTTGAAGGTGCAACAGGTAAGGTTCTTGACACAGTAGATTATGACCCTCAAACAGATGATTGGACAGAATGGGGCGACAGTTACGGTAACCGTTCTGAAAGATATATTGCTACTATCGCATGGCTTGACGGTGTTCACCCATCAGTTATAGAGCAGCGTGGATACTATCCATCAAAAGATGTAGGTACAGGCAGAACTGTTGTAGCCGCTTTCGGTATGAACGGCAACAAACTTGTAAAACAATGGAGATACGATACAAGAGAGGACGCTAAGGGTATCGGTCAAGGTAACCACTCAATGACAGCCGGCGATATCGATGGTGACGGTTATGATGAAGTTGTCACAGGTTGTATCGCACTTGACCAAGACGGTAAAGTTATCTGGAACTCAGGCTATGGTCACGGTGACGCTCACCACCTAGGTGATTTCGACCCGACACACGAAGGCTATGAATACATGAAGGTTTATGAATCAACAACAGCTACACCGTTTGACGGCGGTCAGGTACATGATTTTGTAGACCCTGAAACAAATCAAACTGTTCAAGTTGCACAGTTCTTCGGTCAAACATTGCAAGATGCAAAGACAGGTAAAATTCTTCAAACACACGATGGTATCAAAGATACAGGTCGTGGTATGATTGCCAACATCGGTTACAAAGATTCTTACTTTGTACAATGGGGTGCCGGCAGCTCAGGTTATTGGAATGACAAGGGTGAAAAACTTCCTGATTTAGGTCTTGCTATGAACGGCAGAATTTATTGGGACGGCGGTTTGACAGACCAACTTCAAGACCACGTTACAATTTCTAAGTGGAACAATGACACTAATAAATCAGAAGTAATCTTCACAGCAGACGGTAACTCAATCAACGGTACAAAGGGTAACGTAAACTTCCAAGCTGACGTTATCGGTGACTGGAGAGAAGAATTTGCTTGCTATAAAGAAATCGGTTCAGATGATGAACAAATCACAGTTCACAATGACCAAGCAAACAAAGACTATACAGTAACTCGTTCAAAAGCAAAATATGTATTGAGAATTTATACAACAATAGAACCTACTGACTATAACTTCTACACATTCATGCACGATGATTTGTACAGAATCGGTGCTGCTACATACAACGTAGCTTACAACCAACCACCACACATTAGCTTCTATCTAAGCGATACAATTCCTGGTTACACAACTCAGCCGGACGCTAATGTAACATTGGTTGCAAACAACTATACTCCGGAAGCATTTGACGCATCAAAAGTATCAAATGACGGTGCGGTTGTTACTCCTCCGGCAGATACAAATAAGCCAAGCACAAGCGTATTTACAGATACAGTAGGTCACTGGGCTGAGGCAACTGTTATGAATATGTACAACAAGGGCATTATCAACGGTATGACAGAAACAACATTTGAACCTGATTCACAAATTACAAGAGCAGAGTTCACAAAGCTTATCGTAGCTATGTTGGGTCTTGACATTTCAGCTGATTATTCAGGTACTTGCACAGACGTAGCAGGCGAATGGTATACTCCGTATATCCAAGCTGCTGAAACAGCAGGTTTGATTGATTCAAACATGGTTGTTGACGGCAAGTTCAACCCTAACCAAAACATCAATCGTGAAGAAATGGCATCATTGGTTGTCAACGCTGCTAAGGCTAAATCACTTGACAGCACAGGCGGCGATGTATCAGCATTCACTGATAAAGATACAATTTCTACATGGGCTAACGATTATGTTGCAGGTGCGGTTCAACTGGGTATCGTTAAAGGTAACCCTGACGGAACATTCGCTCCTAAGGCAGAAGCTACTCGTGCAGAAGGTGCTACTATGATTGAAAGATTGTATAATCAAATTCAAAAATAATAGACTTTAATATGATACGGAGAACATTTTTGTTCTCCGTATTTTTTTGTATTGATTTATAACTCCAATCTATGTTATAATAACCTCACGAAACAGAACGAAATCAAAGATTTCTATGTTTCGGAGAACATTTTATCATAATACTTCGGCGA
>CAKSNH010000018.1 GCA_934476075.1 uncultured Clostridia bacterium | reverse complement strand
GGTTATTATAACATAACAACGCAGGCGGTGTCCGTCGCCGCAGTATTATGTTTCAATGTTCTCCGAAACATAGAAATCTTTGATTTCGTCCTGTTTCGTGAGGTTATTATAACACATAAAAAGCATATTTGTACAGTATTTTATAAAATTTTGTCATAAAACATTGTTTACCAAATGTGATACGGAAGCAGATTATCGCAGGCTGCCGCCAAAACGACCGATATAATCAGCATTACCGCCGTTTCTTTCGGTGTCCGCTTTAATACAATCAGACTTACAGCAAGCATAACAACATTTAATATGCTGCTTATCGACAAATACCATATTCCATAAAAAAATGCAGTATTTATCAGCACACTTATTATGCACGAAGAAATAATCACTGCCAATATTCCATTTCCCTTTGCATACCAGCAAAAAAATGCCAAAATCGGAGATACCGCCGTAAACACAAACCAAATCATTGCATGGCTTTTAGGGAAAAATCCCGCAACAAAATTGCAGTACAGATAATAACTCCCCACCATTCCCAAAAAGAAAAGAAACACTTTCACCGCCGACATATACGGACTGCTGCTGTACACAGAAATACACACCGCCGCCAATATCCACGGTGCAAATCCGTCAAAAAAGTTCGACAAATCAAAAATATCATTTATCTTTGCTAAAATATACGGCAATTCAGCCTGTCTGTAATCCAAATATTTAGAAAACACACCCAAGCATATCCCTAAAATCAAACTTGCGGTAATTTCAAATATTTTTCTGCCTGCCGATATTTTATTATGAACCTCTCGTGCATTGTTAAAAATTTTTACTATGCTTTTCATATTCTCCCCGGCTAAAATTACAGGATTGGATAAAACTTACCCAATCCCACTTAATCACACCTTTTCAGGCTCTTTAATTTCAGTATGTTTTGCTGATTTATTTTCTTCGATTATCTTATCGAATTTTTCTTCCTTATTCAGATTTTCAAACGCAACCGCAAGCATCAGTTTAATTCTGTTCAGCTGATTTACCTCGCTTGCACCGGGGTCATAGTCAACCGCAACAATATTCGCCTGTGAGAACTGCCGGCGTAACTCCTTAATCATACCCTTACCCGTAACATGGTTCGGCAGACACGCAAACGGCTGTACACACACAATATTCGGTACTCCGCTTTCGATAAGCTCTATCATTTCTCCTGTCAAGAACCAACCCTCACCCGTAACATTTCCGAGTTGAAGTACATTTTTCGCACCATCGGCAATCTGTGCAATATCAACAGGTGCTCTGTCGGCAAATTTAGGATTGGCAAGCAGTGCTTTTTTCATGTAGCCTCTTGTTTTTTCCAAGAACCAAATTCCCATGTTGCAAAGTGCCGCCGTTGATGCCTTAAAGCCTAATTTCTCATGCTTAAAGTTTGTGTTGTAGAAACAATAAAGCAAGAAATCCAAAAGTCCCGGCATTACAGCCTCGCCGCCCTCTTTTTCAATAACACGTATAATATCGTTATTTGCTCCGGGGTGGAACTTAACCAAAATCTCGCCTACAATACCCACTCTCGGCTTTTTATTCTGCATATTTACAGGAATACTGTCAAAATCACTGATAATCTCGTCAATCACACGATTTAATTTCAGCTTTTTCTTATTATACAAGCCGTCATATAATTTTTTCTGCCACTTATCCAAAAGCTTGTCTGTACTTCCCTTTTCTACCTCATACGGACGTACTCTTAAACTTAATGTCAGCATCAAATCGCCCCACAAACAGGCTTTAAGCACATCTGAGAACAGCTTCGGTGTAATTTTAAATCCCGGATTGCCTTCAAGTCCGGACAAATTCAATGACACAACAGGTATATTCGGGTAACCTGCATCTTTTAATGCTTTTCGCAAAAATGCTATGTAATTGGTTGCACGGCAGCCGCCGCCCGTCTGAGTTATCATAACAGACGTATTTTCAGGGTCGCACTTACCCGAAATAAACGCATTAACCAACTGACCCGTCACCAATATTGACGGATAACAAGCGTCATTGTTTACACTCTTCAATCCTGCCTCAACATCTTCCGATGTAACATTTTCAAGCACCAGTGCATTATATCCGCACGCATTAAATGCCGCCTCAAACAATTTAAAATGTATCGGACTCATCTGCGGAAAAATAACTGTATGTTTCTTTCGGTGCTCCTCGGTAAACTGCACACGATTTATTGTGTAATCCTCCAATTTCTGCGGTACAAAATTATTGTTGTCACGTTCTCTTATTGCCGCACGCAGCGAACGTACTCTGATTCTCGCCGTACCCAAATTGGATATTTCATCTATTTTCAATGTTGTATATATTCTCTCGTGCGACTGCAATATTTCCTGTACCTGGTCTGTTGTAACGGCGTCAAGTCCGCAGCCGAACGAATTTAGCTGTATCAGCTCCACATTTGCGTCCTTGATAACATATGCCGCCGCCTCATACAGTCTTGTGTGATATGCCCATTGGTCAACCACACGAATATCTCTTTCCAAATGTCCCAAATGTGCCACACTGTCCTCGGTCAGCACCGCAAACCCAAGCGAATTAATCATTTCAGGGATACCGTGATTTATTTCAGGGTCAATATGGTAAGGACGTCCTGCCAATACGATACCTTTTTTATTGTTATCTTTAAGCCACTTTAATACTCTTTCACCCTCGGCTCTTACATCTGCTTTATATTTCGCACGTTCCGCAAACGCTTTATCCGCCGCTTTTTCCACCTCCGCTTTTGTCACTCCGAAAACGGATAGTGTTTCGTATATCTGCTTAATAAACGATTTTCTGTCATCAAGATTTACAAACGGGTGCATAAATCTAATATCCTTTTTACGCACCTCGTCCATATTATTGTATATAACTTCGGGATATGATGTAACAATCGGACAATTATAGTGATTGCCTGCTCCCGCATATTCCTTCTGTTCATACGGCACGCAAGGATAGAATATATTTTTCACACCCTTATCCAGCAAATCCTGTATATGTCCATGCACCATTTTCGCCGGATAACATACGCTTTCACTCGGTATCGACTCCATACCCTTTTCATAAAGAGCATGACTGCTTCTTCCCGATAATTTTACTCCAAACCCAAGCTCGGTAAACAATGTAACCCAAAGCGGATAATTCTCATACATGTTCAGAACACGGGGTATTCCTATTACACCACGCTCTGCATTTGCATTTGTCTTATATCCGAAAGTACGTTTATACTTATAGTCATACAAATTCGGCAATTTGTTTTTGCTTACTTCGATACCTGCACCACGCTCACATCTATTACCCGATATAAACGACCTGCCGTCCGCAAATGTCGTAACCGTAAGCTGACAATGGTTATTACATTTCTGACAGCGTGTAAGCGTATTTTTAAATGTAAAGCTGTCCAATTCGTCCTCACGCAGAATGTTGGACTTACCGCCCATATAGCGTTCCTTTGCGATAATCGCCGAACCGAACGCACCCATGATACCGGCAATATCGGGTCTTACCACATTTTTGCCCGATACAATTTCAAAACATCTCAATATAGAATCATTGTTGAACGTACCGCCCTGTACAACGACTTTCTCACCCATCAAAGCCGGGTCACGAAGTTTTATAACCTTATACAACGCATTTCGCACAACGGAATATGATAATCCGGCACTGATGTCGCTTACCTGTGCACCCTCTTTTTGTGCCTGTTTAACACGGGAATTCATAAATACCGTACAGCGTGTACCCAAATCAACAGGGCTTTCCGACTGCATTGCAGCCTCAGCAAAGCCTATCGTGTCCATACCGAGCGACTCCGCAAATGTCTGTATAAACGAGCCGCACCCCGACGAACAAGCCTCATTAAGCATAATACTTTCTATTACGCCGTTTTTTATCTTCATGCACTTCATATCCTGTCCGCCGATGTCGATTATGAAATCAACCCCCGGTCGGAAGAAGTTCGCCGCTTTATAATGTGCGATAGTTTCAATCTCGCCTTCTTCAATGCGGAATGCGGTTTTAAGCAAAAGTTCACCGTAACCCGTAACCGACGCATTGGCAATAAATGCGTCTTTTGGCAGTTTTGAATAAAGTTCACGCAAAATCTTAACTCCGCAGGTTATAGGACTTCCCTCATTTTTGCCGTAGTAACTGTACAGCAGTTTGCCCTCATCATCGATAAGTGCCGCTTTAATGGTCGTAGAACCAACGTCAAGTCCCAGGAAAGTTTTGCCCTTTACCTTGCTTATATCTCCCCGAACAGCCTTGGCATTATTATGTCTTGCATAAAAATCCTTTTTCTCCTGTTCATCTTTAAACAGCGGTCTCATTCTTGTAATTTCAGCCGCTACACCCTTTGAATTTTTCAAACGGGTGATAATATCGTTCATTGTAACTGTTCTGTTGTCATGCGTTATAGCCGCACCTATTGCCACGAACAGCTGTGCATTTTCGGGAATATGAAAACTTTTCGCCTTATCCTGCAAGGTTATTTCAAATCTTTTTCTAAGCTGCGGCAAAAAATGCAAAGGGCCGCCCAAAAATACTATATTGCCCTTGATAGGTCTGCCCTGTGCCAAACCGCTTATGGTCTGCGTTACAACCGCCTGCAAGATAGACGCCGCAATATCCTCTTTCGCCGCACCCTCGTTTAGCAATGGCTGCACGTCTGATTTTGCGAAAACACCGCATCTTGCCGCTATTGAATATATATTAGTAGCTTTTTCTGCGTATTTGTTCAATCCGTCCGCATCTGTCTTTAATAATATAGACATTTGGTCAATAAAAGAACCTGTACCACCGGCACAAGTACCATTCATTCTCTGTTCAAGTCCGTCTGTCAAATACAATATTTTAGCGTCCTCGCCGCCAAGCTCAATTACAACGTCCGTGTCGGGTAAAAGTTCCTTAACTGCCGACTTTGTCGCTATAACCTCCTGCACAAAGCCCAAGTCAAGCATTTTCGCAAGCATCAAACCGCCCGAACCTGTCACCATAACGGTAAATTCACAATCACCAAGCTCTTGTTGAGCCATATTAAACAAATCTATAACTGTTTTTTTAATATCTGAATAATGTCGTTGATATTTGGAAAACTTAATATTCCTCTCATCATCTAAAACAATAATTTTTACCGTAGTAGAACCAACATCTATTCCCATATGAAGATTAGACATTTTTTGTCCCCCTTTAATAACTGCTCATAATAATATTTTAGATAATATTGTCCTAAAATAACTCTTGCAATATTACAAAAATTCACTATTATATATTATAAATTTTAATCTTAAAATAGTCAAGCTAAAAAATATTTGCTTGATAAATTTTAGACAATTTTTAGTAATATTATCTTATAAATAATGTCATATGTCGGTACTATTATCCAATAATTTTGTTTATACCTAACAAAAAAAATGCCGATATGGCAGGTCATTTTATAATAACCGCCATATCGGCAATGTAAATTCGTCAATTAAGCCTCTGACATTATAATCACTGACGATGCAACATTTGCACCGTTTTTAAACGAGCAGACAACCGATACTGTCTGTCCCACAGCTACATTCTTGAACGCTTTTTTGTTGCCGTTTATGTCCAGAACAGTAACGTCCTTATCCGCAAAAATAGTTTCCGATGTAACATTTCCGTCTGTACCGGCAACGCTGATTGTGATAAATCCGTATGATGAATTAACCGCCGTAACAGTTCCCATCAGCTGTTTAACCGTTGCTGTTGACGAAGTGATAGCAACCTTTGTTACCGCCTGACTTTCGATAGTCAATTTTACAACATCGCCCACACGCAAATCATAAAGTGTGCCGTCCTCGCCGTTTACAAGAACTGTTGCCGACTTCGGAACTTGGAATGTTTGCTCCTCGCCGTTTACCTTTGCGGTAATTGACGATTCCAAAGTAGAAATCGAAACCTGTGCAATCGTACCTTCAACCGTTCTTGAATCCGATGTGGCAATTACTTTTGTAATCACACCGTATTCTGTTGTAATATTAACCTTGTCACCGATATAAATATCTCTGAAAGTTGCCTCTGTACCGTTCTTTTTAACTATAACATTGCTGTCGATATTATAGCTTTTTTCGTTGTATGCCTTATCCGCATGAGTAATTGTAAGCTTGAAATCCGGGTCAATTTCAACCGATTTTACAGTTGCATTCTTTATTTCAACGGTCTTAGGTCCGCCGCTGATAGAAGTGACTTTACCTCTTGATATAGCCAATTCCACTTGGTCCTCTTTTACAAACGAATTAATTGTTGCGGGACTGCCGTTATACATCAATGAAACATCATTTGCACAAGTATATGTCGTAATATCATTTGTACCGCTTGCTTTTTTGTATACGCTGACCTTTAATGTACCGCTTGTGTTTGAATATCCCGAATAAATCGCAGTAACCGTTTCATCAGGTATGCTTGTCAATGTGTCGACATACACCAAAGAATCATTATAATAGGTAAATACTGCGTCCACACCGTTTGGCATATCCGCATATTGTGTAGCCGTACCCTCAACCTTCATTACAACAGAATCCGAATAACCGATTAAATATTGGAAACCTTCCGAATCCTTTGCAGTTATATTTCTTGTTGCAGTGTCAACCTTTATAAGCTTGCCTGTTTCAATCGACAGTCCGATTTTGTCAACCGTTCTGTACAGCATTACTGCCATCTGACTTCTTAAAACATCTGTATTAGGCGAGAATGTGCCGTTGCCCATACCCTGCATAATACCGTCTTTTGTTGCCTGATATACATAATTGATTGCATCAATAGGAATATCAAGTGCATCTGTGTATGACAAATCTGTCAGCACATTATTCTTTGCCTCCGATTCTTTGCCCAAAGCCTTTGTTATAATAACAGCCGCCTCATAACGTTTCATCGGCTGGTCTCTTAAAGAACCTTTTAAGTACACGTCCAATTCCGTTGTTTTTAACGCACCTCTGTAAAGCAGATATGCAACTTCTTCATTTGCATACAAACCGTAAGGTTTCAAAATATCACCGTATTGTTTTAGTGCTATTTCGTTCACTTCATCATTTGACGCATTTGCAGAACCCATCGCACGTGCAAAAAGTGCCAGTGCCTCCTGATGAGTTACACTGTTGCCCGGTCTGAAAGTTCCGTCCTCATAACCGTTGATAAGTCCCATATCCGCCATTTCTTCAACATATGACTTTGCCCATTCCCATTCTTTATCATTCATATCCGAAAAAGTAGCCGCAAATGTCGGAATTGCCATAGACACTGACATCGCCAATACCAAAATACTGCCTATTATTTGTTTTATTCTTCTCATATAGTATATTTACCTCCTGTTAATATTCATCTTTATACAATCTATATAATACCATACAATCAAAATTTCTTCAAGACATTGATTTATTTTGTTTAAATAATGTAATATTTATTTTTCATTTATCGTGCATACCGCCATTGACGATATACCCTCCATTCTGCCCTCAAAACCCAGCTTTTCGGTAGTTGTGGCTTTGATGTTTACTCTGTCAATATCCACTTTCAGTACATTTGCCACATTTTCACGCATTTTTGGTATATACGGCAGCATTTTAGGTTTCTGTGCTATAATTGTCACATCTGCGTTATTTACAGTATAACCTTTTTCAAACAGCAATTCAACTACTTTTTCAAGCAATATCATACTTGATATACCCTTGTATCTGTCGTCCGTATCGGGAAAATGTTTTCCTATATCGCCCAGAGCTGCCGCACCCAATAAAGCGTCTGCCAACGCATGGAGTGCAACATCAGCATCGGAATGTCCGTCCAACCCAAACTCATACGGTATTTTTACACCGCATATATATAAATCTCTGCCCTCTTTTAGTCTGTGTACATCATATCCCTGTCCAATTCTCATTGTAAACGTTCCCTCCTTCGTAAAATGTTTTCTGCCACTGTCAAATCCTCGGGTGTAGTCAATTTTATATTGTCATAACTGCCCTCAGCCAATTTAATCCTGACACCGCAGTGCTCCGCCACGGCACAATCGTCCGTTGTTTCAAAATCATCTTCTATTGCTTTTTTGTGTGCGGATAGAATTATATCATACTTAAATGTCTGCGGAGTTTGTATATTGTATGTAACTTCACGATTTATCGTATTTGCAATAAACCCGTTTTGGTCAATCTGCTTTAACGTATCCTTGCACTTTACACCGACCGCCGACGCACCATATTCTTTGGCATATTTTATAGTTTCCTCTATCTGATTTTTCTCAATCAATGCTCTTGCTCCGTCATGTATAACGACAATATCCGTGTTTTTGCACACCTTATTCAACCCGTTATACACCGACTGCTGTCTTGTAGTTCCGCCGACAACAATATTCTCTGTTTTTGTTATATTGTACCTGCTTATTATGTTTTGGCACAGTCCTATATCACATTCTCTCGTAACCAATACTATGCTGTCTATGCTTTTGCATTGCTGAAAGGTTTCCAATGTATATGCCAAAATAGGTTTGTCAAACAGATTTAAAAATACCTTGTTTTCCTTTGCACCCATTCTTTTTCCGCTGCCGGCAGCAACTATAACCGCACAAATGTTATTTTTCATGTTCTCACCCTAATTCTGTTTACGCACTATTGCATATTCATCGTCTAATCTATAATACGGACAATTATAGAATGTGTCCGTCATAAATCTGCACATTTCATCTTCGTCCAAGTTTATATCGCAGACATAACAATCGCAGTCATCATCAAATGTATAATTAACACAAGTTTCACAGCTTGTCTTGCTTTTCATTTTAAACCAATCCTTTCGACTATAATTATACCATGGGAAAATTCATATTACAATACAATAGTATTTTTTTGCGGTAAATTATGATTTATCACAAAAGCGGAATTTGCAAACGCAAATTCCGCTTTCCACATTACCAACTTATAATACTGCGGCGACAGACACCGCCTTCGTTGTTATGTTATTAATAATTATTCGCTCTTTGCTTAAAATAAGCCTTCGGGTGAGCACATACAGGACATAGTTCCGGAGCTTTCTTTCCGATAACAATATGACCGCAGTTGATACATTCCCAAATTGTATCGCCCTCTTTGGTAAATACCAAATCACCCTCAATATTTGAGATTAGCTTTCTATATCTTTCCTCGTGAGCCTTTTCAATCTCGCCGACTTTTTCAAATAAAAATGCAATCTTTTCAAATCCCTCTTCTTTTGCAACCTTTGCAAATTCGGCATACATATCTGTCCACTCAAAATTCTCGCCGTCCGCCGCATCTTTCAAATTATCCAATGTTCCCGGCATACCGTCATGCAAAAGTTTAAACCAAATCTTTGCGTGCTCTTTTTCATTGTTTGCCGTTTCCTCAAAAATTTCGGCAATCTGAACATATCCGTCTTTTCTGGCTTTGCTCGCATAATAAGTATATTTATTTCTCGCCTGTGATTCTCCCGCAAATGCAGCCATCAAATTCGCTTCTGTTTTTGAACCTTTTAATTCCATCGTCTATCCAACCTTTCGATAAATATTTATACTATATTATATATTTACCCATAACAATGATTGTTAAACATTTATCATCAAAAAAGCGAAGAAAAATCATTCAACTTTTCTTCGCCTTTATAATAACCTTATTCTTCAACTTTACCGCCAAAGAACTCATATGCCGCATCAAACTGCTTATCAACATATTCCTGCATATTATAGAATATATTATTGATGCTTACCTGCGTGGTAATATCCAATACACCATATACAAACAGTCCTTTGTCCTCTTGAAATCTCTTTATCGCATTTTCGGTTTCTTCGGTAAATACATCGTCGACCTCACCGACATTATATCCCATCAGATTAAGTCTTTCTTCCGCCGCTCTGACATTTTGTGCCGTATCACCTACTTGGCATTTCTGCTTATAGTCAAACTGCGTATATTTTGAATTATCGACAGGACGTCTTACATTAAGCACAACCATATCGGGGTCAATACCCTTGCCGTCGATTGCATTGCCGTTTCTCGTCAAATAATGTGCGGTAGTCAGTTTAATACCGCCGTATGCGTCAGCTACAACAAATGCCTCCTGTGCAACCGCCTTACCGTATGTAGTATCACCTATTAGCGTAGCCACTCCCGATTCGCTCATTGCACTTGCCAAAATTTCCGACGAACTCGCCGTATTCTCATTTATCAAAACCGCAAACTTATATTTCGGATTTTCCAAATCAGATGTATAAACCTTACTCTTTTCCTCCTGACGATGCTCCAAAGTGATTATAACTCCCTTCGGTACTATCATTTTCGCAATATCAATAGCCGAGTCTGTCAAACCGCCGGGATTGTTTCTCAAATCCATAATAATATTGGTTATTCCCTCTTTATCCATTGCCGCAAGTGCGTCCGAAAATTCTGCCGCAGTCGTTTCTGCAAATGTGGTAATTTTTATGTATCCGATTTTATCCTTTAAAATTGAATAATTAACAGTATTGTTTTTAACCGCATCACGGGTTATCGTATATTCAACCTCTTGGTCACCACGCAAAAATGTTACAGTAACATCTGTATATCTTTCACCTACAATCAATGCTCTGACCGCATCAATGCTCATTCCGACAACATCAGTACCGTTTACACGGATAATTTTATCGCCGACCTGAACACCGGCTTTTGCCGCACCGCCGTCCTCAACACAGCTTGATATTGTTATATATCCCGCTTTATTTTCAATAATGACGCCAATACCGTACATTACACTGTTTACATTGTCAACAAAGCTCTGAAATTCTTCCATAGTAAAGAATTGACTGTATTGGTCCAATCCGTCAAACGTAGCTTTCAAAAAATCCACCAAATGCTGCGGATTATCTTTTAAATAATTGCTTAAAGCCGTTTCAAGCAATTTATCCTTTGTCACCGTATCATCTATATATGATTTTTCGATAAAGTTTAAAATATTATCATATGTAATATATTCGTCGCTCAGTTCCGCAAAAGAAACAATCGGCATTGCAAGCATCAATGACGCAAGCACCGACGCTATAATTTTTTTTAATTTCATTGGAATCCCTCTTTCGATATAATTATTTTTTTCTTACCGTAATACTGACATTGTTAGTCTGCACATTGCCGCCTGTTTCAAGCGTGTAGCACAAATCAACACTGCCGCCGTTTTCCCCCAACGAAACGTCCACTTTTTTTGTATCAATTTCCATTGCCATATCCCCATACGGCATATGATAAACGAATGAATACTTCTTATTTTCCGTACAAACAAAATCCGAATTGTACGCACCTTTTCTTTTTATTGTAACGGTTTTTCCGTCAACCTTAACAAGCGAAAAAGATTTGCCCATCGACTCATCTTCTTTATACATAATGAAATACTTTCCGTTTTGAAAATAGAAATTTCC
Organism: uncultured Clostridia bacterium; assembly: GCA_934476075.1. Lineage (GTDB taxonomy): Bacteria > Bacillota > Clostridia > UBA1381 > UBA1381 > CAKSNH01. Next base: position 31,406 of record CAKSNH010000018.1, on the reverse strand, counting down.
CTCAGAAATAACCTCTATTTCATCAGTATCTCCGTCAAGCTCCTGCCGGCTTTTTACCGTTATAATTGAATTACATTCCTTCTGCAAACTCTTCACCAACTTATTTAACTCTGTTTTTTGCCAATTTAATCAGCTCATCAAGTAAATCGGAATATCCCAATCCGGCAGCTTCCCACAGCTTAGGATACATACTGATGCTTGTAAATCCCGGCATTGTGTTCACTTCATTAAGCACAACCGAATTATCCTTATATTTTACAAAGAAATCCGCACGGGTAAGACCCATACCGTCAATCGCTCTGAATGCTTTCACCGCATATTCTCTGATTTTCTCTTTAATATCCGCATCTAATTCTGCCGGAATTTGAAGTTTTGTCGAATTATCCTTATATTTTGCGTCATAATCATAGAAGTCCGCTGTCGGCAAAATCTCTCCTACCTCGCCCGCTTTCGGTTCAAAATTACCCAAAACGGAACATTCCACTTCATGTCCCTCAATATTTTCTTCAATCAAAATCTTTCTGTCAAACTTAGCCGCATTTTCAATAGCCGCTTTAAGCTCCTCCCTTGTTCTCGCCTTGCCGACACCGACAGAAGAACCTGTATTTGCAGGCTTTATAAAGCACGGATAACCCAATTTCGACTCAATCAAATCCATTGTTTCGTCCAATTTATCCATATCGCAAGTTTCAAATGTAACCCAGTCAGCCTGCGGTATTCCCGCATTTTGGAACACTATTTTTGCATATGTCTTATCCATGCCGACAGCCGATGCAAGTACACCCGTACCCACATATTTTATTCCGGACATTTCAAGCAAACCTTGTATTGTACCGTCCTCCCCGTATTCACCGTGCAAAACAGGGAACACCACGTCAGGGTGAACCTTTTCCACCTTATCCGTGAACACCAAAAGTGCTTTATCCTTCATATCGGGTGAAATAACAGCCTTTTTCAAATTATCAGTATCCGTGTTCCATGTATCGTCAAAAATTCTGTCATTGCTGCCGCTGTACAAGAACCATTCGCCCTCTTTTGTGATACCCACTTTTGTAATATTATATTTTTCTTTATCCAAATTATCTATAACCGACACCGCCGAACGGCATGAAACCTCATGTTCAGGTGATTTACCGCCGAAAATTACGCATATATTTTGTTTATTCTCCACTTTCAAAGTCCCTCTTTCTGAATTGACATTAATCAATAATTCTATCATACTATTTCTACTCAATAATTGCAATAGTTATAACATGAAATTTATAAAATATTAATAATCGCTTTTTAATTCTCTGCGAAGTTTTACCAAAACTTCATTAAAATAATCGGGTATATCAGCCTCAAACTGCATAAACTCGCCTGTGCCGGGATGCACAAATCCGATAGTTTTCGCAAACAAAAGCTGTCCCGTCAGATTAAATTTTTCTTTCTTTATTCCATAGGTCTTGTCGCCGACCAAACTGTGGTTTATCGATGCCATATGCACTCTTATCTGATGTGTTCTGCCCGTTTCCAATATACACTCAACCAATGTATACTGTCCGAACCGCTCCAACACATTATAGTGCGTCACCGCCTCACGTCCGCCCGGAACTATCGCCATCTTCTTTCTGTCGCTGCTGCTGCGTGCAATAGGCTTGTTGACCGTTCCGCTGTCCTCTTTGATATTCCCGTTCACCAGTGCCCAATATTTTCTCACTGCCTTGCGTTCTTTAAGCTGTTCGGATAATTTCAGATGTGCCTCATTATTTTTCGCCACGACAAGCAAGCCTGCCGTATCCTTATCAATCCTGTGCACAATGCCCGGTCTGATAACCCCGTTTATTGCCGACAATTCATCACCGCAGTGATACATCAGTGCATTAACCAGCGTACCGTTATAATTTCCCGCCGCCGGATGCACCACCATTCCCTGCGGTTTGTTCACCACAATCAAGTCTTTATCCTCATACACAATGTCAAGCGGTATATCCTCTGGCAAAACCTCTATATTTTCAGGCTCCGGAACGTCAACCTCTATCAATTCTCCGCCCTTAATTTTATACTTTTTTTCAGCGTTTTTGCCGTTTATGCAAACCATGCCGTCTGTAATCAATTTTGCCGCATAAGAGCGTGAAATACCGTCAATATTATCACTCAAAAACTTGTCCAAACGCTCATTTGCCGCATTTTCCTCGGCGGTAATAACCAAATGTTCCATTTAACACTCCTATTTTAAATTCTTTGTGTTATCGAAAAACACCATTTTTGCAACCAATATAACCGCTCCCACCGTAATCGCAATATCCGCTACGTTGAATACAGGGAAATTGATAAATGACGTTTTTATAAAATCAACCACAAATCCTCTGAAAATCCTGTCAATCGCATTACCCAACGCACCCGCAAACATCATGCTCAGTGCCAGACAAATATTTTTTTCTTTCGGCTTTACCTTTATAAAATAAACAACCACGCCGATACAGAATATTATTGATACAATCGACAAGAGCCATGTGGCATTGTTTAATATACTGAATGCTCCGCCCGTATTTTTCACATACACAAATTCAAAAACATTTTTTATAACTGTAACAGTATCATTCGGCCCAATATTATTTATAACCAAATATTTTGTAATTTGGTCTAACGCAATTATCAATACCGCTATCAAACCCCATAAAATCATTCCGCTTACCTCTCTATTTGTTTATATATTCAATCGCCGAGTCAATCTCCTCGGCAGTCACGTCGTCCACAATTACAACCTTACCTATCTCTGTCGGCAATACAAATTTCAGCTTTCCGTCTGCCTTCTTTTTATCATTCTGCATAAGCTCCAACAGCCTGTCCACATTTTCAATCTTTGCTCTGATAGGCAGCTTGTAAATTTTATTTACGTTTTCTATTTCATGCAGCTCATTTCCGCTGAGCATACTGCGTCTGAACGCAATATAGCTTGCCGCACACATTCCCAAGCCTACGCAGGCACCGTGCGTCATGGTAAAGTTAAACGCACCCTCCGCCGCATGACCTATCGTATGTCCGAAATTAAGGATTGCACGAAGTCCGCTTTCTTTTTCGTCCTGCATAACGACATCTGCTTTTATCGAACAATTCTTCTTTGCCATATTTATCAATGTTTCTTCGTCCAAACGTTTTATCTTTTTATAATTATCCTTTAAATATTCAAAAAACTTGCTGTCATATATAACTCCGTGCTTAACCACTTCACCCATTCCCGATACAAATTCTTCCTCAGGCAATGTTTTTAGTGTAGACACATTTATATACACCAATTTAGGCTGATGAAATGCACCCAAAATATTCTTGCTTTCGGCAAAATCAACACCCGTTTTTCCGCCGACGCTCGAATCGGACTGTGATAAAAGTGTTGTCGGCACTTGCACAAAGCGTATGCCACGCATATATATAGCCGCCGCAAATCCTGCCATATCGCCGACTACACCGCCGCCCAATGCGATTATCATGCTTTTTCTGTCCATCTTATGGTCAATGCACGCTTGACATATTCCAAGGATTGAATTCATATTTTTATTCTTCTCGCCCGCCTCAAATATATGTACTGCTGTGTCATAGCCGTTCTCGTCCAATATACTTTTCACCTGTTCCGCATACAGCGGTGCAACATTGGTATCTGTTACTATAAGCAATTTTTTCGGAGCATCAATATCTCCCAAAGCCTCGCCCAAACCGTCAAAATTGTCTGAAAACAATATATTATAAGAATTTTCGTCCAAATTAACTTTTAATTTTTCCAATTATATCAGTCCTTTTTTATTTAATACATAATATACTATTTTATCACAAAACTAAAAAAAAGAAAAGGCTTATTATCACCTTTTCTGCATTTTTTCCTATCCATCATTTAATATTTTATCCAAAACCGCAAAAGTATCATTCGCCGCTCTGTTTATATTACGCATATTTACGGGACTGTTCATCTCATCATTGCCCCACAAATCATTTATCTGCAACACATGACTGCACAAATCCAAGTCATATATCACATTTGAAACCTTACCCGAATATATCAGCGGCAGCATAGGCATATTTGCCGCAGCAGACAGCACCATACTGTGAAAACGTGTACACACCGCCTGTTCCATCGATAAATATGTGTTCAAAAATCCTTCCAGTCTGCCGTTATAATTTACAATATGCACTTTATCCTCTACGCCGTATCTTATCAATGTTTCAAATATCTCCTGTGCCGCCTGTGTATCGCCCTCAAATTCGCAGAACGCAAACAAATATACATCATATCCGTCCATAAGATAATTTTTCGCAATTTTTATAATAAGATTTTTATAATCTGTTGCAAACTTACGCAATTTCGGGCGTACCGACAGATTTATCACCGATATTCCCAATGTATTTTTTCTGCTGTATGCCGGTTTTATATTTGCCGAAAAAACAGCGTCGGGTGCATACCTCACATTCGGCAAGTGTGCAAAAAGTTCATATGAATACTTGTCCCTGAAACATACATCAGCACATTTTCTGAACATATTTTCCTTGCGTTTTTTATATTCCTGAGTGTAATACGGTCCAAAATTGCAGCTTAAAAAATACACAGGTATACTGCTGCCGGCAAAAAAATCCACTTCTTTTTCCTGTATAATGTCGTATTCGGAATTTTCGGAATTTTCCATGAAAATAGAACCGGCAATATGCACCACTGCGTCATACTTTGAAATCACGCTTGAATCTATCCCCACAATTCCCATTTTTCGTTTTATTCTGTACCATAAACTGTGTCGGTTGTTTACACTTACATTCCTGTATGCCAATACAAATCTTCTGTAATCGGCATAAAATTCATCATATACATTTATCTCAAAATCAACATCGGGATATCTGGAAAATATAGTATGTAAAAATAAATCATCGCCGACATTCAGTTTGGTATACGCTTGTACCAAAACCAGCATTTGTTTACTTCCCCCTAAACAAAATAATACCTTTCTCCACACCGAATATATTATAATAGGTTCTTATAATTTTCTTTTTCCATCCTGTAACATATTTCAATATGCCTTTATATTTATCGCATACGGCGGCAGCCTCTTTGCTGCCCGATTTAAGCACTCTTATTATAAAATAGTAATAATAATTTGCAAATCCGCTTAAAATTCCCTTTGCCTCGTTGCCGTAAATATCACGAAAATATTTTATCCATTTATCATATTCCCTGCTTATGCTCTCGATATTCTCTTTATTGTATGTATTGCTTATGGAATTTTCCCTGACTGTGCGATACTTTATGATAGGCTGATTTATACTGCCGAATTTATCCGCAGCCTTGCATAAATTAAAATAAAAATCGCAGTCCTCCGCAGCCTTGATATTTTCGTCATAATGAAGCTTGTTTTCTTCGACCAGTTTTCGCCGTATCACATTCCTACACGCTGACCACGGAGCTATCCCACTCATATAAAGCGTGAGTATTTCGCATTTATTTCTGCATTGCGATTCGTCATAGTCAGCCTGTTCAATCTCAGGTGCTGTACCGTCGCAGTAATCTAAAATATATGTGCACATTGTCACGTCAAAATCATTTTCCATAACATACGGCATAATAATTTCCAATGCTCTGTCTGTCATTGTATCATCACTGTCGCAGAAAATCAAGTATTCTCCCCTTGCCATATTTATACCCGCATTTCTTGCCGATGAAATACCGCCGTTCTCTTTTTTTACAAAAACAATTCTATCATCTTTTCTTTGATATTCCTCACATATATCCGCACTCTTGTCCGCAGAACCGTCATCTACCAATATCAATTCAAAATCACCAAAGGACTGGTTCAATATGCTGTCCACGCACTCACGCAAATATTTTTCGGTATTGTAAATCGGCACAATAATGCTCAATACAGGCATATTATCACCTACCCTTTTTTTAGTGTAATCATAACCAATTCCGGCGGATTGAAAAATCTCGGTTTTGCTTTCTGTTTATCCAAACCGGCACTGACAATCATTTTCGACTTGCCCAGATAATACATTCCCTTTGTATAATTCGGAAACCATTGGTCACGTTCCGGAGTAAGCACTCCGCCGACAATCGGCAAACGTATAACTCCGCCGTGTATATGTCCCGCCAAAGTCAAATCATATCCCAAATCGTATGTTACATCAAACATATTCGCCCTGTGCATAACCATCAGACTGAATGTATTTGTATCCACACCGTATTTTGCCGTGTCCAGCTGCTTTTTCAGCATATTCGGTTTGGTTATATCCTCGTCGGGTATTGCCGGGTCTTTAAATCCGTATAAAGAAATATACGCTGCGTCTTTGTATAATTTTGTGCTTTGATTATTCAAAAAATGCACACCCAAATTCCCAAAATCCACTTTTAACTGTTCCAATTTATCATGGTAAATCTCATGATTGCCCATTACCATATACACCGGTGCAATATTCACCAATCCCTTAAACAATGCAATGGTATTGTCATACGTCTGCTCGTCCAAATTTACCATATCTCCGCCCACCAATATCACATCGGGCGACTGCGAGCTTACCTTTTGGGTCAGCTGCTCGTAATATTCCGCATTGTGGAAATCCGATATAAATGCAATTCTATACTGATTAAAATTGCTCGGCAGTTTTGCCGAATACAATTCATAATTGTTTATTCTTATATGATTTATGTCGTATAAATTCCACCCAAAAGCAGCTGATACAATCAATACTATACACAATAAAATTTTTAATAATCGAAACAATATTTTTTTCATTTATTCACTCCGACACTGTCAATTATATATTACATTCTCTTTTTGTATTCTTCGATAAATTGGTCCTCAGGCAGCGGCTTTGAGAAATAATAGCCCTGCATATAATCGACACCCATATTTGATAATTTTGCATAGCTTTCCGCAGTTTCAACCATTTGTGCATTAACCTTGAAATCATATCGCTTGCCTGCCAAAACCACGTCATTTTCCTCGATATATTCTTGGCTTGCCTTGATAAAATCAATCGGCATATCCGCCAAATCATCTATATCAGTATCATTGTTCAAATCATCTATTGCAATTCCCACGCCGAACGTCTTAATTGCGGATAGTTTCTTCTCGATTACCTCCGCATTTTCAGTACCTATCCCCGACGATACTTCAAGCACCAAATTCTTCGAGTTCAATTTAACTTCATTCAATGCGTCCAAAATCTCGTCCATAAAAATCCGGCTTGTAACTTGTTTAAACGTAAAGTTTACACTGATAAAGAAATTAGCGTCCAAATTCTTATTCCATGTTTTACACTTTGCACAAGCCTCTCGCAAAATCCATTTGCCCAATATTTCCATTATATCGTACTTTTCGGCAATCTCAATAAATTCATTCGGCATAATAGTACCGAATTCCTTACTTCCCCAACGTACAAACGCCTCTGCACCTGCCCACTTGCCTCGGTTATCCACAATAGGCTGATACAGCAGATAAAATTCTTTCAATTCGTCCGACACCGCCTCAAACAAGGCTCTGTCAAGCGGCGGCATATTGTCCATATCCTTCGGAAGTACACCTTTTTCCAAAAGCTGCATTTTCTTACGCTTATCTTTAAGCTTTTCTTCTTCCATAAGACGCTTTATAACTTCAATACAAATTGCAATGATTATTCCCAAAAATGCACCCGCCATAACCGCAAATGCCAATATAACCGTTTTTGACAATTTAGCGTCCACCGACACAGATGTCAAATAAGATATATAATTAGTACCCTTGTAGACATTATAATCATTCAATGTTTCGTTGGCGATAGATATACATTCTTTCAAACTTTCATCAATTTTCTTAATAAGCAAATCCGCCTCTTTTTTGCTTGCCGCCTCCTGCTCAGGTGTAAATTTTGAATTTTGATAGTCATTAATCAGCTGATTGTAATATTCAATATCTTTGCCGGCATTTTCCGCCTCAACACCGCTATCGACATAATATGTCATAATTTCATCATAGGTAGTCATTTTTTTAGCGATTGTTTCATCGTAAATGATATTGTTGTTATTCGACCCCTGACCATTCTGCCAGTTGTTATATGTCACTGCGTGCTGATATTGTTTATAGAAATTTGTCATAATTTCAAATGACAACTTGGACTCCTCAGCCTTTTTATTGTTTGAAATTTGCAGCTGTTCAACTTTGTACTGATAATTTTTCAAAAGCACTTCTTTATTTTTTGAAAGACAGCCGGCACGAACTATTGCATACAATTTTGCATATTCGGTATCTTTAATGCTCGAAAAATATATTTTCAAATCGTCAAAGCTAAGCCCCGTTTTGGTTGAGCGGAAACCCGACATCTGACTTGCATATCCGTCAAGCATATTCAACACATTTTTCAGCTGCTCCTCATATAATTCGCATATTTCCATATAGTCATATTTGTTGTAATCTATATTTGAAAATACATCAGGGATTTTACCGGTGTTGGTATATGTTTCCTGTATATACTCATCATAAGCCTCAAACAATCTGTTTAAGACTTGTACACCATAGTCTGCACCCTCTTTTTCGCCGCTTACAAACGTAACGGTATATTTAGTCGGAAAATACTCATATTCCTCGCCCTGTTTCAGCATGGCATCCTGTTTTTCCTTTGTAGACTCGTCAATAAACGGAGTTATAGTTGTTGAACTTCTTATCGATTCAATACCAACATTCAGATTAAGTTCATCTATTGCCTTTTCTATAACCGCCGGCGAAACCATTTCATACGCATCAAGACTTTCCCCTTTCGGATTTGTGCCCTTTTCCGCATTTTCAAATGTATAATTTACAGTTGTGGAAGCATAATATTTTTGTGCACGCTTATAATATAAATCGCCCAGCACACCGCACAAAATTATACACACCAACACAATCGCCATATGCTTTTTTATATAATTTATCAGTTCTATAATTGATATTGACATAAGCTACCTGTTGCCTTTCCGTTTCTATACCGTATCCGCCGCTATTTTCTTGCACGTTTTGCACGTCTGTATTTAGACGGTTTTTCAAACTCAATTTTAGGTGTTTCTTTATTTTTCTTTTTAGCCTTGTTTTTCTTTTTAAACAGCTTAATTTTATTCTTTTTGCCAAAATCCTTCATAACCAAGAAACATAACACAAGCACTCCCGTACCGACAAATACTATTCCGCACTTGATTATGACGTATAAATTAATATAGCTTTTTCCGCTCACTTCACGTCTTACATAATCGCTTGATTTCGATTTTAAATACTCTTCAACCGTAGTATCCGCTTTTTCCACCAAATCCGCATTGGCAGTTTTTATTTCGCCAATCATGCCGTCCGCAATCTGCGATAATCGTGCACGCTCATCATCGGTCATTTTCGTTGTACCATATTCTTTTATCAACCGCTTGTTTTCTTCAATATCCTGATATATATTCTCTGCTTTCACACCGGCATCATGTGCCCTTTTGGTAATCGTATCATATGCGGTTTTTGCCCTTGTCTGATACAAGCCGTCCTCCTCGCTCACACCGGCAACCACAATATTTTCTTCAAACGTATGGTCATATTCATTCATTGCCTGCTTCGACAAATCCGCCTCCGCCTTATATTTGCTGTATTCAAGATTATTTTTCACATTTTCAACCTGCAATTTGTTCACAAATTCAACAGGGTCTTTTGTCAGTTTACTTGACGATACAAACGCCGTCAAATTCTGAATCTGCACATTTTTAAAATTTCTGAACGAATTTATCAAATCATTGAATGTCAATCCCGTCTGTGTGGAGCGGAACGAACCGTTTTCCTGATTTTTACCTTCAAGATAATTTATGCACATATTCACCTGATTGGTATATCTGCTTGAAATTTCAAGATAATCAAATGTATTTGTGTCCAAATCTTTCGATAAACCTTTGATAATATTCTTTTCGGCGTGCTGCTGCATAAAATAATTTACATATGACTCATAAAATTTCTCCATAAACAGATTGTTGTCCACATACGGTTTTAACCCGAACCATTTGCTCTTATCCGCAACACCGAGTTTAAACACCGGCTGAAATGTTACATTATACTCATTTGCAAAGTATGAATAATCCATACCCAGCTGTCTTGCCTCATTTACTTTTGACTCCACATCTGTTGTCAGACACTCTTTAATATATATACTGTTTTCAATATCACTCAATGATATTCTAAGCGGCGAAACCTCGTTATACGCATCAATAGTGGCTTTAAGCACATCATCGGATACCATGTCGTAAGCATTAAAACGTGTTCCGTCGGGATATTTTCCTTTTTCCGAGTTAGGATAAATAAACGACATTGTCATTCCGGCAGAATAATGTGTTTTGTAACATAGGCTCGAAAAAAACACTGCCGTAACTATACATGATACAATAAATATTTTCCATTTATTTTTCCAGATATATAATAAACTTTTCATAAATTATTTCCTCAATCCCAATCCCACGCAATTACAAGAAATAGAATATCATAAACCGCCAATCGCCGAAATAATCAAATCCCATTCCGTAAAACAGCCACATACACGCTATCAAAAACAACTGCAAATTCATACTGCTTTCCGTTCTGCACATAACCACAAATGTGTTAATCAGCTTAATCACAAAAAACAATATCATTATCACACCGCCGACAAGCCCAAAGTCCAAAATGAAACTCAAATATGCCTGGTGCGGCGGATTGCCGTATTTCTCCTTTAAATTCTGGTCTATCGAATATGACATGATAATATTTCCGCCGAACAGCTTATTTTCAAGCTCCTGTCTTTTGAAATAGTCCCAATAGACCTCCCATTGTGTTTCACGTCCGCTTGTTGCGTCGGACATATTTATATCCTCATTATCAAGAAATTGTCTTGAAATTCTTGTTTCCAAATTAACTATAACAGGCAAATTTGCAAGTTTTGGTATCTTCATAATCATAAACACCACTCCGCCGCCGATTATTGCCGCTATAAGCAATCCCAATACCATTTTAACACGGTATTTGAAAATTGTAAAAATTATAATTCCCAAAATATTGAATATCAGTCCCGACATACTTCCCGATGCGACAAGAAAATAGTACAGCACTATCATCAGCGGTATTTTAACATACAATTTTTTAAACATAGCATTTGTCAATACAATAAAAATTGCAAAATTAAAAAAGAAACTCGCATAGTTCGGGTCATTGAAACTCGCCATGTACCTTACTATCGTGTTACCCTCTGCACCGTAATTGAATATATTTCCGGCAACATAGCCGTATATGCCCGACAACACCGCCGAGCATACAATAACCGGACACAGCTGATTTTTCAATTTATCATCATGACTGATTCTAAGTGCAAGTATAATAATTACCGCACTGTCAAGCATATATCCTATGATAAGACGCATATTAATCATTGCGTCGGACGGCGGCACACGCCCCGAATTTATATAGGTGAGCCTTGCTGCGGTCGTATCGGCTGTCGGCATGGCAAATATTGCATACATAAGCATTATACATACAGCCGGAATTATAAGCACGGGGATTTTCTTCTCTGCCTTGTCAAACAAGAAATACTTCACTATAACAAGCATGGAATACACCGCAAACAGTGCAAGTCCGGGTATCAGCACCAAATTTTCTTCAAAAAACAGAAACATTCCGCACAGCGTATAAAAATCATCATAAAAAAACAAAATTCCCACAAACGGCACCATAAGCCATGTCAGCGGTATATACAAGGACGGAACAAGTACTATCGCCGTCATGCAAAGCAAAATTGCAAGCCACGAAACATTCCGCCATTTTATTTTTTTATGAGCAAGACCGGATTTTTTAGTGGCCTCAAATTCTGTCGTCTGCACAAGTATACTCCTTTATCGAACTCATCATGTCATTAATTTCCACTATATAATAATTCCTATTTTATTATAACACCTTCTATATATTTTTTAAAGATATATTTTATTAAAAATACATTAAAATCCGATTACAATACTTTTTCCGCAAGTCTGCCTTTATTGGCAGACTTATTATCATTTTCCAGTAAATCATAAAACTGCCGTAAACCTGTATAGAAATCGTCGTTTTTAACTGCCAAATTATCTTTCATTTTTTGCAGAAAATCACGGTCGTCCAAAACTCTTTTCAAGCCGTAATATATTGCCTCATCTGTATTTTCCAAAATCAAACCGTCAATGTTATTGTTTATCTGTTCCTCCGCCGATAAATATCGGGTCACAATCGGCACAATCCCCAATACCTGTGCCTCGGATACCGCTATCGGTTTTCCCTCATATCTTGACGGCATGGCAAACACATCACATTTTTCTATATACGGATACACATTTTTTCTTTCGCCCATTAAGATAAAATCATTCCGCAGCCCATATTCTTCTATCATATTCTCCAAAATATTTCTGTCCGCACCCTCTCCGAACACATACCACCTAACCTTATAGCCTGCCTTTTTCAATCTTTCCAAAGCCTTTACCGCTCTGTCCAATCCTTTGTGCTTTATTACCAATCTTGCCGCCGTAACTATATTAAAATAATCTTTATCAAGTTCAAAATCTTGTATTTTTTCGTTTGCCAAATTTTTTATCAAATTACGGCATATTATATTTTCAACCACTCTCGACTTTTTCGCAAACTGCGGGAACACTCTGTTAAAGCTCTGCCGATTTTCATTTGAAATAAGCACAATATTGTCAAGGCTTTCAAATATTTTTCTGTCAAATCTCGGGTCAAGCCCCGCATTTTCATAATCAACGTGAATATATCCTATTTTCTTGTCCGCATTCACCTTTTTTACTATATACGCATTTTCAAATCCCTCTATATACCCTATCGCAATATCATATTTTTTCTTCAATTTTCTCGCCGCCGTACATCTTGCAAGTCCTGCCATAAGCTGAAAATCACTGTTTTTGTATTTTCGTCCGACTGTCCGCTTATAAAAGAAATTATAAATAAAATATCCCTTTACGGTATACAGGAAAAATTTTTTCAGCTTTGCCAAATAATAATTTTTCTCGTTCAGTGCAGGCTCTAATAAATTTACTTCATCGGGAATTGTGTCTAAAAATTCACCGCTGTTTCGCATTAAAATAAGGTCTATATTGTATTTTTCATAATCTATGCAATATAAAAGAGATAATAAACTTCTTGTAACTCCGCCGACGTCTAACGGCTGACAAGCTATTAATATATCCTTTTTCATATCCCTGTCCTTTCGCTTTAAAACACATTAACTGTTCATACAATTATCTATCATTTCAAGCATACGTTTTGTCTGTATATGTACATTCTTATTTTCAAGTACATATTGCTGTGCTTTCTTCCCTATTTTCGTCAATTCTTCCTCAGGCATTTGGCAATATTTTTCTATTTCTTCTGCCATACTTTCCGTGCTTTCAAAATAATTCAGATAATCGTCATACTCATCGGGCATACCGTCCAGTTTAAAACACAAAACAGGTCTGCCAGTCAGCATATACTCCATTATTTTTGACGGGAACGAATACTTGGTAAATTCCTCGTTATTCCCTCTCGGATTTACCAAAATCGTCGCTTTCGACTGCAATTCTTTCGCCTCTTTATGCGGCAGTGCACCTTTAAAAATCACACGCTTATCCGTTATGTTTCGTATGTCCTGCTCCGCCTCACCGCTCCCGCAGATTACAAGCCTGTAATTCGGATTTTTCAGTTTCAAAAATGCGTCCATCAAATCCATAACACCATACTTTTTTGTAAGACTTCCCGTATAGACTATATATTTTATTTCTTGGGAAATATACTTATTCTCCGCAATATTCTTATCAGGAACAAGCCCCTCCATAACAATATACGGTTTGTTCTCAACACCAAAGTGCTCCGCCATCTGTTTGGTCAAAAACACATAACTGTCCGCACTGCCGATTTTGGCAAACGTATTCTTTACACGATATCTTGTCGCAAGCCTGAAAATATATTTTCCGCCTTTGTCCATATCCGTATATTCGGGCAAATCGGTCACTATCTGACATACATGGCAATTATATTTTTTCTTTAATGCCATCGCCGCCGCCAAAAATTCCGGTTCTATCGTATACACTAACACTATAAATCTATCATTTTCGTGCATTTTCGCCCATCTTAATGCCGCTCTAACCAATCTGTGCGGTTTTGAAAACTGTTTCACAAGTGTGATATTGCAGTAACCCACATTTATATGATTATTTTGCAAGCCATACGAATAATTAAATGTTTTGATAAATGCGTCACTGTATCTTTTCGGATAAGAACCAATCGGAAGTATATTAAGCACCGTATCCTTTGCCCCGACATTTTCTTCAATCCCGTCAATAATCATTCGCAGATGCGAATTTGCGGCAAATTGCAGCGTAGACGCCCTGCTTTTTTTAATTATTTCATCTTCCATACCGCTCGGAAACATACTCCCCAATATCAATATATCACACATTACCGCTCAATCCTTTCAATAGCGAAAATTATCCGTTATGTGTCAAAATGGTTTTCAGTGTAAGCAAAATAATTTTTATATCCAATGCCAATGAATACTCACGAATATACAATAAATCATACAGCATCTTATCCCTTACATCTGTATCATATTTGCCGTATGTCTGTGCATATCCCGTCAATCCGGCTTTGACAATAAAACGCTTGTCATAGCCTTGGTAACGCTCACAGAACTTGTCCACAAAAACAGGACGTTCCGGTCTTGGGCCGACCACGCTCATATCGCCTTTTAATATATTAAACATCTGCGGCAGTTCGTCAATTCTCCATGCACGCAAAACCTTTCCCACTTTGGTTATACGCACGTCACCGCTTGACGCAAGTCTTGGCCCCGACTCTTTCTCCGCATCATCAACCATTGTCCTGAATTTGTATATAAAAAATTTCTTTCTGTTTTTGGTCACACGCTCCTGCTGATATATCACAGGACCTTTGCTGTCGCACTTAATTAAAATTGCCGCCGCAAGCATTATCGGCGATGTCACCACTATTCCGATTACCGATAACACTATATCCATAAATCGTTTTACAAACTGCTGATAACGCTCAATATTAAACGGTTTTATAAAAAAAGTCGGCACATCATCAAACTGTATAAGCGAATATTTGGTCAAATTAATATCATACCATGTCGGCACAATATATACGCTTTTGCCCTCGCCTATCGCCGCATCGGTAATCTTTCTTTTGGCTTTTTCAGGAATTGACTGTGTTATCATCACACTGTCGTATTCCGAAATTTTGCCTATCATTTCTGCAATTTTATCATCATTTTCAAAATCGCATTTCATATACCATGTATCAAACCATTTCATACTTGTATATTTTATCTTTTTTGCAATGCTGTTTTCCTCGTCATCACTGCTGTGTTCAATAACCATCAGCTTATCCTTTATATGAAATCTGTTTACCAAACACATCAATATAAACCGCCACACACACAATGCAATAATAGACAGCAACACGCTAACAATAATAGTGTATTGAATTGCAATCTGCGTAAAATCATATGCTTTGTCTATAATCGCATATACCACCGCACCGAAACCGGCGATAATCCCCGTAATTACCTCGCACATAACCATTTCATTGGTCTGCTTGAACCTCAGCTTATACATATTCAGCATAACCGACGCAATTATATTTATAATCATAAATACCGTAGCAACTTTAATACTCCCACGTCCGAAATATCCCGTTGCCTCATTCTGAAAATGCAATCCCACCAATACAATAATAGAAAAAACAATCATTGTATCCGATAATAAAATCAGTATGTTTGATAACAAACTATTCCATTTATTCTTCATCGTATATCCCCCAACTAAATTATGCGTTAAAACTGCATTATTCTCCACCAAAGACAATGCAATAACAATACTAATTTTACATCAAAAGAGTACATATTTCAATATGTTTTTACCGTAAATATTTGCTATCTGCCAAACTTATTTAAAAAAATGCTTTTTATTTTTTTCAGCCAGCCGCCGTTTTGCGTTTGTTCGTCTGCCTTAATTTCATTTTTAGCGATAATATCTTCTTTTCTGATAACCGTACCGTTTTGTTTTATCTCGACAATACCCACCTTTTCATTTTTGTTAATCGGAGCTTTCAGGCTGTCGGATAAATGCAGCACCGCCTCACAGGTGCTCTCACCGCTTTTTCTTGCTGTAATATCAACATCATTTTCAATCCCTACCTCCAATTTTCCGCCCTGAATTTGCATAGTTTTAATGACATCATCTTTTTTCAGCACCGTTTTCCGCTCATAGCCGTTAAAAGCGTAATCAAGCATATTTTTATGGTCTGTCCAATCGTTCGGAGCATTCAGCGTAACCGCAATAAAATTCATATCATTCCTCTGTGCGCTTGACACCAAGCACCGTCCCGTTGCTCTTGTATAACCTGTTTTTACGCCGTTTGCACCGTCATATATTTTCAGCATCTTGTTATGGTTTGACAAGTATATATCCGCACCATTGTTTTCCAACGTAACTTTTTTCGATTTTGTCGATACTATCTCTCTGAATGTTGGATTTTTCATCGCCTCACGGGTAATCAGTGCCAAATCATATGCGGTTGTGTAATGTCCGTCAGCGTCAAGACCGTTCGGATTTTTAAATTGTGTATTAACCGCACCTATCTCGTTTGCACGCTTTGTCATCATTTTTGCAAATTCTTCCGTATTGCCCGCTATATGCTCGGCAATCGCCACCGCCGCATCATTGCCCGAATTAAGCATAAGCCCATATATTAAATCCTCCATATGTATGCGGTCATTCGCTCTCAGATAGATTGACGACCCTTCCTGTGACGCCGCATTTTTGCTTGCCGTAACAATATCCGTCATATCACTGTTTTCGAGTGCGATAAGTGCCGTCATAATTTTTGTTGTGCTCGCCATAGGATATTTCACATTTGCATTTTTGCTGTACACAATCTCCGCACTGTCACGTTCAATCACGCACGCATACTCTGCCGACACCGATATTGCCGATACATTTACGCAGTTTATTGTAAAAATTAATATTATCGCAATGATAATTTTTTTCACATACATCACCTCAAAATAATGTATATGTGAAAAAATAATCGTATATAACAAAAAATGTACTCTGTGATAAATATTTCGTTTATCACAGAGTACATTTTTGTTATCATACCAATCTGTTCTTTTTTTCTCCGCTGTAAAATGCAGTTATATTCTCATAGATACTTTCCATACAGCGTATTCGTGCCTCATATGCTCCCCATGCCATATGCGGAGTAAAGCATACATTATCACGTCCCAATATACGGTTATATGCGTGGTTTTCGTCAAACGGTTCCGCCGCATACACGTCTATTCCCAAACCGCCCAGCTTATTATTTTCAACCGCCTCGGTCAAGGCCTCCTCATCGGTCACCGCTCCTCGTGCGACATTGATAAAGATTGCATCATTTTTCATAAGTGCAATTTTCTCTCTGCTTATCAGTCCCCGTGTACCGTCATTAAGCGGTAAATGCACAGATACAATATCCGACTTTCTAAGTACCTCGTCCAAATCAGTACCCATACTTCGTGAATACGGCATAATATTACAGCCCATAGCCTTTGCAGCCGCCGCAACCTGTCTGCCGATATTCCCGTAGCCTATAATCCCCCATGTCTTGCCGTACAATTCATGGAACACCGGATTTAGATGGTTCTGCACTTTACTTTTTGTATATTCTCCGCTGTCAACATATCTCTTATATTCGCTGACATGAGTATATAACGATAAAGCCATTGCCAATGTAACCTGTGCCACACTGTGCGTAGAATACCCCACGACATTGCACACCGCAATATTGTTAGCCTTGCAATAATCAAGGTCTACATTGTCAAATCCCGTTGCGGTAATGCAAATCAATTTCAAATTTGACGCACCGCTCAAATTGCTTTCGTTCAGCTTAACCTTATTGACAATTAAAACCTCCGCATCGTGCACACGCTCCGGCACCTGCTCTGCCGATGTGGTCATATTAACAACCGTTTCGCCGAGTTTGTCAAACATCGACAAATCCAAGTCATCACCCAGCGTATTTGCATCAAGCACAACTATTTTCATCAGTTATCCTCCAATGTCATCAATTCCGTAAGCTTATCCCACACTTCGGGAAATCTCTTTTTCAAGCTGAACGGTTTAAATGTAGAATCGGTGAATGCGTGCAGGGTTCTGCCCTTTGTCATCAGCTTGCCGTCGCTTTCCCTGTAAACCTCATATGCAAATTCACAGGTAGCCGCCGTAAGTTTGACCAATTTTGTTTTTATCAGAACTTCGTCCTCATAATGCAGACCGTCAATATATCTTGCACCGCTCTCCACCAACGGCAGCCATATCCCCATTTTCTCCATCTCTGTATATGACATACCGCTTTTTTTGATAAATTCCGTTCTTGCCACTTCAAACCACGGATAATATCTTGAATGATGGACAATTCCCATCTGGTCCGTTTCGGCATATCTTACAACAAGTTTTGTTTCGCAAGTATAACTCATTTTATATCTCCAATTATTTCTTCTTTACCGCTCCGCCGTACACAAATCCCTGTGTAGCGTCCAAAGTTATCGATGTACCGTTTTTCAATATGCTTGTGGCATTTTTTGCCTCGGTAATTACAGGTATATCAAGTGCCATACCAACAACCGCCGCATGGGTATTCTTGCCCTTCGCCTCACAGATTATTCCGGCAGCTTTCTTCAAAAGAGGTATCATCTCTGTTGTTGACTCATTAATTACGGCAATATCTCCGTCATGAAAACTATCGGCAAGCTCTTTGCCGTTTCTTGCGATACACACCGTTCCGGTAACACAGCCGTTTGTAACATGTGTACCCGAAACCAATATATTACCTACCAAATGTACTTTCATAATATTTGTAGTACCGCTGACGCCAATCGGTGCACCGCCTGTAATTACTACCAAATCGCCGTCTTTAACCAAATTAGCCTTTAATGCACAGTCTACTGCGTGTTCAAACAATGCGTCAGTATTATCACGCTTTTCACTCATGATAGGCACTACACCCCATGACAGATTAAGCTGTCTGCGAACCTTCTTGCTGATTGTCGGAGCAATGATAGGACATAGCGGTCTGAATTTTGATACCATTGTAGCCGTTCCGCCCGAATATGTCAATGCGATAATTGCACTCGCATTCAAATCATGTGCTGTTGTGCAGGTAGCATGGCTAAGTGCGTTTGTAACGTTCATGTGCATATCCAAACGATAATTTTCGCTTCTCTTGATATAATCAATGTCCTTTTCGGTACGTTCTGCAATAGTAGCCATTGTTCTCACTGTTTCAATAGGGTATTTGCCGATTGCCGTTTCACCCGAAAGCATAATCGCACTTGTACCGTCATAGATAGCATTTGCAACGTCGGTTGTTTCGGCTCGTGTAGGACGAGGGTTTCTAATCATGGAATCAAGCATCTGCGTTGCGGTAATAACCTTTTTGCCGCAGCGGTATGTTTTCTTGATAAGTTCCTTTTGAATTACAGGCAAATCTTCAAGTGCAATTTCAACACCCATATCGCCTCTGGCAACCATAATACCGTCGCTCAAACGCAGAATATCGTCAATATTCTCCACACCCTCGGCATTTTCAATTTTTGCAATAATCTGAATATTTCTTCCGCCGTTTTTCTCCAAAACCGCACGCACGTCCAAAATATCCTGTGCAGTACGCACAAACGACGCAGCGATAAAGTCAACGTCCTGTTCAATACCGAATATAATGTCCGATACGTCCTTTTCACTCAAATACGGCATATTGATAGAAACATTAGGTATATTAATGCTCTTTGAATTGGATATAACACCGCCGTTTTTAACTTCACAGATAATCTTGTCACTTTGCACGCTCAACGCTTCAAGTTCAATCAAACCATCATCTATAAGCAGCTTTGTGCCCGATTTAATATCCTTTGTCAAAGCCGGATATGTGATACTTACCTGTGTTTCGTCACCCTCAACATCATTCATGCAAAGAGTAAACTTTTCGCCCGGCTTTAATTCAACCTTATCATTTTTGAATTTTTTTATACGAATTTCAGGACCTTTTGTGTCAAGCAGAATAGCAACCGGCAAATCAAGTTCTTCTCTGACTTTTCTAATCATTTCAATTCTGCCCAGTGCCTCTTCATGACTTCCGTGTGAGAAATTAAGTCTTGCAACGTCCATACCCGCAATCATTAAGTCACGCATTACCTTTTCATCATCGGTTGCCGGTCCCATTGTACATACAATTTTGGTTTTTCTCATATAAATTCCCCTTTAATTACATTTTCCTAAAAAAAGGCACTAAGCCTATATGTACTCAGCACCTTTTGATTTTCAAATTACACTCATACAGCCTAATGCCCTCATTGGCATAAATATCATTTTTTGTTATGTATTATACAGTAAGCTTTTTAGCAAGCTCGATAAGTTCATCTGAAATAGATTTCTTCATTGACAAACCTTCCTCAATATCGACATCTGTAACCTTATTTTCCTGCATACATACAATTCTGTTGCTCTTGCCTTCAAGCAATAATTCTACTGCTCTTGCACCCATTCTGCTTGCAACAACTCTGTCACGGACTGACGGACTTCCGCCTCTTTGAATATGACCCAAAATAGTTGCTCTGGTTTCGATACCTGTCTTTTCCTCTATTTCCTTAGCCATTTCGATTACACCGCCGATACCCTCGGCAACAATGATAATGCTGTGCTTTTTGCCTCTTGCCTTACTTTCAAGAATTGTACGAAGTACGTCCTGGTCAAAATCAAATTCACGTTCAGGAATTAAAATAACCTCAGCACCGCACGCAATACCCGCATTAACAGCGATATAACCTGCGTCACGTCCCATAACCTCAACAACAGAACATCTCTCATGGCTTGTTGCGGTATCTCTGATTTTATCGACAGCGTCAATAACGGTATTCATAGCAGTGTCATAACCTACTGTGTACTCACTGCAATCAATATCATTGTCGATAGTACCCGGAAGTGCAATAGTAGGAAGTCCCATCGCACACAGGTCTTTCGCACCTCTGAAAGAACCGTCACCGCCGATTACAACCAACCCGTCAAGACCGAATACTTTTGCAATTTCCACACCACGTTTTACACCGGCAGGCTCTTTAAATTCAAGACATCTTGCAGTTTGCAGAATTGTACCGCCTCGCTGCAAAGTTTCCGATACACTTCTTGCGTTCATTTCTTCGATTTCGCCGTTTATAAGACCGTTGTAGCCTTTTCTGACGCCCATTACCTTAATTCCGTAATAAGCACCTGTACGCACTACCGCACGGATTGCCGCATTCATGCCGGGAGCGTCGCCTCCGCTTGTCAATACGCCGATAGTTCTTATTTTCTTGTCTAGCACGTTTTCCATAACTGTATTTCTCCCTTTTGATTTTGTATATTAAAGCTCCGCATCAATAATAATATTATGCGTTTGTTCAACTTCCGATTCGGGCACTAAAACCTCGTAACAACACTCGCTGTCATCTCCGCCCTCATTCTTTATAGGTCTTACCATAACAAGTATATTCTGATTTTCCAAAAGCTTTTGCAGTCTTTCAATCAAATCCTTGTCCTGTGCCATGTAAACTACTGTCCACATAATATACTCCTAAACTAATTTTTATCTGCACTGCCCGCTTCCACTACGCCGTGCTTAGTATAAATCTTAGCCTTGCCTTTTATTTTAATTGCAGATGTAGTCAAAGTAAACTGGGCAATATACACCTCGCCCGCATCAAGCTTTTCATTATGATGAAATTTTGTATCCTTGCCACGGGTAAGTCCGATAATATTAACACCGTCTTCCAACGCTTTTATTACTACATAATCATTGGAAACTTCCATATCTTCATCCATAGTACATTTCCTTTCCGTATAATACAATCAATATTTCTCCATTATAATATATTTATGATATATCATTTTCAAACAAATTGCAATACCAAAACGCACAAAATTATACCCCTAAAATTCTTATTTTTTATGATATTTTCACATTTTTCACGAATTTTACTTCAATTTTACACAATCATCACCAAAAATTTTCTTTAATGCGGTCATTGTTTCCTCATTGTTACTCACCCAAAACTTTTCAGGTGCCTGCATTTGCTTTTTGTCCTGCTCATAATATATTTTCACAGGTGTGTCGCCCTTGTGCATTTTAAGTGCCGATATAAGCTTATGCTGATTTTCCTCGTTATATTTGTCCATTTTTATCCACAGTTTAGGCTTGTTCATAAAAGCTCTGATGCCATGTGCAACATCGCCAATCATCACAGCCGATTCAAGCAGTATTTTCGGTTCTTCGTCCTCACGGATACTCACTCTGCCCTTGATATTGACCTCGGCTTCCTCCTGCAAAATATTGCTGTAAGCCGTAAGCACCTTTGCAAAAACCACAACCTCGATACTTCCGTACAAATCCTCTACCCTCAAAAATGCCATCTGAGCATTGTTTCGTGTAATCTTTTTCTTTCTGTCAGCGATTATTCCGCATATGCTCACCATGTCTCCGTCCTTAACACCGCCGTCAACCGCAACATATTCTCCGCTTTCGTCCTTTACAACCGCCGATAAAATCTTTCCTATATCGGTATTTGCAAGTTTCGGTATTACGTCCGCATATTCTTCCAATGGATGCCCCGACAAATACATACCGATTGTCTGCTTTTCCATTTTCAGCAATGTCTTTTTGTCATACTCGGCAATGTTCGGCAGACTTTCGTCATATACTGCGTGTTCCTCCGCATCTCCGAACAGCGATGTCTGACCTTCAATGTTCTGCCGTTTATCCTGTGCGATACTGCTTATAATATCCTCGTATGCCTCCAAAAGCTGTGAACGCTTTGCACCGAGCGAATCGAACGCACCGCACATTATCAGTCCCTCAACCGCACGTTTATTCATTTCATTGCCCGTCATACGCATACAAAAATCCGAAAAACTCTTAAAATCTCCGCCGTACTCTCTTTCCTCCACAACCTTGATTATAAAGTTTCTGCCGACATTCTTCACCGCCGACAATCCGAAACGTATCCCATTGCCCTCAACCGTGAAAGTATCATAACTCTTGTTTACGTCGGGCGGCAGAGGAGTTATACCCATTTTTTTGCAGTTTATAATATATTCATTCACCTTATCGGTATTTTCTATACTTGATATAAGCGACGCCATATATTCAACAGGATAAAATGTTTTCAAAAACGCAGTCTGATATGTTACAACCGCATAAGCCGCCGCATGGGATTTATTAAACGCATAGTTTGCAAAATCGTTCATTTCATTGAATATATCAATCGCAATCTTTTCATCAATTCCCCTTGCAATACAGCCTTCAATCAAAACATTTCCGTCATCGTCCTTCAAGCCGTATATAAAGTTTTGACGTTCAACCTGCATAGCGTCCAGCTTTTTCTTGCTGATAACACGCCTCATCACATCGGCACGTCCGAGCGAATATCCGGCAAGTTCACGCACTATCTGCATTACCTGTTCCTGATACACCATACACCCGTATGTGACATTTAATATATTCTCCAAAAGCGGGTGCTTGTATGTTACCTTGTCGGGGTGCATCTTATTGTAGATATAGCGTGGTATCTGATCCATCGGGCCCGGACGGTACAATGCTATTCCGGCTACAATATCCTCGAATGAGTCGGGTTTCAGTTCCTGCATAAAGCTTTTCATGCCCGCACTTTCCATCTGGAATATGCCGTCGGTATTACCCTCGGAAATTGTGTGATATACCTCTTTTAACGAGAAATCTATATTATTTATATCTATATCTATATTTCTTGTTTTCTTGATTATCTTTACGGCATTTTCTATTACCGTTAAGTTCCTAAGCCCCAAAAAGTCCATCTTCAAAAGTCCGAGACTTTCGATAGTATCTTTGGTAAACTGCGTAGTTATACTGTCAAGCTCACTCTTTTTCTGCAAAGGTACATATTCCACTATCGGCTCGCCGGTAATAACCACCGCCGCCGCATGGGTTGACGAGTGTCTCGGCAGTCCCTCCAACGCTTTTGACGTGTCAATAAGACGTTTTACCTGCGGGTCGGAATTGTACATTCCCGACAAATCCTCACTCACTTCAAGTGCCTTTTCTATTGTGATATTAAGCACATTCGGTATCGCCTTTGCGACTTTATCCACCAGTGCATACTGCATATCAAACGCACGTCCCACATCACGCACCGCCAATTTTGCTTTCATTGTACCGAATGTGATAATCTGTGCAACCTTATCCGCTCCGTATTTCTCCACCACATAATCAATGACTTTACCTCTGCCCTCAGGGCAAAAATCAATATCAATATCGGGCATACTTACACGTTCGGGATTTAGAAAACGCTCAAAAATCAAGCTGTATTTTATCGGGTCAATGCTAGTAATTTCCAAACAATATGCCACGATACTTCCCGCAGCACTTCCACGTCCCGGTCCTACCGCAACGCCGTTTTCCCTTGCAAAACGAATGAAATCCCACACTATAAGGAAATAGTCCACAAATCCCATACCGTTTATGACGTTAAGCTCATAATCCAAACGCTGTTTTAATTCGTCTGTCACTTCATAGCGTTTGTTAAGACCCTTGTAGCACAATTCCTGCAAATACTCAAACGCACCCTTTCCGTCGGGAACGTCAAATGCCGGCAAGTGACGTGTTTCAAAGTCAAATTCCACATTACACCGCTCTGCAATTTTTACGGTATTTGCTATCGCTTCGGGTGCGTATGCAAACAACGCACTCATTTCATCGGGCGATTTTACATAAAATTCATCGGTTTCAAACTTCATTCTGTCGGGGTCATCAACCTTTTTATCCATTTCAATGCACATAAGTACATCTTGATACTGTGCGTCCTCACGGGTAAGGTAATGGCTGTCGTTTGTAGCAACAAGTCCCAAATCAAGTTCTTTCGCCAGCTTTATCAAATCTGGGATAATACGCTTTTGGTCTGCTATTTTGTGGTCTTGTATCTCAATAAAGAAATTATCCCTGCCAAGTAAATCCTTGTACTTTTGTGCAATTTTCTTTGCCTCGTCATAATCATTCGACAACAGTGCACGGGGTATCTCGCCCGCAAGGCACGCCGACAAGGCTATTATCCCCTCGCTGTGTTCTTTTAATAAATCAAAATCTATACGGGGTTTATAATAATAGCCTTCAATAAATGCCTGTGACACTATATATATTAAATTTTTATATCCAATCTGATTTTCCGCAAGCAGAACCAAATGGTAAGACTTGCGGTCATTCTCATACGTCTTGTCAAATCTTGAACGTGCCGCAACATACACCTCGCAGCCGATAATCGGTTTTATTCCCTGTGCCTTTGCTTCTCTGTAAAAATCAGCCGCACCGTACATGACACCGTGGTCGGTAATTGCTATTGCGTCCATGCCCAATTCTTTTGTTTTGGACACAAGATTTTTTATGCTCACCGCACCGTCAAGCAAGCTATATTCGGTATGAACGTGCAAATGTACAAAATCCCCCATCTGTGTTTCCTTTCTTAAATTTCTTCCAAACCTTCCGCCAATTCAATCAATCTGTTTAATCTGTGATTAACGCCCGATTTCCCAAGTTTCATTCTTTCCGCCAATTCTTTCAGGCTTTCTTCGGGATATTCCAGCCTTGTCCTCGCCATTTCATATAACGTATCCGGCAGTTTTTCCAAACCCGTTATTCTTTCAATCTTTTTTATTGCGTCCACCTGCCGTATCGACGCTTTTATCACCTTGTCAAGATTTGCGGTTTCGCAGTTTACCTGTCTGTTTACACTGTTTCGCATTTCCTTTTCTATCTGTACGTTATAGAGCGTCAAAACCGCTCCGCCCGCACCGATTAAGCCCAGCAAATCCGCAATAACTTCACATTCCTTTATATATGCAATATAGCTGCCCTTTCGGCAGATTGTTTTCGCATTAAATCCAACAAGACGAATTATCTCGCATAATTTGTTGGTAAGTTCCTTGTATCTTGACGAAAATTCCAAGTGATAGCCTTTCTGTGGGTCGGTAACAGAACCGCCGCCCAAAAACGCACCTCTAATATATGCCGCCTTACAGCAGTCATTCGGCACAACCTCGTCAAGCTCGTCTTTCGTTGCAAACAGATTAAGACCGTTTGCAATATTTTCTATAACTATACTGTCGCTTATAAAAATGCTGTATGACTGTTCGTTTTTTATATACTCAATATCTGCATTAAAGCATTTTTTCATCAGTCTGATTATAGTTTCAGCCACGCTTGCATTTTCCGTAATAATACGGAGCTTATCATTTTTTACCGTCCCCGAAAACTCCAATATACCGCAAAGTTCCGCCTTGTCACACATATCGCAGTTATTTTCCACGTTTCCGAGACTCTTTTTTATGTCAGCAGAAAATGACATTTAATTTCATTCCTCCTCGGCATTTCCTTTGTGTTCCTTATTTTTTTCACCCTGCACATATCTGTACAATATCATAATCGCACGAGCCAAGCGGCTGAAATTATGTCTTATGTATTCATCTTCCACAAGCAGCAAATTCCCTTGCACAAGCCTTGTTTTGCCCGTAAATTTTTCCGCATCAATCTCAATCATATGTGCATTTTCTTCGGCATAATTCTCAATCAGTGATGACGGGATTTGTTCATTGTTCGCAATTACAAAATCAATAATCCCCTCATACGAATGTTTCTCAATCGCACGCACATGGTCATACACCGTATATTCATCGGTTTCTCCCATCTGCGTCATAATGTTGCACACATATATTTTCGGTGCGTTGCTCTTTCGTATTGCGTCAACCACACCGTCAACAAGCAAATTCGGAATTATACTCGTGTACAGACTTCCCGGTCCGAGTACGATAAGTTCTGCCTCATTTATCGCTTTTATCACTCCCGGCGTAGGCTGCGGAGTTTTCGGCGTAAGATATACTTTGTCTATACTTCCGACAATATTTGCTCTGTGTCCAATATGCGACTCGCCTTCTATTACTCTGCCGTCCTCCAAAATTGCCGATAAATTCACATCTTCCGTTGTAACCGGCAACACTCTGCCCACTACCGCCAATACGTCGCTTACACGTTTTACCGCCTCGTCAAAACTGTTTGAAATACCGTTCATGGCAGCCAAAAACAAATTGCCGAACGAATGTCCCGCCAACGCTCCCTCGGTAAAACGATATGTCAAAAGCTTTTTCATCAGCGGTTCTGTATCAGCCAATGCAAGTATGCAGTTACGAATATCGCCGGGCGGCAATATGCCCAAATCCTGTCTTAGCATACCGCTCGAACCGCCGTCATCAGCCACCGTAACAATCGCCGTTATATTCTTTGAAAACGACTTCAATCCACGCAGCATAGTTGAAAGTCCCGTTCCACCACCAATAGCAACTATGCGAATATCTCTGTTTTTATAATACACAACATCAACTCCTGTATCGTCAGCAGTCCACTTTATTTACCCTTTGTAACATCTCTGTGAATAATATTAACACTGTATTCCGTTTCGCCCAATTTTTCCGCCAATTTATTAGCCAATGTAACACTTCTGTGTTTTCCGCCCGTACAGCCGACCGCAATGGTCAATGTAGGCTTGCCCTCTTCCGTATAAAGCGGCAGCAGAAACGTTATCATATCATAAAGCTTGTCCAGAAAATCCTGTGTTTCTTTGAAACTCATAACATAGTCCTGAACTGCCTTATCATTTCCCGTAAGCTCCTTTAACTCGTCAATATAGAACGGGTTCGGGAAACAACGTACGTCAAAAACCAAATCCGCATCAAGCGGCATACCGTACTTAAATCCGAACGACATAACATTCACCGTTATACTCTTGTCATCATCTGTCCCTTTTGCGAATATTTCATGTATTTTCTGACTTAAATCATTGCCTTTGAAATTTGATGTATTTATTACATAATCTGCCTCGTTATACAGCTTTGCAAGCAGTTTACGTTCCTGTGCAATACTGTCAAGCAAGCCTTTGTTGCTTGCTATCGGGTGTGTTCGTCTTGTTTCCTTGTATCGCTTAACCAATGCTCTGTCGTCCGCATCAATGAACAATAACGTGTAATCACAGCCTGTTTCCTTTATCGCCTGTAATTCGTCCATAAGCTGTACAAGCATATCCCCAACGCGTATATCGACTACAATAGCCGCTTTTTCGACTTTACCGCTCGCCATGAACATTTCCACAAACTTCGGTATAAGCATCGGCGGCATATTGTCTATACAAAAGAAACCCATATCTTCCAATATATTAGCCGCATGGGACTTTCCCGAACCCGAAAGCCCCGTAACTACCGCAAACTGCATATTAAATGCCCCCTAAAATTCACCAACTAATTTAACTTCTGTTTCCAACCATACACCAAATTTATTCTCCACCGTTTTCTGAACGTACTTAATAAGTTCCAAAACATCATTCGCCGTTGCATCGCCCGTATTAACCACAAAACCGGAATGTTTCTCCGAAACCATTGCTCCGCCGACGCTGTACCCTTTAAGACCGCAGTCCTGAATAAGCTTTCCGGCAAAATATCCTTCGGGACGCTTAAATGTACTTCCTGCACTCGGCATTGACAAAGGCTGTTTTTCACTTCTTCTTTGTGCAAAGTCCGACATTTTAGCCTTTATCTCCTCACTGTTTCCCTCGCTCAATTTCATCTGTGCCGACACGATAATATCATCCGTACCGCAGAACATACTGTGACGATACCCAAAATCAAGTTCCGGCTTTCCGGCGGTCAGAATTTCTCCGTCAGAATTTATATATCTCACACTTTCAACCACATTGCACATCTCACCGCCGTATGCTCCGGCATTCATGAACACACCGCCGCCCAGACTCCCCGGTATACCGCCGGCAAATTCAAGACCTGTCAAAGAGTGTTTTAATGCGGTATTTGCCAGCTTTGAAAGCAATACACCGCTTTGTGCTGTCATTGTGGTATTTTCCACTCTGATTTCCGACATATCCGATGCAATTTTTATCACAACACCTCTGATACCCTTATCCCCGACAAGCATATTAGAGCCGTTTCCCATAACCATGTACGAAATATTTTTGTTTTTGCAGTAGCTTATTACATCTGTAATTTCCTTTTCACTTGAAGCACTTATAAGACAGTCTGCATTTCCGCCTATTTTAAATGATGTGTGCTTTTTCATAGGCTCGTCAAAATATACATTTTTCGCTATATTTTTCAATCCAATAATAGCGAACACCTCCTATTTTAGTTCTTTGCGTGGTTTAAGATAATTTTTCAGTTTTTCATATGATGAATTCATAATCAATTCTTCGGGAAAATCTATCTCCTTCAATATTTCCAACGCTTTGTCATATTTTCCTATCGCATAACAATTATGTGCGTCACTGTCAAGTGTAATTCCCACACCCAATTCTTTGCAACGCAAAGCAATATTTTTACAATTCTGAACACTTCTCGGACGTACAATAAAAGTTGCGTTATTTATCTCAATTAGTTTATGCAGCTGTTTTGCTTTTAATAACACCGGGTCATAATTATACGGAATATCATAGTATCCACTGTGACCTATAATATCCACATAAGGATTGTCCAACGCATTAAGGTATGCAGATGTGTTGTCCTCCGCACCGTAATCATTGTAGCATGGTCTGTGAATACTTGCCACAACAATGTCAAGCTTTTTCAAAAGACTGTCGTCCATATCCAAATTACCCTTTAAATCAACTATATTAGCCTCCACACCCTTTAAAATCTTTATCCCGTCAATCTCATCGGGAAGTGACTTTAAATTTTCAAAATGCCATATATGCGGCGAATCAGGAATTGCCGGTGCATGGTCTGTCACCGCTATCGCCTCCAACCCCGCTTTTTTTGCAAGCTCCACATTTTCCTTTAACGTACTGTATGCGTGTGTGCTTGCTAATGTATGTGTGTGTAAATCAGTTAATATTTTCATTGTATTCTCCCGTTTTATTAGTTGCCGCCCTGCATATTCTTTTCCATTTCCTGCATAAGACGATTGTTAAGTTCAACTGCCGCATTGTAGCCCATTCTCTTTTGACGGTTGTTCATAGCCGCAACTTCTACGATAACGGCAAGGTTTCTGCCTATTTTTACAGGAATGGTCAATGACGGTATATTAATGCCCATAATATTGGTGTATTCGTCAACCATACCCAATCTGTCGTATTGTTTACCCTCAATCCATGGTTCTAAGTGAATAATCATATCAATACTTTCGGTAGCCTTAACCGCACCGATACCGAATATCTCTTTAACGTCAATAATACCTATACCACGAAGTTCCACAAAATGACGTATAATCTCAGGTGCAGTACCAACCAGAGTTTTATCCGATACACGCTTGATTTCCACCGCATCATCAGCCACAAGTCTGTGACCACGCTTAACAAGCTCGATTGCTGTTTCACTCTTGCCCACTCCGCTGTCGCCCAAAATCAAAATACCTTCGCCGTAAACTTCAACAAGCACACCGTGACGTGTTTTTCTCGGAGCAAGCTGTACATTAAGATAGCTGATAAGTGCACTCATGAAACTTGATGTCGAACTTTCGGTACGGAGCAATGTAACATCATATTTTTCCGCCAAAGCAAGCATTTCCGGAAAAACCTGCATTGCACGGGTAATTACAAGAGCGGGGATTTTCTGCGAAAA
This sequence comes from uncultured Clostridia bacterium, assembly GCA_934476075.1. GTDB lineage: Bacteria > Bacillota > Clostridia > UBA1381 > UBA1381 > CAKSNH01. The sequence continues at coordinate 703 of CAKSNH010000018.1, read as the reverse complement.
TAGTTGTTCAAGCATTTCATAGCGTTTTTCGCTTGAAAATTGTTCAAGGTAGGTGACTTCAACTTTACCGATAACCTGTATACGGTGATTATCGAAATAGTCGAAAAAACCCACAATCTGCAAACCCGGACGATTTACGTCGGTACTTGTAACCTGTACATCTGCACAATCCGTTGATTCATAAATTTTTTCCAGCTGGAACTCATCAATAACATTGGTTAATGGAAGTGTGTATTCATTTTCGTTCATGGCATTAATTCCTTTCACAGTATCATATATAAATTCGTATATATTCCGAAAATACGCTAATTCTATTATACAATACATTATCTAATTTTTAAATACCTATTTTGAAATTTTACTATCGAATATCATACAAAAAATGAAGATTTTTTGTTAAAATTTTATCTATTTTAATAATGAGGAATAAATTATGATTTGTGGGGATAGTTGATTTAAAATTCAGCGTTCGGTCTGAATATAGTGAAAATTAAAATGTAGTGCGGACTGACGTTGTCGGAATTTAGCGTTCTGTCCGAGTATAGCAAAAATTAAAATCTAGTGCGACTGACGTTGCCCCTATTTAGCGTTGGGGACGTTTCACTTCCCCATAGGTATAGGTATTGACTAAATAACTCGAACCCTTTGGAGTCCTCTTTGTCCACGTCCACAAAGAGGACGGAAAAGTCCGCAAGGGACACCC
>CAKSNH010000017.1 GCA_934476075.1 uncultured Clostridia bacterium | reverse complement strand
GGGCGTGGGAATAAGGTAGCATTTTTGATTTTTCGTCATTGCGTTTTTACGCAATTTCCTACAAATTAAAAAAGCTTTTGATAAAAGCACCGCCTGCGGGCGTGGGAATAAGGTAGCATTTTTGATTTTTCGTCATTGCGTTTTTACGCAATTTCCTACAAATTAAAAAAGCTTCTGACTAAAAGCATCGCCTGCGGGCGTGGGAATAAGGTAGCATTTTTGATTTTTCGTCATTGCGTTTTTACGCAATTTCCTACAAATTAAAAAAGCTTCTGACTAAAAGCATCGCCTGTCGGCATAGGAACACGGTAGCGTTTTTGATTTTTCGTCATTGCGTTTTATGCAATTTCCTACAAATTAAAAAACCCCTGAAAGTCAGATTAAAAAATCTAACAATCAGAGGTTAATTTTACGGATAATACTTAATCCTTACTATTCTAAATTTTCAATAACTCTCTGGAACACCGCTGCCGATTCAGCTCTTGTTGAATTAGCCTGCGGAGCAAAGCTGCCGTCAGGATTACCCGACATAATTTCTTTTTCGGATAACCAGTTTACCGCCTCTTTTGCATATTCCGAAATACTGTCATTATCGGTATAGTCAGCATTTGTGTTTACAGCCAAATCATATCCTTTGTATTTTGCATATCTGTAAACTATCGCTGCCATTTGTTCACGCGAGATATTGTCGTTTGGTGCAAATTCGGTATCCGAAACACCGTTTACAATGTTATTCTCCTCTGCCCATGCAACCGCCGATGAATAATAACTGTCAGCGTCCACATCGGCGAATGTTGCCGTACCTGTCTTTGGTTCTTGCTCCATTCTGTAAAGAACGGTTACAAACATTGCTCTTGTAACATCACCGTTCGGGTCGAATACATCTTCTTCAACACCGTTCATCAATCCGTTCTCATTTACATACTTAACATTCTTATAGAACCAATCGCCCTCGGCAATATCCTTAAACGGATTTGACCAATCTGTCTTGACAGGATTTTGCGGAGTATCGCCGTTTTCGGTCTTTTTCATAACTGCCGTTATTTCAGCCGCCGACTTCACATTTTCAAATGTGTACTCGCTTACCTTACCCACACTCACACCGTTTACCAATACGTCCTCAATTTCATATCCGTCATTCGGTGTAATAACAAATTTCTTGCTGTCACCGCTGTTCACATTCACACTGTCCGGACTTATTTTACCGTTCTGCGGCTGTGTTACCGTGATTTTGTACGTTGTCAAACCACTTCCGCCGCCCGAACCGCCTGAACCGCCCGAACTTGGTGTAATCGAAATCGGATTATTTGCAATAACATATTTTTCCGCACTTTCTGTTCCCGACAAATCTATCGTTACAGTATATGTTGCCGATGTGCTGAAACTTCCCGACAATGTATATGTCTTGTTATCAGCACTCGCCTTAACGTCTGTTATTTCAACGTCTTTGTCGCCGTTTTTAACAACAAAGTTAGTCTTTGTCAAGCCCTCTATCGCCGTATCAAGATTTATTGCAAGGTATGTCTTTTTCGACTTGCCCGCACTTGCTTTAACTGCAATCTTTTCACTATCCTCCGGCTTAATCAATAGCGGTGCACTGATAATTATGTGCGTCTTTTCGCTTGTTGTTCCTGTCAGGTTCACTGTCACCGTATATGTCACTGACGGGTCAAAGCTGCCCGACAATGTATATGTCTTGTTGTCAGCACTTGCCTTGACTTCGGTTATTTCAACATCTTTGTCGCCGTTTTTAACAACAAAGTTATCCTTTGTCATTCCCGCTATCGCCGTATCAAGTTCTATTGTCATATACGATTTATTTGCTTCGCCCACACTTGCCGTAACCTCAATTCTCTTATCCGTCCTGTCGGATTCTACTCCGCCCAAAACCGCATAAACACTTTGAGTGTCAAGTGTAGCCACAACAACACCGTTTACTTTTTTATTTGTTGTCAGATTGCCGTTTTCGTCAACACTTGCCTCACCCTCGATAGCAGATACACGCCAGTCAATTCTGTTTGCCGCCGTACTGTCATCATTGATAGTGATTTCCTTGCTGCCGTTTTTCACCTTTAACGACAATTTACCCTGTGTACCCGCTTCAAGTGTAGTATTATCGCACTCTTTGCCGTCGATATACATTGCAAGCACACTGTTAGGATTTGCAATTTCCTTGTTTGTCAATTCCAATGTTATCGGTGTAGACTGATTGCCAACCGCATCTTCCGCATATACTATGATATTCTGATATGCCACTGTCGAATCCAGCGAAACCGGCTGTTCAAATACACCGTTTTCACCGACTGTCACCTTCTGAGGTTCACTCTCGCCCGTGCCGATAAATACATTCGCACCTGCGTCGCTTATACCCTTAACAATAACTGAATTTTCATAAAATCCGCCGTTATACGGACTGCTTATCTGCAACCTCGGAGGTAATGTATCAACGGTAAACATATACTCTGTCAATACGCCGTCACCGAACTCGTTCTCACCCTTGAATTTCAATATGTGAGTTCCGTCCGCAGCACCTGAAATATTGATTGCTTGCGATGTAACTTTATTTGAAATAGTTCCCGTCTGCTGACCGTCGTCCAAGCTCCATTCGCCCGAAACCGCAATGTCCGATGTCAATGCGACTGACACGTCCGCTGTTTTAACGGTATCAATATTATCCACGCTCACCGCATCTTGTGCTTTAAGCAATACATTTGCTTTAACAGGAGCTATCATTGTTACAGGCTTGCTCAATGTTTCGGCAGAAACAATCTCGTTTCCGTCAGATGTTGTCTTATAGCCTCTAAGACCTGCAACATACTGTTTTCCGGCTTGCAATCCCAATGTATTTTCTTCTGTTGTGCACTGTTCCAATTCCTCGGCTGTCAAAAGATTTGGATTTACAATATTTCCGTTTTTGTCTTTTGTAATTGTCTGCGAATACTGACCGCCGACAGTAACCGTATCCGCAAGCTGACCGTTATTGTCTTTGCCGATATTGTTATTGCTGAATATTGTCGGTACATTTTTACCGTCAGCGACTTCATAAACAGTTACCTTATAGCCGTCATACAATGATGAATTTATACCTTTCAAATCAATGCTGTAATCTCCGCCAAGGCTCGCCGTAAATGACGGTGCTTGCGGCTGTGCTGAATTTGTGTAATTAAATTTTTCGGCTGCAACCGCCATAGGATTTGAACTTTCGTCCTTTGTAGAGCCTACCGCACGGATAGTATATTCTCCGCTCGGCATATTTTCAGGTATGGAAATCGCCGCACTTCCGCTTGCAATCTCGTCTGCCTTATCCGTCTTATAAAGCGGATAAACCTCGTCATCTCCGCCTATTGCATAAACTGCAATACTGCTGAAATCATCGAATTTTGTACCCTGCCATGTAACTGTATTGTTGTTTAGGCTTACACTGTCCAATGTAGGCAGTTTAGACATTGAATACAACGTGATGCTTGACGCTGTCTTTGTGGTTACTTTCATTGTCTTGTTGAAATTGCTTGGGTCTGTAACCGATATTGTAACAGACGCCTTGCCTGTTTCCTCGTCCCAGTTAAGCATTGCATTTGCATTTTTATTTGCCGCATCGTCAGCCGCTTTTGTGTCATCAAGCCATACCAAAGGATAACCTTCAATAGTTATACCCTTTGCATATGTTTCTGCTATCAATTTGCTTTGTGCGTCAAATGTGATAGAGAATATACCGTTGTCGTTATTGTATGCACCAAGATTTACCGAGTGTACCTTCTTATCTGCCTCCGATGATACGCTTGCGGTGCTTGCGTCCATAAGTGCTATATTATCGCTTGATGCTAATACATGAATATCATTGTTAAACTTCATGTACAATGTACGTTTATTTTCCTCATCATAATATACAGGAACAGATAAATCGTTCAATTCCACTGTTGCCTCAGGAGCATCATATTTACCGAATGCAAAGTCTACATCTCCGCCCCAATAATATGTGACGCCTGCATCAAGCATTAGTATATGAATTGCGCCCCAAATCTTTTCGGCATTCACACCCAACTCAGCCGAGCCTATTTCCTTGCCGCCCACAAGCGGTATTTTATCAGGTATAGATATTGCCGCCGTTGCATAGCCTTCCCAGAAATATTTGTCTGTAATCTTGTTCTTCTCAACCAGCAGATGTCCCGAACCTGTGATTATATCAAAGATACCGATTTGTATTCCCGCCACAAATCTAAGCTCAGGATACCATGCACATTCAACTCCGGCATAATCTATCAAGTCTATTCCGGCAATGTTTACATTTGTAAGTCCGATACTCAAATCCCTCGGACTTATGCTTACGTCACCTCTTGCCGAAAGCACGTCAAACAGTGCAAATTCACCGCTTAATAACAGTGTTATCGGCGGCACTGCCGATGACGGATAAATTGTTTCATACAACTTATCTATACCTCCGCCGGCACCCTTAATCCAGAATATACCCATACCGTCTACGTTGATACCCGGAGTAAATCCGCCGGCATAGAAATAAAGTTTATCCGGAATAGGTATTCCGTTATGACTTCTCAATCGAAGTTCCGCTTCCATTTCAAAAGCAATCATCTCGGCAGTACCCGCAACACCGATTTCATATTCGCTGTTCATTACCTTCAAATCAAGCGTACCTTCAATGCTCGGCAGTCCGTCCGCATATGACGGAAGTCCTATTTCAACCGATGTGTTAAATCCGATAAATCCGCCGCCGAAAAGTATATCGTGAATATACAAATTAAGTTCGCCGCTCTCTGCTTCTTCCCATGCGGCTTGGTCCTCGGCGTATCTTTCCTGTACATCTCTTAATTGGTCTGCGGTATAGTTGCTCTTTGCCAATTTAAGCTGTACTGTTTCCAATGCAGATGTTTGTCTTTCGCTCCAATCATAGTTTGACGGCAGTAAAAAGCTTGGCGAAAGCTGTGCACCGAACGAAATAACTCGCTGTTTCGGAGTTCTTGATGTCACTTCGCCGTCCTCTAATGCCATCTGACCGAACTGACAATATCTGAATTCCATTATCATACCCGCTATTGTCTGTGCCGTACTTGCCGCACCGGGCCATACAAGCATGATACTGTTTGTGTTTGCAACACTGTTTTCAACGTCATTTGTAGGCTCTCCCTCGTTTGTATACTGCAAAAGAGTTGATTTTGAGCCGTTTTCAAATGATGAAATCGCACACACACCGCTCCATACCTTTGTTCTGGCACCTGTGGTGTACACTTCGCCGTCAATGTCAATGTTTATCACCTGGTCGTCCGAACCGGGATTTTCAACCGAAACCGTAACCTTACCTTTTTCAACATCAAGACAGTTGCTTATGTTGATTGTGCTCTTTGCCTTATGGTCGACTGTTTCAAGCGAAACCGCCTCAGCCTCCACCAATTTTCCGTTTTCATATTTAAGTGAGAAATCGCCTCTAAGCTCCAATAAAACCGTTTCCTGCGGATTTGTTACACAGTCGGCATATTCTTCTTCATCTCTGTACACATTAAGTACATAGTTATCCTCGCCGTCTTTTTCAATCGCCGCAATACCGTATGTACCGCCCTGATATGCAACATCATTGCTCACGTTAAATGTAAGCACATCAGATGTAATATCCTTTTTGGCAGTGTCTTTCATATCAAATACTATCTGATATGTACCTATCGGCAGCTGTTGGTCTATTACCAAATCGGCTGTATTCTTTTCAGCGTCAAGAATAAAGTTCTGCGGACTTACAGTGATTGTCTGACCGCCGTCCGTCGGGCAAAGCTTTACATCATATTCACTGCTGTTTTTCAGCAGATTAAAGTTCTGACCGGCAATATATACATGACGTGTACCGCTGTTATAGATTACCTCCGGTGCAGTGCTCAAAAATGATACTCTGTCCCCCGTCGCACCCGGACAAAGCAAATATATGCTTCTCGAACCGAGCAAATTCTCCGAAAGAAGTTCTCCGTCCGTACCGCTCACATCAAAACATCTAAGTTCTATCTTTCTGTAATCGGTAGCGTTAAGCGGTTCTGCGTTAAGATTAAACACAACCTGTCTTTCTTCGTCCGCATTCATGTTCACAATTTCAACAGAATACGGTTTTACATATGTAGCCGTTGTTTCAAGCTTGCCCGACAATCCGTAAGGAGTAATACCCTCCTGCGGATATATTGCAACCGCTACTTGTTTAATTTCCGATGACGACACATTCTTAATCTGTGCCGAAACCGAGAAATCACCGTCTTTTCCGCCGTCATTCTGCGATTTATACGCATCTTTTGCGTCATTAAGCTGCATTGCACTAAGTTCCGATGAGAAATTAATGCTTACCTTATCCGCATTATTCACGGTAGCGTTTGAATAAACACCGTAATTTGTCGCAATTACATTTTCCTTTCCGTCCGCAGACACACTGCCCATATCAAAATACAACGCATATGCACTGTCGGCGGTCAGATATTTTTCGTTATACTGATTGGTAAATGTAAGCGATGTGTCGGGTGTAAAATCAAACACCGTCGACGCAAGATTGTTCCAATGTCCGAACGCAAGCTGATACGGTGCGATTATGGTATTGTTTACCGACGCATTAACCGTATATGCCGTAATTGTCGGAGATTTTGGATTGTCATAGCCGAAAAGTGCGTTATTATAAGCCTTTCCGTCCGCATTGTCAACCAATATTTCCTGCTGTACCTGTTTGTATGTACTGTCTTTCTGAGTCAGTTCATAAACCGCATAGTCCTGATAGCCCAGTGCGGTATCAAGCATAATTCTTGCCTTTACATCGTCTACCGCACGTCCGTCAGTGCTTTTAACACCGTAGGATATTGCCGCCATACCGTGCAAAGGCGATTTTGTGTTTGCAAGAGTGATAGTCTGGGTAAATGTCAGCCCGTCAACACTCCACTCGGCGGATATACTGTCCTCATTTTTCACAAGCGTAACACCGCTGCTGTTCATACCCAAAAATCCGTATTTTCTTCCGAATATATAGTCCTTTACATCATCTCCACGCTTTACACGGAATGATGTATATGATGTATCGTAATTTTCATCGGGGAAAAGCAGATACTTGTTGTCATCAGCCTTATTCAGCTTATCCCCCTCGACGGTGTCTATAAGGAAACCGCCGTTTTTAGCAGAAACATCGACCTTGATATACCCGTCGGTCAATTCTTCATAGTCTGCTTTATTTATAACATCGGCAAATGAGTGGAGCGGCAATGCACACACGAGCATTGCCCCCGCCACTGCTGCCGATATAACTCTTTTTAATTTTTGCAGCATGGTAACCCTCCAATCAATCATTTAACATAAACCACAAATCTGTAACTGTCACGTCCCTGCGTCTTAACGGCAAAGGTATAGTAACCCGATTTTTCAGGAGTAAACACAACAGTTTCCGAATTTTCCTTATTCGCCGCAAGCACTGTCGAACCTATCTTCATCTGACCTATGGTTTTTATACCTTTTTTATATGTAACCGTATACAGCTCGCCGCCTGTTTCGACTGTAATGTTTTGTGCTCCGCTTTCGCTCACCAAAACCATTTCTCTGTAAACGCTTACGCCGTTTACGCTCACTCTAAGCTGATTATCCTTATAGAAATGGATATATCCATACTTTGTTGTGACATTGCCCGCTTCGTCCTGTGCAGTATATTTAACAATAACGTTTCCGACAGTTACGGATTTTGTATATTCCGCATTGATAATGATATTATCCTGTGCTGTCGTATCGTCAATAGCTGTAACATTTGCTTTCAGCACCGCCATAATATCTTCATCGGAAGAATTCAGGTCAATATCAACGGTTTCTTTCTTAATTGTCAGGTCAGGTGCTTTCATATCAGGCATTGCAATCTGTCCGAAATGATAGAACTTAGCGTTTGTATATTCATCAACCGCCTTAATGACCGGATAAATACCTGCATTGTCCGCTTTAATCTCCAATGCACTCCAACTTCCGTCATTTACATCTATACCTGTATTTTCTCCGCCCCATGTTACCGTACAATTTCTGTTTGCCTTAATATAAACCGTATCGCCTATTTTCACCGTTCCAAGCTGTTCCGGACTTGACTTGCTGTCCGCTCCGTCACTCGACAGGCTGAACATAAGTGTAAGCGGTTCCGATATAATACTGTCAACCGTAATTGTCTTTTCCGTCAGGTTGCCGGCAATATCTGCAAAATGGAATGTATATTCGCCGTTTGCGGTAATCTCTCTCGTAAATTCCTTACCCTGCTTGCCCATTTCACGGAAAACAACATCTTTATTCGCAATCAGATTAACCGTTACCTTTTTACGGTTTTCCGAATCCTCTTGCGTTTCGGTGATAACCGGCAAATCCTTGTCGATATTGCTTACTTCGTTTAGCACAACCTTGCAGGTCTGACCGTTCATCGCCGTACATACAAGCGTCAAAGACGGTGTATTCTTGCTGTATGATACGGTAACTTGATTATCCAATTTATATATTTCCGGAGCGTCGCTTGAACCGTTTTCCCATACGGCGTCCTTGATAAATTTATTAAATCTCAGCTGAACCGTTACATCCTTGTTAGTCTTTTTGCTATTCACATTTTCCGACCAGACTTCGGCTGTCACTGTTGCAGGTGATTTATCTATTTCCGTAACAGATACTTTCAATGTATCCATTTCTTCAATGCCCCTATATCTATAACTATAATTTACAACAGCATCTTTATTTTCTGTAAATTCAAGATAATACAAACCGTTGTAATTTCCGCTTGCTGTTTCCTGTTTAGCGTCTGTATTCAGCATAACAAGTTTATCATATTCGCTGTCATCGGGAGCAATCAGATATACTTTAACTGTCTGCAAGTCACCCGAAACAACCTTTTCCAAATGCGGAGCAGGTGCTTGACCTACATTATCCGCAATAATCGGGATTTCCTTATAATTGCCCTCGCTGTCCACCGCAAACAATGTAAATTCAGCATTTTTTGTAATATCAACTGTTCTGCCGTTTACGCTTACTCCGTCAATAACATCACTGCTTGAATTATAGCTTGGAGCTTGTGCGTTAAGTCCGTTCTTTGCAATAAGCTTAACCGCACTCCAATCGGCTATGTTCACGTTAAATCTGTACTGTGACGCCCAGCCCATTTTCTGCATAAATGTCATGCTGTCCGTAACTGTTTCATATCCTTCATATTCCGGAAGTGACGGATTCAGATATTCTGTATTGTCATCATACAAATTCAATACAAGGTTCTTGCACTGTGCCAAACCGTTTCTAACCGTATAACCCACAATACCTACGCTAGGCTTTACGGTATCCTTTGTATCTTCGGGAGCTTGATATTCCTTTACTGTAACGGCAAGCTCCGCTGTAAAGTCAGGCCCTTTTGTGCCAAGCTGATTTGAATAGTTTGTAAATGTATACGATGTATCATCGCCCGGATAGAATGTGTGCGAAACCGCCTCACCTGTCGCATTATCTTTAAGCTCCGAACCGTTTTTATCCACCAAAAATGCCGTAACGCTGCCGTAAACACTGCCGTCTGTTACATCATCATCTGAATAATCCCATTCAATTTCAGGGTCGATAGGTTTTACTTCATTATTGTTTATGTTCAATGTACGGCTCTTTTCGCCTGTGCCGTCATTCCATGTCATGGTTATTTCTGTCGGCTGCGTAATATATGCGGTCACTTTGTTTGTATTGTTATTCATAATGTCCGCAAATATATTGCCCTCTTTTTCGCTGACACCTATCTTATATGCGTCCGACTCCATTGTAACCGTAACTTCGCCCTTTGTCTGATACATCGGCGAAACCGTAACCTTAGGTCCGTCACTCAGCACTGTAACATTTACAGGTACAGTCCATGTATTTCCGAACAAATCCTCGCACTCAATATCATATGTACCGTTTGTGAATATCGGCAAATAATGAGCTACGAAATAATCACTTCCGTTTTTCAACTTAACCGAACCGTTAAAGTAAACCTTTACTCCTCGGTTATAGACATTGTAGCTGTTGTCCTCGGTTATTGTATCGTCATACACATCTGTCATTCTCGGTGCTTCATATACAAAATCCGTTACCAGACTATTGAAATGCTCATCATCATATCTGTATGTTTTTGAACAAGTGTCGCCATGTTTGCCGACAAAATTGAATGTAATACTGTTAAACATTCTCTCGCCCACTTTATCTGTGCTCCATGGTCTTGTGAAAGTCACACTGATATTATTGACCGTATCGTCCGGACGGTAAGAGAAACTTTCATAACCTATCTCATTAGGTATTGACGGATTGTTAAGCGGCATTTCAACCGTTGTGCCGTCTGTTTTCTCTACAACAACAGAGCCTTTGGTATCATCTACATTTTGGGCTGTAATATTATAAATATACCACCCACTGTTATATCTGTTAAGCTGCGGCAATCCGACATTCAATGCTTCGCTCTCAAAAGTATACTTTGTACCTTCCTTAAACTGCGGTATATACACAACCGAATTACCGCACTCGTCTACTGCGACAAATAAGTCTTTAACCTTCTTCTTGTCTGTGCTTCCCTCGTCGGTATAGTTCTGATAACCAAAATAGTCATATCCGTCAAAGTTTACCGTATCTGTACCAATCTGTATTTCCTTAGGCATCCACTGTGTATAATGACCATTCTCTCCCTTATACACATGATAAACCTTAACATTTCCGTTTTCGGAGAACGCATTTTCAACAGTTGCATCTGCCGAAAGCACATGGATTGTTCCGTTGTCATCTGTATAGTTCTTCGCCTCATTCATTTTAATGTTCATGCTAAGCTGAGGTATTTTTTCGGTTGTATTAACATTAAACTCGTATATCGGCGAAACATTTCCGTTTTCCATCTTCACTTGATAGCACATTGTATTTGTGCCCTTTGCTATCTGCAAAGTTCCGTCCGCCGCAACACCGTCCAATGTGTCAGGCACGGTATATCTCAATAGGTTTAGCTCGTATTCTCTTGTATTGCCTGTGGTTTTTGCAAACGGCAAATCCTCGCCGCCCGTACAAGCCTTATTCCACATACGGAAACCTGCTATTTTACCTGTTGTTGTGCCAAGCAGTTCCTTTTCAACATTATCGCTCTGCAATGTAAGCTTAACTATCAAAGCACCATTCTGCTCCAATGAATATGCGTCATCATAATTTCTGTCAATCTCTTTAAACTCGGCTATACCTATGTTGACATCTTTTATAGATGTGTCGCTTTCCTTTGTTATAGCAGGCACTGCCTCCATAAGCGGGTAAAAGTCACTTTGCGGATTTATTACATACTTTCTCACACCCACATTTTCCGACGCTTTTGTATTGTCAAGCAAAATCCATGTATCACAGATAAATTCATCTGCTTTTGTATTGCCTGTCTGATATACATAAACTTCAAGTCTGTATGCGTCTGTTCCGAAAAGATTGCCGTCCTTATCTCTGTCAGGCATAACAAATGTCTGGTCGGCATTTCGGCTAAGTGCATTTCTGTACACTTCTTCGCCCTCTGAGTTTACCACTCTTGCATACGATTTTTCAAAATCTATATTATTGATACCCCATTCAGGCACTTTCAGGTTTTTCAAAGTGTAGTTAATTCTCAAATCGGACATGATTTTGTCACGGGCAATACGCTTGTTACTATCCGAACCGTCCGAAACACCAAGACTGCTTGCCAAAATTTCGCCCTTATCATTCGTGATAGACTTAAATTCAACGCCGTGCACACCCTCTATTACAGGGGCTGACATAATGTCAAATCCGCCTTCTTCCTGATATGTAACAAGTTCTTCATTATCTTCCGGTTTTATAAACTTGCCGGCAGCCGGAAGCAAATCAGAAAACGCACTTTCAAATTTCACATTTATCACACCGTAATAATTGCTCAGTGTGCTTATATCCGAAAACTCGTCTGCACTTTCAAACTGTGTTGCATCGGTATTATATGTAACCGCATACCAGCCGGCGTTATAATCGAATATATTCTCATTTTCTACTATATTATTGGCACTGTATGTTTTCACATAACTTGCGTCACCCATTTTCAATGTAACACGAGTATCGGCATATGCTTTGCCGTCCGGATTGTCAGGCGATGAAATCTTAATGTCAGGCTTTATCAACAGCTGTGACAAATCACAGTCTATGCTGTATTTTGCTTTCGCCTTTGTCAAATCCACACAGGCCGAATAACGAGCTGTATCCGATGTGTTGCCCTTATAATCGACTGCGGTAACAAGAAGTTCCTTTTCATACTTTGCCGCCGAATTGAAGGTTTCTTCAAATGTGAACTCACCGCCGTTAAGCTCCGCATCTGTCCAGTTTCCGTCAACAGGCTCTGCACCCTTGTCAACCAGCTGATACTTAACCGCTATACCGTCCATGTTAAAATCGGTTACACGAACTTTTGCGATTATCTTTGCACTATCATTGTCCGCATATTCCTCATTCATTGATATAAGTGCAATCTGCGGTTTTGTTCTGTCGATGCTTATATCGACGTCCGCTTTGTTTTCACCTACATTGCCTGCCCAGTCCTCTGTTCTCACGCAAAGTTTGGTGTTTTTAATTTCGTCGCCGTCGGTTTTAATGTGTATGTAGTATTTGCTTACAGGCACATCAAAATTATTCCATGCGGCACTTGCCTCACTGTCCAAAATACTGTCCTTGTACTCGTCATCCGCCGGAGTATCGGAGGTGTATGTAACCGCATACTTAAACGGTACTTGCTTGTTCTGGTCGTATACCCACGCAAAATCCGCCGTAAGTCCGACAAATCCCGATACAATACCGGTGCCGTCATTTAAAGTAACAGGTATATAAAAATCACCGTTGTTCACATCTCCGCCGATTGCACCTATTTCGATAGTCGGCGCTGTATTGTCAAAATAAATCTGCTGTCTTGGCACACACGATACTTCCTGTGTTTCCAAATTATTATCATACAAATCCGTCACATTTGACGCATTGATTTTAATAATCTTTATCGGCTCATTAGTGACTGCCGATGTCATGTCGCTTGTGATAGTGATAGGCTTGAATGTAATTTTTGTCGCTTTACGCTTGTTTACGCCGTCATATACATTTTCGGTTTTGTCAAGTTCAAGCTGTACATTGCTGCCGTCCTGCTTGACGTTCAATTCAGCGGTTACAGAACCGTTGTCACCAAACTTTATTTCCTCGTCAGTCATCATTGAGAATGTAAGCGTATCGCCCACTCCCGCAAACACACTGCTTCTGTCTATATCTTCGGGCCAGTCGCTCGCCTGTGAATATGCTGTTGAAGTCGCAGTTATCATATTTCCCGCAATTTCAACATTGTCTATCTTCGGTGCATTTTTGTCTACCACCAAAGAAAACGGAGTTAAATCCTTTGTGTGAATATCTGCCGCATTTCCCGCTACGTCCACAATAGATGCGGTTGAGGTATAATAATCATCAACCGAAGAAACTTCATTGTCTACCTTGTTAAAACGAGGTTCTTCGTTACGCGCAAGATATTCGTCCGTATAATAAATACCTATAACACGTCCTTCAAACTTACTGCCGCCGTATGATATACTTTTTATTTTTGTAATCTGATATTCCTTCAAATTATCGGGATTTTCAACATTGAATTTCACCGAGTTTGAACCAACGTCTATCATTTTGGCTTTAAGCTCTATGTTCTGAACACCGCTCTCCAAATTTGTTGCCAAAAGTGTAAGTTCTACACCATTGTTGTTTGAAAGCGTCCGCAAATTTTCATTGAAAATCAATTCAAGTCTTTCATCGGATATTTTTGCAGATGAAACGGTAGGTCTTGTTATATCGGCGAAAAGCACATACGGTTTGCCGACCTTAGCACCGTTGCTGCCGCTCATAACAAATTCTTTATTCATCATATCGTCCTTGCTGACCGTAAACCAACCGCTGTCCTTTTTTCCCGAACCGCTTATCGATACTCCGCCGAATGACATTGACGCATTGCCCGAAATATTGGCAACAAATCGCATCATAAGATGACCCGAATCTGCAAGTTCCTGAAAACGTGTTTCGTTTCTCACGGAGTCTTTAAGTTTAAATTTGGTATGCCAGTATCCGTTGCTGCACCCTTTGTAAGTCGATGTATAGAAAATACCGAACGTTTTTGAGTTCTCGTTTACCGCACCGCCGTATGAATAAGTTGAATCATACTTGTCGATTATTTTAAACAGCGGACCTGCCGACAATGTTACTGTTCTCGGCCACCAGCCCGAAATATCTCTGGTATACTTGTTTATTAATGTACTGTTATTATAATTGCTCGCATTCAGCAGCGGTACTTTCGTTTTCCACACACTAACGTCCGCACTTGCTATCTGCATAGGCAGCAGTGCCGCAATCATCACACAGCACAATAATGTGCTTAGAAATTTTTTCATTATTATATCTCCCTCCTAAAAAATCAAATATATTTGCCCTGTTATTGAAATCAACCTCCGTTAATTTCACATATATACCACATCGTTTCTCCCCTCCAATCATATCATTATCCTAATTCAGATATATTGCACATATAATGTATTAAAACCTCAAAAAAAATATTTTTCCGTCAGATAAACAAAAAAAGACATTGCTTAAACTTTGCAACGTCAGAGAATATTCCTATATTGTTATATACTACCACCATTTATATGGAATTTATAAAACGCTATACTAAGCAACACTCACCACCATTGCCGTGTTATCTAATTTTTTAACCCAATCCCTTTTTAACCTACCTATCATATATGCAACATCTTCATTAAAATGTTACATATTTATTGTACCATATATTACATACATAAGTCAAATAAATGTTAAAAAAATATTAAATTTTTTTGAAGAGGCTTGCAGACTGTCACATCTGCAAGCCTTTCTTCACTTTAAACTATTTATTGCTTTCCAAAAATCTTTGCAAAATTGTTGCAATCTCGGCTCTTGTAGCATTGTCGGCAGGATTTAGAGTGGTATCTGTTTTACCCTTAATCAATCCTGTGCCCACCGCATACTGAATCGCCTCAACCGCATATTCCGAAATACTTTCCGCATCTGTATAAGAAAGAATATTTGTATCTTCTCCGGCTGATACATCATAGCCTTTATACTTTGCGTATCTGTATATAATAGCCGCAATCTGCTCACGGGTAATGCTTGCATCAGGTGCAAATTCAGTTTCGGAGATACCTTTTACAATACCGTTTGCACTTGCCCATGCAACCGCATTATTGTAGTACGCATCTTTTGAAACATCGGTAAATATGTTCTCACCCTCCGCTTTTTCGCCGTCTATTCGATGAAGAACAGTCACAAACATTGCTCTTGTAACCGCTGTTTCAGGTTCAAATTTTGTATCTGATGTGCCAAGCATAAACTTGTTTTCATATGCACTCTTTACATACGGATAGAACCAGTCTGACGGGCTTACGTCGGTAAACGGCATATCTGCTTTTTTAGCAAAAATAACCTTAACCTCAATATTTTCTTTTACGGAGCTTATTGTATAAACCGCATTATTGCCCACCGACTTGCCGTTTATCAGCATATCCGAAACAACATATCCGTCATCAGGCGTTGCGGTAATTGTGACGCTGTTTCCGCTCAATACTTCTTTTTGCGAAACTTCTGCTTTTCCGTGCTCCGTATCCAAAACGGTAACGGTATATTTCTGCGTCAAACCGCCGCCTCCTCCGCCACCGCCTCGGTGACTGCTGTCATTTTTCAGAAATTCGGCGATTGCCTGAGTTAACTTTGTCACTTCTTCTGTATAATCGGTTTCCGTTGCCTGCGGATTATTAATCAGGCTTTCCGCATTTTCTATTGCCTTTTTCAAAGTGTTGATTTTGCTCTGCGACTTATTCGGATTATTTTCAATAGCAGCCTTCGCCTCGGCAATCTTATCCGCCAAATCCGATTTTGAATTGCTGTCTACACTAATTATAATATAGTCCGAAATTCCGTCGGAGCGTGTACCCTCGGCAGTTGTAACCTCTGCGGTCGCAAGCTTTGCCTTTACCGCCGTTTCGCCCGGTGTAACCGCAAAAACAGTACCGTCATTCAATTCGACAGTGTTCTTTTCATACAAAACGCTCCAATCAATCATATCGTTTTCTATCTCGAACTTCTGACCGTTGTCCGCCTGTGCATAAACCGCAAGCTGTGCCGACTGACCGTTTCTAAGGCTTACTTTCTTAACACCGTTTTCATCGGCGGCTATCGGATTGCCGTCAAGATAAAGTTCCATATTTTCAAATTTGAAACCGTCTTTTCTTATCGCATAAACCGTCATCTGTGACACATTGCCCGCTTTGTCGGTCGCCGTGATAAGATGTTCTTTGTACAATTCGCCGTCGGCAAGTGATTTTTCAATCTTAAAGTTACCGCTTTGCATAATTGTTACACCCGACGTTGTTTCATCTACCTTCTCACCGTCAAGTGTAATATTTGCCGACTTTTCGGTAATTCCCTCGATTGTATAACTTCCGTTTTCGTCCGCAATAACAGTATTTGCACCGAAAATTACCGTTATATCCTCCGTACCCATTTTCCTGTCAACACTCTTTTGTGCAAGCGACAGTACAGGTGCGGACGTATCAACCGTAAAGCCGAACTGTCCGTTTTCCACTCCGGTTTCACTGCCCTTTATATGGTCTTTTGTTTTGGTGTATGCTGTAAAGTCAACCACATAATCGCCGTCTTCAAGGTCATCTAAAACAAATTTCCAATCCTTTTTAAAGTAAGAGAAATCCGCCGAATTCGGGTTCGGGTCAGTGCCGAACGCATACACCTTACTTCCGTTTAGGTCAAGCTCCATAAATACGTCACTGTCAAATGTGTATTCGATAACAACGTCCTTGACATTCGTATTTATTTCTTCGCCCGATGTATCAAAATTCACCTTTACATTTTCAAGCTTAGGCACACTCTGTTCAGGCATCACCAAATCATTTGACGAAACCACATCAGTGCCGTAATAGTAATGCGTCTTGTATTCGTTATCGGACTCCTTATATTCTTCACGAAGCGTCTTGACATTCACATGATATGTCTTGCCTGCCTCCAAAGACGCCTCTTTTCCGAATACAAAGTTTGCACCCTTTTCAAACTGACCGATATTGTTTTCCAATACCGTGTTATCGTTTGACACAATCTCGGCAAGATAATGCGTATAGTCCGCATTTTCGCTGTCGGTAACCTTTACGAAAATCTCACCGTTTCCGCCGTATGCAATCTTCACATTGTCAACCTTTTGAGGAAGATTTGGGTTCTTAAAATCAATACACGTCTTACTGATTGCAAGACTTATCCCCTCAGTGGTCGAAAGCGTTGTAACCGCATAATACTTGCCGTCCGGAAGTGAGTCCGGAAGTGTCACCGTTTGGTTCTCCGCTCCCGATGTCAGCACAACATTTTCCTTATGGAAAATATTTGTCCCCAAAACATCGCCGTTGTTTTTGCTCGTTTTAATCTTGGTCAATACGTCTTTATCCTCTGTCAGATAAACGTCTATTGTGCCTGTTTTACTGCCGTTTCCTCCGCTTATCTTCCAGCCTGCCGTAACATTTGTTGTTTTTGATTCAGCGTCCGTTGTGCCCAACGTAATTGATGTACCGTCACTTGCAAGCTCCGGTATCTGGTCGACGCCGTTCATCTTAAATGAAGAAATCTCTATATTTTCCGTAGCATATTTAACTGTCCAGTCACCGTCTTTAATCTCGCTTGGGTCGGTTACCGTAATATAGATATAATCTCCGTCCTCACGGCTCTGCAAAAGCATATTTCCTCCGCCGTTGCCGTCATCATAAGCTATCTGTATCTGCTTGCCGTCAGGATTTAACAATGTAATATCCTCCGCACTCGGCGTGCCTGTGCCCGCATAAGGGATTTCTATAAGAAGTGCATTTTGTCCCGTTGCACCCTCAACCTTGACTTTTGCCTCCTTATATGACATATCCGCAAGAGATACTACCGAAAGTTCATGTATATTTGTGCCGTAATAGCCCGTAACATCGTCCGCACTTGCCAAACTCAGCGATTCCAAACCGTCACGGTTCGGCGGACTCAAATCAATGTTCTTACCAAACGATACACTGTCGCCCCAATAATATACCACACCAAATCTTATACCGATAATTTTAATATTTGCACCGATAAATTCGTGCGATACCGCAGCCTCAACACCTGCAAGCTCCTTGCCGCCCACAAGCGGTATGCTGTCAGGTATACATATGCTTGCAAAAATATATCCGTAGAAATAATTATCCGCAATCGTTATGGTAATTCCGCCTTTTATAAGTCCGTCAATAATACTTACATTGCCGTACAGACTAAGTTCCCACGGTTCAATCCAGCGTGCGTTTATGCCTGCCTTTAAGTCCATGAGCTTATCGAGTCCCTTGGCTTTAAGTTTCATATCGCCCGTCAGCGACATTCCTTCAAGACTTATCTTTGCATTAAAGTCACCCGTCAGAACACCGATTGCTTCAAGCCTTGTAAACAGCAATATTGTTATCGGCGGAAGTTTATCAAATTCACCGCCTATCGTGTCCGCAAGACCGTTTATACCGCCGCCGAGTCCCGCAATAAACAGTACGGGCGGTGCAACGGGGATTTTAAGCCCGTCACGAATATAAAATTCAATCTTATCCGGCACGATAACGTCCTTATTCTTGACATTTACCTGCTTAAACGCAAGTACACCCTCACACTCGATAATCTTGATATTCAGACCGGCATTTATTTCATATTGATTTTCGATTGTGTTGATTACCACGCTCGCATAAATTCCCGGTGAATTTGCCACAAGCGAGCCTAAAACGTCTTTCGGAAGTGCAAGCGAGAACTTTGCATCAATTCCGATAAAGCCTGTATCGTCAACCTTTACATAGCCGTCCTTAACGTCACCCTTTTCTCCGAACAGAACGTTGTTTACCTCTGCCGAAAGCTGTCCCTCCGAAAGTTTGGTATCTTTTTTGATTTTATCTCCCGTTGACGTTCTTTTCGGTGGATTTTCGTCAAACATACTCGTCATGTCGCCCGAAATATCCTCCTGGTCAGCGGTCAGACTTTCGTCAAACAGCGAATTAAGTTCCTCGCTTATGTCCTCCTGGTCCGCCGTAAGGTCGGGAGTTTCTTTCTTTTCCTTTGCCTTTATCGGTATGCTTATACTTCCGCCAAATCCTATGCCGTATGTCACCATACCGTCCGAATTGTCATACCATTGCGAGCTTAGCACACCGTATTTCAAATCCACCGCAAAACCGCCGACCGACTGTATCATAGTCGCCGCACCGTCAAGCGAAAGATTTAGTGCGCGGATTGTCACACCTTGACCGAGGCTGTCCGAAAGACGCTCCGTATCAAGCGTATACGCAATTCCGTCCGTTGCCGAAATGCTCCACTTACTTCGCCATACATTGATTGAGTTGATAACCTTTAAAAGTCCGTCACCCTCAATTTTGTATGTATTCTGACTTCTGTAAATTTTAAGCGGTGTATCACCCTCATATGAAAGCATATTGTTTATGATAACATCGCCCGACGCATAATCTGCCTGCCAGAACAATTCACCCGTTGATGCGTCTTTCATTTCACGCAGATTTGCACGCACCGTAAGCAGAATTTCATGATTTTTTATAGACTCTTTTTCCTCACCGAAATTATATTTTATACTCTTTCCGTTAAGACTGCCCTTTGCGGCACTTTCGCCTTTGTAAAACTTCAAAAATTCGCCCTCTGTACGGAATGTGAAAAAGTCGTATTCCGCAGCGGTACTGCCCTCTGTTGTACGCACAAGTGCCGCCATGCCGTAGGATTTAAGCTGATACTTTTTATCTGCCGACACTTGCAGTTTCTGATTGCAGGTGATTGATGTACACTTTAAATTATCCTGCAAACGTGTATCGTTTATCTCAAAAATAATCTTGTATTCACCCACATAAAGAGTATCCTCGGTGGTGAATGTAAGCGTTTCTCCCGATTCATCAAGAAATGCGATATTGTTTTTGTCAACGGTTACGGTGTGTCCCGTTGTTTCGTGAACAAGTTTTAATTCCACCGCCGCATCATTTGCCAACACCGCTTCAAGCGGTTTCATCTCACCCGAAATCGTTACCGCCTTTTCACCGTCGGTATATACAATATTCGGATTGATTTTATTAAGCTGTACCGCCGAAACCTCGCCTACCGACGGAAGAATTACACTCCTTTGTGCCGCCGTTTCAAAATCTGCCTGTGTACCGTCTGAGAGGGTTTTCACTCCGGCAAGCGAAACATATATCGTACCGGCACAAAGGTCGTTCTGCTCGATTGCCCGCAACGTATACTGCAATGTCTTTATCTCTTTGCCGAGCGAAACATATTTAACCTGTTCTTCGCCTTCAAGCACTTCAAATTGTTTATCGTCTATTGTAAGATTAAGCACAACATTGCTAAGCTCTTCCGCATTGTCAACGGTGTTGTCAATATCCACCGTAACTTTTATCTTACCGTCATTCTTATAGGATTTTTTATCATCATTAAGTTCCACACGTTCAGTGGTGATGTTAATTCCCATATTCTGATTGGTGCTGTTTGAAAAATTGCCTACACCGTAAAGCAATTCGCCCGTAAAGCTTTCACCGCTCTGCAAGGCATTATTTTCCCAGTATACCGCCGCCGCACTGTCAGGCTCTCGATAATTATTTGAATAATTCGAGAAATCGCAGTATGGGTCTGGTGTATAATCATAGCGTGTATTTGCAAGATTTGCCCAGTGTCCCACTATAACCTTGTTCGGCTTTGTTCCGCCGTTCCAGCCCTGTGCCTGCATAAGAATATACGCAAGTCTTGACGGATTTGTGACCGAATCCAAACTTCTTATCTGCTGCGGAACATTATCCCCAGAAAACTCGGTTTCTGTAAATGTCGGCTGCAAGTTCTTATCAACCACAAAATACGGAGCGTCAATTCGGTTGCCGAGTGCAGTGTCCAAAAGCAGTCTGACGCTTACATTTTCCGCATTTGCATTATTGTTGATAACCTTAAACGAAAGACCTACATTTCCCGTTGTATTGCTTTCGCTGTTATGGTCAAGTGCCGCAGTCAAAACTACGGTTATCCCCTTTATCGTCCACGGAATTTCTATAAGTCTTCCGTCCTCTTTTACCTCAACGGTACCGAGCGACGAATTTATTCCGAAAAATCCGTAATCCTGACCGAAAATATAGTCTTTTTCCCCGATTCTCACCGTTATAAACGATGTGCCGTTGCTTCGCTCCTTATCATCGGCATACAAAAGAGGAATATTGTTATCGAGTACCTTTTGAGGATTACCCTCGGCGGTTTCTATTGCGAAACCGCCTGTCTGCTTATTAAATGTAAAATTAAGATACTCATTTGAAATCCTGTACTCGTTATCCTCCTGTGCAAGTACATTGGCGGGGAAAAATGATACCACCACCGCAAGTATCAAAATATAAGAAATAACCCTTTTAAATATATTCATTATTTAATCCCCCCTTATTTCGATAAATATACGCAAAGTGTAAAGTAATCACGCTTGTCGGTCTGGATATAGAATGTGTACCAGCCTTCTTCAAGATTAGTTGCCTCAAAATCACCGTCTGCGTTTTGAGATAACATAATTCCGTCCTTCTTCATCTGACCCATCGTCTTGACACCGCTTTGGTATCTTACATATGCAGTTCCGGCAAAGTTTGCAAGCGAAATCTTTATGCTGTCGCCCAAAACCTCACTTCTGCCCGCAAAATCAGGCAGACTGCCGTTTACCAATGCAACGGTATCATACATTCCCACAAGACGCACTGTTCTCTTTACCTCAGTTACATTATGTGCAGAGTCCGTAACACGATAAGTAATCGTATATGGCTTGCTCGAATCAAATGTGTTTTGGCTCAAATCATTCGGATTAAATCCGCCCCAGTCGGCAATCTCCACATTCGCCGTAAGGTCTGTCTTTTTGCCGTTAAACACGTCATATGCTTTGTATGCCTCGTATTTTCCGTTTTCAACGTATTTAAGCATACTTATGTCATAGTCCGTATTCATCTGCGGATTTTCATAAAATACCATCTCATCTGTGCCGAGCAAATCTATTGTCGGCGGTGTTTTGTCTATAACCTCAATATCCAAACCATAGCTTGCGGTCAGACCGTTATTCTTTTCGGTATTGAAAATGAAAAGTCCGTTTTTCGTATAAACACTTTCCTTTGTTTTTGTATAATCGTCACTGCTGCCCACCAAGCGTGTATCATCATCGGTTTCAACCTTAACCGTAACATCTTGATTTGTCACATTGTATTTGTCGGCAGCAACAATATATCCCACCGTACCGTCAACAGGTACTTTTGTTTCGTTCGCTGTCTTTGTAACCCATGTTGCACCGTCAAATTCGTCATAATCATAACTCCAGCTTACGCTTGTAATTTTCGGAGCTTTCGTGTCAATACCGGTAATTTCAACCGAAAGATACGAACTAAGACCCTCTTTGTCGTACACTTTAAATGTATAATTTCCGTTTTGATAGAATGTGAAACTGTTCTTGTTTCCGTCCACATCGGCAACAGTTTTTGTTATACCGCCGTAGTTTACGAAAATATCCGTATCTTTTCGCTCCATATCCATCTTGCTGGTCAGGTTATCCACCTTATTGAATGTCACCGCAACTACCGATGGGTCTGTGGTATTGTCCATAACCGCCTCCAATACCGGCGGTACTTTTTCAATGTTATCCACCGCAACCACAAGCACGTCATTTTCGTTTGAGTTGCCGTAGTCGTCCTCAAAGCAAACCGCAACAGTTCCCGATTTTGTAAACGTAATTACAGATGTGTTGTAATTTACTGTATAATCCGACTCGCTAAGCGACGATACCGGTTCAATATTTGTAATTCTGACGTTCGGCTTTGAGAATGTAAGCGTTGCCGTTACCGGACGTGAAGTACATTCCTTTGTGCTGTATTCAACGTTTGCTGTCGGCACTTCGGTATTGATATTCTTAATGTTAAAGCTCTTTACCGCCTTATTGCCCACGTTATCATACATTGTTATGCTGTATGTACCGTTTTTGGATATTACACCTTTGTATTTGCCCTCATCAACCTTATTAAGCGAAATTTCATCAGCACCGCTTGTAAGCTTAACCGTTCCTACACCGCTCTTTTCGTCAGATACATTAATCGTAATATCATACGGCTTATTTGTTTTTGACGTTACCGCAAGCTCATAATCTATTGTTCCTGCATTAATGTCAAAGTTTTCAAGCGATACGGGCACTTCTTTTGTATATCCGTATTTGTCCTTCAAATTAAAGGTAAATGTATTTTGATAGTTATTCAAAATCTTTTCCGAAACACCTGCATTATTCAATACATAAAGTCCACGTTCCGCTCCACGGCTGTCCTTGTCAATTTCAACTACCGCTTTTGCGTTTTTGTAATATTGGTTTGTTGTATCGGAAATTTCTTCCCATTCGCCTTTTGAATTTTCAAAATAGTATTTTATATTGTAGTCTTTTCCTTCTTCAATCGGCATTTTGTAAATAATACCCTCTGTCGACAAACCGCTTTCAAAACGTCCTACAATCGCACTGCCGTCTGCTCCGAGCGTATTGAAAAATACTCCCGCTCTTAGCAGTCTGTAACTGTCCGTAAATGTGAATTTAAGCGTTTTTACACCAAACTTGTCGCCGTCACCGTAATATTCAACCTTTACCGGAATGGTGCTTGACTTTTGAACATAATCCTGCTGTTCTTCGTCCCACACATTTCTAACCTCGGTATAATTACTGCCGTCCCAGCTCCAATACTCTGTCGGATTTCCGTCTTCGTCCGTTTCCGGCACAACTACTTCTTCTTCCGAACCGTCTGCTTTCTCATAATAAAGAGCAACTATCTTCTCAATTCCCGACTCTTTATCCTGTGCATTAATCGTATATGTAACATTTCCCGGTGTTGTGTGAGTAACCCAGTCATAGTACATCTCTCCGTCAAACTCAGCCAGCTCATAAGTCAAAATTTCGGGACTTACCGACCATGTAACAATCGGTTCAGTATTGTCAATGCCTGTAATAACCGTACTCTTTTCGCTCACCTCGTCAGGATTTTCCGTGTTTGCGTCCTTGTTGAATGCAAGAACAGTCACAATACGCTCCGTCACCTCGGACAGACTTTCATTCCATCTGTAAATGTCGGTATTTTCAAGCATAATCTGTCCTACATTATATATAAGTTTTGTATAACCCTTGATGTCCTCCGTACCGTCAGCATATACAGCGTAATCTCTCGACGCAGATGAATCGAATGTCAGACCGTTTTTGTAAACGCCGTCCAATTCCTCTTTCGGCAGCAGCAATGTATCATTGTTATTGTCGGCAGGCTCAATGATAACCGCATTTTCACCATATGCAGCGGCACATATCATTTCACCGACCGGCACAGGTACATATTCGCACTCTGATGATTCATTCCATTGCTTTTTGTATATTCCAGCCTTGATGTCACTAGCCGCACCGAACTCAACATCTCTTACCTCTGCGATAAGATGTTTTGTTCTGCCCAAATCGTCAACCGTATACAAATCATATCCGCCGTTTGCAGTCACCGCAAAGGTGTATGTGTCCGAATATGCCATTGCATATTGCTTTGCCAATTCAAGGTTTGCCGCCTCTATTTTTTCGCTTGCTGTCAGGCTGTCGAAACCGTCTATACCAAGCGTGTTGTTTTTAACAATATCGCTTTGTTCATTCAAAATTTTATCCTGCGGAAGTGTGTATACAGGTACATTGTATTTCACCTGTGCAACTGTCCTTGTTTCGGTTTTCATCGGATTTGCCGTTGTCACCGCCGAAAGAACAGCATCTTCTGCCGAAAGAACATTATCTTTAAACACAATGTCGGTAGTGTTGCCCAAGCTGTCCGCCGCACGGACGCCAAGATACCGGCTGCCCGAAATTCCGGCAACCTGCACATTATATGTAATGTTGTTTTCGTTGCTCCAAGCCGCTTTTTCGCTCCTTGCCTCCGAAACGATATAAAATCCGTCATCTGTTATATTTTCGCTGAAATATTCCTCCGGAATTGCTCCGCCGGTGTATTTATCTGTCGGGATAAATGCAAATTTAACGCTTACACCCAATACGTCATTCACCTTAACTGTCGCAGTTGCGTCTTTTCTTGCTCCCGATGATTTTTCAGCTGTCTTTATATCCACAGTCGGTGCAACTCTGTCAATACCTTTTATTACAAGTTTAACAGACTTTTGATTGCCCGCCGTATCCGAAACGATTATATCGGTATCGGCATTTTCCGAAACGGTTATATCATATGCACCGTCCTTAAATTCGCCGATTTTCACTGCACTGTTTTCACAAGTTACCGTAAACGCTGTATCAAGATTATCTCTTACATAAAGTTTTCCCTCAATACTCTCTCTTGTGTGTTCATCATTTATCACCAAATCTACATTCGGTGCGATGTTGTCATAATAGAATATAATTTCATCTTCTTTGACAGTGCCCAAATCAATCTTTGATTTATCTGCATTTTCATGACATATTGCAGTCTGCACAAATATTGTATTTTCACCGTCAACAAGTGCAATGCTCGGAGCGTCAACAGTGGCTGCCACTTTAAGTCCGTTTTCGTCCGATGTTATTTCACCAGCTTTAATCCAGTCACCGTATTCGCCCGATGCAGTGCCCATTCTGTAATAAAGCGACTGTCCCTTTGCATAAGACGAATTTGCAAATTCTTCGCTTATATCAAAGTCAAGCTTGATATTTTCGTCCGCAATCAGCGACTTTTCATTATATATCAAATCGCTTGCCACATTAACCGTACCTGTCGGTTTTTCATTTCTGATAAAGAACGGATTTGATGTTTCCGTTGTTGAAAAACCGTTTGTGTCCGTTGCCGTAACTTTAAGTGCATATGCACCGCTCGGAATATCCGATATATTCACGTTCTGCGAAAGTATACCGCCGGCAACGTTCATATTAAATTCTTCGTTTCCGTCAATATCATTTCCGTCCGGCGTCACGATTTTAGCTTTTGCCGACGCAACATCGGACATATCCGTCGCATATACCGAAACTGTTTGGCTCTTTGAATAACTTTCCTCTGACGGAGCAGTCATATTTATTACAGGTCCTTCATTATCAAACGCATAATTGACCGAAACATAATTTATATTGGTATTTGACGGCGGAACAATCTTACATTCAAGAATATATGTTCCGTTTATATTTTTTGTCGCATCGTCCTTTGATGTGTCTATAATACCGGTATATTGTTTAAAATCGGTAATATAATTTTCTTTTAATTTTCCCGTTTTCTCGTCAACGATATAATTTTTCCAGCGATACCAAACAGTATTATTATTGTTTGTCGTAACAGAAATATTATATGACGGCTGAGGCTTATCAACATTTTTCGGAGTAATGTCATATGCCGTATCTTCATTTTGGATATTTATATCCTTTGAATATACGTCGGTTTTGTTTCCTGCCTCGTCAAGTGCAAAATACATCAATCTTCCGACAAAATTCTTACCCTTTTCAACATCAATATATGCTGCGGCAGTGTTGCCGTTTTCGGTATCTTTTTGTTCTATGTATGCCCATCTGTCAAGCGTTGTGTCCATATCACCGCTTGTTGTCGGATTATTGCTGCCATCATATTCCGGAGCATCGGCAACACTCTTTTGTGTAAACATATAATAAAGTCTTCCCGTACCCGATGCGTCGGAAATCTTTACATTATATACATTACCCTTTCTGCCGTCCGTCTTAGGCTTTTGTTTCTCGGTAAGAGTTATTTCGGGAGCTTTATTGTCAAGCTTAATGCCTTTGTAAACCGTTGAAAGCTTATTTCCGGCATAGTCCGTTCCCGAAAAAACAAGGTCGTATTCACCCTCAACCTTATCACGAAGTGCAAGCGTGACATTCTGTGTATAATCTTTCAGTGCAGGCACTTTTTGTATATAGGCAGCAGTACCCTTGTTCTCCTCCGTATAGTTATATTTGTAAATAGCCGGCGAATTTACGCCGTTGGTAAGATACATTGCATAATAGCCTTTCGGCATTTCCCAACCTCTTATCATTGAATAGAAATAATTATTAACTTGTATATCTTCACTCGCAGTTGTTTTAAGCGTCACCGTTTTATTCCATTTGCTTAAATCCACACCGTCTGCCGGAGCAACTGCGATAGTCGGGTTGGTTGAATCTATTTTGTGCGTTGACTTATAGTATCCGTCAAAATTATCCTGATTTGAAAAGCCTATTTTCTTTCTGACTTCGTCCCACAGCCAGAATGTAATTTCGCCCGTTTCAATTCTTGCATTTTCCAAAACAAGCGTTATACCTTTATTGTCAGAATCCATATTCTCACTGTACGGGAACGCCAGACTAATCATATTCCCCGAATACACGGTAGTGCTTTTCACCTTGTTTCCTGAGCTGTCGGAGGCATATATCTTTTGGTCGCCCACTTTAATATAGGCATTGTCAAAACTAACCTCGGCTTTGTTTAATACGTTGCCGCCGAACATATTATAGTTGTCCGTGGTTTTAATATTCGCCGTTACGGTTATGGTTTTGTCATTTTGATTGTTATAAAAATAATTATCATTTCCGGCTTTGTAATAATTTTTACTGAAATCTACACTGCCGAGTGAAAAAGCATTTCTGAAAATTCGTGTTGTTTTGTAAAACGTTGTCTGTCCGGAAGTGCTTTTGCTTGAAAATTTCAACGTATACAACAGGTCAATCTCGTTAAGATTATTATTGTTCATATAAGATAAAACCTTGCTTTTATCCATTTCGTATCCCCTGTCAAGGAACTTTATTCCGTTTTTTTCAAGCTCGCTTTTGCTTACCTGTGAACCGTCGCCCTTCATACCTGATACCGAAACGCTCAGCGTCGGAGGGTCGCTCAAATCCATACAATAATAACTTTTTTTACCCATAGTAACATTGTAATTGTCAAATACTTTACCGCTCCACTCGTTCTTTATTGTTCCGCTTTCTCCTTTCGGATTAAGACGAATGTCGCCGAACAATTTGTCACTAAAATCGTCCAAAGCAGACATATCCACTTTTCTTCTTGCGTCAAAATATATTGTTCTGCTCTTTGGTCCGCCATCATCAACATCAATCGGTACGCCCGTGGCGTCATCCTTAGGGTCTCCCCAAAACTTACTTTCAATACCTATTGCATTACCTACGGAACTGCCTACATATAAAAAACAATAACTCATCCACAAGCTGTCCTTTGTGGAATTTTCAATCGTTACACTGTCAAGAGTCCACGGTGCACGTGATGATTTCAGCTTTGCATATGCAAGTCCGTTTCTTTTGTCAGTATCCTGCAAAAATGCCGTTTCATCAGTTCCGTCAAATGTCCATTTTACCGTAATGGCATTCTTCTTACTGCATTGCGCATCTTTTTTATCGCAAACTGCAACATATGCTTCATATGTCCATTCGACAGCCGCCGAAGCCGGTGCAATATAAAGCAGCGGTACAACCATGCAAGCTATAAGCATAATACATAAAACCCTTTTTACTTTCATTTCACTTCAATCCCTTCTTTTTTTTTAATTTTTTCCACCATTAAAAATACTGATATTTTAAGTGCCTCCATCTGCATTTTCAAATAATATTCATCTTCAAACAACGCATAATGTACAGCGGCACGAACAAAAATAAATATAAACCCCGAAAGAATGTCAAAAGGTATACCCAGTTTCGGCGAAAGCTGACGTGCATATTCGGTATAACGCTTGCTTACTCCGTCAAAGAATATTTTCCCGTGCTCAATATATTTCGGGTGTGTGTAGACCTGATACATCAGGCGATATTTTTTCCCGTGTTTTTTTGCCGTCCAATACGGAATTTCCTCAATAAACCTTAATATATCCTGTGGATTTTCGGGTGCAAGTGCCATAAAGTCGTCCTCAACTTTTGTCATACAATATGCGGTAGACTGCACGATAAGGTCATCAACATTATCAAAATATGCATAAAGATTTGCACTTGTCATACCGCAGTATTTCCCAAGTTCCTTTATCCCCGTATCACGAAGTCCGTTTTCACAGTAACATTCATAACACTTTTCCATAATTTCTTTCTTTTTTTCTTCTTTATATTCCGTACTTCTCATTTTTACCCCCTTCTCTATTTATTTATCGATTGGTAAATAAATTATACCATACTTTCTCAAATTTGCAATAGCGTATGAAGTATATTCCAAAAAAAATTCTAACTAGTAATATATTACTGTATAGTAATGTCATTAAATGTTATATAATGTAAATTAATATTGTCCATAATAATTTTATTTAGAAAAATTGCGTAAGATATCCGGCAATAGTATAATATTTATAAAAAAGCTTCTGATAGAAGCACCGCCTGCGGGCGTGGGAATAAGGTAGCATTTTTGATTTTTCGTCATTGCGTTTTTACGCAATTTCCTACAAATTAAACACAATAGTCTTTATATAGACTGTATAGTATCATATATAGCCTACTTTTTCAATAGCAATAGTCTATAATTAGTCCATTGAAAGGGTGAATAGTATATGACTACCTATGAAACTGTAAAAAATCGTTTAATTTTTCTATGCGGTGAAAAAGGGATAACAATCAATAAATTAGCGACAGATTCAGGCATTGCATCATCAACAATAAAAAATATATTATACGGAAAAAGCACAAATCCCGGTATTGTCACATTGAAAAAATTATGCGACGGATTAAACATTTCCTTAATTGATTTTTTTAACACAAAAGAATTTTCCGAACTGGGACAGGAAATAGAATGAAAATTCATTAATATAGGAAGTGAATTTTATGGGTATTAAAAATGCAGTCGTGCTGCGTATCAAAGAATTATGCAAACAAAAAGGAATTAAATACAACTCATTGGCAACCTATTCGGGAGTAACTCCCTCAACCGTATACAGCTTGCTTGACGAAAGAAGAAAGGACATCGGTATCCTTGTTTTAAAAAAGCTTTGCGACGGATTGGATATTTCCATCACAGAGTTTTTTAACTCCGACATATTCCGAAATTTAGAGCAAGAGATAAAATAAAGGCAGTGAAAACAATCGAAATCACTGCCTTTTGTTTTTTTCAAATTAAATTTATCTTAATTATACCAATCCCATCATCATTCCGACACCATGGACAATAAACGCAACAATCCAAGCAATCAAACACTGCACAAAAACCGTTGCAACCGCCGCTTTTGCTCCGCCCATTTCACGTTTTACAGTCGCAATCGTAGCGATACACGGTGTGTACAACAAAGTAAATACAAGGAATACTATCGCTTTAAATGGTGTGAACAACGTTTGAAGCATTTGTTCGTTTCCGCCCAAAAGTACTGTCAATGTTGAAACGACACTTTCCTTTGCCGTAAAGCCTGTAATTAATGCTGTTGATACTCTCCAATCGCCAAACCCAAGCGGTGCAAATATCGGAGACACCAAATTGCCTAATTTAGCCAGCAAACTTACATCTGCGGTTTCTGCTACGTTCAATCTTATATCAAATGTCTGCAAAAACCAGATTATAATTGATGCAACAAAAATTATTGTAAATGCCTTTTGCAAAAAGTCCTTCGCTTTTTCCCAAATTAACTGCACTACACTTTTTGCCGACGGCAGACGATAGTTCGGTAATTCCATAACAAATGGTACAGGTTCACCTTTGAATGTTGTATTTTTTAATATAAACGAATATAATATTCCGCAAATTATTCCGAAAACATACATTCCTATCATCACCAACGCTTGATATTGTTTAGGAAAGAATGCACTTATAATCAATGTATAAATCGGAAGTTTCGCACTGCAACTCATAAACGGTGTAAGCAAAATCGTCATTTTACGGTCACGCTCGCTCGACAATGTTCTCGTTGCCATTATAGCCGGCACAGAGCACCCGAACCCAATAAGCATCGGTACAAAGCTTCTTCCCGACAGACCTATTTTACGAAGTATTTTATCCATTACGAACGCAACTCTCGCCATATATCCTGTATCTTCCAATATTGATAAAAAGAAAAACAGTGTCACTATTGTAGGCAAAAAGCTAAGTACACTGCCTACACCACCGCATATACCGTCAATGACAAGCGAATGTACAACTGGATTTATCTGTGCCATTGTCAGTCCTTTGTCAATCAAGCTAACCAATGCGTCAACACCCATACTCATTAAACTCGACAAAGCCGCACCTATAACATTAAACGTCATTATAAATACTATTGCCATAATGCCCAAAAAACACGGTATAGCAGTATATTTGCCCGTAAGCAGCTTATCAATAGCCATACTGCGTTTATGCTCTTTGCTTTCTTTAGGATGTACTACCGTCCTTGCACATAACTGCTCAATAAACGAAAAACGCATATTTGCAAGTGCCGCCTCTCGGTCAAGCCCCGTTTCATTTTCCATTACCGTTACCAAATGTTCAAATGTATGTAATTTTTCATCATCAATCTTCATTTCTTCGGCAATCAGATGGTCATTTTCAACCAATTTTGTCGAGGCAAAACGCACAGGCAGTCCCGCTTCCTTTGCATCAAGTTCAAACATATGCACCGCCGCATGAATACAGCGATGTACCGCTCCGACAGGATTTGTATCGTCCTGACTGTCCACACAAAAATCCACCCTGCCGGGAGTTTCCTTATATTTTGCGACATGAATTGCATGGTCGATAAGTTCTTCTATACCCTCATTTTTCGCCGCTGAAATCGGTACAACAGGCACGCCCAATATTTCTTCAAGCGCATTCACACTTACCGAACCGCCGTTGGTTCTGACTTCGTCCATCATATTCAATGCAAGCACCATCGGAATATCCAATTCCATAAGCTGCATTGTAAGATACAAATTACGCTCCATATTTGTAGCATCAATAATATTTATGATACCATCAGGCTTGGAATTGATAAGAAAATCCCTAGTCACAATTTCTTCGCTCGAATACGGAGATAATGAATAAATCCCCGGCAAGTCTGTCACAGTTGCTTCATCATGATTTCTTATAGTTCCGTCTTTTCTGTCAACCGTAACTCCGGGGAAATTGCCAACGTGCTGATTTGAGCCTGTAAGCTGATTAAACAAAGTAGTCTTACCGCAGTTTTGATTGCCGACTAAGGCAAAAGTCAAATTTCTGTTCTTCTCAGCATTGGTTATCTTATGTTCATGCCGTATATTCGCTTTGCCCAATTCTCCCAAACCCGGATGCGGAACAGAATGAATATACTGTTCCTGTTTACTGTCGTTTTTGATTTCATGTATATCTTCAATTTCTATCTTTTTAGCATCTTCAAGTCTGATTGTAAGTTCATATCCTCGTAATTTAATCTGTATCGGGTCACCCATGGGGGCAACTTTTTGAAGTGTAACCTCTGTTTTCGGTGTAAGACCCATATCGAGCAAATGATGCCTTAGTTCACCGCTCCCGCCGACAGAGCTTATATATGCACTCTGCATAGGCTTTAATTTATCCATCGTCATTTATTATCACGCCATTCCAATTACTAAAATTTTTAACTACTATTAATTATAGTACTATTTTGCCTCAAACGCAATGATTTCCCGATTATTTGTCTAATATTCTGCAAACTCATAATATATCTGTTTTATAATCATGTTAAACAATCGCTCTGTGCACATATAAATTGTATCAATTTGCGAGTTGATAAATCTTTCTGTACTCTTAAAAAAGTGTTGCATGAACTTGATAATCTTGCATTAACGGGAGCAAATATAATACCGATTATGAGTGAAACCGCTTACAATACCGATACCCGTTTCGGCACAAGTGAATATTTTGCCGAAACATTAAAATCCAAGTGCGGCAACGATATTATCAAAACCGTAAAAGAGGCTGAGCCTATCGGGCCTAAAAAACTTCTCGATTTACTTATCATAGCACCATGCACAGGCAATACATTGGCAAAAATAGCAAATGGAATTGCAGATTCCAGTGTAACAATGGCTGTAAAAGCACATCTGCGTAACCAAAAACCCGTTCTTATCGCAGTATCCACCAATGACGGTCTTGCAACTGCGGCACAAAATATCGGCAAACTTTTAAACTACCGTAATATGTATTTTGTACCGTTCGGTCAGGACGACTATGTAAAAAAGCCCAACTCGCTTGTGGCTGACATGACACAAATACTCCCTTCGGCAATGCTGGCACTCGAAGGTGAGCAGATTCAGCCTTTGTTACTCTGTTCAAAATAAAAAAGCTTCTGATAAAAAAGCTCTGCCTGCGAGCATAAGAATAAGGTAGCATTTTTGATTTTTCGTCATTGCGTTTTACGCAATTTCCTACAAATTAAAAAAGCTTCTGATTAATGAGCCGACCTCCCAATCGTTAGATTTTTGGTCTAACTTTTGGGGGTCGGCTCAAGATGCTTTCAAAAGTGTATAAAACTTTTTAATTTATAAACTTGTCATAACAAGAAAATCCTTCAATTTAATATGCTTTACTGTACTCGTTGAATAATCAATGTCATCATTAGTAATAATAATCTTTTGCGAAAGATTATCTATATTTTTGAAAGCATCAAATTCTCGAGTATATGCTTTGTCCTCTGCTACACTGTATGCTACTTGAATATAATATTGCTTGCCTTCTTTTGAAGCAAGAAAATCTATTTCCTTGCCATTATTGTTATATACATAAATCTCATAATCCATATATACCAATTCATTATACACAATGTTTTCTAAATTGTGCGTCAGGTCATACCTGTTATTCATACATCGAATTGAATTCAATGCCACATCAGCGTTATAGATTTTGGAGTAATATTTCAATTCTTTTTTTGTTTTTGTTGAATATTGCTTGACAGATTCTATAATATATGCTTCTTCAAGATAACCGATATATTTCATTAAAGTATTAATTGAACATTTATCGTGTTCTTGTTTTATATATGTGTGTATTGAATTTGCAGAAATAATTCTGCTATTACTACATAAAATAAAATTAACCAAGCTTTTGAAAAGACTTACCTTTTTTATTTTGTATCGACTGATTAAATCGTTAATAACAATAGTATCATCCAAGTCATTTAAATATCGTTCTTGTGCTGCTTGGTTATCAAATTCAAAACGTTTCGGAAATCCGCCCCAAACCAAATAATCACTGATTGACACTTCTTTTCCAAGCTGCGCTGCATACTCCAATATTTCCTTATAAACAAAAGTTCTTATGCGGAACGATACAAATCGACCGCTTAGTTCCTTTGTAAATTCGCCGGACAAGAGTTTAGAGTTTGAACCTGTAATAAATATGGAATAATCATAAAGTCTTAATGTTTTACAAGCATCTTGCCACCCCTCAAGCTCCTGTATTTCATCAAAAAATAAATAACACTTTCCATCCTTGCGATTCTTTTCAATATAATCTATAAGCATATCAGCATTTTTGATATTTGCAGCTATTTTTTTATCCTCAAAATTAAGCGATATGATATTATCAC
This sequence comes from uncultured Clostridia bacterium, assembly GCA_934476075.1. GTDB lineage: Bacteria > Bacillota > Clostridia > UBA1381 > UBA1381 > CAKSNH01. Next base: position 10,813 of record CAKSNH010000017.1, on the reverse strand, counting down.
TTTTCTGCTTAATTTCATCTGTGATTTGCTCCATTATAACGGATTTTCCGCTTCTTCTGATACCTGTTATTATTTTTATCAAATCAGAATCATAAAATGGTCTGACCTCTTCAATATAATGTTCTCTGTAAATCATATCTACTTCACCTCAATATCATTATACTGAAAGTTTTTACAAAGGTCAAGATTTTTATTCACTAAACTGAAAGATTTTACTTAATATCAAAAAATCTTTCAGTAAATACGACTATACCTATATTTCAAAGGAATTCCTCAAAGTTACAGGGCTTACATTTATGGAATACCTCAATAACTGCCGCGTCAATTATACATGTCAACTTTTAGAAAATTCCGTAGCGTATGAAAGCGGTTTTGGTACACTGCGTACATTCAACAGAAACTTTTTAAAGTACGCAAATACCACTCCCGCAAAATATATGAAAAAGAATAAATGATAAATTAGGCTTTTATCCCTATCCTAATGTATAGGAGCACAATTTCTGCGTATTTTTATTGTATAATCAGAATAACTCAAAAAAATGATTAATTTCATCAAAAATCTCGTCATCTATAAAATCCCCAAAAACCTCACCACTACCGCATTTGACACCATCTGTTTGAATTAGCCACTTCGGTGAAGCCTTAAACCGCTTTCAGGACAATATGAAGCACAAGCCTGTAATGGGGTGATTGACAATAAAGTACAGCCCCGTTGAATTAGTTCAGTAGAGCTATGCTTTGTATTGCATCAATTCACAGTATCAAAATAATATTTTCTGTTTTGATATTGTTTTGGTGTAAGATTATAAAACTTTTTGAATGTACGGGAAAAATGACTGTAATTATTAAATCCCGTTTTATCCTGTACTGTTTTTATAGCACTGCCGCTGTCGAGCATTTCACGTGCAACGCTTATGCGCTGAATATTTATGTATTCGTTGACAGTGATATTTGTGTGTTTTTTAAACAGACGGCATAAATAATCAGGATTAAAAAAGAATCTTTCCGCTATATCACTGACTTTTAATTCTTTATTAAGATTATTGTTGATATATTGCATAATATCACTTATCGGCGATATATCAAACTTATTTTCATCATTCAAAAGACTTTCACAGATATCTAAAACAGAAAACAATATTGACAGCCTTTTCAATTCATCATACTCATATTTTATATAATTTTCAAAAATACCTTTTAGTTCAAAAAAATCATCATCTGACAAAGAAGTCACACAGGGCATAATGGAATTGATACGAAGCTTATTATCACGTCCCAATATACTTTTAAGCCATGTGGGACTGATTGTCATAATATATCTTTTATAGCTAAAATTTTTATTTATATTTATTTTATGCATACAATTCGTTGGAAAGAAAAACAAACTCTTCTCTCCTGCATGATAAATTTTATTTCCTGCAATAACGCTCTCTGCACCCTCTATACACAGTGTAATTTCAAATTCATTATGCATATGAAACGGCATTTCAGCTTCAAAATTTTTATCTTTATACAGAATATTATATGGTTTTGGATAGTAGGAATATCTGATTTCATTCATTTTAATCACCTAAATTTAGAATATCATTATTATAAATTCATGTCAATATTTAAAAGTCAGAAAATGTGTAGTTTTTGTAGGTTTATGATATTTTCTTGTATATATCATTGTGATACAATATATATAAATAAATCTATAAGGAAGTGGATTTTTATGCATTTCAAACAAATTATATTCATAACATTAATTATACTTAATATATTTACTGTTGTATATGCACAGACGCCGCTTGATAAGCCGGCAAGACAAATGGAATATCTGACAAGAGCAACAACCGCTGTGAAAGTCAGCAACGGAGTTTATATAAGCTGGCGTCTTTTGGGAACTGAAAGTATCGAAAATCAAAGCTTTGACATTTATAGAAACAATGCTTGCTAAACTCAAGGTAACAGCGGACAGTAAGTTTACGAGATTTTTCTTCGGGAGAACAGGCTCTTTTGTTGACGTCAGTGCAAGCACAGGAGGATATCCTTTAGTTGCGGCAGATATATTTGGGGACTGGCGTGAAGAGGTAATCATGCGAAAACCTGATAATACCGCTTTGAGAATATATATGTCGTGTATTCCAACCCAATACAGATTACCGACGCTGATGCATGACAGTCAGTATAGAACTTGTGTTGCAGCTGAAAATGTAGCATATAACCAAGTTCCGCATACAAGCTATTATATCGGTTCACTGGCATTGGCAGAGGATGAAAATAATAACAAGCTGAATTATCTGAACCCCAATACCCCATATACCAATGTAGAAATGACAGAAAAGGATAACTCAATCATAAGCATATTACATACAGAAATATCAGATGACAAAATTGAAATAACACTTAATAGCCGGGCTGATATAACAGCTGATATTATTCTTGCTGAGTTTGATGAAAACAGCTGTCTGAAAAATATGAATGTTAAAACACAGGATTTAAACAAATACGGCAACTCGGTTTTGTTTGAAAATACTGTTATTAATGATAATTGTACATACAGAATTTTTATGTGGGACAATGTTAAAACTATGTGTCCGCTTGGAAATTCATATATAATTAACAGAGGAGAGTAATTATGAAATTCAGAAAAATAATAACTGCAATAGTGGCATTGTCATTTATATGCACAACTGCACAGGCATATACACCGCTCGGAATCGGAAAGTACAACAGACAGATGGAAGCACTTCAGCGTGGTGTGATAGCAAGAGATGCGGAGAATGGCGGAATTTTTGTATCGTGGCGTAATCTTGCATCTGAGGATGTAAAATATAATATATACAGAAACGGACAAAAGCTGAATAGTGAGCCATTGGATAAATCAAACTATGTTGATGAAAAAGGCACGGCGAATGATACATATTTTATTACTGCGGTTGATAAAAAAGGTGTGGAAAGTGCAAGGAGCGAGGGTGTAAAGCCATTTATCGAGTATTTATCAATTCCTGTAGAACGCCCTGAGGCGAGAAAAAATAAAATAGGAGAACTTTCGGAGTATTCTGCATCAAAGGCAGGTGCAGGTGACCTTGACGGTGATGGTGAATATGAGCTTGTAGTTGTATGGTATCCGGCAAATGCACAGGATAACAGTAATGCAGGACATACCTCATCTGTGTACATTGATGCTTATAAGCTAAGCGGAGAAAAGCTGTGGCGGATTGACATGGGACAGAATATCCGTGCAGGCGAGCATTATGTTCCTACTATTGTTTATGATTTTGACGGAAACGGCAAAGCAGAGATTGCACTCAGAACAGCAGACGGAACGATAGACGGCACAGGAAATGCTATCGGAGATAAAGAAAAATTTTGGGCAGATGACAGAGGTTATGTTTTAAATGGTCCTGAATACCTGACAATTTTTGAGGGAACAACAGGCAAAGCACTTGATACAGTCGATTTTTCACCTGCAAGAGGTAATGTTGCCGATTGGGGCGACACAGGCGGAAACAGAGTAGACAGATTTTTAGGCGGAGTGGCCTATCTTGACGGAAAAACGCCGAGTCTTATAATGTCAAGAGGCTATTATACAAACAGAGAAGGTACTGTCGGAAAAACAGGTATAACTGCTTACAATTTCAAAAATGGCAAAATTGAAACCAAATGGGAATTTAATGCCAATCTTCAGAATAATATAAATCCTGACTATGTAGGTCAGGGAAATCACAGTATGGTAACTGCCGATGTAGATAAGGACGGACTTGACGAAATAATTTACGGTTCAATGGTTGTTGACCATGACGGAACGGGGCTATATTCAACAAAGCGTGGCCATGGTGATGCAATTCATGTTGGATTTTTCAGGAATGAGAACAGATTGCAGATAGTAAAGGCTAATGAGTCGGGAGATATTGTTACTAGCGGTTATGGCTTTGAGTATCGATATGCCGATAAGGACGAAATGATATTTGCGGTTGCAGGCGTAAAGGATAACGGCAGAACAATAGTTGCAGACATTGACCCGACAGCAGACGGTCCTGTAATCTACGGTGCAGGCGGTACGGGAATGTGGCTTAATACAAAGAGTGATAAATGGGAGAAGATAGACTCAAGCGGTGCTACGAATGCGTTTCCGATATGGTGGACAGGAGATTTGATGCGTGAGCTTGGCGAGGGTATTTACGCAAAAGAGCCTACAGGATATAAGGTTGTAAAATATGATTGGGAAAATAAAAGGTTCAATCAGCTGTTTTTTGTTAATGAAGTAATATCAGGAAGACGTCCTCTTCTTCAATGCGATATAATCGGTGACTGGCGAGAGGAATTACTGCTTGCGGAAGAAGATGGCTCACATATCAGATTATATACAACAAATATTCCGACAGAATATAATCTCACAACCTTGATGCATGACCCGAAATACCGTCTTGACATAGCAACACAGCCAAGTGGATATTCACAGCCGCCTTGGACAGGATATTATATTGGTCATAATAATTTCAAAAACCCTGAAAAAGGCAAGTTTGTCTATAACACTATACCATCACCAATTATTGATGATGCTTATATAATCGGTGGAATGAATTTATCACTGATATTAAATATTAGCAAGAATACTGCAGTTTTAAATAATAAGGAAATTAAAATTGATGAAAATCATAAAGTAGTGCCATTTGTTGAAAATGACAGAACTTTTGTACCTCTCAGATTTATCAGTGAAGTATTAGGATATACTGTTGAATATGATGAACAAACTCAGGGAATTACACTTACCAATGACAAAAATGTTGTAAAACTTCAGGTGAATTCCGATATTTATACAGTAAATGGTGCAGAATACAAATTTGACACAATGGTGCAGACGTATAATGACCGTACATTTGTGCCTGTAAGAGCACTTAGTGAGATTATCGGAATGAGCGTTGAATGGGATAATGGTGTTATAAAGATTCATAGTTAATACAAAGCATTTGTGTTAAACGTATAATTCCACTAAAAATTTTAACACTTTCGGGGCTGTTTCAAGTTTGGTGTAAACGTAAAACCGGTATATATTCACGAGAAAGAATGCATTTTACTGTAAGACATAATTTCAGATAATGAGTATCTTGTCGTATTTGACATTTATGAAAAAGGGGTAGCAAGGATTATACATACGAAAAATCGACTTCTGTTGTAACAGTGGTATATTAAGTTTTCATCTTCTTTCACGGAAAAACCCATTGACAAATCTTATCTCAACAACTTATACAATTACACTTTTTCTACTACCTGCACACCCCTATATGCATAAAAAGTTAAATCGTATAACTTTATAACTTTTTATCCCTACTGTGTGCAAAGCGAAAACGTACAATAAAAATCATTCCAAAAGCAACAAAACAGCTAAAACAGCAGAATTTACAAATTGCCGACAAACGGCTTACTTCTGCGTTTTTAGCTGTTTTTAATTGTATGAAATTGTATCATCCATACTTCTTCAACGGACGACTATGTAAAAAAGCCCAACTCGCTTGTGGCTGACATGACACAAATACTCCCTTCGACAATGCTGGCACTCGAAGGCGAGCAGATTCAGCCTTTGTTACTCTGTTCAAAATAAAAAAGCTCTGCCTGCGGGCATAAGTTGCCACGAAAAAAGCACCTACAAATTGTAAGTGCTTATTCAAACCATGATTTTACTTCTTCTTCACGTTGTTTCATAAATAATTCAAAATATCTATCGTGTGCTTCCACTACTTCTTTCGGAGCATCTTTTCTCAATTTAGCACCGTCCATATACGGTCGAAATATTTTATCTAATTCTTCCATCTCTGGTGTGTCTAAAAATACCATAAACTCACTTCCTTAAAATTTTAACAACCCTGTACTCAGTATATGCCTCATCATATAAATCCTTTTCATAACTACGCTCAGCATACCTCCCCATATTACTTATATTGTATTCATTCACACCCAGTTTGTCAAGCTTTTTCTTACAATTTCTTCTTAATCTTGCAATATATCTACCATAATCATCAGCATTGTTAAAATCACCGTGCTTTGTCCTATATCGTTGTGCATCAAACCAGTGTATGTATTCGTGCAATAACGTACTGTATTTGTTATTCGGACAAGCTAATTGTTCTTGAAGTGCAGACATTTTATCATAATCCAACAATGCCTGTCTTACATAAACCACATTTTGAATAGGGTTATACGCTGCTACTGCATTGTTTTATCGGAAACATTGATATTGAGCATATTCCCGTCATTTGCAACCTTTTTTCCTGTAACCTTTGCAAATTCTTCGGCTGTCATTAAATTATATTCCATTCATGTGCCGCCACTCCGCCGCCCAAATCAAACATTTATTTTTCCGCGAAAAAAGCACGTCCGAAAACGTGCAAAATCCTTGACATTATTAAATTATATTTACGGAACAAAAGGTATATCCTTAATTCCCTTTGCAATATTTGCCGCCTTTTTCATAAATGTGTTCTCGCTCAGATATTCCAATCCTTTAAGCGTTATCTCGGGTCTTGTTATGCACACTCTCGGATAATCACAATCAATGGAGTGCCACACTTCAATACCCGTAACATATTCATTCGCCACCAACATTGCCATTATTCTGCTCCATCTCGGCTCTGACAATTTTAGACTTTCATTTGATAATCTGCTTTTATCAAATTCCTCTGCATCCATCGATTTTTCTAAAATTTTCAGTATGCTGTATATAATCTTGAAATTATCCATTGCGTTCACCTCCCGTAAAACAAAAAGCACCTACAAATTGTAAGTGCTTTTAAAACTCTATTATACCCGCCCAAGGTGGTGGATTTTTCTTTTCTTCTTCCATTTCTCTTATTGCTATTTCTTCTAATTTTTTTCTTGCTTGGTCTGCTTCCTCTTTTGTGCCTGTTTTTATTATTTTGCAAAGTTTAAGTTTTTCCTCACTTGGCATTACCATTTGGGAACTTCCCCTTTCATTATTTTTAATATATTTTTTATTGCATCATTCATCTTCTCAGCTGATAAACATTCAGCAAATATTTCTGAATACTTATGATTTGAATAACTTTCAGCAGCGTAGACGCGTATATTTGTGTCTATAAAACAATGGTCAACTTTTCTTTTCTTGCCCACATACTCCATCAACTTATTTTCAATAACATTTCTTGCTTTATCAACTGAAATATTATTCTTTTCAGCATACACAACTAACGCATCTTCATATTGTTTATGACCTAATTCGTGTAAATATGGAGCAAACCCACTACTGTTTGAAAAATAGCCTTTTGTTTTATTAACATATTCTTTAATTTTCTCCGGAGTATCATACCTACTATTTATGTACATTGTATTTACTTCTTTCCGATAGCCACCAATAGCACTAGTATTTAAATTGTATTTATCAAAATCAATAACACAAATTTTAGGTATCTCAAAGTTTGTTGGCATCATTTGAGCTACTTCACGCATATTCTTTTCTGTTAATCTAACAGCTTTATTTTTTATTGTATTGGCAACATCTGTATATAATTCAAATTGACTGTTTTCAACCTTTTTAACATATATATTAATGTTACCAACACTATCAACAGTTTCCTTACCGTACTTAGGTCTAAAACTGTTACTCATATAATCTACTTTGGTTTCTACCTCTATTATATCACTATTCCCGTCATTTGCAACCTTTTTTCCTGTAACCTTTGCAAATTCTTCGGCTGTCATTAAATTATATTCAAGATAGCACCTGCAATTACAGTCATGTGCCGCCACTCCGCTTTTTGACGGTGCGGCTGCCGTTACTCCACCGCCTAAATCAAACATTTATTTTTCACACGAAAAAAGGACTGTATTTCTACAGCCCTTAAAAAGCGGTTACTTGGCAGGCGTCCAATTCTCCTGCATCTCTCGGGTTTCCCCTGTCAAGCCATCGGCGTGTGGACGTGGACGTACTCTTCCACCTCAAATAACCTTCTTTTTATTGTACTATAATTATATCACTATTATTCTTTTTTGTAAAGTATTTTTTTGTTTCTTATCAGTCTTTTCCACTCTTTTTCGTCTATTTTCATGAATGTAATTATGGAATTTTTAAACTTGTTGCTGTCTTTTGAAGTAAGCAATCTTAACACCATTTTAAATTGTAAATCGTCATCATTAAATTCCTTTAATATCAAAGCTGTATTAATTTTATGGCTTTCAATTATGTAATCCGGCTGTATTACCGCTTGCTCTATATATTGATAATATCTCTCGTAATCATTCGGATGCCGTTCTTTTATATGCTCAATCCGCTCGTCAGTTATTATAACTTCATCTGTCTGAATATCATCTGTAACGCATTTGTATATGTTTATATCAATCTTACCTATGCTGTACACCTTATCTACCTCTGACTTAATATTTTTCAAATTCACTATATCATTATCGGCTTTTTTTGTCAACTTAATTTTACACATTCCAATTTCATATATGCCACGAAAAAAGCACCTACAAATTGTAAGTGCTTATATCGAATTATTCAATCGGCGGCCATTCTTTCAAATTTTCACAAATTTCTTCTTCCTGTTGTATATCCTTTTCAATCTCTTCTAGTGTCCTGCCATCATCAACTAATGGACCATCATAATATTTTCTTTTAATCATTTAAGTTTCCTCCACTCAATGCTTATATATCAGATTGGACGGAGTTTTTTCTTTCCTTTTCTTCTTTTTCAAGCCTTTTTATTTCCGCATCAAGCTCTTCTGCTGTCATTTTTTTGTACTTTTCAGGAATTTTAACCAAATCATCTATTAAAAAACCTTCTCGCATATCACGTTACCTCCTTAACTTTTATCTTAACCTTTTTCATTAATTCTTCAAGTGTTTTCCATTGAGCTTCAAAATCGGAATATCCTTGTGATATATATTTTGTAATATAAGCATTGTAAATACTAACATTTATTTTTTCTTCTGCGGAATACTCAAAAATTTTACCATCATGACAAAACACATATGCTTTCTTAATAGGCGAAACTATTGAAATCTCCTGCACTTGGCGGCATACTGCTTGGGTGCGTATGCACGGCTATAACGTTGCTGTACATTGCGATTTTCTTATCACGCTTTTTGTTTCTTATTACTCCGCTTTCATATTTTTCGTTCAACGCACTCGTAATAATTTTTCCTGTATTACCGTCAATCCAATACATATCCTCAAATTTTGTTCCGCTACGATGTTTCAATGCAGCTTTTGCACAGTTGTATAATGTCCTGTTTACATTAGGATTATCACTTATACCATTGAATTTGCGTCTGTATTCACCGCTGTTAATATATGTCTTATTAACAACTGTATCTTTATTTCTTCCGTATCGCTGATTTTCTCGCTCCGTATCTACCTCTATTATATCACTATTCCCGTCATTTGCAACACTTTTTCCTGTTGCCTTTGCAAATTCTTCGGCCGTCATTAAATTATATTCAAGATAGCACCTGCAATTACAGTCATGTGTTTTTACTCCGCCGCCTAAATCATTATTAAATTTTTCCACGAAAAAAGCACACCGTTATGATGTGCTTTCATTTTAATCATTAATCAACTATAATATCCGGCAACCCCTCGGATGTTCTAGGTATTGTACCATACAACTCTATTGTGTAATCAAAATCATCATCAATACACTTTTGTAATACCTTACAATATTCATCACTTGCTTTTTTATTTTCCATTACAGCATCAAAAGAAGCTTCCGGAAGATAATTGAATTTATCAAGGAATTTACTACGCATATTTTCACATATCTTTAACATTTATAAAACTCCTCTCAATCTTTCCTTGAAATACTTCAAGGCAACCGGAAATACATTTCTTATTTCCTCGTATCTCACCTTATCAAACTGTGCTTCAAACATATGGGCAAAAGTTTCAGATGTTATGTTATCGAGGTTTTCCCAATAGATTAAATCATGACCTGAAACACTGGAATGTTTATGCATATCATCAAAATCGTCGGATATTTTTTTATGTTTTTTATCAATTCAACCAATAAACGTAATTATAAGTATCATTTGCATAATTTCCATAAACATCACCCCCTTTGCTGGAAGTGACCAACTGCCCTAAAAAATCCTTTTGCTATTAAGTATTAATCTGCAAAATTAACAACCCAACACATATTATAGCTTATTATCTGTTATTTCGTCAACACAAAAAGCACCTACAAATTGTAAGTGTTTTAATAACTACAGCTTTTTTCCCGACTTTATCAATTCTTTGAATTTTTTCTCTTCTTCTCGAAGTAATTCATTGAGTTCTTCGTTTGACATTTTGCTTAACTTTTCTTTTAATTCATAATCAACGGTATCATTTTCTTGATATTTAGGATTGTATTCCATTTACGTTTCCTCCACTCCATGCTTATATATCAGATTGGACGGAGGTTTTTCTTTCCTTTTCTTCTTTTTCAAGTCTTTTTATTTCCGCATCAAGCTCTTCTGCTGTCATTTTTTTGTACTTTTCAGGGATTTTCACCAAATCATCTATCAAAAACCCTCTCGCATATCACGTTACCTCCTTAACTTTTATCTTAACCTTTTTCATTAATTCTTTGATAATGAGGGTGCTGACTGGACCTTTGTATGCCCTCCCGATTATAAAAATATAACTAACAAAGAAAAGCGAATAACAGAATTTTTTAATGACGGTGTAGATGCAATAACGGAATTTTTAAAGCAAATCGGCTATGATGTGCCTATAAACATTCCGAAACACTACCGCTATTAAGCTACTTCGATAACTTTAATATCACTAATTCTATCACATGGCAGGAACAACAATTACTTGTACATCATTTT
>CAKSNH010000016.1 GCA_934476075.1 uncultured Clostridia bacterium | reverse complement strand
AACACTAATTTATAGTTTGTGGTCAAGTCCACCGCAAGATAAATTTAGTTCACAGTAGCGTCATTCTTCCGCTACACGAATATAGATATAGCCGAAAGCATAAGGATTTCGCTATCTGCGGATAGCGACAAACTTTTAGAAAGTTTGACCAAACTTGGACGCTAGGGGATTTCGCTCGTTGCGACGAGCGACAAAAGACGCTGCCTTTTGAAACCGCAAGCCTTTAAAAAGTCTTGACCCAAACTTTGATGGGGCAGAGCCACTTTGCAAGGTTGCGTAAGCGACAAATCCTAATTTACTCACAAAAAATACTGCATACCAATGGTATACAGTATCACTAATCAATTATTAATTTTTACGTTCGTCAATCGGAACATACGGCATAGCCTTTGACAAAGACTTATACGCCGGACGGATAATCTTCTTGTTTCCGATTACTTCTTCCAATCTGTGGGCACACCAGCCTACAATTCTTGCAACCGCAAACAACGGAGTATACAATTCAGGCGGAATACTCAACATCTTATACACAAATCCCGAATACAAATCCACATTTGCACACATAACCTTGTTATTGTTCTTAACCTTTGCAAATATTTCAGGTGTAAGCTTTTCGATAAGCTTGTACAAATTAAATTCTTTCATAAATTCAGGATTGGTTTGTGCAAGCTCACCTGCCTTTGCTTTCAAAAGCACTGCACGAGGGTCTGACAAAGTATATACAGCGTGTCCCATACCATATATAAGTCCCGCACCGTCGAATGCCTCTTTTCTCAAAATCTTTTCAAGATAAGCGGCAACCTCTTTTTCATCTGCCCAATCCTTTACATTAGCTTCAATATCAGACATCATGCTCATAACTTTCGCATTAGCACCGCCGTGTTTTGGACCTTTCAATGAACCTATCGCTGCGGCAATGGCAGAATAAGTATCAGTATCCGATGACGATACAACTCTTGTTGTAAATGCCGAGTTATTACCGCCGCCATGCTCAGCATGAATCATAAGCAGCATATCCAAAATTTCAGCCTCCTGCCTGGTATACTGATTATCCTGTCTAATCATGTATAAGAAATTTTCGGCAGTTGAAAGCTCCGGCTGCGGTGAATGTAAATATAAACTGTTGCCGTCGTGGTAATGACTTTTTGCCTGATAACCGTATGCGGCCATAACAGGCATTCTCGCAATCAATTCGATTGACTGACGAAGAATATTGCCCACACTGATATTATCCGGGTCGGGGTCGTATGAATAAAGCGTCAATACCGAACGTGCAAGCTTATTCATAATATTCGCACTCGGAGCACGCAAAATCATATCTTCAACAAATCCGTCCGGCAGAGGACGAAGTGCACTAAGCAGAGTTTTAAATCTTTCAAGCGAATCCTTTGCGGGCAATTTGCCGAACAACAAAAGATATACAACTTCTTCAAAACCAAAACGTTTTTCTTTCTGACAGTTGTTTACAATATCCTCTATATCTATCCCACGATAACGCAAATGTCCGCACATAGGCTTTTTGTCGCCATTTTCGATGTAGTAGCCGGCAACCTCACCGATAGAAGTAAGTCCCGCCATGACGCCTGTACCGTCATTATAACGCAGACCACGTTTTACATTATATTTATTAAAAGCTTCGGCTGGCAATGTTTTATATAAATCCTGAGCTTTGTTTTGAAATTTTTCCACAATTTCAAGTCTTTTTTTATCGTCCATTATATCCGGCCTCCATACCAATCTATATATTTAAAATTATACTGTTTTATGTATATTAATAAGCTGCTTGTATGTATAGTACAGCCTTAACTAACATTTTAACATAAACATTGGCAAAAAGCAAGAATAACAATATAAAAATTCAAAAATAGTTATATAATAGCTAGTTTAATTAAAATACTGACACGTTTTTGCATGAAAAATCAACAAATGTTTCATTAGAAAAGTGACAGCTGCTTTTCGTCGATGTCCTCGTTTTTTAGAATACAGCCGGTTGCCGGAATATTCTTTGTTGAATAATATTGCAGATTTTTAATTCCGCAGTTTTCGGCAAACGTCGCTCTGTTCATTATTGTCCCTTTTTTCAGTTTTAATACCTGTACACCCTGTGTACTCTTTGTAGCTTTCAGCGGTATTTTCTCAGTTTCGACAACCAAAGCTTTGCCGTTATCCGAATATACAACGATTGACGTATCCGACTGTATAAACTGAATACTTGAAACAGGGCATTTGTCGGAATATGCACCGACAAGCTTTTTTCGGTTGGTTTTGGTCTGATAATTAGACAATTCAACCTTTGCCATCTTGCCGTTTTCAAATCCGAACAGCATCATACCCGAATAATCCGAAGTGACAACGGTATACAATATGCGTTCATCATCGGCAAGCCCCAAAACCCCCGGCAGATATTCGCCCATCGCACTTACCTTACAGTCGGCAATATCATACAGGTGCATTTTATACACAACACATTTGTTCGAGAAAAACAATATCTCGCACTTGTTTGTGGTTTCGATGGTCTGCAAGATTGTATCGTCCTCTTTTAACTTATGCTCGGCGGTAGTCGCACGAAGTGAAAGTGCGGATACCTTTTTCAAATAATTTTCACGGGTGAAAAATACCGTAAGCGCATAATCGTCAATGTGGTTTTCCTCTTGATATACCTCTATTTCATCATCGTTAATCAATTCGGTTTTTCTGTCCTGACCGTATTTTTTGCTTATATCCAAAAGCTGATTTTTAATCAGTTTTTTAATCTTCTTTTCGTCCTGCAATGTACTTTGCATTTCATCAATATCGGACAACAATTTCTCGATTTCCGATGTACGTTTTAAGATATATTCCTTGTTAAGATTTCTAAGTTTGATTTCCGCAACGTACTCAGCCTGTGTAATGTCAATGTTAAATCCACGCATCAAATTCGGCACAACGTCCTCCTCCAGCTCGGTGTGTCGGATAATGCTGATTGCTTTGTCGATGTCAAGCAAAATCTGTTTTAAACCCATCAAAAGATGTGCACGTTCCGTCTTTTTCGCAATATCATATTTTAAACTGTTGCTGATACAGTTAATTCTGAATTTAACCCATTCGTCTATGATACCGCCGATACCGAGCACCTTCGGGCGACCGTTGATAAGCACATTGAAGTTGCAGCCGAAACTGTCTTCAAGCGGGGTAAGCTTGAATAATTTTGTCATAAGTGCGTCAGGGTCTGTACCACGCTTTAAATCAAGAGTAAGTTTCAAACCGCCCAAGTCGGTTTCGTCACGCACGTCAGAAATTTCCCTTACCTTATTCGTCTTTATCAATTCGATGATTTTATCTATAATCGCCTCTATGCTTGTTGAATACGGGATTTGTGTGATTTCGATACAGTTGTTGGCTTTGTCATAGTTATAGCGTGAACGAAGTTTGAAGCTTCCTCGTCCCGTGCGATATATTTCACGCATGGCATCTTCCGAATATACCAAATATGCACCTGTCGAAAAATCCGGTGCCGGCATAATATCAATCAAATCCGCATTTTCGTCTTTCATATATGCAATGACCGCATCGCACACCTCACGCAGATTGAATGAACATATATTGCTTGCCATACCTACCGCAATACCTTGGTTTGGGTTTACCAAAATATTCGGGAATGCGGACGGGAGCAAAGTCGGTTCTTTCAATTCGCCGTCATAGTTGTCCACAAATTCAACCGTATTTTTGTTAATGTCACTGAAAAGCTCTGCACAAATCGGTTCAAGACGTACCTCGGTATATCTTGACGCAGCGTACGCCATGTCACGGGAAAATACCTTACCGAAGTTACCCTGTGACTCTACAAGCGGATGCAAAAGTGCCTCGTTGCCTCGTGTAAGACGCACCATGGTTTCATATATTGCGGCATCGCCGTGCGGATTCAGTTTCATTGTCTGACCGACCACATTTGCCGATTTGGTAAGTTTTCCGCCAAGCAGTCCCATTTTATACATGGTGTATAAAAGCTTTCTGTGAGCAGGCTTTAAGCCGTCAATTTCAGGGATTGCACGGGATACAATAACGCTCATTGCATACGGCATATAATTTATTTCAAGAGTTTCGGTAATCGGCTGATTTTTTACCTCAGCCGGAATTATTACTTTTTCTTCCTTCTTCTTTTTCATATATAATAAACAGTCCTTTTTAACTTAAATCTAACATTTCCATAAATTCATTGCCGTGCTCTGCAATATAGTCTTTTCTGCCTTGAAGATTATCGCCAAGCAATATATCAAACATGGCGGCGGTACGCTCCACATTTTCGGGAACTACCTTAATAAGACGTCTTGTGGCAGGGTGCATTGTGGTAAGCGACATCATGTCGGGCTGATTTTCGCCAAGACCTTTTGAACGCTTGATTTCGTACTCGTCCTTATCCTTTGAAAGACCGTCTGCTATAAGTCCCTGCACCATTTTGTCCTTTTCGGCATCGGTGTAGGCAAAAAGTTTTTCGTTTTTGCGTTTGCCTTTTAGTACAGTAATTTCATAAAGCGGCGATTCGGCAATAAATACCTTGCCAAGCTCAATTAAAGTAGGCATTAAACGATAAATCATGGTAAGTACCAATGTACGGATTTGGAAACCGTCCACATCGGCATCGGTACATATTATAACCTTGCTCCAACGAAGATTATCTATGTTAAAGCTGTCAAGAGATTTGTTGTGCTTTGTTTTAATTTCAACACCGCAGCCAAGCACCTTGATAAGGTCAGTAATGACATCGCTCTTGAAAATCTTGTTGTAATCAGCTTTAAGGCAGTTAAGAATTTTACCTCTGATAGGCATAATAGCCTGAAATTCCGCCTCACGGGCAAGCTTACACGAACCCAAAGCCGAGTCACCCTCAACTATATATACCTCTCTGCGAGATATATCTTTTGTACGGCAGTCAACGAATTTTGCAACACGGTTTGTCACGTCCATACTGCCTGTCAATTTCTTCTTTATATCAACTCTCGCCTTTTCCGCATTTTCACGGCTGCGTTTATTAACCAGCACTTGATTTGTGATTTTATCCGCATCGTTCTTGTTCTCGATAAAATATATTTCAAGCTGATGACGCAAAAATTCGGTCATAGCCTCTTGAATAAATTTATTTGTTATAGCCTTTTTGGTCTGATTTTCATAGCTTGTCTGGGTTGAGAACGAGTTTATCACAAGTGCAAGACAATCCGCCACATCATTGAATGTGATTTTCGATTCGTTCTTATTATATTTATTGTTCGCTTTCAGATACTTGTCAATAGCGTACACAAACGCATTGCGGACAGCTTTATCGGGTGAACCGCCGTGTTCAAGATAACTTGAATTGTGGTAATATTCAAGGATATTAACCTCGTTTGAAAAGCAAAAAGCAATCTGCATTTTGACACGATAGTCCGGCTTGTCCTCTCGGTCACGGCCTTTTCGCTCCGCCTCGTAATTTTCTATGGAAGTAAAATATTTATCGCCGACAGTTTCTTTCAGATAGTCAACAATACCGTTTTCGTAGTAGTATTCAAACATTTCCATGCCGTTTTCGGTTTCATTATACAGAATGAATTTCAAACCGGCATTTACCATTGCCTGCTTTTTTAATGTATCCTGAAAAAATTCAAGCGGAATATCAATATCGGTAAAGACGTCATGGTCGGGTTTCCAACGCTGGATAGTACCCGTTTCATTTTTGCGGTACGGAACTTTTTCAAGACCGCCGATATTCTCGCCCTTTTCAAAATGAAGTGTATATTTTGTTTTGTCACGAAATACCGTAACGTCCATATATTCGGAACTGTATTGGGTTGCACACGCTCCCAAACCGTTCAAACCCAAGCTGTACTCATACATACCGCCGTCATTGTTATTATATTTGCCTCCCGCATATAATTCACAATAGACAAGCTCCCAGTTAAATCTTTCTTCATTTTCGTTATAGTCAAGAGGTATACCACGCCCGTAATCACGAACCTCAATGGATTTATCCAAAAAGCGTGTAACCTCGATAATGTTTCCGTAGCCTTCTCTGGCTTCATCGATAGAATTTGAAAGTATTTCAAAAAATGAGTGCTGACAGCCTTCCAAACCGTCAGAACCAAATATAACCGCAGGACGCTTTCTAACTCTGTCAGCACCTCGCAAGCTGGTTATACTCTCATTGCCGTATTCTTGTTTTTTCTTTGGCATAACCATAATCCTTTCTGTTATCTCATTAATTCCATAAAATATATTAAAGCACAAATTTAATTTTTTGTCAAATATATGTTTGTGCTCATATTCGACAATATGACTTATTTTACCATGACTAATCGGCAGTTTTTCATAAATACTAATAGTAACGATTAAGTATAAAGGAATGACCGCAATGAAAAATAAAATGACAAAACAGGAATATCAGGAGTATGTAAAAAAGCAAACTCCCAATTCTCCGATTGTGAAAAACTGTATATGTGCGTTTATAGTCGGCGGACTTATTTGTGTGATAGGGCAGGGGATAAGTGATTTTTATAAAATGTTTGAGCTGCCGGAGGACACCGTTGCAACCGCCACATCAATCACGCTGATATTTTTAAGCGCATTATTGACGGGACTTGACGTGTACGGGAAAATTGCAAAATTTGCCGGAGCAGGTACACTTGTGCCAATCACAGGCTTTGCAAATGCTGTGGTTTCGCCCGCATTGGAGGCAAAAACAGAAGGGTATATCCTCGGAGTGGGTGCAAAAGTATTCACCATTGCCGGCCCTGTAATATTATATGGAACATTTTCATCGTTTATAGCGGGGATAATTTACTGTTTCATCAGATAAAACGTGAACAAATAACGCAAACAAAACGCACCTTTGAAGTGTTTGTACACACTCCGAACAGGTGCGTTTGATTTTGCACTTTTTCATATTTTAATTTGCAGAAAATTGCGTAAAGCACAATGACGACAAATCAAAAATGCTGCCTTATTCTCACGCCAACAGGCAGTGCTTTTATCAAAAGCCTTTTTACTGAACCGGAACATCAGCCGCCGGAGCCTGTTCAGCCGCCGGTGCAGCAGCCTGAGGTTCTTGTACAGGCTCTTGAACAGCCGGTGCTTGCTCAGCCGGAGGCGGAGTAGTCTGCTGCTGTTGTTTAGGAGCTTCCGTTCTCTTTGGTCGTGGAGTTCTGCTTGTCTGCGGAGCCGGTGTAGGTGTAACCGCCGCACCCGAAACCGCATCATTAGGCGGAACAAGCGGAGTCGGTTCAAGAGTAGGACGGATTGCAAGCTCTGCCTCATAATCGGCTATTTTTTGATTTAATGCCGCAATTTCGTCATCTTTCTCTTTCAGTTCCAGCTTTAACTGAGTAATCTCGGAAACGGAATCCTTAACCATTGACCCTACATCATGCTGTCTTGTAGTGCCGAAAAACAATGTAAGCCATATAATTGCACCGATTGCAACCAAAACCAACAATAAAATTAAAAATCTTTTTTTATTATCACGTCTGCGTTTAATTTGGTAACGTCCGTAAAAAACACGTTTAGACATAATTATCAACCTTCCCAATAAAATTTTAAATAAACCTTATGCCTAACAATTATATCACAACAAATATATATATTTCAATCACTTTTTAACAAATAATAAAATTATAATTTCAAAGTATAGCCTGTGTCAAACAAATAAATATATTTTTCGCTTACGGATTGATTTAATGTTTTCTCCAATGCACGTTCGTAATAATCTATCTGCATTTTGTAGCGGTCGGCAATATCCGAAATATCCCTGTAACGGTCGGTCTTGTAGTCGAACAGAATTATATTCCCGTTTTCGATAAAGTAGCCGTCAATGATACCTTGAAGAATAATTTTTTCATCGGCATAATTTTCATCGAGAGTTTTGTCATATTCGTTTGCGGATATTTCTATCTCGAACGGCACTTCACGGAAACACTCCTTTGCATTGACCATACGTCTGCCCAAATCCGATTTAAAGAAATTCACAATTTTTGCCGTGTCGACAACTTTCCTCTCCTCGTCGGACAGCATATGCTTTTCTGCCATATTGTCAATCTCCGCTTTAATCCATTCTTCGGTCATGTCCGTATTCAGAGTAATATTCTGCATCACAAAGTGCATGATAGTACCGATTTGACTTCGGGTGAATCTTTGGGCGGTCTGCGTCATAAATTCGGGTATGGCAAGCTCTTTTGTTATGTCAAATAACGCTATTGCGTCTGTATCTTCTTCATATTTGCGTCGTTTAAGCTCCGTAACAGATATTTTTGACGGCAGATACGGTGCTTTTTCAAAAGGATAGACATAATCGAAAAGCTTGTCAATATCAATATCCGAAGGCTTTAATTCAGAATTTGCATCATCATTTGCAATGCCAGAGTCTTGTTTTAATATTTGCTCCGATGTGATTTTTTTAAACTCCCACTTATCGGAGGATACGGCGATAGGTGCAATCCAATTCATGTAACTGTTTGCATTAAGCACAGCAGATTTTGACATAGGCATAGCCATATTATCAATCGACATTATCAATTTTTCAGCGTCTTTTGAAGTGCCCGTAACAATCAGTTTTTCCCTTGCACGGGTCATTGCAACGTATAGTATACGCATTTCCTCCGATATATTTTCAATTTCGGAACGCAGACGTACCGCCTCTTTCGTAACAGTGGAGCAATGGTATTTAAGTTTCGGATTGATATATTCAAGTCCCAATCCCAAGTCTTTGTGCATTACCACATTCCCCGACGGCTTTGTTTCGTAGAATTTCTTTTGTGACGCACTTATAAACACAACCGGAAATTCCAAGCCTTTGCTTTTGTGCATCGACATAATGCGTACCACATTATGATTTTCGGTAATCAGCTTTGCGGGATTTAGATTGCTCTCATTGTTTATCATACGTTCGACAAGATTAATAAAATTGAACAATCCCTTAAAGCCGGAGCTTTCATATGTTTTTGCACGTTCAAATAATAGTCTTAAATTTGCCTGTCCTTCCTCACCGCCGGCAAGTGCACCGACATACGAATAATAATCCGTTTCGGTGTACAAAGTCCAGATAAGTTTATCGCTCGACATATATTTTGAATATTCACGCCAGCGGTTCAGATTATCGAGGAATACCGTACATTTATGTTTCAATTCATCGGATAACTCACTTTCACAGGCTTTTACGAGTGCGTCATACATATATCCCCTTTGGCACATTCTTATATCCGCAAGGTCATTATCGTCAAAATTACCGATAACCGAACGCATTACGGCGATAAGCGGTATATCCTGAGTGGGATTTTGTATTGTTTTCAGCAGTGAAATCATCAGCATAATTTCAAGTTTTTCAAAATATCCGCTTGTTTCGATAAACGCTTCTATATTATTGCGTTTCAATTCATCGGCAATCACAGCACCCTTGCTTTTCGGCGAGCGAAGGAGGATTGCAATATCATTGTTTTCCGGTTTCCTCTGCGTACCGTCCTTGTTTGATACCATAAATCCGCTCTGCTTCAATTCCTTTATCCGCTGAGCGATAAATTTCGCCTCCAATTCGGCAGCCTCCGGTGACTCATAATCATCATCGGTATTGTCGGAAATTTCCGTTTCGTCATCATTTGTATCTATAACATAAAATTCGGATTTTTTATCCGTCCCGTCGGGATAACAGCCAGCTCCGAAATTTAAACGCTGTTCATCATTATAATCTATTTCGCCTATCGTTTCGCTCATAATATTTTTGAACAGTTCATTTGTACTGTCAAGAATAATGTTTCGGCTGCGGAAATTCTTTGACAATACAATTTTTAAGTTGTCACTGCCTTCCTCGGTTGGGAATGTATCGCTTTTGGATTTAAAAAGCGTAGGGTCGGAGTTACGGAAACGGTAGATACTCTGTTTCATATCGCCGACCATAAACATATTTTTACCGTTAGATATTGTTTTGAATATGTTTTCCTGCAATTCGTTCGAGTCCTGATATTCGTCGAGCATAATTTCACTGTATTTTTCCCTCAATGACAACGCAAGCTCATTCGGATTTCCGTTTTCGTCAACCAAAAGGTCAAGACAGAAATACTCAATATCCGAAAAGCTGTAAAGATTTTTCCCATGCTTAATCTCCATAAATTTTGCACTGAATTTTTCGACCAAATCAATCAGTTTCCGCACAATCGGATAAAGTTTGTTTCTTATTACGTCCGCTATATTATCCGATTTGTCATATACATAGTCGGGAATACTGTTTACAGTATCACGAATATACTTTCTTGTTTCGGCAAGATATTCAGCGTGTGCTGTCGATAATGTTCTTGCCTGCGGTGCTGAGGAGAACTTCACATCTTTTAAATTGGTGTATAAACAGTCCCAGCCTTGTTTTAGTGAGTTTTGCAGATTGTCAATAATAACAGCGTCCTCGGCTAATTTTTCGGGATATTTTTTGTACAGCGTGTTTTGACATTTTGTAAGTATATCAAGTTCTACATTGTCATTGTCATATTTTCTGCCGCAGGTTTTCACATATTCCGACCGGATTTCTTCACCGCTTTTAACAAAGTTTTGCAGTGCGGTGTTCTTTTCCTTGCAGTCGTCAAGCATAATTTTTACACGTTCAAGAATTGTTTTGATAAACGGCGAATTTCCTATGCCGTCCGATAATGAATAATTCTCCAAAACATTGTCAAACCATTTGCGTGCGTTCGGCAAAGTGGATACATATTCATAAATATCAAGTATGATTTTTTTAAGTTCGTTGTCGCTGCGGTTTCTCGAATAAACCGACACCAATTCAAGAAAATCCTTATCCTCCGCAAGATACAGTTCTTCAAACAGATTATCTATCGCATCTGATTTAAGCAGTTCTGTTTCGCTCTGGTCACCTATCGAAAAATTAGGGTCAAGTCCCAAAAGGTGAAAATTACTGCGTACTATATTGTGGCAGAACGAATCTATCGTGGTTATATCGGCATAATTCAAAAGCAGCAGCTGACGTTTCAAAACCGCATTTTTAGGGTCTTTGCGGAGTGCGTCGGTAAGCGACATTGATATACGTTCACGCATCTCTGCCGCTGCGGCTTTTGTGAAGGTTACCACAAGCAGACTGTCAATATCAATGTTATTTTCGGGGTTTGTGATTTTCTGAATAATTCTCTCCACCAAAACCGCTGTTTTGCCCGAACCCGCTGCGGCATTTACCAATATATTTGCGTCTTTTGCACTGATAGCTTTTTCCTGTTCAAAAGTCCATTGCGGCATATTATTTATCCTCCTTTTCGTCCAAAACCTTATTCATGCAGTCCCAAGGCGAATTGCCTTTTCCGAAAGTTTTGGCATATCGCTTTTTGTGTTTGCCTGCGTCAAAACGGCAGATTTCGCCGTAAGGACAAAACGTGCAGACATTTTTTGATTTTTCAAAATAAGGACGTATGCTTATATCTCCCGAATGTATTTGTGTGTTAATGTCATTAATGCTTTCGCTTACGAATTTACCCAATGTATCAAAATTTTCAGCGGTCGCAACAGATGAATTTGAATAAAGCTCTCCGTCTTTTTTTGTTTTGAACGGGAAAAATTCGCTTGTAAAACCCGCACTTTTATCCGAATAGTCTTTGTCCATATAATGAAGTGCGTTGCCGTCATTAAGCAGCAGACCGTTAAATTTGAATGACGGCGAATAAGTCTGCTCGTCAATCGGCGGATTTTCCTTTGCAATATCGTCTTTGAGTGAGGAGTATAAAATTCCCGCAATATTTACGGGTTTTCCGCTCACGTTTGTAAGTTTCCCGTCTTTATAAAGTTCAATCGCCGCCTGTGCATAAATGACCAGCTGCATACTGAAATTATTGTATATATCATTCAGGTTAAAGGACTTGCTGCCCGATTTATAGTCGATAATTCGTATATAAACTTTGTCGCTGTCCTCTATCAAGTCGATACGGTCGATTTGTCCTCTCAGCAGAGTATGCTTATCGGACGAAGATATTAGTTTAAATTTTGAAAAATCCTGTTCATATGCAATCGGTGTAAATTCGCCCTGCGTGATACTGTCATATATAATTTTTGCACTTTCACGCAAAGTATTTTCTATTTGTGAAAGCAGAAATTTTATTCTGCCTTTGCCCTGCATATCACGTTTTAATATTGTTTCGTGTGCACTGTTGAGCAAATCGTTGATTATTTCGTTTATTTTGTCCTCGTCAAGTTTGTGCCATGCGGCTTTAATGCCGGCGTAGGTATTGTCGGTTTTGCCTTCCTCGACTTTTTCGCAGAAACATTTTAAAATGTAGTGCATAAGACTGCCGATGTCAAAGGCTTGTACCTGCCACGAATTGCGTTCCGACGCACTAAGTCCGTAGGAAACAAAATATTTAAACGGACACTCGGCAAACTTTTCAAGTCTGCTGGCACTGTATTCCTGTGTTTGTGCGTATAATTTTTGGGCACGTTCACGGGTTAAATGGGCGGTGAAGTTTTTCTTTGCATCGTCAATAACGTGCAGACGATTTTTGTATTCATCATGATTTTTGTACCAATTATATACTTTGTCCCATGTATCGTCAACAGGCTTTTCGGGCGAGGTCAGTGCGGTTACCATATGAGCGAATGCCGGTTTCGGAGCAACCGCCAAATTGGGAGATATAGGACTTCCCGAAAGCGGACTTGACGTATTCTGCATTTGCGGAAACATTCGTTTAATGTCAAGTATAAACTGTGACGGGTTTTGAGCCTCACCGCCGGAATTTGCATTACTGTAACTTACAAACAGTTTGTCCGACACTTTTGTAATTGATTTGTATACTTTAAACTGACTGTCAAACAGCTGAGTTTTTGTATCGGGAGCAAGTTCAATTCCGTATTTTGAAAGTATATGACGGTCATTGTCGGACAATATCCCCTCACGGACAGACATATTCGGCAATTTGCCGTATGACGCACCCATTACGAAAAGTACCTTCATTTGAGCGGTACGGCTGCGGTCGGCATTACCGACAGCCACCATATCAACCGATGACGGAATAATACCTATTTCATATTGCGACAGACCTGTTTTCAAAATCTCATAAAAACGCTCCATACCGCAGTAATCGTCACCCATAACGGTCACAAGCTGGTCGAGCACATCAATCAGTATTTTCCAAATTTGCCGATACTGTTCCGCCTCGTCCATATTGCCCTGTGCAAGAAAATCATTGACTTGTTTCTTGACAGACGCAACAAAAGACAAGCTCTTGTCCAAAAATTCAAACAGAGCCGTACATAATTGACGGATAGTTTTCTTACCGTCAAAGTTTGAGTCAAATTGAATAAAAGGAGCGGCTATGCGGCGGCGAATATCGTCGATAACGTTCTTTTCTTCGGCGGTATTATTCTTTTCGCCGAACATTACGTCATCAAAAATTCTTGTCGATTTAATATCCCAATCATTCTCGCTAAACCATGCTTTTTTGCCCCGTATACCACGTTCAATAATATAGTTTTCGATTAAATCTATTTCTTCGTCCGTTACATTTGAATAGCCTGTTCTTAAATATGTTATCATACTTTCATAGTCAAAACCGTTGGCGAATACGTCAAAAACGGATAAAATCAAAAGTATTATAGGGTGGTCGGTAAGGGGTACTTTTTTATCGGTAAAGTACGGGATATTGTACGCTTTGAACAATACTTCTATCAAGTGACTGTAATTTTCCAAATCGGCACAAAGAATAGAAATATCACGAAAACGATAATTTTCCTCACGCACCAAACGCAGAATTTCAATGGCAGTGTGTTCAATTTCGGTGTATGGGTCGATAGCCGTGTAGGTTGAAATATTGTTTATGGGTTTGTCATATATTGTGTTGTTGTCCCATTCATGCTCCAAAAAAGCAAGCTCCGGATTGGCAAATCTGTTTTTGGTGTTAAATCTTGAAGTAAACACTTCGTCAGCCAAATATGTGCCCGTATCCTTTGCAAGCTGTCTTAGGTGGTCGAGGGTTTTTATCGCCGGCGAAAAAATCGAGAATTCGGCAATAAAATCGTCAAGGCACAATGCGGCGGTCATGCTCTTTGCCTTTCGCATAAGTGCTGAAATTACAGGGTACACCTGCGGTAAAAAGTCGGTAAATTCATCAATATATATATGTGTATTTTCAAAATTATCACTGTCGGATACAGCCTGTGCAAGACGTGCAAAATCGTCCTCACTGTCAAGCAATTCGCCCGAAAACATATCTGTGTAATCGGTGTATATTTTCGTTATTGCGTCAAGTTTGCGTTTGAGCATACCGTCGGGCATTTTCTCGGTCTGCTGTGACAAAACATTGTTGTCGACATTATATCTTTTCATTTCGGAGATAATACCGGCGAGAGTATCGAGAAACCCCGATTTTGACAGACTTTTTTCAAATATACTGTTTTCCTTTTTGATATTTTCCACCGCCTTGTATAAAAGCATCTGTTTACCGGCGGGTTTGATGTATTCTCTGTCGGTCTTGACCATGCGGTGGATAAGCCGATTAAAGGTAAGTACCTCTATGCCGTTTGTACCTGTTCCTCCGAAATTTTGTGTGATTAGCTTTTCAGCGGCAAAAGAGAATTGGTCGGGCACAAGCATAATGGCATTATCGCCGTCATGCAGATTCTTTTTGATTTGTTCAATCAAGTAGGTGCTTTTTCCCGAACCGGCTCTGCCTCGAACAATCTGTAAAATTGACATATTTAGTACCTCCGATTAATTTTAATATATAAATCAGTATATCAGTAATTTACAAATAGTGCAATAATAAAAATACATGGGCGAATATATGTGACATTTTTGGTACATAGAGAGATAAATTATAATTAATCGCAACACAAACAGGCTGCGAAATATTCGCAGCCCGTCTGAGAAGATATTTATTACACGTTGTTTTACAGCATTACGGATTTAACGGATTATTTTACGATGACAACTTCCTGTACTTCGTCTTTGTAAATCTTAACGAATACTCTGTTGCCTTCTTCGGCGTCATATTTTTGGATTTCTCCGATTGTGCCGACTGTTACATTGTTCTTGCTCTTCTTTGTATCAACTGTGTATACAACCACGTCTTTACCAAGTGTATAGTTGACAATTTCGCCGTCTGACACTTGTACGTTCATTGAAGATGAGAATTTCTGTGTTACTTTTCCGTATACCAAATCAAGGTTTTCAACAGGAGTAAGAGTGAATTCATCAGCTTTTTTGCTTATATCGAACAATACTCTGATGTTTGCAATCTCGCCGTTTGCGTTTGTCTTGTATTGGATAATATCGCCGTTTTCCAAAGTTTTGCCGCCTTTTACAAGGATACCTTTTTCCTCGGCATTTATATTGATTTCCTTACCGTCAACAAATGCGTACAGCTTATCTGTTTCCACATCATCTTTGTTTGTTGTGCTCGATACTTTTGTCACAACTGCGATTGATGAGTCGGCATTTGTTGTAAAGTTTGCGTTTGTCACAATGATTGCTTTTGCAATAAAGTCATCTGTTCTGTCAAACACGATTACATCATATTTTGAACCGTCCTCAAACATAGACTTGTTTGCGATTGAATAGTCGCTTGTGCCGGCTGCGTCTGACGGAATGTCAAATATTACAGTGCTGTCGTCAATAACAACTTTACCTAATTTATTTTGTTTTGCATTGTATTCTGCGTTTGAAAGAACATAGTTCTTTGTGAATTTGTTGTCATTTACCGCACCTGTTGCAGTGTTGTCAACGGCAGTGTTCAATGTTACCAGCTTGCCGTCTGAGTTCACTTCGTAAGTTACAAGCTGTTTGTCAACAGTTGTCTTGCCGTCCAAAAGTTCGGCTACTACATTTTCGGATTTTTGACCCGATTTGCCGTTGAAACGGATTTTATCGGTAGCTTCCAAGACTACTTCTTTACCTGCTTTTGTGAACAGTTTGAAGTTAGCTACTTCTTTATCTGTCGAAACGTGTGCTCTTACAAGATAAGCATAGTTGCTGCTTGCGGTTTCCGAATTGTCAACTGCGGCAATTTTATCTTCTATATCAAGATAGAATGTGCCTTCATCGTTCATTTGGATTGATTGAGTGTAGTTTGAGGCAATTTTATAGTGGTTGCCGTTTATATACACGCCGTCATCATCAAATTCGGTTACTTTACCTGTTACCGATTTGCTTGTTACGGTAATGTCGTAAAGTTCTTTGTCAAGACTTGCTGCGATTGACAATACGTCATATTCCTGCAAATCCTGAACGTCAATTTCGTTAAGACCTTTTGTAATTCTGAAATCTATTGATGAATCGTCCTTGTCAAGCTTCAATGACGGAGCACCGTACTTATCAACAACACGGTTGCTTGATGTCACTTCCTCAACTACCATATTTGTATATTCTGTTACAAATGCGATATTGTATTTACCGTCTTTGTCAGTGTCAAGAAGTACAATCTTGCCGGCTTTGTTTTTGATGTTCAAAAGTTCATCGGACATTTCTTCGTTCTTGCCGTTGTAAACCAAGATTGCGTCTTTGTTGAATTCTGCGGTTGTGGTCTTGCTTGTATTTTCGTTTTTAAAGTATGATATAGCTTTATTGCCGTTCTTTTCGGTTACGGCATCGAACAGGTCTGCTGAAACTTCAACTGTTGAGTTGTGACCGTCCTTCGGAAGTGCAAGGATAACTTCGCTGTCGCCGTTATTGTTTTCTTTTACATAGTATACTACATTATATCCAAGCAGGTTATTCATGTTATATGATGTGTCATATATATCCTTGCCGATTTGCACCTGACCGTCTGTCAATGTGCTGCTGCCTGTAAGACTTGAATTCTCGATAGCTGTTACTTGACCTTCGCCCTTTGTAACATCAAGTCTGTCTTTCAAAAGAGTTTTATCGCCTACCTCATATGAAAGGTTAGAACCAAATCCCTTTTGTTCCATCAAATTGGCTGTAAGAGCGTTGTATGTCATATACGCTACGTTACCTCTTGAAATAGGTTCGTTTGCAGTACCTGTAACATTTTTGTTCAAGCCGTTTTCAGAACCAAGCACGATATATCCCGACGGGAAACCGCCCTTGCTGTCTGCCATAGGCTCAAAACCAAGTGCTCTGACCATAATTGTCATTGCCTCGGCATAAGTGATTTTATCGTCCGGACGGAAATTGCCGTTATCGTCACCGATTATAATACCTTGTGCAGTAGCTACATTAATATAGCCTGTTGCCCAGTGATTTTCAACTACATCAGGGAATTTTGTCGATTGGCTTGATGATTTAGCCACATCTTCAAGACCCATGGCATGAACTGCCATTTTTGCAACCTCTGAACGAATGATAGTATCGTCCGGTCTGTAAAGACCGCTTTCCGCATCACCTATCATAATTCCAAGTGCCGACAATACCTGTATAGGTTCTTCATATCTTGTACCCTTTACGTCCTCAGGCAATACCGATGCAAATACAGGCAATACTGCTGATGCAGACGCTGCCGCAAGCAAAGCCGCAATACTTCTTTTAATACCTTTCATTAATTGCTCCTCCTCATTTTGTTTACCGAAAATACAGTGCAAATTTGTATTTTCCCGTTTATATTATTATCGGTTGTTTACATAATGCAAAACGTTAAAATATCATATACCCTTGATAATAATTAATTTATAGGGAGTATGTTTAACATTATGTCAACCACAAGTCATATGATACATGATTTTATTCATAATTTCAAGCTGTAATTTTTGGCAGTTTTTTATGCGTATAAAATGCGTGCAAATCATGTATAGTAATATGACGTGATTTTGGGGAGGGGTGTTCCTGATTTGGTATAGGGAAAACATGGATATAAAATTCCTACTATAATACAAGAAAATTTTTTAGAGAATAGGCTTGAAAAATTAGACCTAATTTATTGACAAAATACGTCGAAAGTGCTAAACTACAAGTTAAGTTAGAAGCGACTTATGTGTTGTATACATGAGTTAGTTTAGCCTGACTAACTATATTTTTAATGAAAGAAGGAACATAAAATGAAATTACCAAATTGTTTAAAGAACGAAAAATTATTGTGTTTTGTGGGCGGTGCTGCCGCTGCTATCGCAGGTACTAAAATTCTGACAAGTGAAAAGACAAGAAAAGCGTGTGTGTCAGGTTTGGCAAAGTGCATCAAAATCCAAAAGGACGCTCAGGCAACTTTCCAATCAATGAAGGAAGACGCTCAGGATTTGTGCTATGATGCAGAAGTTGAAGCGGAAGACATTGAGTAAAGAAGGGATTATCCGTGAAATATCGTATAGTTTATGATTCTCCCGAAAGAATGAGAGTTCGCTGCGGACAGTATGCTTTTGACGATACTCAGGAGCAGAGTCTGACGGAAAAACTCCTTGATAATCCGTTTATAGATACCGCTGTTGTTTCTCATTTAAACGGCAGTATATTGGTTACTTACCGAGCGGATAAAAAAGCTGATGTTTTAAAGCTTATTAAAAGCATTAAAAAAAGTGATTTGGAACACAGGGAATTATCCGAGATGAAACAGATTGATGCGGATTTTAAAAAACAGCTTTTCAAAATTATTAAAAGAAGAATTTTGATGAAACTGTTTGTACCGCCGGGTATCGGAACGGTATTGACTGTTTACCGTGCGTTAAAGTACATAAAATACGGCTTAGAGGGTCTGTGGGACGGCAAATTGAATGTTGCTGTTTTGGACGCTGCGTCTATTACGGCGGCAATATGCAACGGTTCGTACGGTACGGCATCGTCGGTTATGACCTTGCTTGACATTTCGTCACTGCTTGAAAGCTATACAAAAAAACGTGCAAAAAATGCGTTGGCGGACAGTCTGTCGATGAATATTGATAATGTATGGCTTGTGGACGGCGAGAACTTAAAGAAAATACCGTTTATGAACGTCAAAGTCGGCGATGTGATAAGAGTGCAGAGCGGAAGTATGATACCTATTGACGGCAGTGTGGTATCGGGTGAGGCAGAGGTGAACGAAGCGTCAATGACGGGTGAGTCCGATTTGGTTGTAAAGTCGGAGGGCACTACCGTATATGCGGGTACTGTTTTGGAGGAGGGCACAATAGATATTTGTGCGTCACAAAATCCCGACAACAGTCGAATTAACCGCATTATCGACATGATTGACACAAGCGAAAGCCTAAAAGCCGGAATACAGAGCGGAGCTGAAAAGCTTGCCGACAGCATTGCACCGATAAGCTTTGCTGTATGTGCACTGACATACTTATTTACACGCAATGTCATGAAAGCACTTTCCGTGCTTATGGTTGATTATTCGTGTGCGATTAAATTATCCACTCCGATAAGCATTATTTCGGCAATGCGTGAGGCGGCTAATCACAAGATTATGATTAAGGGCGGAAAATACCTTGAAAACTTTGCAAAAGCCGATACTATTGTATTTGATAAAACAGGTACGTTGACTTCATCATGCCCGAAAGTGGCAAAGGTTGTATCATTGTGCGATTACAGTGAGGACGAGGTTTTGAAGATTGCGGCTTGTTTGGAGGAGCATTTTCCGCACAGTGTGGCAAAGGCTATTGTGCATGAGGCGGAAGTTCGTGATTTGAAACATCAGGAGGAACACGCTGAGGTTGAATATATCGTTGCACACGGTATTTCCTCTACGTTGCACGGCAAGAAAGCGTTAATCGGCAGTGCTCATTTTGTATTTGATGATGAAAAAATCAAATTGACAAAGAAAAATGAGGGCATTATAAAAGAATTGGCGGAAAAATATTCGCTGATTTATCTTGCACTCGGAAATAAATTGTCGGGTGTAATTTGTATTGAAGACCCTGTGCGTGATGATGCGAAAGACGTTATTGCCTCATTGAAAGCGGAAGGTTTTAAAGATATATTAATGCTTACGGGCGACGGCAAAACCACGGCACAAAATGTATGCGAATACCTTGGCATATCGGATTTTTATGCTCAGATTTTGCCTGAGGATAAAGCGGAAATTATACAAAAGATAAAGCAAAGCGGTCATAAGGTAGTTATGGTCGGGGACGGTATAAACGATTCACCCGCACTTGCGGCGGCTGATGTATCGGTAGCAATGAAAGATGCGTCGGATATTGCAAGGGAAGTGGCGGACATTACGCTATTGTCCTCGGAATTGAACCAGCTTATACTAATAAGAGATTTGAGCGAAAAACTATTTGCCAGAATTTATAAAAATTATTGGTTTATTGTAATGTTCAATACTGCACTGCTTATGCTCGGAATAGGCGGATTTATCGCTCCGTCAACATCTGCGGTTATGCACAATCTGTCCACAATGGGTATTTGTGCGAACAGTATGCGTCCGCTTTTAAAGGGTAAAAATTGATTTATATTTAGAAAGTTTCGGATTTCGGTATGAAGTCCGGAACTTTTTTTGTTGCGTAAAATAAGGTTTTACGGGGGTTTTACGGCTTTTTAAAAAATTTTTAAAAAAATTTCAAAAAAACTCTTGACAAACTTCAAAAAATGATTATAATGAAATTAAAGATTAAGAAAAGTCAAAGAAAGTCAAAGTCAAAAACAAGGAAGTGAGTACAATGGGATTGAGCGACAGTATAGAACAATTTATTATAGAACTTATGAAAAGTGAGGACGGGTGGCTGGAATTAAAAAGGAACGAGCTTGCGGGAATTTTTAACTGCGTGCCGTCACAGATAAACTATGTAATGTCCACAAGGTTTAACGAACAGCGTGGATATGTGGTGGAAAGTAAGCGTGGAGGAGGCGGATATATCCGAATAAGGAGAATATCTCCGCAAAGCGATGAGATTTTACAGATTATAAGTCAAATCGGAACTTCGCTTAATCAGGATAATGCAAATTCGATAATTGCTTATCTATGTAAAAACAACAGACTAAGTCAAAGAGAGGCACAGATTATGACAGGCGGTGTGAGCGATAAAAGCATAGTTGTTCCGCAGCCGAATAAAGATATACTCAGAGCAAATATTTTAAAGAATATGCTTATGACATTGATGTAAGGAGGAATTATTATGTATGACATTTTTTCAAACTTTTTTGATAACTCGGATTTTTTTGACGGGTTCGATATATTACCTGTAAATTATACACAGCCGAAAAAGGTTGTGTGTCCCGTATGCAAACACACATTTGAGGATTTCCAAAAGACGGGCAAATTCGGATGCGGTGCTTGTTATGAGGCGTTCAGAAACCCTGTAACGCTCACATTAAAACAAATTCATGCAAATGCAAAGCATACCGGTAAAGTACCTTCGCATTGTGCGGACGATTTGAAAAAGAAACGCAGATACGAAACTCTGAAAGCGGAGCTTTCACAGGCGGTTAAAAATGAAGACTATGAAAAAGCGGCAAAGCTGCATAAGGAATTGAAACAGTTGGAAAACGAGGTGAAATAGTATGCTATGGTATGAAAAACAAAACTCGGATATTGCAGTGAGTACAAGAATAAGACTTGCAAGAAACTTAAAAAACGTACCTTTCCCGAATGCCATGACGGCTGACGAAAAGAAAAAGACGGTCAAGAAAATAGCTGATTCGATTTTAAACGGCAACAGTGTTTTGGCAAAGGATTTTGAATTGGTTGAGCTTGACTTCCTTGCTCCGCTTGACAGACAGCTGCTTGCGGAACAGCATTTGATAAGTCCGGCAATGCTTGAAGGGAACGGTCATGCGGTACTTTTGAACAAAGACCGTACAATAAGCATCATGCTTATGGAGGAGGACCACATCAGATTGCAGACTATTTTGCCGGGATTTGATTTGAATGAGGCATGGAACTTGGCAAACAAGGTTGATGATGTTATCGAGGAAAATCTGGAATACGCATTTGATTCGGAATTCGGTTATCTGACATCGTGTCCGACAAATACGGGTACGGGTTTGAGAGCGTCCGTAATGCTGCATTTGCCGGCATTGGAAATGACAAATCAGTTGCAGCGTATCGTAAATTCGAGCACAAAATTGGGTATTGCGGTGCGTGGATTGTACGGCGAGGGTACGGAAATCCAAGGCAGTCTGCTGCAATTCTCAAATCAGATTACAATGGGTGCGAGCGAAAATGAGATTATCGCAAAACTTGAAAATATCGTAAATCAGATTATCAATCACGAAAAGGACGCCCGTGAACATTTGAAAAAGAACAACTATGACGCTCTTGCGGATAAATTGTGGCGTTCATACGGTACATTGAAATATGCAAGAAGTATCACATCGGCAGAGGCAAAAGAATTACTTTCCGATGTAAGACTTGCCCAGAATATGGGTATAATAACTGACAGTAAGATTAATACAACCGAGCTGGAAGTGGACACCGAGCCTGCGTCAATTATGAAACAAGCCGGTAAAAATCTAAATCCTGCCGAACGTGATAGACAAAGGGCAGAGATAATCAGAAACAGAGTATAAACATATATATGATTTGAAAAAAAGGAGTTGATTATTATGTTGTCACCATATTTCACAGAGAAAGCAAGAAACGCTCTTAACTATGCACATCAAAGTGCGTGCGAGTTGGGACATGACTATATCGGCAGTGAGCATATCCTGATGGGACTTGCCATGGAAACTGACGGTGTTGCGGCGAAAATGCTTGAAAATGCCAATGTTACCGCCGATAAAATTAAGGAAAAAATTGAAGAATTGATGGGTACGGGTATTGCACTGCCTGCCAATATGGAAGTGGCATTCACTCCGCGTACAAAACGTATTCTGGAAATCAGCCTGCTTGAAGCGAGAAGACTCGGTCACAGCTATATCGGTACAGAGCATATGCTTATGGCTATCATTCGTGAGGGTGAGGGAGTTGCCGTAAGAATTTTGTCTGAGCTTGGAATTGAACTTCAAGGTTTTTACGCCGACATGGTAAGAGCCGTATCGGGCAATGAGGAATTTGACGAAAATTATTCGCAGCCGAACGCATACTCGAACGGCTATGCAAAAAAGGGCGGTAAAAAGGCGGCTACGCCTACTCTTGACCAATTCGGCAGAGATTTTACCAAACTTGCAAAAGAAAATAAATTTGACCCTGTAATCGGCAGAAGCAAAGAAATCGAAAGAGTTATTCAGATTTTGAGCAGACGTACGAAAAACAATCCGTGCCTGATTGGTGAACCGGGTGTTGGTAAAACGGCGGTTATCGAAGGTTTGGCACAGAAAATTGCAGCGGGCGATGTTCCCGAAATTTTGAAGGATAAGCGATTGGTTACTTTGGATTTGTCATCTATGGTAGCGGGTGCTAAATATCGTGGTGAGTTTGAAGAAAGACTTAAAAAGGCAGTGGAAGAAGTTATCAATTCGGGCAATGTAATATTGTTTATCGATGAAATTCATACCATTGTCGGAGCGGGTGCGGCAGAAGGTGCGATTGATGCATCTAATATTTTGAAACCGTCGCTTGCCCGTGGTGAATTGCAGTTAATCGGTGCTACGACAATTAAGGAGTACCGTAAATATATCGAAAAGGACGCAGCTTTGGAGCGTCGTTTCCAGCCGGTCACAGTCGGCGAACCGAGTGTTGAGGAAACATATTCAATCCTGCTTGGTATTCGTGATAAATATGAGGCACACCACAGCGTGAAGATTACCGACGAGGCACTGAAAGCCGCAGCGGAATTGTCGTCACGTTATATCACAGACAGATTTTTGCCCGATAAGGCTATCGACCTTGTAGATGAGGCGGCGTCTAAAAAACGTTTGAGCACGCTTACTGCTCCGAACGATGTCAAAGACCTTGAAAAACAGCTTGCCGACCTTGCAAAGGAGAAAGAGGCGGCGGTTACAACGCAAGACTTTGAAAAAGCCGCACAAATCCGTGATAAGGAAAACAAATTGAAAGAGAGTATCAATACTCAAAAATCGGCATGGAAAGAAAAATCGAGTTCCGCAGCTTCGGAGGTTACGGCAGAGGATATTGCGGATATTGTATCCGACTGGACTAATATCCCTGTTAAGAAACTTGCCGAGGAAGAAAGCGACAAGCTTAAAAATCTTGAAAATGTATTGCACAGCCGTGTAATCGGTCAGGACGAGGCAGTCAAGGCGGTAGCAAAGGCTATCAGACGTGGCAGAGCGGGATTGAAAGACCCTAAACGTCCGACAGGCTCGTTCCTGTTCTTAGGTCCGACGGGTGTAGGTAAAACAGAGCTTTCAAAGGCACTGGCAGAGGCTATGTTCGGCAGTGAGGACGCTATTATAAGAGTCGATATGTCGGAATATATGGAGAAACATTCGGTGTCTAAATTTATCGGTTCGCCTCCGGGATATGTAGGTTTCGAGGAAGGCGGTCAATTAACCGAGAAAATCCGCAGAAAACCATATTCGGTATTGCTGTTCGATGAGATTGAAAAGGCACATCCCGATGTATTCAATATCATGCTGCAAATGCTTGAAGACGGTTTCCTGACAGACGCACAGGGCAGAAAAGTCGATTTCAGAAATACTGTAATTATTATGACATCTAACCTGGGTGCGAAGAATATTCTAAACACCAATGTATCAAAGCTTGGATTTAATGCGGATAGTGACAGCGGTGACAAGGCAAAAGACGAGCATGAGCAGATTAAGAGCCGTGTAATGGAGGAGGTAAGACGTGCGTTCAAGCCGGAATTCCTGAACCGTATTGACGACATTATCGTATTCGACAGATTGACAGACGAAAATATCAAGGAAATTGCAAAATTGATGCTTGATACACTGGTAAAACGTCTTGAATCAAACGAAATTAAGGCTGAATTTACCGACGAGGCAATCGCTTTAATCGCCAAAGAGGGATTTGACCCGACATACGGTGCAAGACCGTTAAGACGTGCTATCCAAAACAAGATTGAGGATATGCTTGCCGAAAAGATTATTGACGGCAGTGTTCCGAGAGGCAGCAGTATCAAGATTGATGCCAAGGACGGTGAATTTGCAGTAGATAAAATTTAATAAAATGTAAAACAAAAACCCAATTTCTTTTACCCCTAAATGAAAGCCTGTGAGTGAAGACTCACAGGCTTTTTTTAGGGGCAATTTTATGAATGATAATTTCAAGGTTATATGATGTGGTAAAGCCGGCACTTAGGCTAAGGCTTGGGTGTTGTTGGAATTATGTAGGTTTGTCAATGATGTGTTACACAATCGGTCAAAAAATTTCGCCGTCTTGCAGGAAAGCTTTAATGTAATCAACAGGGGCTTTCCAATTAAGAGGACGCATAGGAAACTTGTTGTATTTATAGTTATGCACCTTTAATTGTTTGGCAAAGTCATCAAATGAATAAAACGTATGTGTAGCATAGAAATATTCATTATCTTTACGGTGGGAGCGTTCAACTTTGCCGTTATGCCGTGGTGTATACGGTCTGATTAATTTATGCTTAATATTATGTTGTTCAAGAGCAGCCTCAAACATTGTTGGAGTAGGTGTTTTAGAACTGCCGAGTTTTTTAGTGAATTCTTGTCCGTTGTCGGTTTGTACACATTCGATTTTAAACGGAAATTTCTTTATCAGATGTTCAACAAACACAACTAAACCGGCATTAGGGTTACGTTTACGCATATTTTCGATTAATTTTAACTCGTCAGGGGTATGCTCATTCGGGTGGTGGTGTGGTTTGTGCGATTTATCGGCTAAGGACTGCAATGTGCCGTCATATCGTTTTCGCCAGCGGTAAATGTACTGACGATTGGTTTTGTAGCGAATAGCAGCTTTTGTTACGCCATATTTTAAAGAATATTCAATTAGGGCTTGTCTGAACTTCATTGTTTGTGTTATAGTATTCATAGCAAGTGTCTCCTTTGTTTTGGTTTGTTTGTGGTGAATTAACTATAACACAAAGAAGTTTCACTTGCTATTCTTTTTTTGCCGTAATATTTTGTTATGAGTTTATCTCGTAACAAAATATTGCGGAATGTAACACATCTATTGTAAACCTACAATTGAAGGTTAATGTCTATATCATACAAAGGCTCCTCACCACTGGAATATATCCGGTGATGGGGAGCTTTTGATCTTATTTTTTAAAATTTATTTTTCTCGATGTGACAATAGTAACTCTAAATATGCCACTGTTTCGGCGATACCGGAAGCTGCCTTCAAACGCCTTTTATCTGCTGCACATATTGATTTCCAAAAAGCTAATTCGGAGATCGAACAGGCTCAAAAGCTGCAAAAGAATATATTCGATAAAATGCTATCAAGGCTTACCAAAGGGCAGAGCATTCCGGGGGGCAAGATCACGATTGAGGATACTACCGAGCAGGTTGTAAAGTCTGTTTCCGAGATTGTCGAGTAGACTCGTGAATCTTATTTTGTAATACTTTATAAGATAACCTATAATTATAAATAGTTTTTTGTGAAAAATAGACAATTTTTTTTTTTAAAATTGTTGCATAAAATCAATAGAAAAATTATTTAAGAATGATATAATCAGTTTAATGATAGAGTTAAATGGTTAAATTTTAACAGGAGGGTGATTATTAATGAAAAGAAAAATTGTGGCGGCATTGCTGTCACTAACAATGTTAGGAAGTGTTGCGTTCCAATTTACAATGACAGCATCGGCAGCAAGCCCGATTGTTGCTTTTCCGGGTGCGGAGGGTGCTGGTAAATATGCTACCGGTGGCAGAGGCGGTACAGTGTACCATGTAACAAACCTCAATGACAGTGGTGCAGGCTCATTCCGTGATGCTGTTTCAAGGTCAGGAAGAATTATTGTATTCGATGTGGGAGGAACGATTAACCTTAAATCCGATGTCGTAGTAAAGGGAAATAATACAATAGCAGGACAAACAGCTCCCGGAGGCGGAGGTATAACTCTCAGAGGCGGAAAAATTGGTATGGGCGGAGATAATATCATCATCCGTTTTGTAAGCTCGCGTCCCGGCGAAAATGGTTCGAGTGAATGTGACGCATGGGGAGGTTCAAAAGGTTCTAACTCCATGATAGACCACTGCTCTATCGGTTGGGCTAATGACGAGCAGTTCGGACTATATTCGAGTATGCAGCAGACTGTACAGTATTCAATCATTGGTCCGTCAAACTGTATTTCATACCATTCAAAGGGTTGTCACGGTTTCGGTATCATGATGGGTGCAGGTCATAACACATGGCATCACAACATGATTGCAGATAACATTTCTCGTAACTTTAGAGGAAAAATAGGTGCACCGAATACATTAGATTATGTAAATAATGTAATCTTTAACTGGGGTTATCAGACAGCATACGGTACGTTCGGTCATGTAAACTATGTAGGCAACTACTTCAAGAAAGGTCAGTCTACAAGAGGCGGATATAACTATATAAGCATATCAAGCGGTTCGTATCCTGAAAAGTACAGATTTTATCTTACAGGCAACAAGATGGTAAATGCTAATGGCACAGACCATAATTCTGCAATGAACAGCAATAACTGGATTGGTGTTAATTATGGTACATCAGGTATGTCACAGGGTGTTTACGAGGTTAATACACCGTTTGTTGTAAAGGATGTTTACGGAAACGATGCTTCAATCGCAAGAAATGCACAATCAGCTGACGCCGCATATCAGACAGTTCTTTCGTATGCAGGTGCAGGTATAAGTGCTGCAAAGCGTCCGAAGATTGACCGTCAGGTAATGGACGAGGCACGCACAGGTAACGGCTATCTTTCAGGAGGACGTAATTTCTCAACACTTACATCATCTGATACAGAGCTTAATAATGCAATTGCAAAATACAATATCAAACAGGTTAACTATGATGACTATTATCCGGCACAGATAACAAAAAAAGAAATTGTCGACTCGGATAATGATGGTATGCCGGACAGTTGGGAAAATGAGAGAGGTCTTAACCCGAAGCAAAATGATGCAATGGGTGACTATCTCGGTCAAGGATATAACAATATCGAATATTACATAAATGACCTTACTGTAAACGCATTCCCATCAGGTGTTGTTAAGACATCTCCAAAAGGTGCGGAGATTGGTGCTGACTTTGTAAATGCACAGGCAGATGCTAATTCACTTACTCTTTCAACAACTACGGTTAAAAATGTAGGAGATCTTGTTCTTCCTACAAGAGGAGCAAAGGGTTCATCTATTTCATGGGTAAGTACATCACCATGCATTGTTATACAGAATAATAAAATTACATCTTTGACACGTCCATCAACAGATAATAATATGGTTGATATTCGTGCAACGATAACAAACGGAAGATACTCACATACAAGAACTTTCTCGATAAAGGTTCTTGCTACACCGTACAAGTTTGATTTTGGTGACGGTGATGTTCAGAGTGGTTTTGTGCCTGTAAGATCATCAACTACATATAATTCAAATAACGGTTTCGGGTTTGTAGGTTCACAAAGCGGAATGACAAGAGGTCCGGGCGGAGTTACAGGTGGCATGGATAACCTGTACAGTGACCAAATTCAAGGCGAAACTACATTTAGAACAAATATACCTAACGGTACATATTGTGTAACAGTACATTATGGTTGTTGGAATGATTCATTCGGTACACGCTTTAATATAGAGGGTGTTGATTCGGGTGCACTTTCATCAACCGGTCCGGCAGAGTATTCTGCAGTTGTAAAGGTTAGTGACGGAATTCTTGATGTTAAAATTTCAAAGGGTGATAAATCATTCGGCGGATATATCAGCGGTATTGAAATTACAACACCGCCTACTCCGAAGTATAAATTCGACTTTGGTGACGGCGATGTTCAAAGCGGATTTGAGGCTGTAAGATCATCTACTGCGTATAGCGGTAAATTAGGTTATGGATTTGAGGGCTCACTTCCCGAAGGAATGACAAGAGCACCGGGTGCAATTGCCTCGGGTATGGAAAATATGTACAATGACCAATTGAACGGAAATAGTCATTTCAAGGCATATATTCCGAATGGAAACTATAATGTTGCTATTTATTATGGTAGTTGGAATGAATCATTTGGCACAAAATATGTTGTTGAGGGTATAGAAACGGAGGCTCTTGCATCAACTACGGCAGCTGTAACTGCTGTTCCGGTTGAAATCAAGGATGGAATGCTTGATGTAGTTATAAAATCAGGTGACAAAGCATACGGCGGATATATAAGCGGTATTGAGGTTCTTCCTATACCGAATCCGACATATAAATTCGATTTTGGTGATGGAGATGTTCAAGACGGATTTGCGGCAGTTAAATCCACAACAGCATATTCACCATATACGGGTTATGGTTTCAGCGGTGCACTTCCTGCTGCTATGACAAGGGGTCCTGGTAATGTACCATCGGGTTATGAAAAAATTTACAGTGACCAAATTAATGGCACAGCAAAGTTCATGTCAAATATTCCAAATGGCAGATATGACGTAACTATTCATTATGGTTGTTGGAATACAGGTTTTGGAACGAGCTATACGGTAGAGGGTACACAATCGGGTGCACTTTTTGCTACTGATGCAGCTCAATATGTTGCACGAGTAGATGTAAAAGACGGAATGCTTAATATTGATATAAATATGGGTGATAAGAAGTATGGCGGATATATCAGCGGTATTGAAATAGCTCCGGCATCTTCAAAACCATTACCAACACCAACACCAACACCAACACCAACACCAACACCAACACCGACACCGACGCCGACACCGACACCGACACCAACACCAACACCAACACCAACACCAACACCAACACCAACACCGATTGAAGAATATGCTGACATAGCAGAGGGTGTATACTATATCAAGAGTGCTAACAGTGATATGTATCTTGATGTAGCTGATGGATCATCAGCAAATGGTGCAAACTTACTTCAGAGTGATTTTACAGGTGAAAAATCACAGCAGTTCAAGGTTGTATCTGCAGGAAACGGTTACTACAAACTCCTTACAGGCTGTTCAGATTATAATAATGCAGTTGATGTAAGCGAAAACAGTCCGGAAAATTGTGCAAACATTCTTACATGGAAATCAGGTTCAGGTGCAAATCAGCAGTTCAAGTTTAAGGATGCAGGTAGCGGCAAATATGCAATACTTACACGTTCATCTTCACTTGCATCAGCACTTGATGTTGCAAACATCAGCACAGAGGCAGGTGCTAATATTCAGCAGTATGCATACTGGGCAGGTGCGGGGCAGCAGTGGTATTTTGAACCTGTCAAAGAAGACACAAAAGATGATGCGTCAGAAGAATCATCAACAGACGATGGGTATGCAAAAATTGACGAGGGTGTATATAACTTCAAGAGCGTAAACAGCGGAAAATATCTTGATGTAATGTACGGAATTGCTGATAATGGTGCAAACATTCAGCAGTATCAGGCAAATGGTGCAACAGCACAGCAGTTCAAGGTTGTATCTACAAATGATGGATACTATAAGATTTTGACAGGCTGTTCAAATTATACACAGGCAATTGACGTTGACGGCGGTACGGGCGATAACGGAGCAAACATTCAGACATGGGGTGATGCTTCACAGAAGAATCAGCAGTTCAAGTTTATAAAGGAAAGTGATGGTTCTTACGGTATTCTTACAAGAGTATCTGAACTTAAATCATGCCTTGATGTTAGCGGCGTAAGCAAGGAAAACGGTGCTAATGTATGCCAATGGGAATACAGAAGTGGCGTAGGCCAGAGATGGATTCTTGAAAAGGTTAAATAAATCAGAATGAATATTTAATTTTGAAGGTTAAAGCGGACGAATTTTAAATTCGTCCGCTTTTTATGCATTGAGCATGGCATTTAACTTGACAGTGAAAGTCCATCGTTATAGCTGTGCGGTCCTTATGTGATTATACTGGAGTAAAACACTGCAATACCTTATGGGACATTCCGAAATAGGAGGTACACTCAACACCTATACGCATCTCGGACTGGAAGATGCAACAGATGAACTTAAGCGTGTGGAGGACTTGGAGAACGGAAGGAAGGAGCTTGATAAAACCTCCGGCAAGAAAAAGATAACACAGAAGATGTTTCGAGCGGTATGATTAATATACGCTGCACAGACAGTGCTCAGGCTATGGCTTGGGTGCTGTTTTTTGTCTGTTTTTGCTTGATTTTATCGGAATTGTGAATTGATATGATGTGTGAGGTGTGGTATAATAATATAAATATCGCAATTATTAAGGAGATAAAATAAATGAATTTAATTAGTTTATTTAGTGGTTGTGGTGGCTTGGATTTGGGGTTTAAAAGAGCTGGTTTTGATATCCCTGTTGCTAATGAGTTTGATAAAACAATATGGGCTACATTTAAAGCAAATCATCCACATACGCATTTGATTGAGCAGGACATAAGGCAAGTAACAAAAAATGATATATTAGAATTTGTTGATGGAGATATAGATGGAATTATAGGTGGTCCACCGTGTCAATCATGGTCAGAAGCTGGCTCTCTTAAAGGAATAAACGATGAGAGGGGACAACTGTTTTGGGACTACATAAGAATTTTAAAAGAATTTAAACCTAAGTTTTTTTTGGCGGAAAATGTAAGTGGAATGCTCGCAAACAGACATTCTATTGCTGTTAATAATATTCTTGAAATGTTTGATGAAGTAGGATACGACGTTTCATTTACTTTAGTCAATGCTAAGGACTATGGTGTGGCAGAAGAAAGAAAACGTGTTTTTTATATTGGTTTTAGAAAAGATTTAAATATTAAATTTGGTTTCCCTAAAGGGTCTACAAAGGACGATAGTAAAAAGATTACTCTTAGAGATGTTATTTGGGATTTACAAGATACAGCTCTTCCAGCGGGGAACAAAAACCATCACAATCCAGAGGCAATTAATAATAATGAATATTTTGTAGGAGAATATTCGCCAATATTTATGAGTCGAAATAGAGTAAAATCGTGGGATGAGCAAGCTTTTACAGTGCAAGCATCTGGACGACAATGTCAGTTGCATCCACAAGCACCTAAAATGATAAAGGTTGAGAAAAATGATTGTAGATTTGTAGAGGGCAAAGAAAATTTATATAGACGAATGACAATTAGAGAAATTGCTCGAATACAAGGGTTTCCGGATGACTTTAAGTTTATATATGAGAACACAAATACGGCATATAAGATGATAGGAAATGCTGTTCCGGTTAACTTGGCATATGAGATAGCAGTTGCAATAAAAAAATATCTTGAGGGTAAGGGTGCGGAAGTTGAGATTGATAACGAAGTTCTAGATGCCAAGGAGGATAATAGGAGAAAAATGAGTACAAAGAGTAATGATCAAGGACGAGCATATGAATATGCATGGATTCAAACGTTATATGGAAATTTAAATAAATTAAGAAAAACAAGAATTGTTGAAAATTCAAGTTTGACTGCAAATGAGAAAGCTTGGTTGCAGATGGATGAAAATATGCAGGAAACTTTTATGATGTCGGCACAGGCTGCCATAAATACAATCGTTGAACTCGAACCAATAATGGTAGAAGATAGTAGTGATGAACTCATTCTTGAATTTCAAAAAGATGAGCAGGGTGTGAAAGGCGATGTACGCGATATTGTCATAAAGAGAAAAGATAGAGATTGGGAAATTGGACTAAGCATAAAACATAATCATGATGCTGTAAAGCACAGTAGATTAAGTCATAGACTTGATTTCGGTAATGAATGGTTTGAAATGCCTTGTTCCAATAAATATTGGAATACAGTAAATCCAATATTCGATAATTTGAAAAAGGAAAGGGAGAACGGAACAAAATGGTCTGATATAGAAAATAAGAGTCAGGAAGTATATATACCTTTGTTACAAGCATTTATTGATGAAATTAGTTATGCTAATAAAAAGGATAAAACAATGCCGAGAAAGATGATTGAGTATCTAATAGGTATCAATGATTATTATAAAATTGTAAGTAAAGATAGTAAAAAGCTTACAATTATTCATACGTTTAATATGCATAACACATTAAATAAACCTGCCCAAAATAAAATCTCGGCGATTACTGTTCCAATAGTAAACTTGCCTACACGACTTGTAGCAATTGAATTTAAACCTGATAGTGATAACACAGTAGAGATGTATCTTAATAATGGTTGGCAACTTAGTTTCAGAATTCATAATGCAAGTACAAAAGTAGAACCAAGCCTTAAATTTGATATTCAATTTGTAAGTATGCCAATGGAAGTTGTTAATATTGAATGTAAATGGAATAAATAATTGCTGAAAATCCCTTAGTAGTAAAGCTTTTAATTTCTACTACGTTTTTACTACTAACC
Organism: uncultured Clostridia bacterium; assembly: GCA_934476075.1. Lineage (GTDB taxonomy): Bacteria > Bacillota > Clostridia > UBA1381 > UBA1381 > CAKSNH01. The sequence continues at coordinate 20,561 of CAKSNH010000016.1, read as the reverse complement.
ACTGCATCAATTTGCCGTATTTTGCCCCATTTCGGTTTTCCATGACAGAGTTCGGGGCAAATAACCGCTCTGATACACTCGGCAAATCGGGGTAAATCAGAGCAAAACATAGCATTTTAGGAGGCACTTAAATTATGATAAAGATACTTTTCGTCTGCCACGGCAATATATCTGTGAGTTAAAATGGTGTCGGCTTTTGATTGGGTAAATCGGTGCAAATCGTGGTGGTATGAAAAGTGCCTTACTACGATTTTACTACTATTCGGCAAATGAAAAAATATATATGTACAAATCCCCTTTTTCGTGGGTAGTAGAAGGCACCATGCAGCAATGCAGGTGCCTTTTTTATAGCCGTGATATTGAAATTAGGTAGTTCTTGTGTTATAATAAATTATCTTATTTATGTTAGAACTAACGAGCCTTGCAAATAGGAGCGACAAATATATGATTAAAAACAATATTGAAGTAGATGTAAAAGTAAAGTGCATAGAGAACGGAACAACCCAAGCACGGATTGCGGAAACAATCGGAACTACAGGTCAGTATGTTAATCGCATCATCAAAAAACAGGATGGCATTGTGAATAAGACCTTTGTGCAGATGTTGGAGACTTTGGGATACGACATTGAATTGACCTATATAAAGAGAGAGGATTAGTTTGATATACGATGAGATAAAAGTTATGGATATGAACTTTGTTATTTTAAAGTATTTCAAGAACGCTTGGCATCAAGCATGAAACTTGATAAATACCGATATATAATGGAACAAGTCAGTATCACGAATATTGCTGTTGATATTGATTTTCAACGAACTTTTAATGAGTTTTATGTAGTAAGGCGAAATGAGAGTTGGAGAAAATCTTATTAGGCGTATTTTGAAAGTGTTAAGAATGGTAAACCAACCTTTGAAAAGATTATTACATACTTTTATGAATGTACTGGAAATATAGATTCGTCTTTTTCAAGTAAAATGCTTGCGACAATACTTCCTAAAAAGCCGATATGGGATAGTTATATTGTTTAGAAACTGAATATACAGTTAATAGGAATAACGAAGAAAGAAAAATTGAAGAATGCAATTATGCTTTATGCTGATATAGAAAAGTGGTATGCTTATTTTTGCAAACAGAAAAAGAAAAAATGTATTTGTGAGTTTGACCAAGTGTTGCCTGATTATAAAGGAATGTCAAAAATAAAGAAGATTGATAGCATTCTTTGGAGTATAAGATAGAGCCACAGCTGAAAGGGGCGGGATTATGGATTTACCATTGAATAATGTTTTAAATCTCACAAAGGAAGAAATTGAAAACTGTAAAATTGAATTTAACATGCATCCTGGAGGTGATAATCAATCGTTTCTCGACAAATGGCTTAAACACAGTGAGTCTGAAAAAATGTCTGGCACTTGTACGGATTGCTCCTATTGGGGTTGGTATGGAAAACAGCGTAATTTCTATCCTGGACAGTGGGTGTTCAGCTTTGCAAGAATGATTGAAGATGAGTGGTTGTTGATTTCCGCAGCAGAGATTGTGGACGTTCCCGCTAATGAGTGTGCAACAGTAAATGTGCTGGAGAGATTTGTGCCGTTGTTCGGAAGACTGATTATTAAATGCAGAAAAGGTCATACTTTTTCAAGGTATGTATTCAACCTCAGTAAGTATCTTGAACAGGCGAGTGTAAAAGAAATATTGTCATGCCTATACAGTGGCGAAAACTTTGAAGGTTATGACAGGGTACATCTTCCTTATCATCGTTTGGCTGATATTTTCAACGGAAGAATATTGCCTACATATTATGAAGCATTGAAGAAAATAACGGGGGTTTACTGTCTGACTGACACTCACACCGGAAAACTATATATAGGCTCTGCCACAGGTGAAGAAGGCGTTGCCCAAAGATGGGGTAACTACCTTGATTCCAAACATGGTGGAAACAAGAAATTGATTGCTTTGTATGAACAAAAGGGTTCAGAGTATTTTGAAAAGTATTTTACATATACATTGCTTGAGTATTTTGGTTTATCGTATGATCCGATAAAAATACTGGAACGTGAGCAATACTGGAAAAAATGCTTGGATACCATCAGAAATGGATACAACGATAATTAAAGATTTGAGGTGTGCTGCAATGGCAGAAATGAAAGAAATCCATGATTTTGCTGTTTATCGGTGTAATAAATTTTGAAACCAAAACCTCAACTATATAGAATTAGTTGACTATTTTATGGCGGATGATTGTGCTGACCTCGGTTTTGAGATGAACTGTGATTATGCCTTTTTAGAAAAATATAGGAAGAAGGCTACGATAAAAAAGTATATTAGATGATTTCGCAGATTTTGCAGAAACGGTGTTCAATTTTATTCGTTTTTATGGACTGGGAGAAATTCTTGGTCTATCGGTTTACAGCAAGGTAAAACGTCGTCAATCAGAATACATTTTCTGTAGCGTAATCTTTGGTGAGGGATACAAGAGTTACTATTATTTGAAGGACGATGACAGCATTGAAGTTGGTGATTTTGTCATTGTTCTGGCAGAAAAAGATAATCATGATGCGGTTGTAGAAATAGTGAACATCAAATACTTCAATGAGGAGAATGCTCCGCTATCGGTGAAAAAGATCAAGTACATCATCCGTAAGAGTACAGATGATGATTTTGACTCGCCTGTTGAATAGGTGAAAGTTTGAATTTGGAGGAGATAATCCATGAAAAGAATATTAGTAGTATTAGGTGGCGGTCGCCCAAAGGGAAACACAAGGCAATTAGTAGATTCATTTATACAGGGAGCTACGGATGCAGGACATGATGTAGAACTTATATCTCTTAATAAAAAAGAAGTGAAAGGTTGTATGGGATGTAATGCTTGCCGATACGGAAAACCATGTATACAAAAAGATGGTTTTAACGAATTTGTACCAAAAATAAAAGAAGCCAATCTAATCGTATTTGCTTCACCTCTGTTATTTTGGACAATGTCCTCTAAACTAAAAGCGTTTGTTGAGAGATTTTATTGTATAGCAGAAGAAGACCCTAATCCACCACTGGGACGATATGAGAAATATCCGGTTAAAGATGCAGCATTACTGATGACGTCTGCTGATGATTTATTTTGGACATATGAACAGGCGGTGTCGTATTACAAATTTGCTATAATCAATTATATTGGATTTCAGGATAAAGGAATGATTTTAGCTGGTGGATGTGGTGATACAAATGGGAAGCCTCAGATTGATAAAACAAATCATCTAAAAGAAGCATATGAATTTGGCAAAACGATTTATTGTGAATAATGTAAATCGGAATTTGTAAGGAACAGAAACTTTCAGTTTCATGGACATATTCCAGTAAGCAGTTCAACCACGAAAAAGGCTTTGGATATATTCCCTTGCTCGTAAAAAAGCAAAGACATTCAGCTTATTCTATCGAGTCATGTGGAGTGTGTAGTATTGATGTCAAGGGTGGATGAATAAAATGCTCACAAAGCTTGATTTTATGCGGTTTATGGGGTTTTTATGAAAATGCAGAAGTCAGCTTGCAAATTAGTGAAAAATATAGAAATTCTATTTTGATACTAAAAAGTGTGAGAGAGTTGGGTTGCCCATTTTGACAGTGTTCCGATTTGATAATGTGCTGATTTGATGTAAAACTTGAAAAACTGCTAAAATTCATAGGGTTGAGTTGCTTGATTTAATAGTGTGCGGATTTATTTTCTACCATTAAAGAGATGTAGCTGTGATGTTTTATGAGACATTTGAAGCTAAATATTTTAGCATAATCAAAAGTAATTAAAAGTGAAAGGAATGAAAGATATGAAAAGAAGATTATACATATTGCTAACTTTGATTTTAACTGGCATATTTTTAGTTTGATGTGAACCAAGTAATGAGAGTAAGATTACAGAATTAAATCAAAAGATTTTAGAACTTGAAGAAGTTAATGAGGATAATCGAATATTTATCAATAGTTGGCAAAGCAAATATGATGATGCGAAAAAGATGTATACTAGCACTATGTCTATGACTAATCCTGAACAACGTCATTTAGATTACGCGAAAGAAAATATGGATGAAGCTACAAAGGAAATAAATGCTCTTAAACGCAAAATTGATTTAAATAATCTAATGATTAAGGAATATAAAGAAGATATTGAAGAACTTCAAAATTAAAACTGAACGCTGTAGCAAAAAGTATATTAAAAAAATGGAAACACATAAAATTGAAAGGAGAGAATGTAAAATGCCTGACAAATCAAATATGTTTTGGACTGTTTACAGAAAATTAGAAAAAGATGTCATAGAGTTATCTTACTACATTCATTTTTCAGATGAGCAAAACGAAGACGGGCATAATCAAATATGGACTTATTCAAATCAAATAGCCGATTTACTGGTTGCAATAAATACACAAATAGAATCTTTATTTTTGGAATTATATAAAATAAGCTTTAAAACAACCGCATATAGTATTGGAACAGCAATAAGTAAGATTGATACAGAATGGAACCTTTCAGCAAAGCAAGTAAGGATTATTTCTAAAAATATGTATTTTACTGATACAAATGGTTTTGGAAACGAGTTTGCACCAATGGCATATAGAACACATGATAAAAATGATTATTACAGCTCTTATTGTGCAATAAAGCATAATCGTATAAATTCTTTACATAAGGCTAATATAAATGTTTTAATTAGAGCATTAACCATCCAATTTCCTCTGAAATAACACATGTTCTTGATTCAATTCTGCCATGACCTTTTTCTATTGTTCTATAATAATTGTTGCTGTTTTTAACATCATTATCTTTACAAATGTCATCAAGATATAGCTTTACATCTCGATACATAGTCTTTTGATTTTCTTTCAAAGATAATATATAATCCGCATCCTTAGATATGATTTTTTCAGCTATATCTTTTTGTGTACCCATAGCATCAATAGTTACTATACAACCGTTTATTTCAAGCATATCAAGCAGTTTTGGGATTGCAGTAATCTCGTTACTTTTTTCTTCGCATGCTAACTGTCCAATGACAAGTCCGCATTCATGAGAGAATGCACTAACTACATGTAGGGGGCGATTAGCTTTATCTCGTGTTCTGCGAGCAGTTTTTCCATCTATTGCAATTACACCGGTTAAATCCGATACAACATTTTTCATCCATTCACAAAAAAGAATGTGCAATTTCTGAGTGTCGATTTCTTTTATTATATTTCTAAATGTGCAGGCATCCGGTATACCATATTCAAGTTTGAGAAATCTTTTTAGCCATTCACATTTGCTATTTCCGAACATTTCGATTTTTGCATATGATGTAGCTCCACATATTACTGCTAAAAGCATAATAATTAATACCTCATGTAAAGGATACATTACACTATTTTTTCTACGAGTATCTTCAATTTCTTCTAAAACATCTGCTAATGCTAACTTTTTCATTACAATCACCTTTTTTATTTTATTATCTCATAAAAATAATTGTTGTGATATTAATTTTTGTTAACAGTTTGTTTACTCATTCAAAAACCGTGGTGCACTGTACTTGTAGCGGTCGATTATATTACGGGTATAATGTGTGCCGTAGCGGATAAGAAATTATCGAGCGAGATTGGATTTAAAGGCATCTGTAAAAAGGTGCTTATTTTTTTGCTTGTCGGTATTGCTAATATTCTTGATGTACAAGTCATCGGTACGGGGTGTGTGGTAAGAACTGCGGTGATATTTTTCTATATATCAAATGAGGGTGTATCAATTTTAGAAAACACTTCACATTTGGGATTGCCCGTACCTGAGAAATTGAAAGATATATTACAGCAATTACATGACCGAGCTGAGGAGAGTGACAATAATGACTAATTCCGAAAAACTGATAGCCGAGGCTGAAAAGTGGGTCGGCTATCTTGAAAAGAAAAGCAATCACAGCCTAAACGATTTTACCGCAAATGCGGGAAACAACAACTACACTCGTTTTGCAGTGGACTACTGCGATTATTTCGGCGAGAAAAAGTCGGTATTTCAAGCACAGCCCTGGTGTGCAATGTTCGTGAGCGTAGTGTTTGCGAATACTTTTGGTGCAGAAATGGTAGAGAAATTACTTGGCGGTCATTATGCCTACTGCCCTTACGGTGTAAATCATTTCAAGAAAATAGGCATCTGGAAAACAAGCAATCCGAAATCGGGTGATGTTATAATGTTCAGAAACGCAAGTGGTGTTGCGTGTCATACGGGCATTGTTACAGCGGTAGACAGTAAAAAGGTATATACGATAGAGGGCAATACTTCATCTGCAAGCGGTGTTGTAGCAAACGGTGGCTGTGTGGCGAAGAAGTCATACAGCCTTTCGTACAGCAGAATTATGGGTTACGGGAATATTGATTATACAAGTATTAAGGAGGAACTTATGAGCAAGGAATATGACGAATTAAAAGCTGAACTTACTGCGTTAAGGGCGGAAGTCAACAAAGCAAACAGCAAAATGATTTACAATTATGTGGACAGCAATATGCCCGATTGGGCAAGACCTACTATTCAGAAGATGATGGACAAAGGCTTGCTCAAGGGTGATGAGAACGCTGAACTCGGTCTTACGGACGAGCTGTTGAGGGTGTTTGTGACGAATGACAGAGCAGGTATCTATGACCATAGATGGGACGGAAAAAGTGAATAATTGAATTTACAGCTTATGCCTGTGAGGAGTTTTCCTTGCAGGCATTTTTGCTTTTATGGGGTTCGATTTGCCTTGATTTATCGCATATAGGTAGAAAGGGTATCATCAACGCTCTTTCGGGAAAGGAGATAAAATTATGCAACAGTTTTTGAATGATGATGGTGTGACAATCGCAATCCCGCTAAGTGAAAAGTATATGCTATCCATTAGAGAGGCGGCCTATTATTTCAATATAGGTGTAAAAAAGATGCGTAGATTAGCTGAAGAAAATATGGGAAGATTCAGTGTTTACAGCGGCAATAGATACCTTATAAATCGCACAAAATTCGAGCAGTTTTTGAACGAAACTTCTACGATATAAATTCTTTTTATTTGCCAATAGTAGTTGCTATTTTTCCGGTTTAGAGTGATATATGTAATGACCGAAACGGTCGTATATAAAACAGGAGGTAGAAACATATGGCTAATTCAAAAAATAATATCAGCAGTACTAAAAAAAATATTCCAATAGGTGAGAAATATCTGCTGACAATACATGAGGCTTCTGCTTATTTCAATATCGGAATTAAAAATCTCAGACGGATGGCAGAAATCAATGAAGGTAAATTTGCTTTCTACATGGGTAACAGATACTTGATTGTACGAGCAAAGTTTGAAGACTATATTGAGCAGTTGATTATGGACGGAATTGAGGTGAAAGAGAATGAATAAGCCAAATTTAGAAGAAAAGGATTTTTTGAACCCTAATGAGGCAATCGACCTTTTCGGATTAAGTCGCAGAAAGTTTTACAAACTTCTGAAGGAAAACAAGAACCTTGACTTTATTGCTATGTATGGCACACGCAGACTGATTGTTAAAGCTGATTTTGAAAGATATTTAAAAACACATTCTGAATTAAAAAGGAGAGATAATTATGGCGAGAAAATCAGGAATAAGACGTGATTCAAAGCATAGGGTTTTACGACGCGGAGAATCAATCCGCTCTGACGGCAAGTATCAGTTCAAATATCATATCGATGGGAAACCACACTTTGTATATAGTTGGCGTTTAGAATCGACCGATAAATTGCCTGTTGGAAAAAAGCCTTGTCTTTCACTGCGAGAATTGGAAAAACAGATAGGCTATAATTTAGATAATAACATTGACCCTATCGGCAGAAATATAACCGTTGCGGAACTGGTGGAACGATATTTAAAAACCAAAACAGGTGTCAAACCCAATACTCTCACAAACTATAATTTTGTAAAAAACTTGCTGGCAAAAGAGGATTTTAGCAACAAGAAAATTGCTAATGTGAAAACATCTGATGCAAAATTATTTCTTATCAAAATGCAGCAGGACGGAAAAGGATACAGCACAATCAAAACTGTGCGTGGCGTTTTGCGTCCGGCATTTCAGATGGCGGTAGATGATGATATTTTAAGCAAAAACCCTTTTGCATTTGAATTGGCAAATGTAGTAGTAAATGACAGTGTTACTCGTGAGGCGATTACAAGAGAGCAAATGCGGAATTTCTTAAAGTTTGTTCACGATGATAATGTGTACTGCAAATACTATGAAGTTGTTTATATTCTTTTCCATACGGGAATACGTATTTCAGAATTCTGTGGGTTGACATTAAGTGACATCGATTTGGAAAACCGTATCATAAATATCGACCACCAAATTCAGCGAATGCCGGATATGAAACTTGTCATTGAATCCACCAAAACCAATGCCGGAACGAGAAAACTGCCGATGACGGAAGATGTAGCTAGTTGTTTTCAAGCTATTATCGAGGATAGACCGAAACCTAAATTTGAGAAAATGATTGATGGTTACACAGGTTTTCTATTCTTGGACGATAACGGAAATCCCTTGATTGCAATGCATTGGGAACATCGTTTCAACCACATGGTAAAACGATATAACGATATTTACCGTATACAGATACCGAATATTACGCCGCACGTTTGCAGACATACCTATTGCAGTAATATGGCAAAGTCGGGTATGAACCCGAAGACACTGCAGTACCTTATGGGGCATAGCGACATAGGTGTAACGCTCAACACTTACACACATCTCGGACTTGAAGATGCCGAGAATGAGCTAAAACGCATGGAGGACTTGGAAAACGCAAGGAAGGAGCTTGATAAAACCTCCGGCAGAAAGGCAGTAACGCAGAAGATGTTCAGAGTGGTATGATGAATATACACTGCATAGACGGCACTCAGGCTATGGCTTGGGTGCTGTTTTTTGTATGTATTGCGAATTGATATGTGGGAGTGGGTGTGGTATAATTTTAATAATTAAATATCGCAAAATAGAAAAGAGCATTAAGGAGATAAAACTATTTGGGCTACATATTTGATTTGGTGAGATATAAAGCTATAGTTTATTGAGTAATATAAAGCAGAATGATTGCAAATAAATACGACATTGCGGTAAAGGTAATTCTTGAAAAGTTTGAAAAAACAGTACAAAAGAAAAAATGGCAAAAAGACTTGACTATGTGTGGAGGATGAATAGAAAAATGAATGTAATAGATTTATTTTCAGGAGCAGGTGGATTATCTTATGGATTTGAATCTGCAGGTTTTAATATCTTGTTAGGAATAGATAATGATGCGAAAACACTAGAAACTTTTGAACTAAACCACAAGAACACAAAATCTATTTGTGGTGATATAACACAGATTACTTACGATGGAGATATCAAACCTCTAATCGGAAACAAGGAAGTTGATGTAATTATTGGCGGACCACCGTGTCAAGGAATGTCACTTTCTGGTCCTCGCAAGTTTGAAGATCCAAGAAATAAATTATACCTTTCGTACATTCGTTTGGTGGAAGAGATAAAACCAAAGGCTTTTGTTATTGAAAATGTGCCCGGCTTGGTAGGTTTGTTTGGTGGTCAGATAAAAGATAGCATTATAGATAAGTTTACAGCGATGGGGTATAACATACAGTATAAAATTTTGTGTGCAGCTGATTATGGGGTGCCACAAAATAGAAAGAGAGTTATCTTTGTTGGAATGAAAAAAGGCAAGTTTCAATATCCTGCCCCATTTGATAAAATTGTAACTTGTAGTATGGCATTGGATGATCTTCCACCATTAGAGTATGAGTTGGGGGAGGATAATGTTCCTTATACCACAGAACCGAGCAATGATTATCAAAAACTGATGAGAGCTAATTCTCTATCAGTAAGAAATCACATTGCGGCGGCACATTCTGATAAGGTTAAGAAAATTATTTCTCTTGTGCCAGATGGTGGAAATTACAAAGACCTTCCTAAAGAATATAGCAAATCAAGAAATTTCCATGTGGCATGGACAAGATTTGCAAGTAATAAACCGGCGCCTACAATTGATACGGGACATAGACATCATTTTCACTATAAATATAATCGTGTTCCAACGGTAAGAGAGTGTGCAAGATTACAGTCATTTCCAGATAGTTTTATTTTTCTAGGAAATAAAACCCAGCAATTTAGACAGGTAGGAAATGCGGTTCCGCCACTTATGGCACAGGCAATTGCTGAAAGTTTAAAGAAAGAATTGGAGGATATTTATGAGTGAATATAAAATACCAGAAGAATACTATTTCCGTATTCACCATGTCAGACCTCGTTTCAAAGGCGACATTGAGAATGTACTGATTTATATGGCGGAGGAAATTACAAGAGTGGGTGAACAGCCTACAGATGAATTTATCAGAAAAGTAAACGAGGCAATTTATAGGTATCCAGGGAATGCTCATAGAGAACTTAAGACTATTAACAATTGGAGAACAGAAATATCTGCACTTTTTGGTTTTATCGAGCATACTGATACAACAGACAAACCAGGAAGAAGAGCAATTGAACTAGCTGCAAATGAAGATTTAGTAGAATGCTTTAAGGTGTTTTTATATAATTTCCAGTATCCTGGTGCCCATATCAAACCAAAGAATGTATTGGAGCAAATTGAGAACGGAATTCATTTTAAACCAGCACAGTATATTTTAAAAATGTTGAAGTATGCAAATAGAGAAGGTGGTAATTCTGTAGGTATTACTAAGTGTGAAGCTTGTCACTGCATCTTTAATGATTTGCGTGTGACCAGAGATAATGAGGGCGTTAAGAAAACATGGGAAAGGATACTTGACAATCGTCAGAATAAACTGGAATATGACCAGACAGGAGATGTTATCCGTTATGCAGGTGATATTCTTGATTATATGGAGATTGCGAACCTTTTGAAAACTTATGATAATCATACCTATTATCTTAATACTTTAGAAGAAGATGCGATAATTAGATTCATTGAATCTACGGAATGGTTTGATGAGTATGATGGGATGATTGAAAACAGATCAGGAAATATGGAAAGCGTAAAAGGTTGTGTTAATGGTTGGTTTTCTTATGTTAATAGAGACATTAAAGAAACTGATTTTTCAACTGATATCTTGGCATACATTGCTTCTGATGAAGATGAGTTGAAGAAACTTAAGGAAAATACAACATCTGATGGCATAGGAAGTTTTTCTGAGTTTGTTGAAAGAGAGAGTGTTATTGAAAAAAGAATTGCTATACATTATGACGGATTTACAACAAAAGATATCGGAGATATTGGAGAAAGCCTTGTTCATGGTCATGAGTGTATGCGTATTAAGATTGGTGGTCGTGAGGATTTGATTCATTTGATTAAGCGTATCCCTACCCAGTATGCTGTTGGTTACGACATAAGTTCTGTGGAGTTAGATGAACGCAAGAGATATATTGAAGTTAAAACAACTATCAGTTCAAAGCCGTTGCATTTTAACAGGGTACATCTTACGAAGAATGAGTGGAATACTGCAAGTAGTACGCATGATAGGTATTATGTGTACAGACTATTACTTAGTAAGAAAGAGAGAAAACTATTTCTGTTACAAGATCCAGTAGGTCTGTATAAAAGAGATATGATTGATATGATACCTAACAACGGTGCGGATATTATATTTAACCCGTCCGAGGTGGGTCAGTTTGAGGAGTTGTTAACATGGACAAATTAAAAGTAGCATCTTTATTTTGTGGATGTGGAGGAACCGATGTCGGTTTGCTTGGAGGATTTGATTTTCTCGGAAAAAAATATGATGCTAATAATATGGAAATAGTGTATGCAAATGATATCGATGACAATGCATGTAATATTTTTGAAGAGAATTTTGGAATTAAACCGGATAATAGAGATATTAGAAAAGTGAAGTCAGAGGAAATTCCTGATGTTGATATTTTAACAGGGGGGTTTCCGTGCCAGTCATTTTCAATTGTGGCTCAAAATCCGAAACGTTTGGGAGTGAAGGACGAACGAGGAAAGTTGTTTTTTGAAATGTGCAGAATTCTTCGTAAAAAAAAGCCAAAGTGTTTTATTGCAGAGAATGTCAAAGGATTACTTACAGCAAATAAGAGGAGTGCATTTCCGCTAATTATGGAAGAATTTAAAAAAAGTGGTTACGATGTGAGCTATTCAATATTAAACTCTGCTGAGTATGGGGTTCCTCAGAAAAGAGAGAGGGTTATTATTGTTGGGTTTAGAAAGGACCTAGGCATCAAGTTTACATTTCCAGATGTTGCATTGAAAGAGGAGGTCTTATATGAACCCCTTAGTTCAGTTATTGAAAATACAGTAGATGAAAAATATTTTTTTAGCGATAGAGCCGTAGCAGGAATGATGAGAAATCGTGAGTCTATGAATAAAGGGCGAGCACAAGATATATCCAAGCCTTGCAATACGGTGGGGGCACATTTAGCGAAAGTATCTCTTAACAGTACGGATCCTGTATTGATGGTAGGAGAACGATATCGCAGGTTTACACCAAGAGAAGTTGCAAGAATCCAAAGTTTCCCGGAAGACTTCAAACTTGTGGGAAGTGAAACTGCACAGTATCGTGCACTTGGAAATGCAATACCGCCAGTAATGTTTTGGTATGTTGCAAACTCGGTATATCAGCATTTAGTGGAAATTTAACGGACTGGAGTGCAGCAGTTTATTATTGTATTTAATTATGCTGCAGGTGGTTGTTAATATCGAATGCAAATGGAATAAATAATTACCTTGACTCCACAGTAGTAACAACCCAAATTCTTACTACGTTTTTACTACTAACCGTTGCATCGATTTGCCCTATTTTGTCCCATTTCGGATTTTGGTGACAGAGTTCGGGGTAATAAACCCATCTCACATATTCTGTAAATTGAGGTATGATGAATATACGCTGCACAGACGGCACTCGGGATATGGCTCTGAGTGCTGTTTTTATACGGTTTTTTGTTAGAGTTTGTCGGCATTGTGAATTGATATGATATGTGGTATAATTATTATAAGTAGAAGTTTGAGGGATGAACTATTTTGAAATTACCCTCAAAATCCTTAGTATGATGTTTTGATGAATATGAAGAAAGCATTTAAGAAGTACTTGCAATAATTCGCGAAATTTGCAAGGTCTATTACGAAAGGGGATAAAATCATGCGAGATGAAAAAGAAAAATTAGAACAAAGAATGCAAAATATGAAGAAGTTTTATATCAAAACCGAAGAGTTAATTGATAAACTGCCGGATGCAATTCCGAAAAAGGCTAGAGAAATGTTAAAAGATACAATTCTAGGAGATAAAGAATTAAAGCAGTTAATGGAAGGGATTGATTCACATAGACCACCAAGAATTTTCTTAATTGGAAGGACTGGTGTAGGAAAGAGCAGTTTGATAAATGCATTGTGCGGAACATATGTTGCGGGGGTAAGTGATACAAAGAGTTGTACAGAGAATGCTCAAGTGTATCAGTGCAAGGATGGGAATCGCGTGCTGATGGAAATTCTTGATACACGAGGAATAGCAGAGTCTGAAAGTTTGAATTCAGATATTTCTGCAGAAGATATGCTGCTAGACGAAGTTAATAAGTTTTCTCCAGATGTAGCAATACTCATGTTGAATTGTACTCACAGAGACGATGTAAATACTGATGTAGAATTTCTGAAGAAAGTTGCAAAGAGTTATGCAGATATAAATAACTTAAGATTGCCGATTGTGGTTGTAGTGAATAAGTGCGATGAAATGGCACCATCTAGATATAAATCACCAAGTGAATATCCTGCAAATAAGATTAAAAGCATAAATGAAGTTGTTCAGTACTATAAGAGTATTATCGTGAAAAATGGGTTGAAAATTGATGATATTGTTGCTGTATCATCATTGATTGATTGGCAAGCACCCGATGGTATGGAAGTATCAGTAGAAGACATCGACAAATTGCCAGTCCACGACATTGAGAATCTAGAAATTGCCTTTGATGGACGATATCAGATAGAGAAACTTCTTGATATATTGGAAGAAGCCATCCAAGATTTTGAGGCACAGATGGGATTGAGGATGGCTGCAAGATTAACGGAGGTAGTTCACAGACTTGCCCGCCATCTGAATAAAATATTCTCCGGGCTTGCAGGAACAGTAGCATTAACGCCTATTCCGGTTTCTGATATTTATGTATTGTTGATTATTCAGGCATTGTTAGTGTTGCTTATTGCATCGTTAAGTGGGCGAGATCTTTCCATGGATACAGCAAAAGAGTTTATCTTTAGTATGGGAGGTTTAGCTGGTGCAGGTTATACATTGAGATTAGTAGCACAACAAGGTGCAAAATTTTTGAATGCAATATGGCCAGGAGCAGGTTCTGCTGTTAGTGCAGGAGTGGCCGCATTGGGAACATCTGCAATAGGAAAAGCAGCTATTTCATATTATATTGATGGAACAACAATCGAAGAAGCTAAAAAGAAATTTGAGGAAAGCAAGAAAGAAAAGTAGAATTAATGAGGGTGTGTATCAACGCACACCCTTTTGCTAAATGATATGAAACCACTAAATCGCAGTAGTAACCACCCCAATTCCTACTACGATTGACGGCATCAATTTGCCGTATTTTGCCCCGTTTCGGATTTTCGTGACAGAGTTTGGGGCAAAACAACCTCTCTGATACGCTCGGCAAATCGGGGCAAATCAGAGCAAAATACAGCATTTTAGGAGGCATTTGAAAAATGATAAAGATACTTTTCGTCTGCCACGGCAATATATGCCGTTCCCCAATGGCAGAATTTATATTAAAAGACATGGTAAAAACAAATAATCGGGAAAACGAATTTTGCATCGCCTCCGCCGCCACAAGTACGGAGGAAATTTGGAATGGCGTGGGCAATCCCGTATATCCGCCCGCAAAGGCGGAGCTTGCCAAACATGGTATTTCGTGCGGCGGCAAGCGAGCGGTGCAGCTTACAAAATCCGACTACGACAAATACGACTATCTTTTGGGCATGGACAGTGCAAACATACGCAATATGGAGCGTATGACCGGTCACACACGCGGAGAAAAAATATTCCGCCTGCTTGATTTTTCCGAAAATCCCCGTGACATAGCCGACCCGTGGTACACAGGCGATTTCTCTTTGACATATTCGGATATAGTCGAAGGCTGCATGGCATTTTTAAATAAAATACAAAAATAATACCGTTTAATTCAGCATATGCAAATCAAAATTCATGCTTACATATTCATTCCCGGCAACTATTATATGGTCGAGCAATCGTATATTTATTGCCGACAATATATTTCTAACCATTTCCGTTGCCTCTCGGTCAGCCGCTGACGGCAGTGCTTTTCCGCCGGGGTGATTATGTGCAAGAATTATTCCCGCCGCATTATTCCTAAGTGCAACGGATATTAGTTTACGCATATCAATATTTACCGAAGATATAGAACCATGACAGATTATATCGGTTGATATAACTCTGTTTTGCGTGTCCACACTTATCATAAACAATGTTTCGTACATTCTTGCATAAAAAAGCGATTTCACATATTCGCCGATATTGTCCGACGTTATCACTTTATTTGTTATATTATTTTTCGCATTTGCATAAACTCTGAAAGTTGCCGAAATTAAATTTAAAAATATCGCACTTTTGTTTCCTATCCCGTCCACTTTTTCAAGCTCATGTATATCTGCGTCAAATACTGCGTCTATCGAACCGAATGTATCCAATAATCTATGTGCTATTTCATTTGTATTCACTCTCGGCATAACGTAAAACAACAAAAGCTCCAATATCTCATGCGGCGGAAACTTATCAAGTTTATCCAAATCCGCTTTTATATATTTTTCACGCAGACGTTCCCTGTGTCCGTCATGCGGATTATCTTGCTTTGGCATATAAAGTCAAACTCCTGTTAATACTTATTTACTATAATTTTATATTATCGCCTCTCTTTTTTCAATAGATTTTATTCATAAATAATAATTTTCACCAATATAATTAAATAAGAGTTACAGAAAGGACTGATTTAATTAAATGGAAAACGGTACAATAATAGCACGGGTATATACGTCCGAGGCTACAATCCCCGTTATCGGGGCGAGCGTCACGGTATACAACGTAAACGAGAATAATCAGCGTGAAATAGTCGGCGTGCGTATGACAGATGCAAACGGGCTTACCGATGCAATTACCATCAATACTCCCAACAAAACCGAAAGTGAAAATCCGAACAACAATCAAACCGCTCCGTTTGCAATATGCAACATAAAAGTCGACCATCAGAGATTTGAAAGTGTATTGATAAAAAATGTTCAAATATTTTCCGGTGTGCAGACATTGCAGAATGTAGTTATGATTCCGCTGCGTGAAAATTCAAGCGTACAGGAAAATGTACAGGAGTTTAATATAACTCCGCAAAATCTATAATATAAGGAGTTGAAATATTATGGCGGTTGTTATCCCGTATATACCCGAAAATATTGTAGTGCATTTAGGTCCGCCGGACAGCGATGCGGCAAATGTGACGGTGAGCTTTCCCGATTACATAAAAAATGTTGCGTCAAGCGAGATTTACCCGACATGGAACGACAGTGCACTTTTGGCAAATATATATGCACAGATTTCATTTGCATTAAACCGTGTATACACCGAGTATTACAGAAGCCGAGGCTACAATTTCAGCATAACAAATTCAACTGCTACCGACCAGAAATTTATACAGGGCAGAAATATTTTTGAAAATATAGACCGTATAGTCGATGAGGTTTTCAATTCGTACATAAGACGTCAAAATACGCTTGAACCGCTTTTTGCCCAGTTCTGCAACGGCACAACCACTACCTGTGACGGACTGTCGCAGTGGGGCAGTCAGGAGCTTGCCGAGCAAGGGTATAATTCAATTCAGATACTGAGAAATTATTATGGAGATGATATTGAAATTGTGACAAATGCACCTGTAATGGGAATTGTGGAATCCTATCCCGGAACGCCGATACGTCAGAATGACGCTAACATATATGTGCAGGTAATTCAGACCATGTTAAACCGAATATCGCAGAACTATCCCGCAATACCTAAGATAAACCCCGTAAACGGTATATTTTACGAAAACACACTAAATTCGGTGAAAAAATTTCAGAGTATATTTAATCTGAGCTCAGACGGTGTAGTTGGCAATGCGACATGGTATAAGATGGTGTTCTTGTATGTGGGAATTACAAAACTGTCCGAACTTGAATCGGAGGGACAGCGAATTTACGGCTCGTCGATATATCCGGAAACTACCCCGACTGTTGCTGCCGCAAATATGGTTCAATCCGTTCGGACGCAAGTGCACGAAAAGACTATATCTGAGGGTGACGAGGGCAAAAGAGTAACCTTGATTCAATATTATCTGGCGGTGGTTGCGGCATTCAATGATGAAATACCGCCTATCGCCATCACGGGCGAATACGGCGAGGAAACCACAAATGCGGTTATTGCATTTCAGCGTTCCGTCAATCTGCCTCAGACGGGCGAAGTGGACTCCGAAACCTTTGATATGCTTTATAGGCAGTATTACGGCAACTCCACAACCGTTCTGGGTGATGACGAATTTTTTCCTATTTCGACCGTACCATACGGCGGAAAAGTGCTGTATCTTGGCTCTACCGGCGAAGATGTCAGAGTGTTGCAGGAATATCTTAATGAAATTAACAGCGTAACCAACGGAATAAAGCCGATAGGCGTAACGGGCACATTCGGTAGACAGACTCTGCAAGCGGTAATTGCATATCAGCGTGGGTTCGGCTTGCCTGTTACGGGACGGGTAAATCAAGAAACATGGAACAGTATCGCAAATACATATAAAAATGTAATGTCGGCACTTACAACAACCGTAACACAATATCCGGGTTATGAGATGAAGCTTGGCGACGCTGATAAGCCTGTGAATTTTTAACGGGGAGGGATTTTAATATGCGTTATGACATGATTGATTATTCAAACTTACTCGGAAAGCCTATCGAAAGTTTGCAGACAATGCTGCGTTGTATTACATTTTATTATGAGGATTTGCCGAGGGTAGTTCCGAACGGTGTTTTTAACAGTCAGACCGAAAATGCGGTAAAAGCGTTTCAGAAAAAATTTGATTTGGAGATTACGGGCGTGGTAAATTTTATCACATGGGAAAAGGTGTCGGAAATATATACTCAGGCTGCGGTGCAGACGGCAGTTATCGGCAGTGTGTATCCGAATGAGTGGTTCGTGATTGAGCCGTACGAGAGCAGCGAGCATTTGTATACAATGCAGGCGATGATGAAAAATATCGCCGAAAAATTTAATAATATAGGCGAGGTTGCCGTAACGGGTATACACAAGGATGACAGCATAGCCGTAATAAAACGGTTTCAGAATATTTTCGGCATGGACGAAACAGGCACTATAACCAATGAGCTGTGGCGGAAAATCGAAACTATGTACATAAACGAAGTCGTAAATAATATTTTAAAATGAAAATTATTCCTTATGAATATTTTTTTAAAGACAGGCAAAAATAATATTTGTAAGGAGGTGGACAATATGGCAAACAATCAATGCCCAAATCAACAAAACAGACAACAAAATAAGCAAAACAACCAACAGCAAAACCAACAAAACCAAAACAATCAGCAAAACAAGCAGAACAACCAACAGCAGAACAGACAAAACAACAATAATAATTATTAATTAATATTTGCTGCAAAATAATAAACCGACTTATACAGATTGGAAACAATATGTATAAATCGGTTTGTTTTTCGTTTTATCAGTCTAAGTGGAAAACAGGCTTTAAGTCAACGCTTACAGGACTGTTGTCAGGGTTGGTTTCCATGATGCTTGCCATGAAGTCCCACCATTTTCTGTTGATGGCTGTGTCAGCACCCTTTGCCCATTTTTCTTCGTCTTCGATTTCAATGTAACCGTAAAGCACGTTTGTTTCTTCGTCAAGGAAGATAGAGTAATTGTGACCGCCGTGCTCGTGAATCATATCCTGCATTTCAGGCCATAATTGGTTGTGTCTTTTTTCGTATTCTTCGGCTTGACCTTCATAAAGTTTCATTTTAAATGATTTTCTTATCATGATAAAAATCTCCTTCTCAATTAGATTATATATTAATATTACACAATAGCAGAGAATAAGTCAATACGAATTTAAGGTGAAATGTTATAAAATTCAGCATATTTTTTGCATTATTCTTCGCTGAAAAGAAATATGTGTTGCGTATATTTTACAATTTAGTATATAATTATCTGCAAAAGAGAAAAAATATATAAAATTTTATTGATTTTTTACGCATTTTATGTTAAAATTAATGAGTATTAATATTTTAGGAGGGGGATATTTTATGAAATGTCCAAATTGTAATTATGATAATCTAGACGGAGATATGTTTTGCCAAAACTGCGGAGCGGCACTTAATTCCTACAATTCACAGACAAATGCACAGCAGTCTGACAATGTAAACAATCAACAACCACAACCACAGTACAACAACGCAAACAATCAATACCAACAACCACAGTACAACAATCCTAACAACCAGTATCAACAGCCACAGTATAATCAATTCCCACAAAATCAACCGCACCCTCAAAATACATTGTTTATGGTTTTGGGTATTTTGGAAGCGTTGTTCTGCTGTCTAATCGGCGGTATTATGGCAGTTGTTGAAAATAACAGTGCAAACACAGCATACAAAAACAATGATATGGCGGGATTTGAAAAGCACATAAAAAACGTTAAGATATGGCTTATCGTAAGTCCTATTGTCGGTGTTGTATTTGGAGCTATCTCACTAGTATTGCAGGTTATGGGTAACCTATGATTAATATAAGCAAATTAATCAAATCTGTTATACTTGTTTTGGGTATAATATTGATTTTGCTTTTATATTATTTTCTGCGTGAAAATTTTGGTTTTTCACTGGATTGTATGCTATATAAATATACCGGACTTTATTGTCCCGGCTGCGGTGTGACGAGAATGTGCGTACATTTACTGCACGGCGAGATTTATAAAGCGTTCCGTTCAAATATGGCTGCATTTACGGTTATTATCCCGTTGGGGATATGTATAATATCAATGTTTTATGAATACATATTTGAAACGAAAGTATCCGCAAAGATATTTAAAATAAGGACTTTATTTCTTCAAATTACAATATGTGTACTGATAAGTTTCGGTATACTGCGTAATATTCCGATTTTCAGCTTTTTAGCACCTGTCGGATTTTGAATGAATATCGGGAGTATTGCTCTTTTGAGCGATACTCCTTTTTGTGTGATGAATTAGAATTTGTTGAAATGTTTAATAAGTTTTGCGTTCTGTCCGAGCATAGACAGCATCAAAGTGTAGTGCGACTGACGTTATCAAAGTTTAACGTTCTATTTGAATATAGATAACATCAAAATTTAGTGCAACTGACGTTGTCGGAATTTAGCGTTGGGAACGTTTCATGTTCCCATAGGTGTAGACATTGTCAGAGTAACTCGAACCCTTTGGAGTCCTCTTTGTCCACGTCCACAAAGAGGACGGAAAAGTCCGCAAGGGACACCCTTGACC